>NZ_CP063656.1:1865000-2465000 GCF_015209725.1 Lysobacter ciconiae | reverse complement strand
AGGTCAAAGGGATCGAGACGTTCGCTCGTGCCGGTATCGAGATCGGGCTGGGGGGGGTTGATATCTGCGGCGACGGCCCTGCACGACCCTGGTTGGAGGAGTCACTCGCCGCGATGATCGCGGATGGCCAAGTTCGCATGTTGGGTGAGCGCCCAGACGCTAATGCGCTTATGAGCAATTACGACGGCGTCGCCGGCATGGGGCGCGTGGCGCTGGAAGGGCTCGCTGTCGGTGTGCCTGTCGTGCTCGTCGGTTACGAGGGCGTCAAAGGTCTGCTCGATGAGGCGCTGTACGCCAAGGCGAGCCACAGCAATCTCTCGGGTCGGGGTCTCCCTGATATCACGGCGTCGACGCTGGCCGGGCAATTGCAAGATCACGGACCCGAGGTCATCGCAGATGTGTCCGCGCGCGCGGGTACGGAACGGGAAGCAGGCACTCTGTGGCGACGCTTTGTCAAGATAATCGACGATGCGGCGCCGGTGAAGTCCGCGATCCTCGAGGGCTATCTGCGCAGTCTTCGAACCTTGGATGACCGCTCCGGGGCATCGGCATACTGGTCGCGTGAAGTCATGGATGTGCTGTCGCGGTTGGTCGCCTCTCCGTCGGCGCAAGGCACGCCACTGGCGCAGGCGTTCGCGATCCACTCGGAAGCATTTACACGAACAGTGGTCGAGCAGCAGATGCGAGAGGCGATTGAGAACGCCAAGACGCTACCCCAAGCGGTTGCGGACGCCACTGCCGAGCGTTTCGGCTGGGCGGATTCGCGCGGCGGGCTGGAACGGGTCGGCACTCTGCTGGATCGGCTGGTCGCAGATGCGGCCGCCGAGCAGTCCCATTGGAAAGATTCGCGGGAAGTGTTGGATCAGATCGCCCGCCTGGTGAGTAGGGTGGTTGCAGATGTGAACGCTGGGCATTCCGATCGGG
Source organism: Lysobacter ciconiae (assembly GCF_015209725.1). Classification (NCBI taxonomy): domain Bacteria; kingdom Pseudomonadati; phylum Pseudomonadota; class Gammaproteobacteria; order Lysobacterales; family Lysobacteraceae; genus Novilysobacter; species Novilysobacter ciconiae. The sequence goes on along the minus strand of NZ_CP063656.1, from coordinate 2,464,076 downwards.
TGGACTCGCACAAGAGACTCGATCGAATTGCTCGTCTGCTGGAGAGCTTGGGCGAAGATGTATCGAGCTCCAAGGAGATAGTGCGCCACGAGCTCCAAGGGCAAGCGCAAGATGTGTTGGAAGCACTCAAGGTGATTGAAGTGCTTCAGCCGAACGTCGCTGAAATGCGCGAGGAAGTGCGACAGCACAAGTGGAGCCTTGATCGACTCCAGCGCAACCAACAGGATGCGTTGGCACAGATCCATGACGCGATCACCTGGGAAACGAATGCTTCGAGGGGTGCCGAGCACGCGATTGCTGACCTGGTGGCATCCATCGAGTCGTCAATGCTAGTGAAGCTTTCGGACATCGAGCACTCGATTGACGCCCACGCCGAGGCCAACCGAGAGGGGGAGGCGCTGCGTGTGCGGCTCGCCGTGATCGAGCAGGAACTTCAGAGCGTATACCGCAGCACCTCTTGGGCGCTGACGCGGCCAATGCGTGCGGTGAAGCGGCTGATGGTCGATCCGCGGGAGACTTCGCGTCATCTGAAACGCATGATGTCTACCGGCGAAGCCGGCGTAGACGAAAGTGGATCGATCGGGTGGCCCTTGCGGTCCCACCTTCGTCAGGCGTGGAACTTCCTTCGACGCACAGCGCGGACCGGACGGTTGGACCCTTCCGACAAGGCCAAGTTGCGCCGCATGTTCCGCTCCAGTCGTGTGATCTTGAGCGAGAGCGCCGGTCTGGGCGTCGGGCATACTGTGCCGGATGGCTCTGGCATGGAAGATGTTTTCGTCTGGGCCGTAATTGACTGGCACTTTCGGTTCCAACGGCCGCAGCACCTTGCCGCTGCTATGGCGGGGAAGGGACATCGAGTCTTCTACATTTCCAACAATTTCGTGGACTCGGTCAAGCCGGGATTTTCGGTCGAGCCGCTTGATAAGACCGAGAGGCTCTTCCAGATCAACCTCAACGTGCTCGGTGCGCCGCCAATCTACTTCGACGTCGCCAGTGCGCAGCAGGTGAACGCGATCGGCGCTAGCCTCGCGAGCTTGCTCGAGTGGACGGGCACCACCCGTTCAATATCGCTTGTCCAGCACCCCTTCTGGCTGGAGCCCGCTCAGAGCCTGCCCAACATGCGGCTCGTCTACGACTGCATGGATCACCACGGGGGCTTCAAGGACAACGCCGCGAACGTGCTGGCGGGTGAGCGGACACTGGTCGGTAGCGCGGACCTGTTGATCGTCACCTCGCAGTGGCTCTACGACGAGATGGAGAACGAGTCGGCGAACATCGCGATGATCCGCAATGCGACTGAATACGAGCACTTCTGCGCGCGTCCTTCGGAAGTCTTCGTCGATCGGGCTCGGCGACGGATCATCGGCTATTACGGTGCTATCGCTGAGTGGTTCGACGTGGACCTGATCCGACGCGTCGCTGTCGATCATCCTCGGGATCTGGTCCTGCTCGTAGGGCGGGACACAACCGGCGCCGCAGAGCGCCTGCACGATCTGCGTAACGTACGATTCATCGGCGAGGTGTCCTACAAGGAGCTACCGTACTGGCTGCACGCATTTGATGTATGTCTGCTGCCTTTCCGTGTGATCCCACTGACCCTTGCCACCAACCCAGTCAAGGTCTACGAATATCTAAGCGCTGGAAAGCCAACGGTGTCGGTCGATCTGCCGGAAATGTCCCAGTTCGCGGGGCTCGTCCGTGTCGCGGATGATGCTGCCGACTTCTCGAGGCAGGTATCGACTGCGCTGGAGCCCGCTGACTCAGACGCCGCCGTGGTGGAGGCGCGTCAAGCTTTTGCTCGCCAGCAGACTTGGGCGCATAGGGCCGCTGAGCTCGACGATGCTCTAGCGAGGATCGTCGAACCGAAGGTAAGCATTATAGTGCTCTGTTACAACAACTTGCAGTTCACGCAGGCTTGCCTGGAAAGTGTCGAACGCTACAGCGACTATCCCAATCTTGAGATCATCGCCGTGGACAACGCATCTTCCGACGGGACCCAAGCGTACTTAACGCATTGGGCCTTGGGCGGGACGCATCGCGTCTTCATCGCCAATGACGCCAATGTCGGGTTCTCCGCAGGTAATAACGTCGGCTTGCGGGCGGCGACGGGTGACTACCTCGTTATCCTCAACAACGACACCTATGTAACGCCGGGTTGGGTGCGAGGCTTGATGCGGCACCTCAGGCGGAACCCGGGGGCAGGTCTTGTGGGGCCCGTGACCAATAACATCGGCAACGAAGCGCGCATCGAGATCCACTACGCCACTATGGAAGAAATGATCGAGCGTGCCGGAGAGTACACCCGGCGTAATCCGGGTACTTCGTTCGAGATAGCCACGGCGGCGTTTTTCTGCGTGATGATACCTCGCCGAGTTTACGATGCAGTGGGGCCGATGGATGAGGACTTCGGCGTCGGATTCTTCGAGGACGACGATTATTGTCGACGACTGGCGCTGAACGGCTTCAAGGTCCTATGTGCAGACGATGTCTTTGTGCACCACCATCTGTCGGCGAGCTTCAACAAGCTGAAGGCCGGGGCCAAGCAGGCGTTGTTCGATACGAACAAGGCGATCTATGAAGCGAAGTGGGGCCCTTGGGCGCCGCACACCTACCGTGAACGCCACCCGCCTGTTTGATGCGGTGTGGTGTGGATCTTATAGTTCTCGGGATAAAGGGCCGGGTATCCCGGCCATTTTCCATTTCAGCCGTTCCGCCGCTCAGCCTGCGACGATGCGGCGTGCAATGCGCTCGGAGGCGTGGCCGTCACCATACGGGTTGTGTGCACGGGACATGGCTGCGTAGGCTGCCGGATCGTCCAGCAGTCGATTGGCCTGGGTGACGATACGCGCAGTGTCGATTCCCACCAGTCGAACCGTGCCCGCATCTACTGCCTCTGGGCGCTCCGTCACGTCCCGCATCACTAGCACGGGCTTGCCCAACGAGGGCGCTTCTTCCTGCACGCCGCCGGAATCGGTGATGAGCAGATGCGCACGCGACATCAGGTACACGAACGGCAGGTAGTCCTGCGGTGGGATCAGACTGATGGCGGGATGGTTGCCGAGTAGTCGATTTACCGGCTCTCCGACGTTGGGATTGAGGTGTACCGGATAAACGATCTGTGTATCACCGCGGTCGGCAAGACCGCGTAGTGCTTTGCATATCTGCTCGAAACCGTCACCGAAGTTCTCGCGGCGATGCCCAGTGACCAGAACCAGCTTCTTGCTGTCATCCAGGAACGGGAATCGCGAGGCCAATTCGGCGCTGAGTGCTACGTCGGACTCGATCCGCGCGGTGACCTGCAGTAGCGCATCGATGACGGTGTTGCCGGTGACTTCAATGCGCCCATCGTCGATGTCCTCGCGCCGGAGATTTTCCCGCGCACGCTCGGTAGGTGCGAAGTGCAGCGACGTCAACGGCGCTGTGAGGCAGCGGTTGCCTTCCTCTGGCCAAGGCGCGTAGATGTCGCCAGTCCGCAGGCCTGCTTCGACGTGCCCAACGGGTACCCGGTTGTAGAACGCCGCCAGGGCCGAGGCCAGCGTGGTGCTGGTATCGCCATGGACGAGAACGAGGTCGGGCGCATGGCGGGCAATCACGTCGCACATGCCCATCAGGATCTTGCTGAACAGCCCCTGCAGCGTCTGCCCCGGCTCCATCACATCCAGGTCTTCGTCGGGCGTGATGTCGAAAAGATCTAGGACCTGGTCGAGCATCTGCCGATGCTGGGCGGTCACCACGACGATGGGCTCCACGCCCGGGGTCAGGCGCAATGCTTCGACGACGGGGGCCATCTTGATGGCTTCAGGGCGGGTACCGAACACCACCAGCACTTTCTTCGGCGTTTGCTTCATCGATGTTCCTCGATCATGGAGCAGAGCGGCGCAGCGCAGCCGCGGGCATGGACGTGGAATTATCCCAGAACACCGCGATGATGTTCGTCCCGGGATGCACCTTCGTTCAGCGCAGGCGCTGCGCTGTCGCCCCTGCCTTGACCCCCGGCTAGAATGGCCATCTTTGGCCGGAGACGCTCATGATTCACGGTAGGCGCGTACTGCTGTTCGGGGTGCTGCTGTTGAGCGCCTGCCAACGCCCGCCTGCGGACGCTTCGGCGGTGGGATACCGCGTGGTGGATGAGGGCCGGGCCCACGGCAACTGCGTGGTCTGCGTCCAGCCAACGACGGCACCGGGTTGCATCGACGGTGGGCAGGCGGCCGAGATCCAATGGCACGTCCCGTCGGCAGACGATGCCCAGGCCGTGCGGATCGAGGTCCGGCGCGCCGACCAGTCCATCCTGGAGGTGGCCACCGGGCCGTACGCGGGGCAGGCAGCGCTTCCCGTACCGGTGCTGCCGACCGATCGGATCAGCGTCGTCAGCGCCGGCACGGGCGCGGAGCTTGCCTTCACCCGTGTTGCCGAGCCGGCAGGCTGCGCGCTGCCGCCTGCGGCTCACTGAGCGGACCCTCACGGGGCGGGTGCATCCACCAGTTCGACCGGGCCCGCCTCCGCGTCGAGTGACTCCATGGAATAGCGCTCCAGCATCCGCGTGGAGAACGCATTGAGCTGGTGGTCGCGGAGCAGCGAGATCGAGCGGACCTGCTCGTCCCGGTCGGCCTGGCAGATCACCAGCGTGGGAGCGCAGGAGGCCAGCCGCACGGTGGGATCCTTGCCGAGCAGGATCATCTCGCGCCCCAGGTTGTTGCCGTAGTTCTGTACGTACACCGCGTCTGCCCAGGTCACCTTGGACAAGGGCCACTGGATCGCGACCAACGCAAGCAGGCCCAGGCCCACCAGCGTCCGTTGGGGCCAGCGCCACGCCGACCAGTCGGCGCCTGCGGCCATCAACGTGACCGCGACGGTCCCCAACTGGTACAGCATCAGGTAGCGCTGCTGGAACACGTAGTCCGGCCCGAACATCGACACCCGGCCGATGACGATGCCGGCGACGGCCCCGTAGCAGAACAGCATCAGGGTCACGGCGATGAACTGGGTACGGTTCCATGCATCGCGCCATGCCCGCCACCAGAACCAGGCGTGCGCCGCGACGACCGCCAGTCCGGCGGCCCGATGCAGCAGCTCGGCCTTGGCGGGCACGTAGAACTGCAGGGCAGGGCGATCGGAAATGGACAGCGCGGCAATGGACAGGACCATCTGCTGCAGCCGCTCGGCGCCGAGGCCGCGCAACGCCGAGAGCGCCGACGGCCCTGCCGCCGCGTCGGCGAGATGGGGATGCAGGTAGAAGCGGCTCGTCAACCCGTATGCGACCACGGACACCGCCACGACGGCGACCACGGCCGCGGTGCGCCGCCAACCGGCGCCGCGCTGTTTGGCTTCAAGGATCAGCAGCGCAAGGGCAATGCTGATCGCGCAGATCAATGCGGCGCTGTCGAGCGTGAAGGCCACCGCTGCCGCCACAAGCCACAGCGTCAGCCAGCGTCCGTGCCGGACCGCGTGCCAGCTGGCCATGGCCATTCCGATCAACGCCAGGGGCCCCAGGTAGCCCAGGGTCACCAGCGACCAGTTGAAGACCATGCCGCCACTTAGCGAGACGAAGCTCGCGGCCGAGGCGGTCATCGGCAGGATCCACCACGCACCCCGGTCCCGATCGTGGTTGTCGCAGCGGGCGGCATGCAGCATCAGCACCCAGGCGGCCGCGGCAATGGCGAGCCCCATGTAGGACTCGATCACGAAGTCCAGATCGAACGACTCCGCATTCCACAGCAGCAACAGCTTCTGGATCGGCTGGGCGTGGTCATCCGCGCTGCGCTTGATGTACAGATCCTGCAGCGTCACACCGCCGTGGTAGTGCTTCTGCAGGAAGGCATCGATGAAATACCAGCCATCGGAGGTGACAAACGGGATGCTCGCGTAGGAGATGTACATCGCGGCGTTGATGAAGGCCGCGCTGGCCATGACGATGACGACCATGGTGGGCCAGTCGGACGCCGACTTTCGGGAAAACGCCTGAATGTGCATCTCTCAGCCGACCAATGCACGGTCGGCCGCAGCGAGGATCTCAGGGAGGTGGTCTTCCACGCCGATCCACAGCGGCATTCTCACCAGGCGCTTGCCGATGTCATCAGTGACGGACATGTCCGAACCGGTACGGCCGTGCGCCAGTCCCGCCGGCGAGGAGTGCAGCGGAATGTAATGGAACACCGCCTGCACGCCGTGCTCCCTCAGGTCCTGGATGAACCGGGTACGGATCTCCAGCGACGGCAGCAGCATGTAATACATGTGCGCGTTGTGGGTGCAATGCGCCGGAATCGTGGGGCGGGTGAGCAGCCCTGCGGCCTCATGGGCTTCGGCCCAGGCGTGGTAGCGGTCCCAGATGGCCAGGCGGCGCTCGGTGATGTCCTCTGCCGCATCCATCTGCGCGGAGAGGAAGGCGGCCGTGATCTCGCCCGGAAGGAACGAGGAGCCTACGTCCACCCACGTGTACTTGTCGACCTGGCCGCGGAAGAACCGGCTGCGGTTGGTGCCCTTCTCACGGATGATCTCCGCGCGCTCGGCATGCGTGCTGTCGCGGCAGAGCAGCGCGCCGCCTTCGCCGGAAATGATGTTCTTGGTCTCGTGGAAGCTCAGGGCGCCCAGGTCGCCGAGCGTACCCAGCGGGCGGCCCTTGTAGCTGGACATGATGCCCTGTGCGGCATCTTCCACCACGGCCAGGCCATGGCGTGCCGCGATCGCCAGGATCGTATCCATCTCGCACGAGACGCCTGCGTAATGCACCACGCAGATGGCCTTGGTACGGGGCGTGATGGCGGCTTCGATCAGCGCCTCGTCGATGTTCAGGGTGTCGGCGCGGATATCCACGAAGACCGGCACCGCGCCGCGCAGCACGAAGGCGTTGGAGGTCGACACGAAGGTGTAGGACGGCATGATCACTTCATCGCCCGGCACCAGGTCCAGCAGCAGGGCCGCCATCTCGAGGGCCGCGGTGCAGGAGTGGGTCAGCAGGGAACTGCTGGCACCGGTCCGCTCGGTCAGCCAGGCGTTGCACTGCTTGGTGAACGGACCATCTCCGCTAAGGTGGCCATTGGCGTGTGCGTGGGTGATGTTCACCAGCTCTTGGCCGGTCATGTAGGGCTTGTTGAACGGAATCACTGGTGCTCCTGATCGCGGCTGGGCGGGCCCTAGCGCACGCATTCCATGATGTAGTGTGTATACGGTACGTAGAGCATATCGTCTCTGACCTGGACCTTCACCGCGCCGAATTCAGCCTCGGCCAGGGCCTGGTAGGCCGCCGGCGTGCGGATGCTCTGGCCGCGGTCACGGGCGATCAGGGCCCGCGCGATGGGCGACTGGCCATCGATATAGGTACCGTCCAGCGAGATGAAGCGGCCGCCCGGTTTCAAGGCGGCGTGCGCGGTGCGCATCAGGGCGCGCGCGCGATCATCATCGAGGTGGTGCAGGATGCCGATCGCCAGCACCAGATCGGCGCCCCGTTCCTCGGTGCCGGCAACGCGGTACTCCGCGACGTCCATGCACTCGAAGCGCGCGTGGGCGCCGTGCCGTTGCCGGGCCGCGGCGATGTAGTCCTCGGACAGATCGAATCCCACGTAACGCAGTCCCGCCGGCATCTGACTGAACAACTCACCGGTGCCGCAGCCGATGTCGAGGATGCGGTCGCCGGTGCGTGGGCGGATGTGATCCCGGATCAATCTGGCGCGGGATCGCTTGGCGCCTAGTAGATTCTGTAGCAGATCGTAGACTTTCGGATGCGACAGTACAGCGTGCAAACCATCGGTCTTCTGCGACATGATTCAGGCCCCTGAGCGTGATAGCACGATGACCCCGAGGATGATCAGGGCAGTGCCCGCGATCTTATGTGAGTCGAAGGACTCCCGGAAGAGCAGGACCGTCAGCACCGCGACCAGCGGGAAGCTCAGTGCCGTGAAGGGATAGGCCTTGCTCAGCGGCATCCGGCTGATCGCGGCCATCCAGCACAACGAGGCCCCGAACGCGGCCGCGAAGGCGCTGATCACCCACGGATTGAGCAGCAGGGTGATGATGGCACGCGGGTTGAGGCCGTCGATGGTCGCCCCGGGGTTGAGCCCGACCTGCCATTTCAGGGTGATCTGACCGTAAACGGTCAGCAGGATGGTCATTGCGATAAAGACGTAGCTCATCGGATTCAGGTCGCCGGCAGGGTGATTTTGCGGGTGAGAACGTCAAGCAGGTCGTTGCCGTCCCATACGGGGTGGAAATCCAATGCCCGTCCGAACGGCACGACCCGGTCCACGGCTCGGTTGCCGAGACCGGACAGGAAGGTGCCCAGGTCCTGCGCAGTGAATCCATGCTGCACCAAGGTCTGGTCCCGGTCATCCAGCTGCGCGGCAAGCTCGTGCAGCGCCTGCAGCTCGACTTCGACGACCAGGCCGTGGCCCGACTGGATCTCCCGGATGTGGCCGTCGGCGTGACCGGTCTCCAGGCGGAGCGGATACAGGCCCATCGAGTCCGGACTATGGACGCGATGGCCCAGCGCAGCCAGCAGATTGGCGTCGGTCACGCGCGCCATCAGCGCGGCGGGCTCGTCCTCGATCTGTCCGGCCTGGGCGCGGACGGCAGGCCAGAAGCGTGCCTTGGCCGCCGCGACATCCGCGGCAGTGCCGATCCAGTAGACGCAGCGGGGCGACGAGCAGGCCTGCTGGCCGAACCACAGCACGTCATTGCAGAAGCGGCGGGCCAGTTCCTCGATCTCGATGTCGGTGCTGGCGGTCAGTGCGTCCGCACGGACCACCGCAACGCCGAAGCGGTCCGGGAATGCCAGCTCCACCGCGAGGGGCGCGATCGGCAGCGAACGGATCTTGGCGACGGTGGCATCGCCGCCCCAGATAATGCGGGAATGGCAGTGGCGCGAAATCTGGCTGGTGATCGCGTCGTCATGCGGGTACGTCAGCAGCACCGCGCGTTCCAGTACCTGGGGATGCAGGCCTTCGCGGTGCATCGCATGCAGGATCGACACCAACGCGTCACGCTGGGTGCTGGGCTTCTGCGACAGGCGCGCCACGTTGGTGTTGCCCGCCAGCACCGACATCAGCCAGGCGTAGGCGAACAGCACATCGACGTTGGCCGGCGCGAGGTGGAAGACGAGCCCGCGTGCCAGGTTCAGTTCGGACGGTCGGCCCGCCAGACGCTGTGACAGCTGGTTGACCGCGGCACCGCGGAACCAGTGGCCCAGGGTGGCCAGCTCGGGATGCTCGCGCAGCTGCGGGAGGGCGAAGATGCGCTTGGAGAATTCGGCGACGAACTCGCGCAGCGGTGCCGAGAACGGCACCACGGGCGGAAGTGCGGACAGCCGCGCCAACTCGCTGTCCAGCGTGGCGTGCGGGTGGATCGAAAAGAGCAGAGTCGTCATGCGCCGGGTACCGTCCGAGTGTCGCTGCAGCCGCGGATTTCCACGTTCTTGATACGTCCCAGTACACCGAAGTACTTGCCGGGCCGTCCGCAGGCGCAGTCGTCCTCGCCGTGGATCACGCCCAGGTCTTCGGTCAGCAGGCTATGGCCGGGATAGCTTTCCGGCAGCAGGCTCAGCACCTGGATCGCGCCGACGGTGCCATGTGGCACGGGCGCAAGGTCCTGCAGGTCACGCACGATCACGTCGGCATAGGCCGGCGCATGCAGGTGGCCATGTTCGCATTCGAAGAAGATCGACCCCACCTGCTCGACCATGCCGTAGTAGTTGTGCACCCGTTCGATCGCGAACGTGCTCGACAGCGCTGCCTTGTACGCGGCGTTGTCGACCTTCTGCTCGTCCATCTTCTTCCAGCCGCCGCCATGCACGAGCATGCTGCCGGCGGGGAAGCGGATCTGCTTGCCGTCGCGCTGCGCGGCCTGCACGAAGGACTGCCAGACGATAAAGGTGAAGCCGAACAGCAGCACCGGCTCGTCCGGGTGTGCCTGCAGCCACGCCTCAAGCGCGGCCCAGTCCGGTTGCAGCGACTCATTGAGCAGGTAAAGGTGGTCCCGGCCGAAGTTGGAAAAGCCCAAGATGCCGGCCGCGCGCGCGTTGAAGCGGGTGCGGTCGCGCAGGAAGCTGTCGTCGTCCACCACCAGCATGCGCATGCGCTTGGCACCGGCGAAGTGCGAGAAGATCCGGGTCAGTGCCCGGGCCTGCGCACGCGCGGTCTCGGCATCCAGGAAAATGCGCGAGACAGCGGCCCCGGTCGTGCCGCTGGAGACCAGGGTGCGCGACACCTGGGTGTCATCGATGCTCTTGAGGTCGAGCAGCTTGAACATGCGTACCGGCAACCATGGCACGGTTTCCAGTGTCTGGGCCGGTGAAGCCGGCCACAGCCCGTCCAGGATGCGCGCGTAGGGCGCGCAATGCGACTGGTGGTGCGCGGTCAGGCGGTTGAGTCCTTCCAGCAGCCAGGCCCGCTTGCGTTCGCGGTCCAGACCGAATACATCCACATCCAGCGCACTGGAGGAGCTGGCCACGGGGGTGGCAGGCAGGGTCACGTTGCTGCTCCTTGTCCGGTCATCTGCCGGAGGCTCTGATAGTCCACTTTGCCGCTAGCCATCAACGGCAAAGCGTCCAGGTGGATCGCGCGGACATGGCCGCCGAAAAGCTTGTAGCGGGCCTGCACCAGCTGGCGGACCTGGCCCTGCTCCGCGATGGCATCGCCATGGCTGAAGGCGACCAGGTCATCGTCACCGCCGGAGCAGACGATCTGCTGCCCGAGCGCAGCCGACAGCATCGCCTCCACCTCATCCAGGTTCACGCGGTTGCCCGAAATCTTCAGGAAGCGCTTGGCGCGCCCGATGATGTAGTGGAACCCGTCGTCGTCCACCCGTACCAGGTCACCGGTCCGCAGCACACCGTGCATGTCATCGCCGTTGCCCAGGTCCGCGCGTTCGACCGCATACCCCATCATGACGTTCGGCCCGGAATAGACCAGTTCGCCGCTGGCCGCATCGACCTGCATGCGCCCACCGGGGATGGGAATGCCGATGCTGCCGATCTTGTCCAGCAGGCGGTCGGTCGGCACGTAGCTGATGCGGGGCGATGCTTCGGTCTGGCCATACATCACATAGAACGCCAGACCATGCTCCTGGCTGGCGGTGGCGAAATACTGGACCAGCTCGTCGCGCAGACGCCCACCGGCCTGGGTCAGCATCCGCATGCTCGGCAGCTGCATGCGGGCCAGCCCCATGCGGCGGAGGATCTCGAAGGTGGCAGGCACACCGGACAGCGAGGTGATCGCATGCGTCCGCGCGGCGTCCCAGAATTCGCGCGTCATCAGGCTGTCGTTGCTCAACACCACCGATCCGCCACAGGCAAGGTGGCTGTTGAGGATCGACATGCCGAACGAATACGCCAGCGGCAGCGTGGTGATCGCACGATCCGACGGCTGCAGCCCGAGGTAGGCGACGATCGCCTCGGCATTGGCGTCCAGGCCACTGCCCGACAGCCGTACGAGCTTGGAAGAGCCGGTGCTGCCGGAGGTGCTCAACAACAACGCGAGATCGGGATGCGGTGCGATCGCGGGCGCAGCGGCTTGGCGCACGTGCAGTGCGAGCACGGTGCCGCGCTGCACGGTCTGGTAGCCATCGGCGGCTTCACCGGTACTGGCGACCCAGTCCGGCTGGTAGTGCTCGACGAGATCGGCGAGCAGGTCCGGATCGATGTCCGGCTGCAGCAGCAACGGCACCTGGCCGGTGCGCAGCGCGCCGAGGTAGAGGGCGATCGCTTCGACGCTGGTGGGCATGCACAGCAGACCCATGCCGCGCCCCGCAGGGAGTGCAGCCGCCTGCTGGTCGGCCAAACGGGCCAGCGTCGTGAAATCCAACTGCTGGTCGCCGTCGACGAGGGCGATGCGGGACCCGTGTTGTTCCAGATTCCAGAACGGCATTCAGACCACCATCTGTCCGTCAATGCCGATCACTTGGCCGGTGACATAGCTCGACGCGTCGCCCAGCAGGAAGGACACCAGCTCGGCGACTTCCTGTGGCGTACCGGCACGCCCCATCCCGATCGAGGCCACGCGCTTGGCGTGCGCGGCCTCGGGCATGCCGCGGGTCATGTCGGTGTCGATGAAGCCGGGCGAGACGGCGTTGACGCGGATTCTGCGCGGTGCCAGCTCTTTGGATGCCGAGCGCGTCGCGCCGACCAAGGCGGCCTTGCTGGCGGCGTACAGGCTCAGGCCGGCAGCGCCGTTGACGCCCATGATCGAGACCAGATTGACGATGCTGCCCTTGCCGGTGCGTGCCATCAGGCGCGACGCATACTGCATCGCCATCAGCGGCGCCTTGACGTTGACGGCCAGCACTTGGTCGATGTCTTCGGCGCGGATCATGCCAAGCAGGCCCTCATGCAGCACCCCTGCATTGTTGACCAGTCCGTCCAGGCGACCGAAACGGGAAAACACCTGCTTGAACAACGCGGCAATCGCGTCCGCATCGGTCAGGTCCAGCGCCGTACACAAGGGCGCGGGGGCACCAATCGACTCGACCTCCGCGGCGAGGCTGGCCAACACCTGCTCGTCGCGCGCCACCAGGACAAGCTGAGCCGGCTCTGCAGCCAGATGCAGCGCGATCGCCCGTCCGATCCCGCGCGAGGCACCGGTAACCAGGATGACAGGCACGGCGGTGGACATGCTCAGACAGCCGCGCCGTGCTTGCGCAGGATCTCGCGCGCCTTGCCGACCGAGCTCATGTCGATCACTTCGTCCATGTCGATCATCACGCCGAAGGCTTCTTCGAGCGCTGCAACCACGGACATGTGCGCGATGGAATCCCACTGCGGGATGGTCGCGTAGCGCAGATCATCGTTGATGGTGTCCGGAGCGATGCCCAGCACACGGGCGAACACGGCGACAACTTTATCTTCGGTAACGGCATCGTTCATATAAATTTCCTGAACCCAAACAGGGTGCTGTTGAAATGGAATCCGAGACGGGCATACAGATTGAGGATGCCCGTGTTGGCGGCAGAGACGATCGTGGTGCACTGCTGGATATCCCGGGCGGCAAGCGATTCCAGTGCGGTGACCCACAGCGGCAGCGCCAGCATCGCGTAGGGCGCGGTGGCGCCGGTCAGCAGCAGTTCGGCACTGCGTTGTTCGGGATGGACGCGCTCGGCATGGAAGCCAATCGTCCTGCCGCGCGATTCGGCGACTTGCGCAAGCCCGCCGGTGACGAGGTCCTCGACCCAGTTGGCGGTGCGGTTGGCCGCGCGCCCCGGGTCGATCGCCGGATCTTCAAGGAACCTGCCATGGGCGAAATCCGTGGCCGCGATACGGCGAAGCTCCGGGATATCCGCCGCGGTGGCCGGGCGCAGCGTCGGCAACATGCCGCGCGGGACGGTGGGCAGGTGGGCTAAACCACTGCGCGAGACGGTCAGCGAGGTTTCAACGAACTGGTAGCCGTGCTGCAGCAGCGCCGCCTTGGCCACCGGAGACCGCGCGTCGATGCGGCCGAAAAAGTAATGCACCGATTGGCCGGCGCACCAGTGCTCGAGTTCCGCCAGCAACGGACCGGCCTGGTCGACCGTCGCGATATCCAGCGCAGTGACTTCGGCGGTGACGAAACCCAGCGCCCGCTCATCCCACGGTGTAAGGCGCGCGGCAATGCGGCCCTGGCCGTGATCGAAGACGACGCTCATCGCGCTTCCCGCGCATCGTTCACCGCATCGGCAACGATGTAGTAGGGGCGGTGCTGCACGTTACGGAAGACCTGGCCCACATACAGCCCGACGACGCCCAGGCAGAACATCACCATGCCACCGATCAGCCACACCGATCCAATGATCGAGGTGTATCCGGCGACTTCGATATCCCCGTCCCACCAGCGCAGCAGGCTCATGCCGACCAGTACGAAGGCGACCAGCGAACAGACAATGCCGGTCCCCGCGACCATGCGCAGCGGTTTTTCCGAATAGCCCAGCGCGATGTTCATCGACAGCTTGAGCAATTTGCGGAGAGTGTAGGAGGTTTCGCCGACGGCGCGTGCCCGGTGCTGGACCGGGAGCTTGCCGGTACGGAAGCCGGCCCACCTTACCATCAGAGGGAATGAACGGTCGCGCTCGGGCATTTCGCAGACGGCGTCGATCACCTTGCGATGGAAAATACCGAAATTGGCGGTGGTCGGATCCTGAGTAACCCCGGTGAGCCAGCCCAGCAGGGTGAAGAAACTCCAGGACGAGAGTCGTTTGAGCACCTTATCCTGACGATCGATACGCTGCGCGAATACTACGTCCAGCTGGTCGTAGATGGCCTTGCGGTACAGCTTGGGAATCTCGCCGGGCGCATCCTGCAGGTCGCAATCCATCACCACGGTCCAGCAGCCCGTAGCATGTTCGATACCCGCCGAGATCGCCGAGTGCTGCCCGAAATTCCGCGACAGGCGCAATCCGCGCAGCCACGGCCGGGTACGCGAAAGCTCTTCGATGCGGCCCCATGCCCCGTCGGGGCTGGCGTCATCGACGAGGATCATCTCGAACGACACGGCCATGGACGTCGCCGCAGCCTGCACCTGGTCCACGAGATCTTCCAGACAATCTTGGCACCCATACACTGGCGCTACGACGGAAAGCTCGACGCAGTTACCGGGCTCTGAACCGGCGGGTAAGGGAGTGGAAGTCATCTGATCAACAATCCTTCGGCGCCTAGGCCCGTTGAATGGGGGCGGTTGACACATTGGAGTGGGCTGCGAATGGTGCCACACGTGGGCCGGCGCTCGGCTTCCCCCACGAAGTTCAACGTGAATGGTCGGCGACCATAGCTTTTTGCAGGCGATCCAAAACAGAATGACCGTCGCAGAACATTTATCTTGTGCCTCCGACGGAGCAAACCGAGCGCTGGATACTCACCTACAACGCCGCTTCCAACTCCGGCAAAATCGTAAACAAATCCCCCACCAACCCGATATCCGCAACTTCGAAGATCGGCGCGTCGCCGTCCTTGTTGATCGCCACGATCGTGCCCGCATCCTTGATGCCGGTCAGGTGCTGGATCGCGCCGGAGATGCCGATGGCGACGTAGAGCTCCGGCGAGATGATCTTGCCGGTCTGGCCGACCTGCATCTCGTTGGGGCAGTAGCCGGCATCCACCGCTGCGCGCGAGGCGCCGACCGCGGCACCGAGCTTGTCGGCGAATTCATAGACGATCTTGAAGTTCTCTTTGGAGCCCACGCCGCGTCCGCCCGACACCACGCGTTTGGCGCTCTGCAGATCGGGACGGTCCGAGCTCGCGCCCGCCAAGCCGATGAAGCGGGTGTGCTCGGGCAGCGAGGCTTCCACCGACACGGCTTCCACCGGCGCGTCGCCGCCTTGGGCGGCTTCCGACCAGGACGCGGTGCGGATGGTCGCCACCACGGTGTCGGCGGCGGGCGCCTCCACGGTGATGATCGCGTTGCCGGCATAGATTGGGCGCTTGAAGACATGGCTGGACTCGACTTCCATCACGTCCGACACCTGGGCCACGCCGAGCAGCGCGGCCACGCAGGGCATCACGTCCTTGCCAAAGGTGGTTGAGGGGCCAAACACATGGGTGTAGCCCTCAGCCAGTTTGGCGATCTGCGGCGCCAGGTTCTGCGCGATGGCTTGCGCGTTGGCGGCATTGGCCACGGTCAGAACACGGGTGACGCCGGCGATGGTGGACGCCTGTTTAGCGACCTCGTCCGGCAAATCGGCCAGCACGACGACGTCGATGGCGTCCGGCGACAGCGCCTGCGCGGCGGTAACGCATTTGGCGGTGGCCGAATTGAGCACGCCCTCGTGATGCTCCGCGATGATCAGTACCTTGCTCATTACAGCAACCCCTTCGACTTGAGTGCGGCGACCAGTTCGGCCGCATCCTTGACCATGACGCCCTTGCTGCGCTTGGCGGGCGGCGCGTAGCGGGTCGTTTTGAGCAGGTTGCCGGACTCGACCCCCAACTCGGCAAACGCGATGGTCTCCATCGGCTTGCTCTTGGCCTTCATGATGTCGGGCAGCTTGATGAAGCGCGGCTCATTCAGGCGCAGGTCGGTGGTCACCACGGCGGGCAGGTCCACTTCCAGGGTCTCAAGGCCGGCATCGACCTCGCGGGTCACCGTGGCCTTGCCGACGGCAATCTCCAGCTTCGACGCGAAGGTCGCCTGTGGGCGGTTCCAGATCGTCGCCAGCATCTGGCCGGTCTGGTTGGCGTCATCGTCGATGGCCTGCTTGCCCAGGATCACCAGGTCGGGCTGCTCCTTCTCGATCAGCTTGAGGAAGACTCGCGCGGCGGTCAGCGGCTGGATGTCCTGGCCGTCCTCGATCACCACGTGCAGCGCGCGATTGGCGCCCATCGCCAAGCCGTTGCGCAGGTGCGCCTGGGCGTTGGCGGGTGCGATGGTGGCGACCACCACCTCGGTGGCGATGCCCTTGTCGCGCAGGCGCAGCGCCTCTTCCAACGCGATTTCATCGAACGGGTTGGCCGACAGCTTCACGCCGTCCGTCACCACGCCGGAGCCGTCCGGCTTCACTTGCACGCGGACGTTGTAGTCCACGACGCGCTTGTAACCAACCAGGATTTTCATCGTTGTGGGGAGTCCTTGATGAGTCTGTAGTACGTCTGCGGCCGGGTCCGGAACATCGTGGATCACGGGCCGAAAGAACGCCCATTCTATCCGAGCGGGGCCTCCGCCGCCTCGTCTGACGAGCTATTCTGTCCCGGTTCAATCCAAAGGAATTGGCATGCTACATCCGGTCGTTCTCAGCGGCGGCAGTGGTACCCGCCTGTGGCCGCTGTCGCGGCAGAACCAGCCCAAGCAGTTCCTGACCCTGATCGGCGAGCGCTCGCTGTACCAGGAGACGGTCCTGCGCGCTAGCCGCTTGCCCGGTGTGCAAGCGCCGATAACGGTCTGCAGCCAGCTGCACCGGTTCATGGTCGGCGAGCAGTTGCAGGCAGTCGCGATGGGCAATGGCGGCATTGTCCTGGAGCCGGTGGCACGTAATACCGCGCCGGCGATCGCGCTGGCGGCGATGCAGGCGCTGCGCTCGGACCCGGATGCCACCTTGCTGGTGATGCCGGCCGATCACCTGATCGAGGACGAGGCGGCGTTTCGCGACGCCGTCGGCCGCGCGCTGTCTTTGGCCGAACAGGCCTGGCTGGTCGCCTTCGGTATCACGCCGGACTACGCGGAAACCGGTTACGGCTACATCCGTCAGGGTGACGCGCTGGGGGCCGACGGCTATCGCATCGACCGGTTCGTGGAAAAGCCCGATCTGGAAACCGCGCAGGAGTATCTGGACGCCGGCGGCTACGCCTGGAACTCGGGAATGTTCCTGTTCAGTGCCCAAGGCTATCTGGACGAGCTTGCGCGGCATGCTCCAGCGATCGTCGGTGCAGTCGAGCGTGCGTGGGGGAAGGCCTCCAGCGACCTGGATTTCATCCGGATCGACGAGACCGCCTTCGCGGCCAGTCCCAGTGACTCCATCGACTACGCGGTCATGGAGAAAACCGATCGCGCCGCCGTTGTACCGGTCAGTTGCGGCTGGAGCGACATCGGCTCGTGGTCGTCGTTGTGGTCGGTCGCCGAGCACGACGCCGACGGCAACCGTCAGGAAGGCGACGTGATCTCGGTGGATACCACTGGCAGTCTGGTGAAGGCCTCCGAACGTCGCCTGATTGCAACCATCGGCGTCGAGGATCTCATCATCATCGATACGCCGGACGCCACGCTGGTGGCGCGCAAGGACCGGGTCCAGGACGTGAAACTCGTGGTCGACCGGCTCAAAGCGGCCGGGCGCAGCGAGCACCTGTTCCATCGCAAGGTCTATCGGCCGTGGGGCAGCTACGACTCCATCGGCGTGGGCGAGCGTTTCCAGGTCAAGCGCATCGTGGTCAAGCCCGGCGCGGCGCTGAGCCTGCAGAAACACCGGCACCGCGCGGAGCACTGGGTGGTGGTGTCGGGCACCGCCGAGGTGACCTGCGGCGAGCGCGTGTTCGACCTGAACGAAAACGAGAGCACCTTCATTCCGCTGGGCAGCGTGCACCGGCTGCGCAATCGCGGCACCGAGCCGGTCGAGTTGATCGAGGTGCAGTCGGGCAGTTACCTGGGCGAAGACGACATCGTCCGCCTGGAGGACGTGTACGGCCGGTCCTGAACGCAGGTCGGCCGGTACCGGGCGCACTGAGGCAGAATAGGCGCCCGACCATTCTGCCGGTTCCGCCATGCGCCTCTCGCAATTCCATCTCCACACCAGCAAGGAAGTCCCCGCCGAGGCGGAAATCATCAGCCACAAGCTGATGCTCAAGGCCGGGATGATCCGCAAGCTGGCCTCCGGCCTGTACACCTGGACGCCGCTGGGCCTGCGCGTGCTGCGCAAGGTCGAGCGCGTGGTCCGCGAGGAGATGGACGCCGCCGGTGCGATCGAGATGCTGATGCCCGCCGTGCAGCCGCGTGAGCTGTGGGAGGAAACCGGGCGCTGGGAAAAATTTGGCGGCCAGTTACTGAAGATCCAGGACCGCAAGGAAGCCTGGTACTGCTATGGCCCGACCCACGAGGAAGTCATTACCGATTTCGCGCGCCAGGAGTTGGCCAGCTACAAACAGCTGCCCGCGTGTTTCTACCAGATCCAGACCAAATTCCGCGATGAGATCCGGCCGCGTTTCGGCGTCATGCGCGCGCGCGAGTTCCTGATGAAGGACGCCTACTCCTTTCATCTCGATGACGCCGACCTGGACCGCCAGTACGAGGTGATGCACGAGGCATACAACCGCATATTCACCCGACTGGGGTTGGAGTTCCGCGCGGTGTTTGCCGATACCGGCGCGATCGGCGGCAGCGCCTCGCACGAGTTCCATGTGCTCGCCGCATCCGGTGAGGATGCGATCGCGTTCTCCGATGCCTCCGGTTATGCCGCCAATGTCGAGCTGGCCGAAGCGCTGGCGCCGGGTTCGCGTGCGGCCGCCGGCGAGAACATGACCCGGGTGGAAACCCCGTATCAGCGCACCTGCGAGGCAGTGGCGGAACTGCTGAAAGTCGGACTGGAGCGCACCGTGAAGTCCGTTGCCGTGATCGGGGAGCAGGGCTTCGTTCTCGCGCTCGTGCGCGGCGACCACCAGATCAACGAGATCAAGCTGGCCAAGCTTCCCGGACTGGCCGACTACCGGATGGCGACGGAGGTCGAGATTCTCGAGAACCTCGGCACGGAGCCTGGCTTCATTGGCCCGGTGAAGCCGCTCAAACGGGTGCACGTCATCGCCGACCGCAGCGTGGCGGCAATGACCGACTTCGTCCTTGGCGCCAATGAAAAGGGGTTTCATCTGGCCGGGGTCAATTGGGGCCGCGACCTCCCGGAACCCGATGCGGTGGCCGATATCCGAAATGTGGTCGCTGGCGACCCGTCGCCCGACGGCAGTGGCAGACTGCAGATTGCCCGGGGTATCGAGGTGGGCCACATCTTCCAACTCGGCCGCACATATGCCGCGGCCATGGATTGCACGGTGCAGGACGCCAATGGCAAGGCCGTGACGCCGACCATGGGCTGTTACGGGGTGGGCGTGTCGCGCATCGTCGCCGCCGCGATCGAGCAGAACCACGACGCCAACGGGATCGTCTGGCCCGAGGCGATGGCGCCGTGGCAGGTGGTGATCTGCATCATCAATCCGAAAAAAGACCCGGCGGTGGTGGTCGCGGCTGAAGCGCTGCACCGTCAATTGCTTGGAATGGGCATCGAAGCGGCAATGGATGATCGCGGTTTGCGTCCCGGGGCGATGTTCGCCGATATGGAGCTGATTGGCATTCCGCACCGGATCGTGGTTTCCGAGCGCGGCATTGTCGCCGGTACCTTCGAATACCGGCATCGACTGGCCGAGGCGTCCGAAAATATCGGGCTGGAGGCGTTGCTGATGCGGATCGGTGCCAGTGCTTGATCGCTCATTGGGCAAACCTGGGGGCAAGTAAATGAATGCCGGGCCGGCCGGGATAATAGTCAGCGTTTACTAACTCCGCTCGCCGGCCTAGTATTGGCTCGCCGGCCGTGCCACGGCCGAGTTTCACCAATTCCCGGAGAATCCCCCATGTCAGTCGATATTGAATCCCTGTCAGCGAAAGAACTCACCGCGCTGATCAACGAGGCGAAGAAGCGCAAAACCACGCTGAGCAAGCGCAAGCCCATTACCCAGGCGCGCAAGCGTGTGATGCAGGCGGCGAAGAGCGAGGGCTATACGATTGCCGAGCTGTTCGGCGCAGGCGGTGCCGCGGCGGCTGAACCACGTGCCCGCGCCAGTGCGCCGCGTAAAGCGCGCAAGACCACCGGCAAGGTCGCGCCAAAGTACCGCAATCCCGAAAACGCCAACGAGACCTGGACCGGCCGCGGCCGCCAGCCACGCTGGTTGACCGCCTTCACCGATGCCGGCCGCAACCGCGACGAGTTCCTGATCAACCCCGAGGCTTGATGCCGGGACGCACTGGATCGAGCTTCTCCGGCGATGCGCCGGAGCAGGGAAGCGCCGGCGAATGCCGGCGTTTTCTTTTCGATTTTCTACAGGTTCCTGCGGGTTGGCAGCAGCAGGTTGCCAAACAACAACCCGGCGATGACCGCCAACAGGATGTTTACCACCGCCATCAGCGCATCCTGTCCCACACCCACGTCCTGACGCTGGACCAAGTCCATCATTCCGCGCAGGCTGACGCTGCCCGGCAACAGAAGGATGATTCCCGGCACCCGGACCAGCGCGCCGGGGCGGTCAAACCAACGCGCATACCCGTTTCCCGCCACCGTCAATACCAGCGCGGCCAGGAAGATTCCGACCGGGCTGCCCCAGGCCAGCCCTCCATAGCGCGAGATCAGATAACCCGTCGCGGCGGAAATCATCACCAGCGGGTAATCGCGCACGTGCGCCCGGAACAGCACCGCAAAAGCCAGTGACGCGGCCGCCAGTGCCGGCCATTCCACCCATGGTGGCTGGGGTCGCAGTGCGCGCACGGCGGGCTCCAGACCGACCAGGTGCGCCATGTAGAGTGCAATGACCGTCCCCAGCGTCAACTTGAGCACGGTCGATAGCGCTCCGGCCGCGCGCGCCGTGCCGGACACCAGGTGCTGGCTGGTCAACTCGTTCATGGCGTTGGTCAGCGAGAGACCCGGCAGCAACACGATCAGCGAAGCGATGATCACCGTGTTCTGGTTGAGCGGCGCGACGAAGGTCGCCACCAGCACGACCACCAGCGTGGCGACCATCGCCAGCAGCGCGTCGGAGGCTTCGCGCAAACGCGGTCGGGACGCCCCCAGCAGGGTCAGGACACCGATCAGCACGCCGTTGAATCCGGCCACCGCGATATCCAGCCAGGGCAGGCGCAGCAGTCCACCCACCGCCGCTGCCACGAGGCCGAAAGCCATGACCTGCAGGGCCTGGGCCCAGCGCGAGGGCGGCGTGTCCAACTCGCTCAGCGCCTCGAAGGCGGCCGCCAATCCCATCTCGCCGGCAATGACCGCCTCGGCGATGCGGTCCGTCTCGACCAGGCGCTGCAGGTCGGTGTCTCCCGGAGGCAGGCGGATCACGCGGGTGATGTCGCTGTGCCCCGGCAGCTGCTGCGGATCGCTGAAGGACATGATCAGGGCCGTCGGGCTGACCCAGGGCTCGCACTCGACGCGCAGGCGATCGGCGACTGAGAGCAACGCGCCTTCCAGGCGCTGGGCGGTGGTGCCGTACAGATGCAGGCGCTCGGCGAGCTCGACCATGAAGGCGATGCGGTCCGGATAGCTGGCGTTGCTCAGCGGGATGGTGGCGGTGGCGTGCGAAGACGTACTGATCATCCCGCTAGGATCGCACGCGGGCCCGGGACGACGCGCCGTGCATGGGTCGCGCATGTATCCTTCGATCACCCATGAGTGCATCCGACCCTTCGCCACCGAGCTTCGCCCCCGATGACCGCGACGCCGGTCGCCAGGTGCTCGCCGGCCAGTGGACGATCGAGCAGGCGCAGGCGGTCGGCGATCAATTGGCATCCATGCCCGAGGACACTCGCGCGCTGGATGCCACTGGCGTGGACCGGCTCGATTCGCTGGGGGTGCTGCAGTTGCTGCGCTTCGCACGCGAGCGTGGGGTCGACTTCCAGGCGTTTGAATTCCATCCCGACCACCGCGCGCTCGTTGCAGTCATCGACGACGTCACCGATGAGCGGTTGCCACGTCCGCGCGAGTTCGGCGTGCGCGAGGCGCTGGCACGGCTGGGCCGGGCCGTGGCCGGCAATTGGCGAGAGGCGCGCGCGCTGCTGGGGTTTTTCGGCGAGGTGCTGGTCAAGATGCTGCGGCTGGTCCGCGACCCCAGGCGGTTCCGTCCCACCGCCACCGTCTTCCACATGGAGCAGGTGGGACTGGACGCGGTGCCACTGGTGGCGCTGCTGTGTTTCCTGGTCGGCGCGGTGGTCGCGTTTCTCGGCGCGAACGTGCTGCGTGACTTCGGCGCCACGATCTTTGTGGTCGAGCTGGTGAGCATCGCGTTCCTGCGCGAGTTCGGCGTGTTGCTGACCGCGATCATCCTGGCCGGCCGAACCGCCAGTGCGTTCACCGCCCAGATCGGCGCCATGGTCGGCCGCGAGGAGGTCGACGCCATGCGCACCCTGGGACTGGATCCGGTCGACCTGCTGGTGATTCCGCGGGTCCTCGCGCTGCTGGTCACCCTGCCGCTGCTGACCTTTGTGGCGATGATGGCGGGCTTGCTGGGCGGGCTGACGGTCGGTGCGTTCAATCTGGACATTCCGCCGCAGCAATACCTGGCGCGGATGCAGGACACGATGTCGCTGAAGCACCTGTGGGTCGGGCTGGGCAAGGCGCCGGTGTTTGCGCTGGTCATCAGCCTGATCGGCTGCCTGGAAGGCCTGCAGGTGAAGGGCACCGCGCAATCGCTGGGCGAGCGCACCACCTCCAGCGTCGTGCAGTCGATCTCGCTGGTGATCGTGCTGGACGCGTTCTTTGCGATCTGGCTGATGGAGATGGGCTGGTGACGGCCGCCGCGGATCCCCGCCCGATCATTCGCGTGCGTGGGCTGGTCAACCGCTTCGGTGCGCAGGTGGTACACGACGGGCTCGACCTGGACGTGATGCCCGGAGAGATCCTCGGCGTCGTCGGCGGCTCGGGCACCGGCAAGTCCGTCCTGATGCGCTCCATCCTTGGCCTGCGCCGTCCCAACGATGGCAGCATCGAGGTGTTGGGCGTGGACGCGCTCAGCAGCGACAGCAGGACGCGCAGGCATATCGAGCAGAACACCGGCGTGTTGTTCCAGGACGGTGCGTTGTTCTCCTCGCTGACGGTGGGCGAGAACGTCGAGGTGCCGCTGAAGGAGTACTGCCCCGACCTGTCAGACTCGCTGCGCTACGAGCTGGCCTTGCTCAAGGTGAAACTGTCTGGACTGCCAGGCGATGCGCTGGAGAAGTTTCCGTCCGAGCTGTCGGGCGGCATGCGCAAGCGTGCCGGCGTCGCGCGTGCGCTGGCGCTGGATCCGCCTTTGCTGTTCCTCGACGAACCCACCGCCGGCCTGGATCCGATCGGCGCGGCCGCCTTCGATCGCCTGATCCGCACCCTGCAGCAGGCGCTCGGGCTCACCGTGTTCCTCATCACTCACGACCTCGACACCCTTTACGCTATATGTGACCGGATTGCCGTGCTGGCAGACGGCAAGGTCGTGGCCTGCGCCCCGATCGAGGAAATCGAACAATGCGAGCACCCGTGGGTGCGTGAGTACTTCCACGGCCCCCGGGCCCGCGCCGCGCAGGATGCCGGCTCGGCCGCCCGCCCGCTCAACGAGGTCGTCCCCTGATGGAAACCAAGGCCAACTATGTCCTGATCGGCGCGTTTACGATCGTCATGACGCTGTTCCTGCTGTTTTTTGCGCTGTGGGCGGCCAAGTACTCGACCGACAAGAGCTGGCAGAGCTATCGCGTGATCTTCAACGAGCCGGTCACGGGCATGAGCGAAGGCAGCAGCGTGCAGTACAACGGCATCTCGGTGGGCACCGTGGAGAAGCTGCGCCTGGCCCCCGATGACCCGCGCCGCGTGATTGCCACGCTCAAGGTCCAGGCCAGCGCGCCGGTGAAGACCGACACGCGCGCCAAGATGTCGATGACCGGCATCACCGGCAGCCCGATCATCCAGCTCACCGGCGGCGACCCGGCCAGCCCGCGGCTGGTGGACGTGGACAAGAGCGAGACGCCGGTCATCCAGACCGAGGCCTCCGCGCTTCAGAACATCGCCGATACCGCCAACCGACTGGTCGCGCGTATGGACCAGTTGTTGAGCGAGGAGAACGTGGAGAGCGTTGCCCGCACGCTGGCCAACGTCGAGACGCTGACGGGCGCGATCTCCGACCAGCGCGAAGACCTCAAGGCGTTGATCACCCATGCGCGCGCATCCAGCGAAAAGCTGGAAGCGACCATCGGCAACGCCAATACCGCCGTGCTGAGCATCGACCGCGAGCTGGTGAGCAAGCTGCCGCAACTGGTTGCGCGGCTGGACCACACGCTGGCCCGCCTCGATTCGGCGGCCATCGGCGCCGACGGCATCGTCAACGACAACCGCGCGGCAATCAACAGTTTCGCCAACGACGGATTGTCCCAGCTTGGCCCGACGCTGAGCGAGCTGCGCGGCCTGGTGCGCGACCTGCGCCGGGTAAGCGACCGCCTGGACAGCAATCCGGCCCGCTACCTGCTCGGCCGCGATTCGCTCAAGGAGTTCGAACCCGAATGAACACGAACACGACCACGTCCCGCCCACGCAACGGCCGGCTTGTCCCTGTGCGTACCGCGCTGCTGTTGTTCGGGTGCCTGTTGCTGGCCGCCTGCTCGGTGCTGGGCAACAACACCCGCGACCGGGCCACGGTGTACGACCTTGACCCGCGGGTGCAGGCGGATCCTTCGTGGCCGCGGGTGGACTGGCAGCTGTCGCTGGCCAAGGTGAACGCAACGCGGGTCGGCGACAGCCTGCGCATCGCCGTGCGTCCGTCAGCCAACGAGTTGCAGATCTACAAGGGCGCCAGTTGGGCGCGAATCCCGACCGACATGCTTGAGGGCGCGATATTGCGCACTTTGGAGGACTCCGGGCGGATCGCCGCGGTCGCGCGCCAGGGCAGCGGGATGAGCGCGCAGTACCGCCTGATGCTGGAAGTGCGGCGCTTCGAATCCGATTACGATGCGCCCGCGGCGCCGCCGACGGTGGTGATCGAGGTCAACGCCAAGCTGCTGCACATTGCCAGCCAGCGCGTGGTCGCGTCGCGTACGTTCCTGCAGCAGGCGCCGACCGCCACTACCTCGATCGAGGACGTGGTGCAGGCGTTCGACCAAGCCCTGCACGCGGTGACCGGCGAGATCGTGGGTTGGGTGCTGGCCAGTGGCAGCACGGATGCCCATGGTCGCTCAACCTAAACAACGAAGCCGCCCTCAGGCGGCCTCGTCATTCAGATCCGGCAGCGCTCAGGCCTGAGTGAACGCCACCCCGGTCTTGCCGCGCAGTTCGTCCTCGGTCACGTCAGGAGCCAGCTCGACCAGCTTCAGTCCATCATCCGTGACGTCCATGACCGCCAGGTCGGTGATGATGCGGCTGACGACGCCCAGGCCGGTCAACGGCAGGGTGCATTCGGGCAGGATCTTCGGCTCGCCATGCTTGGTGGTGTGTTCCATCAGCACGACCACGCGCTGCACGCCGGCAACAAGGTCCATCGCCCCGCCCATGCCCTTGACCATCTTGCCCGGCACCATCCAGTTGGCAAGGTCGCCCTTGTCGGTGACCTCCATCGCGCCCAGGATCGCCAGGTTGATGTGGCCGCCGCGGATCATCGCGAAGGAATCGTGGCTGCCGAAATAGCTGGCGCCCGCGCGGGCGGTGACGGTCTGCTTGCCGGCGTTGATCAGGTCGGCGTCCAGTTCGTCCTCGGTCGGGAACGGGCCGATGCCGAGCAAGCCGTTCTCCGACTGCAGCCACACGTCCATGCCGTCGGGTATGTAGTTGGCCACCATGGTCGGCAGGCCGATGCCCAGGTTGACGTAGGCGCCGTCGGTGAGTTCCTGCGCGGCGCGCTGCGCCATCTGCTCGCGTGACCAGCCCATTACTTGCCTCCTTCGCGCACGGTGCGCTGTTCGATGCGCTTCTCTGGGTTCGGGTTGTGCACGATCCGGTCCACGTAGATGCCCGGCAGGTGCACCTGGTCGGGGTCGATCTGGCCAACCTCGACGATCTCCTCGACCTCGACAATGCAGACTTTGCCCGCCATGGCGCACGCGGGATTGAAGTTGCGCGCGGTCTTGCGGAACAGCAGGTTGCCCGCATTGTCCGCCTTCCACGCCTTGACCAGCGCCACATCGGCGACCAGAGCGGTCTCCATCACGTAGTGCTTGCCGTTGAACTCGCGGGTCTCCTTGCCCTCGGCGACCACCGTGCCGTAGCCGGTAGCGGTGAAGAAGGCCGGGATCCCGGCGCCGCCGGCGCGCAGGCGTTCGGCCAGGGTGCCCTGCGGGGTGAATTCCAGTTCGAGCTCGCCGGCCAGGAACTGGCGTTCGAACTCCTTGTTCTCGCCGACGTAGGACGACACCATCTTGCGGATCTGGCGCGTCTCCAGCAGCAGGCCCAGGCCAAAGCCATCCACGCCGGCGTTGTTGGAGATGGCGGTCAGTCCGGTCACCCCGGAATCGTGCAGGGCCTCGATCAGTGCCTCGGGGATGCCACACAGCCCGAATCCGCCAACCGCCAGGGTCTGGCCATCGGCCACGACACCCTGCAGGGCGGTCTCTGCATCGGGGTAGATCTTGCTTTTTGCTCCGCCGACCGGCGGTGACACGGCACTGGCCTGGGCCATGACGAAACTCCTTGTTCGGGATGACCCCAGTCTAGCGCGACGCCCGCTGCGCGCCGAAGCGTACGTTCGGCCAATGGTCGCGGGCCAGATGTAACGACGCCGCCCGCAGGCGGCGCCGACACGGTCCTCTGTGGGTGGTCAACCGTCGCTGGCTTCCAGCTTGTCCAGCGCGGCGCGCAGTGCCTTGGCGGGCAGGTAGCCGCCGAGCTGGCTGCCGTCGCGGGCGATGATCATCGGCGTGCCGGTCAGCCCGACGCTTTGGCCGACCTTGTACTGGTCGGCGACCGTGTTCCTGCAGTTGCGGCTTTCGACCTCGCCTGTGGACTTGGCCTTGGTCAGCGCGCTCTTGCGGTCGGGCGCGCACCATACCGAGACCATGTCGTTGTAGCCTTCACTGCCGATCCCGATGCGCGGGAACGCCAGATACTCCACAGCGATGCCTTCGGCGTTGTACTGCTTGATCTCCTCGTGCATCTTGCGGCAGTAGCCGCATTCCACGTCGGTGAACACGGTGACGGTGTGTTTGGGGTTGGGCGGCGCGAACACGATCCGCTCGCCGGCCGGAATCGTCTGCAGCAACTTGTTGCGCATGCCGCCCAGGGTCGCCTCGCTGAGGTTCTTCTGGGTCCGGGTGTCGAGCAGCCCACCGCCGGCGCCAGTGAACAGCAGATAATTCCCGTCGTCGCTGACGTAGATGACCTGCCCGCCGACGACCGCCTCGCGGAAGCCGGGCATGGGGGCCTTGCCCACGTGGTCAACCTTGACCTCGGGGTTGAGCGCGGCGATGGCGGCGACCGCGCGCTCCTCGGGTGAGCCGGGGGCCGGCTTGGTGATCTCGGCGGGAGCCGTTGCAGCGCCTTGTGCCGGCTTTGCATCGTCGGCGGAGGCGGGCGCCTTGGCGCACGCGGAGATGCTGAGCAGGCCGAACGCCGCGGCCAGTAGGAGTCGCTTCATGGAGGTTCCTGACGGTGCGGACGCGCGAGGCGCGGCGCGAATATAAGTGGAGCGCATTGTTGCACGCGGCGCCTGCGCCGCGACCGGGACCCGGGCGCGTCGTCAATCGCGCAGGAAGTATTCCACCGTCGTCACCACGCGCACCCGCTTGATCTGCGGGCTGCTCTGGTCACGGTCGCTGATGCTGACCACGCCCTGGTTGGCGCTACGTATCCCGTCCAGTCGCGAGTCGGAGTCCTTGGCAAACTGGACGGCAGAATCGCGCGCGGCCGCCGTAGCCTCGGCGATCAGGGCCGGCTTGATGTCGTTGAGCTTGGTGTAATCGAACTCCGGCGAACTGTCCTCGCCGATCATCACGCCCTGGGTCACCAGCTCGCCGGTGCGCCGGACGGCTTCCAGCGCGCCCGCGACGTTGGTCGTGCGCAGGCTGACCGTGGTCGCGTAGCGGTAGCGCTCCGGCGGCCGGCTGTCGCCGTAGGCCCACGCCCAGCGGTCTTCCAGCCGCGGCGGCGACACCACGATTTCATCGGGCTTGAAGCCGGCCGCCTCGAAGAACCCGCGGATGATCGCGGTGTTCGCGTCCAGGTGGCGCTGGACCTCGCCCAGGTCGTTGCCGCCCACGGTGTGCGGCAACGGCCAGACCACCAGGTCGGCATCGACGATCTTCTCGGCCGAGCCCTTGACCACCACATAGCGGTCGGCGGTCTTCAGGCGCTCCATGCCCTTGGCGGCGAACCAGCCGGCGCCGGCCAGCCCGACCATCAACAGGGCGGCGGCGATGATCGGGAGGGCGGGGCGGACAGTGATATGGGACATCTTCGGGTTTCCCGACGGGTGTGTCGGGCAAGCGTACACAACCCGCGAGGTGCCGGCAGGTGTGGCCTGCATCGCGTGCCGGGGTTGTCAGTGGCCCGCATGGCGCCGACTATGCACGCCGACCTCGCGTGCCGACGGCTGCTGCCATGAACAACGAACTGATCTACCTGCTGCTGATCTTCGGCCTGCTGGTCATCCCGCGCGCGCTGCAACGCTTCCAGCTGCCGGCACCGATCACCTGCCTGTTGCTGGGCCTGGGCGCGGTGCTGCTGTGGGGCGAGCGCATGAACGATTCGGTGATCGTGCTGCTCTCCACGCTGGGCATCTCCTCGCTGTTCCTGTTCGCCGGGCTGGAGGTCGACCTGTCGGCGCTGCGCAAGGAGCTTGGCCGGCTGCTGGTGTACCTGACCACCCAGATCGCCTGCCTGGTCGGCGTCGCCTGGCTGGGCTGGAAGTACGCCGATCTCGGCTGGCAGGCGGCGGCGCTGGTATCGCTGGCCCTGCTGACACCGTCCACCGGCTTCATCGTCGACACCCTCGAGCGCCTGGGACTGAACGCCGACGAGCGCTTCTGGGTGACCAGCAAGGCGATCGCCGGCGAGTTGCTGGCGCTGGCCGCGCTGTTCGTGGTCCTGCAGGCCGGCGACCCGACCCAGCTGGCGATCTCCTCCGGCGCGATGGTCCTGATGATGGTCGGCCTGCCGCTGGTGTTCATCGCGCTGGGCCGATGGGTGATGCCGCACGCGCCGGGCTCGGAGTTCTCCCTGCTGGTGATGGTCGGCCTGGTCGCGGCGTACATCACCTACAGCCTGGGCGTCTATTACCTGGTGGGGGCATTCATCGCCGGCCTGGTCGCGCGCCTGCTGCGCTTGCGCATGCCGCTGCTCGCCTCGGACGAGAACATCCACGCCCTGCGCCTGTTTGCGACCTTCTTCGTGCCGTTCTACTTTTTCCATGCCGGTACCGAGATCTCGCGCGATGCGCTGACCTGGGAGGCCGCCGGCCTGGGTGTGGTGCTGACGCTGGTGATCGTGCCGCTGCGGATCGCACTGGTCTGGCTGCAGCGCCGGGTGATGTTTGGTGAGGGCCACAAGAGCAGCATGAAGGTGTCGGTGGCGCTCGCACCGACGCTGGTGTTCACGCTGGTGATGGCCAATATCCTGCACAAGGAATTCGGTCTGTCCGCCACGTTGTTTGGGGCGCTGATCCTCTACACCACGCTCAACACGCTGCTGCCGTCGCTGGTCTTCCGCACCCCGTTTGATGTCGATCTGTTTGACGCCCCCCTGCCGCCGCATCCGGAGGACCGGATGGGCAAGGCGGGCGAAGCGGGTGAGGCGCCTGCGGTGGCGAACGGGCCGACCGCCCTCACGTAAGCGTGTAGGCCCTCCCGTATTGCGTGGCGGGACTTGAATGCGCGGGCTTCGCCCCCATTCCAGCTGGCGCGCGCACCGCGCTGTACGCATCGCCGATCCGGGCCCCGCCCGGTCGGCGCACCGACTGTCGATTCGACGCGTTTGCTGACTCAAGGGTTCTGTCTCCATGCCGATCTATGCTTTTGAATGCGCCGCCTGCGGTCACGATTTTGATCGCCTGCAGAAACTGTCCGACCCCGATCCCATCGATTGCCCGGTGTGTGCCAAGCCCGAACTCAAGCGCCAGCTGACCGCGCCGCAGTTCCGCCTGTCGGGCACCGGCTGGTACGAGACCGACTTCAAGAAGGACGGCGACAAGAAGCGCAACCTGGCCGGCGACGGCGCAGCGCCGGACGCGCCAGCAAAGGGCGGCGACTCCAAGCCCGAAGCCAAACCCGAGATCAAGCCGGCGGAGGCGAAGTCGGCTCCGGCTGCACCGCCCACAGCCAAGCCCGCGCCAGCCGCCGGCGTCTGAGCGGGTTCCCGGAACCGGCGGCCAGCCCGTTAAACTAGCCGGTCCAGCCGGGACTGCCCGGCGCGTCCCGTTTCCGGAGCCACCATGCGTACCCATTTCTGCGGCCTGATCGATGAAAGACTGATCGGCCAGACCGTGACCCTGTGCGGCTGGGCCGACGTCGCCCGCGACCTGGGCGGCCTGTGCTTCATCGACCTGCGCGACCACGAGGGCATCGTCCAGGTGGTGGCCGAGCCGGCCGACGTGGAAGGCAACGACCGCGTCATCGCCACCGCGTCGGATGTGGGCTACGAGGACTGCCTGCGCGTGACCGGTCAGGTGCGCCGGCGAGAATCGGTCAACAACAAGATCCCGACCGGCCAGGTCGAGGTGGTGGCAACGGCCATCGAGGTGTTGAACAAGGCCGAGCCGCTGCCGTTCCACGCCCATGAGAACCCGGGCGAGGACATCCGCCTGAAGTACCGCTACCTGGACCTGCGTACCGCGGACATGCAGCGCAAGATGCGCACCCGGACCAAGCTGGTGCGCGCGCTGCGCCGCTGGCTGGACGAGCGGGACTTCCAGGACATCGAAACCCCGATCCTCACCAAGGCGACCCCGGAGGGCGCGCGCGACTTCCTGGTGCCGGCACGCATGCACCCCGGTGAGTTCTACGCGCTGCCGCAGTCGCCGCAGCTGTTCAAGCAGATCCTGATGGTCGCCGGCTTCGACCGCTACTACCAGATCGCCCGCTGCTTCCGCGACGAGGCGCTGCGAGCAGATCGCCAGCTGGAGTTCACCCAGCTCGACATGGAGTTCGCCTGGGTGCAGGAATCCGATGTCCAGGACACCGCCGAGGCGATGATCCGCGATGCCTTCCGCGAGGTGATGGACGTCGATCTCGCGCAGCCTTTCCCGCGCATGACCTGGGCGGAGGCGATGCGTCGTTTCGGTTCCGACAAGCCCGACCTGCGCATCGCGATGGAGTTCACCGATATCGCCGAGCTGGTGAAGGATTGCGAGTTCAAGGTCTTCACCGACTGGGCCAACGATGCAAAGGGCCGGGTGGTTGCCCTGTGCGTGCCAGGCGGCGCAACCCTATCGCGCAAGCAGATCGACGAGGTCGCCGCGCACGCGGCCAAGTACGGCGCCAAGGGCCTGGCGTGGATGAAGGTCACCGACCCGACGCTCGGCCGCGAGGGCGTCAATTCGCCGATCGCCAAGTTCCTCGACGATGCCACCCTGACGGCGATCCTGCAGGCCACGGCCGCCAGCGCCGGCGACCTGCTGTTGTTCGGCGCGGGCGCCTGGAATACCGCGTCCGACTTCATGGGCGCGGTGCGGCTGAAGGTCGGCAAGGACCTGGGGCTGGTTCGTGAGGGCTGGGCGCCGCTGTGGGTGACGGACTTCCCGATGTTCGAGTGGGACGAGGACGCCCAGCGCCACGTCGCGCTGCATCACCCGTTTACCGCGCCGGCCGTGGACGACGTCGAGTCGCTGCGGGCCAATGCGCACACGGCGGTCTCGCGCGGCTACGACATGGTCCTCAACGGCAACGAGATCGGCGGCGGCTCGATCCGCATCCATCGTCCGGCGATGCAGGCGGCGGTGTTCGAGCTGCTGGGCATCGACGCCGACGAGCAGCTGGCGAAGTTCGGCTTCCTGCTGGATGCGCTCAAGTACGGCGCGCCCCCGCACGGCGGCATCGCCTTCGGCATCGACCGCATCGCCGCGCTGATGGCCGGCACCGAGTCGATCCGCGACGTCATCGCCTTCCCCAAGACCACCGGTGCGCAATGCATGATGACCGGCGCGCCATCGCCGATCGCCGATGAGCAACTGGCCGAGATCCACATCGCGGTGCGCCCCAAAAAGTAGGGTTCAGCCATGCCCCCCGTGATCCGCCGGGCCACGGTCGCCGACGCGGCAACGCTGGCGGACCTGGCTACGCGCACCTTCACCCAGACCTTCGGCCACCTCTATCCGGCCGAGGATCTGGCTGCATTCTTGGGCGAGAACTACACGGTCGATCGGCAGCGCACGATCCTAGCCCACCCGGGCTATGCGGTGTGGCTGGTGGAGCAGGACGGCGAGGCGGTCGGCCATGCCGCGGCCGGGCCGTGCGGGTTGCCACATCCGGTCGTCCATCCCGGCGATGGCGAGCTCAAGCGCCTGTACCTGCTGGAGCACATGCAGGGCGGCGGGCTCGGCGGCGAGCTGTGCCGGGTTGCGCTGGAGTGGCTGCTGCGCGACGGGCCACGCACGCTGTGGCTGGGAGTGTGGTCGCGCAACTTCGCGGCGCAGCGCTTCTATGCCCGACGCGGCTTCCAGCACGTCGGCGACTACGAATTCCCGGTCGGTCGCGTCCGCGATCACGAGTTCATCCTGCGCCGCCCGCCCGGCCAGCTGGCCTGAACGGGCTTCGCCAGCCAACCCGCACCTACACGGTGCTGCGGCACGCGACGAGGCAGAATGGAGGCTCATTCGGCACAGGGAGTTCGACCATGAAAGCCATGACTGCGGGCATCGCCGCATGCGTTCTGACCCTTGGCCTCGCCGCGTGCGCAAGCACACCGGTGGCCGGTGCGGGGCCGGGCCAGCTTCCCGCGGCGGGACCGGCCCAGGTGGCATGGAACGATCCGGCCACGTTCCGCGAAATCACCTACGGCCGCGACCTCATCGATACCCGGCGCGGCGTCTGGATCGAGCAGTTGGCGACCTACCTGCGGACCCAGGCGGAGCGCCGCCTGCCTGCCGGTGAACAACTGCAGGTGACCTTGCTGGACGTCGACCGCGCCGGCGAGTATGAGCCGTGGCAGGGCCCGCGCTACGACGACGTGCGGATGATGCGCGACATCTACCCGCCCCGGATCACGCTGGAATTCCGCCGGCTGGACGCAGCGGGGCAGGTGATCGACGAAGGCCGCCGCCAGTTGACCGACATGGCCTATCTGTCGCGGCCCGGTTTCGGCCGTGACAACGATCCGCTGCGCTACGAGAAGCGGGTGCTGGACGACTGGCTGCGCCGGGAATTCCCGGCGCCCTGAGCGTGGCGGCAGACGCCGAAGACAATCTCGCCAGTACCGATCATGCGGGTGGTCCGGGCCGTCGCGTGTTGCTGCTGCACGGCCTGTGGATGCCCAGCGCGTGCATGGCCTGGCACGCGCGCCGGCTGCGCCGCGCCGGCTTTGACCCGCAGTTGTTCGGCTATGACACCGTCGGTGGCGGCCCCGCACGGGCGATCCCCGGACTGGTGGAGGCCTTGCGCGATCCGGCCGACGTCCTGGCGCACAGCCTGGGCGGGCTGATCGCGGTACGTGCGCTGGAGCGCGAGCCGGGCTTGCCGGTTCGGCGCGTCGTCTGTCTGGGCACGCCGCTGGCGGGCAGCGCAGCCGCGACGGGCATGGCGCAATTGCCGCTGCTTCGGGGTTTTCTGGGACGCAGCGCGCGGTTGCTCCGGCGGGGCTGCCACGCCTGGGAAGGCGACGCGGAGCTGGGCGTGGTGGCCGGCAACTCCGGCCTTGGCCTGGGCCGTTTCTTCGGCGATTTCGCCGGCGCGAGCGATGGCACCGTGGCGATCGCAGAGACCTGCGTGCCCGGGCTGGCGGACCACATCGTCCTGCCGACCAGCCACAGCGGCATGCTGGTTTCCGCGCCGGTGTCGCGCCAGGTCATCGCCTTCCTGCGCACGGGGCGCTTCGTCCATGACCGGTGAGGCGCCAAGGCGCTGCGGGTAAGCAAACAGCGATCGTGCACGCGCCGCTGGGCATCACGGGTTGGAGTAAAGTATCCGGCTGTCACCGTTCACTCAATTGGACACTGCACATGGGTAGGGGACCGTCAATCGAGGGTCGCAAGAACGCCTCGGACGCCAAGCGCGGCAAGATCTTCACCAAGCTCATCCGCGAGATTTCGGTCGCCGCGCGTGCTGGCGGGGGCGACCCGACCAGCAATCCGCGCCTGCGCTCGGCGATCGAGAAGGCCTACAGCGCCAACATGACCAAGGACGTCGTCGAGCGCGCGGTCAAGAAGGCCACCGGCGAGCTGGAAGGCGTCAACTACGAGGAAATCCGCTACGAGGGCTACGCGCCGGGCGGGGTCGCGGTGATCGTCGACTGCCTGACCGATAACAAGGTGCGCACCGTGGCCGACGTGCGCCACGCCTTCGGCAAGTTCGGCGGCAACCTGGGCACCGACGGCTCGGTTGCCTTCATGTTCAACAAGCTGGGCGTGCTGACGTACGGGGCCAATGCCGACGAGGATGGCATCACCAACGCGGCCATCGAGGCCGGCGCGGACGATGTCGTGGTCTACCCCGAGGACGGCGCGATCGAGGTGTTCACCACCCAGGACGCCTATGAGGCGGTCAAGCAGGCGATGGTCGACGCGGGTCATCCGCCCGGCCATGCCGAGGTGACCTGGCGCGCCGACAACGACATCGCCGTGGAGGGCGACGTGGCCGAGCAGGTGGTCAAGCTGCTGGCCTGGCTGGAAGACCTCGACGATGTGCAGAACGTCTACTCCAACGCCGACCTCGGCCTGGACGCCTACGCCTGAGGGCGTGGGCCGGCGACGTGATCCGCATACTGGGCATTGATCCCGGTTCCCAGTGGACGGGGATCGGGGTGATCGACGTGGGCAGCGACGGGCGCTGCCGCTACGTGCACTGCGAGGCGCTCAAGCTGTTGTCGGCGCCGGACTTCCCGGCGCGGCTGGGGCTTCTCTGCGAAGGTCTGGAGCGCGTGCTCGACCAGTGGCAGCCGCAACAGGTCGCCATCGAGACGGTGTTCATGGACAAGTCGGCGATGTCCGCGCTCAAGCTTGGCCACGCGCGCGGCGCGGCGATGGCGACGGTGGTGCGGCGCAAGCTGGCGATCAGCGAATACGCGCCGCGGGTGATCAAGCAGTCGCTGGTCGGCAAGGGCGCGGCGGACAAGCTGCAGGTTCAGCACATGGTCCGGCTGCTGCTGAACCTGTCGGCGATGAAGCTGCAGGCGGACGCCGCCGACGCGCTGGCGGTCGCCCTGACCCACGCGCACATGAGTGCCACCGCGGCCCGCACCGGGCTGGCGGTGACCCAGTTACGGAGACGCGGCACATGATCGGCAGACTGAAAGGCAACGTCATCCACAAGCAGCCGCCCTGGCTGGTGGTCGACGTCAATGGCGTGGGCTACGAGCTGGAGGCGCCGATGAGCACCTTCTACGACCTGCCCGAGCTGGGCCGGGAAGTCTCGCTGTTCACCCACTACGCGCAGAAGGAGGACAGCGTGTCGCTGTACGGCTTCCTGCGCGATTCCGAGCGCCAGCTGTTCCGCGAGGTGCAGAAGGTCAAGGGGATCGGCGCGAAGATCGCGCTGGCGATCCTGTCGGGCATCAGCGTCGACGATTTCGTCCGCACCGTGCAGGCCAGCGACGTGGCCGCGTTGTGCCGCATCCCCGGCATCGGCAAGAAGACCGCCGAGCGCATGGTCGTCGAGCTGCGCGACCGCGCCGGCGACATGGGCGGGGAGGGCGTGATCCTGTCGCCCTCCGACATTCCCCGCGATCCGCAGAGCGAGGCGGTCATTGCCTTGCAGCAACTGGGCTACAAACCGGCCGAAGCTGCGCGTATGGTGCGTGACGCTTCCCCCGGCGCGGCCGATGACGCCGCCGCCATCATCCGCAAGGCGTTACAGTCCGCGCTTCGTTGAGCGTGCCGCTCACCCGTTTTCGCCGCTGACCCACTGCCCCATGTCGACACCCAAGATTCCCCCCGCGGGCAACGGCGCCCGCGCCGACGCTGCCGGCCATGGCCAGGTGGGTCTGGCCGGTCTCATGATGGGTGCCATCGGCGTCGTCTTCGGCGACATCGGCACCAGTCCGCTGTACACCCTGCGCGAAGCCTTCAGTCCGCACTACGGGCTGACCGCCAACCACGACACCGTACTGGGCATCCTCTCGCTGGTGTTCTGGGCGCTGATGCTGGTGGTCACGGTGAAGTACGTGACCATCATCATGCGCGCCGACAACGAGGGCGAGGGCGGCATCATGGCGCTGATGGCGCTTGCCCAGCGCACCCTGCCCAAGGGGTCCAAGTCCGCGTACGGCGTCGGCATCCTGGGCGTGTTCGGCGCGGCGCTGTTCTTCGGCGACGGGGTCATCACACCGGCCATCTCGGTGCTCTCGGCCCTGGAAGGACTGGAGGTCGTCGCCCCGGAGCTGGGCGCGTGGGTGGTGCCGCTGACGGTGGTGGTGCTGGTCGCGCTGTTTGCCAGCCAGCGCTTTGGCAGCCACCGGATGGGCAAGGTGTTCGGGCCGATCACCGGCACATGGTTCCTCTCGCTGGCCGCGCTGGGCGTGCTCAACATCACCCATGCGCCGCAGGTGCTGCACGCGCTCAATCCGATGTGGGCGGTGGAGTTCTTCCTCGTCCACCAGTGGCACGGCATCTTCATCCTCGGCGCGGTGGTGCTGGCGGTCACCGGCGGCGAGGCGATCTACACCGACATGGGCCACTTTGGCGCCAAGCCGATCCGCTACGCCTGGTACTACTTCGTCCTGCCGGCGCTGGTTCTGAACTACCTGGGCCAGGGGGCGCTGGTGCTGGAGGACCCGGCTGCGATCCGCAACCCGTTCTACGTCGGCGTGCCCGAATGGGCGCGGATGCCGATGGTGGTGCTGGCGACCGCTGCCACAGTGATCGCCTCGCAATCGGTGATCACCGGCGCCTTCTCGGTCACCCGCCAGGCCATGCAGCTGGGTTACATCCCGCGCATGCACACCAAGCACACCTCGCGCGACACCATCGGCCAGATCTACATCCCCGCGGTCAACTGGGGAATGATGGTGGTCGTGATCGCGCTGGTGCTGGCGTTCGGCAACTCCTCCTCGCTGGCGACCGCCTACGGCGTATCGGTGTCGGGCACGATGCTGATCGACACCCTGCTGCTGGCCATCGTCGCCCAGGCGACCTGGAAGCACCTGCGGCGTTGGGTATTGCCGCTGTGCGTGGTCTTCGTCATCGGCGACATCGGTTTCGTGATCGCCAACGGCGCCAAGATCCTGCAGGGCGGCTGGTTTCCGCTGGCCGTGGGCGTCGTGCTGTTCACCCTGCTGCGCACCTGGCGCCGGGGCCGCGAGTTGCTGCGCGAGGAGATGCAGAAGGGCGGCATCCAGCTGGAGAGCTTCCTGCCCGGCCTGATGCTGGCGCCGCCGGTGCGGGTGCCGGGCACGGCGGTGTTCCTCACCGCCGAGAAGGGCGTGGTGCCGCACGCCCTGCTGCACAACCTCAAGCACAACAAGGTGCTGCACGAGCGCAACGTGTTCCTGACCGTCGATACGCTCAGGGTGCCCTACGCTCCCAGCGAGCGGCGCCTGCAGATCGATGCCATCGGGGATGACTTCTATCGCGTGGTGGTGCGTTTCGGGTTCATGGAAACCCCGGACGTGCCGTTGGCGCTGATGCGCTCCTGCGACCAGGACGGCATCGCCTTCGATCCCATGGAGACCACCTACTTCGCGAACCACGAGACGGTTGTGGCCGCGGCGCGCGGTGGCATGCCGGTCTGGCGCGACAAGCTGTTCGCCTTCATGCACCGCAATGCCGCGCCGGCGACCGGCTTCTTCCGCATCCCCGGCAACCGGCTGGTCGAGCTCGGCTCGCAGGTGGAGATCTGATGCGGTCGTGGCGTGAACCGTTGCGACGTCTTTCAATGCGGGCGCGGCCGCTGCCCGGCATCGTGCGCCATGCGACCATAGCGCGATGAACGAGGACCGCATCATCGCTGCAGACGCCACCTTCGATGACGAAGCGCTGGAAACCTCGATCCGGCCGCGGCGGCTGGACGAGTACCTGGGCCAGGTGCCTGTCCGCGAGCAGATGAAGATCTACATCGAGGCGGCCAAGGGGCGTGGCGAGGCGCTCGACCACGTGCTGATCTTCGGACCGCCCGGGCTGGGCAAGACCACCCTGAGCCACGTGATCGCCAACGAGCTGGGCGTCGGCCTGCGCCAGACCTCCGGGCCGGTGATCGAGAAGGCCGGTGACCTGGCCGCGCTGCTGACCAACCTGCAACCGTTCGACGTGCTGTTCGTCGATGAGATCCACCGGCTGTCGCCGGCGATCGAGGAGGTCCTCTACCCGGCGATGGAGGACTACCAGCTCGACATCATGATCGGTGATGGCCCGGCCGCACGTTCGATCAAGCTCGACCTGCCGCCGTTCACCCTGATCGGCGCGACCACCCGAGCGGGCCTGCTGACCGCGCCGCTGCGCGACCGCTTCGGCATCGTCCAGCGGCTGGAGTTCTACAGCGTGGAGGAGTTGACCCGGATCGTGCGCCGCTCCGCGGGCATCCTCGATATCGCCTGTGCGCCGGAAGGCGCGGCGGAGATCGCCCGGCGTTCGCGCGGCACGCCGCGCATCGCCAACCGGCTTCTGCGGCGCGTACGCGACTTCGCCCAGGTCCGCGCCGGCGGCATCATCGACCACGCCACCGCGATCGCCGCGATGGAGATGCTCAAGGTCGACCCTGAAGGCTTCGATGAGCTGGACCGCCGCCTGCTGCGCACCATCATCCAGTCCTTCGACGGCGGCCCGGTCGGCGTTGAATCGCTCGCCGCGGCGCTCAGCGAGGAGCGCGGCACGCTGGAGGACGTCATCGAGCCCTACCTGATCCAGCAGGGCTACCTGATCCGCACCGCCCGCGGCCGCATCGCATCGCCCAAGGCCTACCGCCATATCGGCCTGACCCCGCGCTCGCCGGTCGGCGAGCTGTTCGACGATCCCGTTGCCGGCGATGCCATCCCCGGCTCGCCCCGCCAGTAGGCCGCTGTTCGCGATGACGCCCCTGCAGCCCTCCGCTATGCCTGCGTTCAGCCTTCCCGTCCGGGTTTACTGGGAAGATACCGACGCTGGTGGGGTGGTCTACCACGCCCGCTACGTTGCGTTCCTGGAGCGCGCGCGCAGCGAGTGGATGCGCGAGCAGGGCTACGGCCAGGAACTCCTGCGCCATGAGCACGGTCTGGTGTTCGCGGTCCGGGCGATGGAGATGGGCTTCCTCAAGCCGGCGCGGCTGGACGATGTGCTGCAGGTCGGCGTGGTCTTGCAGGAGTGCCGACGCGCCAGCGCCGTGTTCGTGCAGGACGTGCATTGCGACGGTCGCCTGCTGCTGACCGCGCGGGTACGGATCGCCGCGCTGGATGCCGGCGGCTTCCGGCCACGGGCGATCCCCTCGCCACTGCTGGAGGCGTTGCAGGCGCAACAGGTTCCGGCGGGCTGACTGCCAGGAAATTCCGCGACAGATGTACACACAAGCTTTTATTCCCAACTCAACGCACAGCCATTTCGCCCCGCACCGGGCACCGGAGATCCAGGCATGACCCCAATGCTGAGCCTGATGCAGGCCGCCACCGCCGTCGAACCCCTGCCCGAGGAGGCCGCCAACGCGAGCACCAACCTGGCCGCGACGCTGCCGCCGGCGATCACCAGCGACGGCGGGCTGGATATCCTGCAGCTGATCCTGCATGCCTCCCTGCCGGTGCAACTGGTGATGGTGTTGCTGTTGGGCGCCTCGATCGCCTCGTGGGTGATCATCTTCCGCAAGACCAAGGTGCTCAGCCGCGCCGAGCGCGAGGCCGAGACCTTCGAGGAGCGCTTCTGGTCGGGGACGGAACTGAGCAAGCTCTACGCCGGCGCGACCAGCCGCAACCGCGACACCGGCGGAATGGAGTCGATCTTCGAGAGCGGCTTCCGCGAGTTCTCCCGCCAGCGACGGGTCGCCGATACGCGCATGCAACTGGAAACCGCCCAGCGCGGCATGCGCGTGGCCAGCGCGCGCGAACTGGACGGCCTGGAGCGCAACCTGGAGTTCCTCGCCAACGTCGGTTCGATCGCGCCCTACGTCGGCCTGTTCGGCACCGTCTGGGGAATCATGATCTCGTTCCAGGGCCTGGCCAACGTCACCGAGGCGACCATCGCCAGTGTCGCCCCGGGCATTTCCGAGGCGCTGATCGCGACCGCGATGGGCCTGTTCGCGGCAATCCCGGCGGTGTGGGCGTACAACCGCTTCGCGACCAAGGTCGAGCGCATCGCCGTGCGTTACGACGCGTTCTCCGAGGAGTTCTCCTCGATCCTGGAGCGCCAGGTGCCGCAGGAGTGATCGACGGCGCGCGCCGCAACCCTGCGCGCCCCCGCCGGTCCTGACCTTCCGCCGCCCCAAGAACCCGGAAACCCCCTATGTCCGCCCCCTACCGACGACGCCGCAAGCGCCAGCTCAAGGCCGAGATCAACGTGGTCCCCTACATCGACGTGATGCTGGTGCTGCTGATCATCTTCATGGTCACCGCGCCGCTGATGAATCTGGGTGTCGGCGTGGAACTGCCGCGTTCCAATGCCAAGAGCCTGGCCCAGAAGCAGGAGCCCGTGGTGGTCAGCGTGGACGCCGAAGGCAACTACTTCCTGACCCTGCAGGGCGCGCCGCAGGAAGCCATGCAGCCGCAGGAACTCACCGCCCGCGTCGCCGCCTTCGTCAACAACAATCCCGACGTGCCGGTGTACGTCGCCGGTGACCGGCTGGCGAACTACGAGGTGGTGCTCAACGCGATGGCGCTGCTGCAGTCGGCCAACGTGCCGCGCGTGTCGCTGCTGACCCGGCAGGCGGAGACTCCGCCCAAGTGAGGGAAACGCGCGCCGATACGCAACAGGCCATCGTGCTGGCGATCATCCTGCACGTGGTCCTGTTTGCCCTGATGTTCGCCGGCATGCTCTGGACGCGCAGCGCTGCGCCGCAGTCGGCCGCCGGTGCGCCGGTGGAAGCCGACCTGGTGGATGCCAACGCGCTGTCGGCGGCCATGCAGCGCGTGCTCGACGACCGCCCCGAGCCGGTGCCGCCGCTGCCCGAACCGGTCGATGAGCCCATCGAGGAGCCGGTCGTGCCGCCACCGGCGCCCACCCCGCAACCGCAGCCACTGCCATCGCCGGTCCCGGAGGATTCGCCGACCCCGCCGCAATCGCAGCCGCAGGACTTCATCCCCAAGCCCGATACCGCCGAGCAGGCCGAAGTGGTCGCCACGCCGACTCCGACGCCGTCGGACGAGAAGAAGCTGCAGGAAGAAAAGCGCCGACAGGCGCAGGTGGACCTGACCGAGCGCGAGCGCCAGCAGGAGGCCGAGCGCAAGCGCCGCCTCGCCGAGCGGGCCAAGGAAGCCAAAGAAACCGAGGAACGCGAGAAGAAGCTCGCCGAGATACAGCGCAAGCGCGCCGAGGCCGAGCGCGAGATTAAGCTCGCCGAGCAGAGACTCAAGCAGGTTGCCGACGCGCAGGCGCGTGCGTCCAACCGCAGCTCCGAGAGCAGCGGCGCGTCCGACGCCAGCCCGCCGCCGGGCAACCACGGCCGCGACACCGGGCTGGAGGCGCAGTACGCGGCGGCGCTGCGGCAGGCGATCGTTTCCAAATGGACCCGCCCGGAGACCGTGCCGCTGGGATCCAAGTGCACGATCATCATCAAGCAGCTGCGCGGTGGCGAGGTGACGAGCGCCAGCGTGTCCTCCCCGTGCGCCTACGATGAACAGGGCCGGCGCTCGATCGAGGCCGCTGTCCTGAAGGCGCAACCGCTGCCCTACAGCGGCTTCGAGTCGGTGTTTGCGCGCACCCTGACCCTGAATTTCGAAGCCGCGGACCGCTAGTTTCCGCGCGCCTGGCCGCGTCTGCGTGTTCAGCTTTGAGAAAGCGTTCACACGGATGCTGGTACACCTTCTGCCTCACCACGGGACCTGCCGAATGAAACGAATCACCCCAAGACTGCCCGCGCTGTTCGCGATCCTGGCTTTCCTGCTCGTGCTGCCTTTCTCAACGATGGCGCAGCAGCGCGGCCTGGAGCTGGATATCGTCGGCGGCAGCGCGTCGGCCTTGCCGATCGCCATCGTGCCGATGCCCTACCAGGGCAGTGGCACCGCTCCCGAGACCGACGTGGCAGCGGTGATCGCCGCCGATCTCAACCGGTCGGGCCAGTTCCGTACCCTGCGCGAGGCCGACCTGGTCGAGCGTCCGACCCGCGGCAGCGAGGTCAATTACCCGACCTGGCGCGCGCTCAACCAGGACTACCTGCTGGTCGGCCGCGTGGTGGACGCCAGCGGCGGCTACCGGGTCGAGTACGAACTGTTCGACGTCGCCAGCCAACAGCGCCTGCTCGGCTTTGCGATGACCGCGCGCGGCACTGCGATGCGCGACGTGTCGCACCAGATCGCCGATGCCGTCTACGAGAAGATCCTTGGCGTGCCGGGCGCGTTCTTCACCCGCATTGCCTACATCACCGCCAAGGGCCTGGGCCGTTCCACCAGCTACTCGCTGATGGTCGCCGACTCGGACGGCTACAACCCGCAGACCGTGGTCAGCTCGCCCGAACCGCTGCTCTCGCCCAGCTGGAGCCCGGACGGCAACCGCCTGGCCTACGTCAGCTTCGAGAGCGGCAACTCGGCGATCTACATCCAGAACATCAGCACCGGCAGCCGCGAGGTGGTGTCCAAGTTCCGCGGCATCAACAGTGCTCCGGCCTTCTCCCCGGATGGCCGCCGGTTGGCGCTCACCCTGTCGCGCAGCGGCAACCCGGAAATCTACGTGATGGATCTGGGCAGCAAGGCACTGAACCAGCTGACCAACCACTTTGGCATCGACACCGAGCCGGAGTGGAGCGCGGACGGCAGCGAGATCTATTTCACTTCCGACCGCGGTGGCAATCCGCAGATCTACAAGGTGTCTGCCGGAGGCGGCAGTGCCAGTCGGGTGACGTTCCAGGGCAGCTACAACGCGAGTCCCTCGCTGTCCTTTGACGGCAAGAAGCTCGCCACCGCGCAGGGCGCAGGCAACACCTACCGCATCGCCATGGCCGATTCCAGCCTGGGTTCGCCGCGCTGGAGCACGCTCTCGCCGGGCTCGCTGGATGAGTCGCCGGATTTCGCACCTAATGGCGCGATGATCATTTATGCTGCGCGGGAAGGCACACGGGGCGTGCTGTACGCGGTGTCGTCCGATGGCCGGGTGCGTCAGCGCCTGGTGCTGGCCGATGGCGATGTGCGTGAGCCGGCCTGGGGTCCATACCGAAAACCACAGTGAGGTTCTC
The DNA here is from genome assembly GCF_015209725.1 of Lysobacter ciconiae. Classification (NCBI taxonomy): domain Bacteria; kingdom Pseudomonadati; phylum Pseudomonadota; class Gammaproteobacteria; order Lysobacterales; family Lysobacteraceae; genus Novilysobacter; species Novilysobacter ciconiae. The sequence goes on along the minus strand of NZ_CP063656.1, from coordinate 2,420,586 downwards.
CTGATCAGAGGACGTCGCTGGCGTCGCAGCACCTGTTGCACCGTTCCTGCCCGTTGCTCCAATCCGTCGTTCCACCCTTCCATTTCGCCAAGACGAGGAAACAACAATGAACAACACCACCCGTGTCCTGATGGTCGCGCTGCTCTGCGCCGCCGCCATCGGCTGCTCCAAGAAGGTCAAGGAAGCGCCGCCGGTCGATACCGGTACCACCGCTCCCGGTGCGCAGACCACCCCGGGCACCGCTGCCGGCGTATACGGTCCCAACGATCTGGACACCGACTCCTGCCTGCGCCAGCGGGTGGTCTACTTCGACCTGGACCGCGACGCCCTGCGTCCGGAGTTCCAGGCCCTGGTCGGTTGCCACGCCAAGTACCTGCGTGATCGTCCGTCCTCGCGCATGACCCTGGAAGGCCACGCCGACGAGCGCGGCAGCCGTGAGTACAACATGGGCCTGGGCGAGCGCCGCGGCAACTCGGTCTCCTCCGCGATCCAGGCCAACGGTGGTTCGGGCGGCCAGCAGAACGTGGTCAGCTACGGTGAAGAGCGCCCGGTCTGCACGGCGTCCAACGAAGATTGCTGGGCCAAGAACCGTCGCGTCGAGATCATCTACACCGCCAAGTAAAAGGGTCCGATGATGATGCGCAAATTGTCCATCGCAATTGCGACATCGCTCATTGCAGCGGCGGCCCTGGTGGCCGCCGCACCTGCTTCTGCCCAGCGCATGAGCCTGGCCGAACGGGTCGGCGTGCTGGAACAGCAGGCCGGCAACAATGATGCGACGGTCGACCTGCTGCGGCAGGTGAACATGCTCAAGGAAGAGGTCACGTCACTGCGCTCCCAGGTCGAGGAGCTCAATCACTCGCTCGGGCAACTCACGGACAACAGCCGCGCGCAGTTCCTGGATATAGACCAGCGCCTGGAGGATCTGGAAGGCGGCGGCGCGGCACCGCGGCCTGCGGCGGCGGTCGGCTCCGATGCAGCACCAACACCACCGGCAAAGCCTGTCGCCGAGCGGACCCCCAGCGTGCACGGCGATGCCGGGACGCTGGCGATGGGTGCCGACGAGCGCGAGGCCTACGAAACCGCTTTCAACGCGTTGAAGAACGGCGAATACGCCGAGTCCGCGCGCCTGTTCCACTCCTTCCTGGGTCACTATCCGGAAGGTGTCTACGCGCCCAACGCGCTGTACTGGCTGGGCGAGAGCTACTACGTCACCCAGAACTACAAGTTGGCCGTGACCCAGTTCAAGACCCTGCTGGATCGCTATCCGACCCACGACAAGGCGCCCGGCGCATTGCTGAAGGTCGGCCTGGCCCAGCAGGGGCAGGGTGATGAGGAAGCTGCCGAGCGCACCCTGACCGAAGTCACCACACGATTTGCCGGCAGCGACGCGGCGCGCATCGCCACCGATCGGCTCGGCGCGATCCAGCTCGGTCGCCTGCGTTAGGCAAGCCAGCCCGCCGGCCCGCCGGGTCGGCTAAAATGGGCGGATGAATCCTGTTGCTTCAGAACCGGGCGTGGTCGCGCCTGATCGCCTGCGCCTGACCGAGATTTTCCTGTCCCTGCAGGGCGAGTCGCGCAGCATCGGCTGGCCGACCGTGTTCGTGCGCCTGACCGGCTGCCCGCTGCGCTGCCAGTACTGCGATACCGCGTATGCGTTCCATGGTGGGCAGTGGTGGGAGTTCGACGCCATCCTGGCCGAGGTCGCGCGGCATGGAGTGCGTCATGTCTGTGTCACCGGTGGTGAACCACTCGCGCAGAAGCGTTGCATCGGACTGCTGAAGCGCCTGTGCGATGCGGGTTACGAGGTGTCACTGGAAACCTCCGGCTCGATCGACATTGGTCCGGTCGATACACGCGTGTCCCGCGTGCTTGACCTGAAGACGCCCGGATCCGCGGAGGTCGCGCGCAACCTGTGGAGCAACATCGGCGAGCTGACGGCCAACGACCAGGTCAAGTTCGTGATCTGCTCGCGCGAGGACTACGACTGGGCGCGCGGCATCGTCGAGGAGCATGGATTGACCGCGATCTGCGACGTCATGTTCTCGCCCAGCTTCAACCAGGTCAGTGCGCGCGATCTGGCGGACTGGATCGTCGCCGACCGGCTGCCGGTCCGCTTCCAGCTTCAGTTGCACAAGATCCTCTGGGATGACGAGCCGGGGCGCTGACATGCACGGGTCATCGGACAAGAAAAAAGCGGTCGTCCTGGTCTCCGGCGGCATGGACTCTGCGGTGGTCATCGCCATGGCGCGCGAGCAGGGCTTCGCGCCGTACGCGCTGAGCGTGGACTACGGTCAGCGCCATACGTCGGAGCTCGAGGCCGCGGCGCGCGTGGCGGCCCAGCAGGGGGCGATCGCCCACAAGACCGTGCGCATCGATCTGCGCAGCATCGGCGGATCGGCGCTGACCGATGACATCGATGTGCCGCTGGACGAGGTCGCGGGCGACGAGGCCATTCCGGTGACCTACGTGCCGGCGCGCAACACCATCATGCTGTCGGTGGCGCTGGGCTGGGCGGAGGTTCTGGGTTCGGCCGACCTGTTCTGCGGCGTCAACGCGGTGGACTATTCGGGCTATCCGGACTGCCGCCCCGAGTTCATCAGCGCCTTCGAGCGGCTCGCCAATCTTGCGACCAAGGCCGGCGTGGAAGGCGCCGGTATCCGCGTGCACGCGCCGCTGCAGCACCTCAGCAAGGCGGACATCGCCCGCGAGGGCGTGCGGCTGGGAGTGGATTTCGCCGCCACCGTGTCGTGTTACCTGGCCGATGATGCCGGCCGCGCGTGTGGCCACTGCGACGCATGCCGCCTGCGTGCGGACGGGTTTGCCGCCGCGGGGATCGCCGACCCGACACGCTACGTCTGAAGCGCAGCGCGAAGGATTCACTTTCCGATCCGGTGTCGCCGCACAGCTCCGCGTACTTGCGTTAGAATTCACGCCCCCGGCGCAACGCCGGGACTGTGGGCCGTTAGCTCAGTCGGTAGAGCATCGGACTTTTAATCCGCTGGTCGATGGTTCGAATCCATCACGGCCCACCATTTCAGAGGTCGACGCGGACGCATCTCGCGCGGCCCGTCCTCAGGCCACGTCGCAGTCCAATAGTTGCTGCAGCACCGCCTCGCCGTAACGCTCCAGCTTGCTGGTACCAATACCGGCAATGCGGCCCAGTTCGTCGAGGTCGGCCGGGTCGCTTTCCGCGATTTCGCGCAGGGTGGCGTCGTGGAAGATCACGTACGCCGGCACGTTCTGCTCCTTGGCCAATTCCGCGCGCCAGCCGCGCAGGGAACGGAAACGGCTGGCCGCTTCGGGCGCCAGGTCCATCGGTGGCGGCGCGGAGCCCGTGCGCCCGCGTCGGCCGGCCGGCTTGGGCGCATCGCGGCGCAGGCGCAGGGTCTGTTCGCCCTTCAGCACCGGTCCGGCCTTGCTGGTCAGGTACAGGGCGCCGTGGCGCTCGTGATTGGCCGCCAGCAGGCCGGATGCGACCAGCTGGCGGAACACGCTGCTCCACTGGCGTGTGTCGAGATGGGTGCCGATGCCCCAGGTGCTCAGTTTCTCGTGGCCGTGCTGGGCGACCTTGTCGGTTGGCACGCCGCGCAGCACATCAATGACGTGCCCCGCGCCGAACCGCTGGCCAGTGCGGAACACGCACGACAGCGCCTTGCGCGCGACCTCGGTGCCGTCCCAGCTCTCCGGCGGCTGCAGGCAGTTGTCGCAGTTGCCGCAGTTGCCGGGATGCTCCTCAGCGAACCAGCCCAGCAGCGCCTGTCGCCGGCATTGGGTGGACTCGCAGTAGCCCAGCAGCGCGTCGAGCTTGCGCAGCTCCAGCAGCTTGCGCTCCTCGCTGGCATCGCCCTGCTTGATCAGCATGCTCAGGTTGACCACGTCGCCCAGCCCGTAATTGAGCCAGGCCTCGGCGGGCTGGCCATCGCGACCGGCGCGACCGGTCTCCTGGTAGTAGCCCTCGACCGACTTGGGCAGGTCGACGTGGGCGACAAAGCGCACGTCCGGCTTGTCGATGCCCATGCCGAAGGCGATCGTGGCGACCATCACGATGCCGTCTTCCTGCAGGAAGCGGCGCTGGTTGGCCGCACGGACCTCGGCGGGCATTCCGGCGTGGTAGGCGAGCGCGTTGACGCCGGCCTCGCACAGTTGTTCGGCGGTTTTCTCCACGCGCTTGCGCGAGAAGGCATAGACGATGCCGCTCTCGCCGCGGTGGCCGGCAAGGAAGTCGAGTAGGGCGCGCTGGCCGCTGCCATCCTTCTGCGCCACCCGGTAGCGGATGTTGGGACGGTCGAAGGAGCTGACGAACTGGCGTGCATCCTCCAGCGCCAGGCGCTCGGCAATCTCCAGCCGGGTCGGCTCGTCGGCGGTGGCGGTCAGGGCGATGCGCGGCACGTCGGGCCAGCGCTCGTGGAGCACGGTCAGCTCGCGGTACTCGCGGCGGAAATCATGCCCCCACTGGGACACGCAATGCGCCTCATCAATGGCGAACAGGGCGATGCCGCCGCCGGCATGGGCGCGGTCGATGAGGTTCATGCAGCGCCCCGATAGCAAGCGCTCGGGAGCGACGTAGAGCAGGTCCAGCTCGCCGTCGAGCAAGCGGCGCTCCACGTCGGCAGCGGTGGCGGCGTCCAGGGTCGAGTTGAGGTAGGCGGCGCGCACGCCGAGCTGGAGCAGCGCTTCGACCTGGTCCTGCATCAGCGCGATCAGCGGCGAGACCACGATTCCGCAGCCCTCTCGCAGCATCGCCGGCAACTGGTAGCACAACGACTTGCCGCCGCCGGTCGGCATCAGCACCAGGGCGTCGTCGCCCTTGACCAGACAGTCAATGATCGCGGCCTGCTCGCCGCGGAAATCGGGGTGTCCAAAGGTGGTGCGGAGCAGGTCGAGGGCGGCGTCGTTCATGCGGCACAGGGTAGCAAGTGGCAGTCTCGCGCTGACCCCTTGACCGCGGCCTGCAGACCTCCGGGGCGAATGTCCTCCGGCCCCGCCTGCGGCGGGTCCCTCCTCCTTTATTTCGCCCCGAAGGTCTGCAGGCCGCACGGCAGGTCTTGTCGGTACTGGGAACCATCGCGATGCTGCAAAGGCGGGAGTGAATGCCCTTGGTGCGAAATAAAGGAGGAGGCACCGGCCTCATCGGTGCCGGGGGACATTCGCACCAAGGGCATTCACTCCCGGTGCCCAGCCGCTCAGGCCACACGGCTGGGGCCGCCCTTTCCCCCGTCCGATGCGGGAAGAGACCATAAAATACCCCCGGACGCTTTCAACACGGCCGGGGGCTGATTTTCAGGTGCTGCGCTTACTGCAGCAGCGAGCGCAGCATCCAGGCGTACTTCTCGTGGGTATGCAGGCGCTGGGTCAGCAGGTCGACGGTCGGATCGTCGCTGGCGTCATCGGCGGTGGAGAGCACCGAGCGTGCCGTGCGGCAGACCGCCTCGTTGCCGACGGTGAGCTGGCGTACCATCTCGCGCCAGTCGGCGGTATCGGCCAGGCCGGGTTCCTCGCGGATCGAGGAGAGCTTGGTGAACTCGGCGTAGGAACCCGGTGCGTTGAAGCCCAGCGCGCGGATGCGCTCGGCGATCTCGTCCAGGGCCACCCACTGCTCGGCGTACTGGGTCTCGAACATCACGTGCAAGGTGTTGAACATCGGACCGGTGACGTTCCAGTGGAAGTTGTGCGTCTTCAGGTACAGCGTGTAGGCGTCGGCGAGGAAGTGGGACAGGCCGTCGGCGACGTTCTTGCGATCGGTGCTGCTCATCCCGATATCCACCGGTGGGGCGCCTGAGCCCTTCGCCGGGGATGCGACCGGACTGGGCCGCTTGCTCGCGCTCTTGGCCTTGATGGCGGAATCGGGTGTCTTCTTCGTTGCAACCGGTGCGGACTTGGCCACTGAGGTTCTCCTTTGATCGATCAGTGCGATGACAATGGCGCGTCGCGTGACACCCCACTGTGCTGTTTCTTTGAATCAACCCGATGAACCGTAGCAACTCCCATGGCAACGCCGCGTCACGACCCCGCAGCCCGGCGGCCGCAGGGGTCGATGCCGCGCGTCGCAACATCGACGCCGCCCTGACCCGGGATCGCGGGCGCTTGCACGGGCTGTGGTCGCGCTGGCGCAATGCCCCGGCCGATGCGGCGCTGCAGACGCGTTTTGAGGATGCGCTGAAGGACTCGATCGCCCGCCGCGAGGCGCGGGCCGCAACCCTGCCGCGCGCACCGGTCGACCCGTCTCTGCCGATTGCCAGCCAGGCCGAGCGCATCGTCGAGCTGATCGGCAAGCACCAAGTGATCGTGGTCGCCGGCGAGACGGGCTCGGGCAAGACCACCCAGTTGCCCAAGCTGTGTCTGGCGGCAGGGCGCGGGGCGGCGGGCATGATCGGGTGCACCCAGCCGCGACGGATTGCCGCGCGCGCGGTGGCCAAGCGCGTCGCCGAAGAACTCAACACGCCGCTGGGGACCACCGTCGGCTTCCAGGTCCGCTTCAGCGAGAACGTCGGCGACGACACCGCGATCAAGTTCATGACCGACGGCATCCTGCTGGCGGAGATCCAGTCGGATCGCTGGCTGTCGCGCTACGACACGATCCTGATCGACGAGGCGCACGAGCGCAGCCTCAACATCGACTTCCTGCTGGGGTATCTCAAGCAGCTGCTGCGCAAGCGGCCGGACCTGAAGGTCATCGTGACCTCGGCGACGATCGACACCGCGCGCTTCTCGGCGCATTTCGACAACGCGCCGGTGGTCGATGTCGAAGGGCGCGGCTATCCGGTGGCGGTGCGTTACCGCCCGCTGGAAGGCGGCGGCGAGACCGGGGATGGTGCCGCGGCGCGAGACGGCGAGCGCACGATCAATGACGGCATTGTCGCCGCCTGCGATGAGATCAGCCGCGAGGATCCGCGCGGCGACGTGCTGGTGTTCCTGCCCGGCGAGCGCGAGATCCGCGACGCCCACCGGGCGCTGGAGGCGCGCAAATACCGCCACACCGAGGTGCTGCCGCTGTACGCGCGGCTGTCGGTGCGCGACCAGGACCGGGTGTTCAAGCCCGGGACCCAGCGCCGGATCGTGCTGGCCACGAACGTCGCCGAGACCTCGTTGACCGTGCCGCGGATCGGCTACGTGGTCGATCCGGGGCTGGCAAGGGTCAAGCGCTACAGCCCACGCAGCAAACTGGACCGGCTGCACATCGAGCCGATCAGCCAGGCCAGCGCCAACCAGCGCAAGGGTCGCTGCGGGCGGGTGTCGGACGGCATCTGCTACCGGCTCTACAGCGAGGCGGACTTCGACTCGCGCCCGGAATACACCGACCCGGAGATCCACCGCGCCGCGCTGGCCGGCGTGATCCTGCGCATGCTGTCGCTGGGCCTGGGCGACATCGAGCAGTTCCCGTTCCTGGAGCCACCCGATACCCGCGCGATTGCCGACGGCTGGCGGCAACTGGTCGAGCTCGGCGCGGTCGATGAGCGGCGCAAGCTGACCGCAGTCGGGCGGCTGATGGCGCGCATGCCGGTGGACGTGAAGCTGGCGCGGATGCTGGTGGCCGCCAATGCCCACGGCTGCATGCGCGAGATGCTCGCGATTGCCTCCTTCCTGGGCATCCAGGACCCGCGCGAGCGCCCGGCCGACCAGCGCGCGGCGGCGGACAACGCGCATGCCGTGTTCGCCGATCCGGCGTCCGAGTTCGCCGGCATCCTCAAGCTCTGGGACGCCTACCAGGACGCGCATGAGGCGTCCACCCAGTCGCAGCTCCGACGCTGGTGCGAGAAGCACTTCCTCGGCTTCCTGCGCATGCGCGAATGGCGCGAACTGCACCGCCAGCTGAAGTTGATGGCGGTCGAACTGGGCTGGGATCCGGGCGCGTCGGCCGTCGTCGCTGGCGGCACCGGACGCAAGGACAAGACCGCGGTGTCAGCGTCCACTCCGGCGCCACGCGCGAGGCGGCGTCGCCGCGGCGGTCGCCCGCCGGTTGATCCGTCGGCCACGGAAGGGGGCGGCCAGATGGCGCCGACAGCTGAGGGTAGTGAAGCGGAACGCCTGAACCGCGGCGCCTACGCGCTCTTGCACCGTGCGCTCATCGCCGGCCTGCCGACCCAGATCGGTCACCGCATCAAACCGGCCGACGCGCCACAGCCTGCGGCGACGCCCAAGCCGGGCGAGCGCAGGGTCGTTGATCGCAAATCCGGTGGCTACGAAGGCCCGCGCGGTCGCCGCTTCCAGCTGTTTCCCGGATCGGCGCTGGCACGGCGACCGCCGCCGTGGGTGTTGTCGGCGACGCTGCTGGATACGGCCCAGTTGTGGGCGATGACCAACGCCGCGATCGAGCCGGGCTGGGTCATCGACGAATTGCCGCACCTGCTGGCGCGCCGCCATCACCATCCGCGCTGGGCGCGCTCGCAGGGCAAGGTGCTGGGCAGCGAGCAGGTCAGCCTGTTCGGCCTGGTGCTCGCACCCAAGCGGCCAGTGCACTACGGCGCGCTGTATCCGGAGGAGAGCCGGGTGATCTTCGCCCGCGACGCCCTGGTGACCGGCGAGATCAACACCCGCAGCGTGTTCCTGCAGCGCAATCTGGCGACCCTGGAGAAGGCGCTGGAGGAGGAAGCCAAGCAGCGTCGCGCCGGGCTGGTGGTGGATGAGGCGTGGATGGCCGAGTGGTACCTGCAGCGCCTGCCCCCCGATGTCCACAACGCGCAGGCACTGGATGCCTGGTACGCCCGCCTGCCCGCCCCGCAGAAGGCCGCGCTGGAGTGGACGCTGGATGACCTGATGGTCGGCGACAGCACCGACGGTCGCCGCTTCCCGTCATCCATTTCGCTGGGCAGCGTGCAATTGGCGGTCAGCTACCGCTTCGAGCCGGGCGCGCTCGACGACGGGATGACCGTGTCGGTGCCGCTGCACCTGCTCAATGCGCTCGATCCGGTGCGCTTGGGATGGCTGGTGCCGGGGCTGGTGGAAGACAAGGCAACCGCGCTGATCCGCGCCCTGCCCAAGGCGCAGCGGCGCAACTACGTGCCCGCGCCGGATTTCGCCCGCGCCTTCCTTGAAGCGTTTCCCGACCCACAGGACGCGCCGATGACGGAGGTGCTCGCGCGCTTCCTCGGCAAGGTCACCGGCAGCGCGCTGGAGGCCGGAGAACTCGACGAGTCGGCGCTTGAGCCGCACCTGCGCGTCAACCTGCGCCTTTTGGACGCTGAGGACGAGTGCCAGCGTGGTGCCGACGTGGTGCTGGCCGAGTCGCGCGACCTGCAGGAGCTCCGTTCCCGCTTCGGCGAGCGCGCGGCCAGGGCTTTTGCCGCACGCGCAGCCAAGGGCATGGGCCAGCGCGGCCTGGTGCGCTTTCCCGACGAACCGATCCCCGCCAGCGTTCCGGGGGTCGCGGGGATGCCGGCGTTCCCGGCGCTGCACGATGACGGCGACAGTGTCTCCCTGCAGGTCCACGCGGACCGCGCGAAGGCCGAGCGCGCGCATCCCGGCGGCGTCCGCAGGCTCCTGTGGCTGACGCTGGGTGATGCGCGCAAACAGGCGCGCAAGCAGCTGCCGGTGTCGGCCAAGGTGGGATTGCTGTACGCCGCGATCGAAGCCGCTGCCCCGCGCACGCAGGCACCGCCGGAAGGTGATCGTCTGCGCGCGGATCTCGTCGATGGCGCCTTCGCCGCCCTGGTGGCCAACGACGTCGCCGGCATCCGCGATCCGGCGGCATTCGAGGCACGTCGTGCCGAGGTCGCCAAGGCACTGTTCGGCGAGGCCATGGGGCGTCTGCAGCAGGCCGAGGAGATCCTGACCGCGGTCTCGCACGCCCGCGCCAGCCTGGAGTCGCCCCTGATGGGGTGGGCCAGCGGCAATCTGGACGACATGCGCGCGCAACTGGCCGCGCTGACGCCGGCGGGTTTCCTGCGCGACGTGCCGGCCGACGTGCTCAAGGAGTACCCGCGCTACCTCAAGGCGCTGGCCTTGCGCGGCGAGCGCGCGCTGCGCGATCCCACCCGCGACCAGGCGCGGATGCTGGAGCTGACGCCGTTCAGCGATGCACTGGCGGAGGCTGCCGCGCGGGGTGAACTGGAGCAATCCGGATGGCAGGCGCTGCGCTGGCAGCTGGAGGAGTTGCGGGTGTCGCTGTTCGCCCAGGAACTGGGGACGCGTGGCGTCTCCGCCAAGAAACTGACCGCGCAGCTGGCCCGGCTGCGCGGGTGAGGCTTACTCGACGCGCTCGACCTTGGCCCGGCTGCCGTAGCCCTCGACCTGCATGTACCAGGCGGTGCCGACCAGGCTCGGGGTGATCCGGATCTGCGGGTTCTCGAGCTTCACGCCGTACAGGGTCGAATCGTCGGTCTGGCGCCACACCTGGCCATTGTCGAGGGTGAAGCTGCGCCCCTTGCCGAATCCGTTGAACACGCCCTGCAGCCGCGCCGCCACCGGCTCGCGTGCGGCGCTGCCGCCAAATCCGAGGTTCCAGCGGTTGACCTTCTCCTCGGCGGCTTTGGCGGCCTTGGTCACCTCGATGTCCATGGTGCGATTCAGCCAGTCGTTGAGGTTGGCCAGTTGCGCGGCGTCCAGCCGGTCCAGGCCGGCCGCGCGGAACTGCTCGGGCGTCATCTGCTGCTCGATGCGCGCCGGTTCCTGCGCCATGGCGGCGGAGGCCATCAACATCGCGGTGGCAAAAACCAGGGGAAGCAGACGGCGTGGCGCGCGGGGGATGGCGTACATGGGCTGTTCCTGCAGACGGTTGGTCGATAGTGTAGTCAGTCCTCCAGGTCGATACGAAACACTGCAATGAAGCCGCCCGCGCGCTCCTCCCCGGCCACCGCCGGTCCGACGGCAGCCATCGGGCCGCACGCCGGCCCGGTCGATGCGTTGCGCGCGCTGCTCGACGAGGCTCCGGCGGATGCCATTGCCGCGCCGTTGCTGCAACGCCTGCGGGACGCCGCGGCGACATCACCGAACGTCGCCGATGAGCCGCGCGACCCGGCGGACGTCGTGCGCGGCATGTTGCGCGCGTTGCAGCGTCTGGACGCCGACAGCGACAGCCTGGCCGCCGCGATCCTGCACACCTACCCGCAGTTGCTGGCCGCGCTGGGGCCGAAGTTCGAGGCCGAACACCCGTCCATCGCGACCCTGCTGGACGGCCAGCGCGCCTCCGCCCAGGTGTGGGTCCTGCACGCCGAGCAGCAGGGCCGCAGCGGCAGCGAGGGACTGCGCCGGTTGCTCCTCGCCATCGTCCGTGACATGCGGGTGGTGCCGATCCTGCTGGCACGGCAGTTGGCGCGCATGCAGCAGGCCGCCAGCCTGCCGGAGGAGCGCCGCCTCGCGCTGGCGACCCTGGCCCGCGACATCCACGCACCGCTGGCCAACCGCCTTGGTATCTGGCAGTTGAAATGGGAGCTGGAGGACCTCGCTTTCCGCTACCTGCATCCCGATACCTACCGCCAGATCGCCCGCCTGCTGGATGAGAAGCGCGGCGACCGCGAGCGCTACATCGAGCAGGTCCAGCAGACCCTGCGCGAGGCGCTGGACGCGCAAAGTCTTGCGGCCGACATCGCCGGCCGGCCCAAGCACATCTACAGCATCTGGAAGAAGATGCAGCGCAAGCAGGCGCCGATCAGCGAACTCTACGACCTGCGTGCGGTGCGCATCCTGGTGGACGACGTGGCCGCCTGCTACGCCGCGCTGGGCGTCGTGCACGCCACCTGGACCCCGATTCCCAGCGAGTTCGACGACTACATCGCCCGGCCCAAGCGCAACGATTACCGATCCCTGCATACGGCGGTGATCGGGCCGGAAGGCAAGACCCTGGAAGTGCAGATCCGCACCGTGGAGATGCACCGCCAGGCCGAGCTGGGCGTGGCCGCGCACTGGCGCTACAAGGAAGGTTCCGGCGGCGATGCGGCGTTTGACCGCAAGATCGCCTGGATGCGCAAGCTGCTGGAGCAGGCCGATGAGGGCGCTGGCGACGATGCGGCGCTGGCGCGCGAGCTGGACACCGAGCTGGTCGAGGACCGCGTCTACGTGCTGACGCCCAAGGGCGAGGTGATCGACCTGCCGGCCGGCTCCACCCCGCTGGATTTCGCCTACCGGGTGCATACCGAGGTCGGCCACCGCTGCCGTGGCGCGAAGGTGGACGGGCGGATCGTGCCGCTGGACCACCGCCTGCACAGCGGGGATCGGGTCGAGATCATGACCGCCAAGACGGGCGAGCCGCGGCGCGACTGGCTGATCGAAGCCAACGGCTTCCTCGCCAGCAGCCGCTCGCGCGAGAAGGTCCGCAACTGGTTCCACCGCCTGGACCGGGAGCGCAACGAAACCGCCGGCAGAGAGTTGCTGGACAAGGAACTGCGCCGAATGGGCCTGCTGGGTGAGGACCTGGCGCCGGCGCGCGAGCGTTTCAGCCTGGCCAGCGACGGCGAGCTGTACGTCCTGGTGGCGCTCGGCGACGTCGGGCCGCATCAGGTCGGCCGCTTGCTGCAGGATCATCAGCGCGCGCAGAGCGCTCCCGCAGCGACCGCAACCGCGCCCGCGCCGGAGCGCCCGCGGCGGCGATCGGCCGGCAAGCAGCGCGACTTCACGGTGCAGGGCCTGGGCAACCTGCTGGTGCAGCCCGCACGCTGCTGCCAGCCCCTGCCCGGGGAGCCGATCGCCGGTTACCTGACCCGGGGGCGCGGGGTGACGGTCCACCGGCAAGGCTGCGCGACACTGCAACGCCTGGCTGACAAGGATCCCGACCGGGTGCTCACGGTGGAGTGGGGCGCCAGCGGCGGCTACGAGGTCGACATCGAAGTATTGGCGGTGGACCGCAAGTGGCTGCTCAAGGAGGTGACCAACGTCATCGCCCAAGCCAACGTCAACATGGGCGGCATCCGCAGCGATTCGCAGCACAACCGGATGCGCATCCGCATGCGCGTCAAGGTCGAGGATTTCGACCAGCTGACGCAGCTGCTGGGCAAGCTGGGCGCCGTGCCGGGAGTGGAGCATGCGCGCCGCTGCTGACCTACGCGACCGTGGCGCGCGGCGCTGGGGCTCGCTGGCGCTGGGCGCTCTCCTCGCCGCGACTTTGTTGTGGTGGCACAAGCCGATCTCGGAGGCGATCTGGCCCGATACCCGCATCCAGCAACTGCAATCGGATGCCGCCCGCGCGTTGCAGGCCGGCGAGCTGAGCCGGTCTGACGGCCGCGGCGCGCGCGAGCTCTACGAGGCCGCGCTGGCGTTGGATCCGGATCGCGGCGACACCAGCGACGGATTGCTGCAGGTCGGCGAGGCGGCGCTTGCTCGCGCCAACGCGCAAATCGATGCCGGCAGGCTGGATGACGCGCGCGCCTCGCTGCAACTGGCACGCGAACTGGCCATGCCGAGGGCGGCCATCGACGAAATCGCCGCCCGGCTGGAGCGCACCCGCGACAGCGCCGTTGACGTCGAGCGACTGGTGCGTCGCGCCGATGGCGCGCGCGCCGCGGGCCGGCTCGACGGCAACGATGACGCGGCGCTCCCGCTCTACCAGAAGGCGCTGGCCTTGCGGCCCAATGACGTGGGTGCCCTGGAAGGGCGCGAGGATGCGCTGTCGGACCTGCTGCAGAGGGCCAGCCAGGCGGGCGAGGCCGGCGATCTGCTCGCTGCCGCGACCATGGTGGAGCGCGCAAGCGAGCTGGATCCGGGCCATATCGACCTGCCGCGCGTGGTCTCCCTGTTGGCCGGTCGGGTCGACCAGCGCCTGCAGAAAGCCGACGCGGACCTGCGGCGGGAGCGCCTGGAGCGTGCGCTTGAGGGCTACGACATGGTCGCCGCGATCCAGCCCGGCAACGAGGCGGCCGCGCGCGGTCGGTTGCGGGTCGCCAATGCCCACGCGGCGCTGAGCCAGCGCCACGCCGCCGATTTCCGGATCCGCGAAGCGCAACAGGAGCTGGGCGCCGCCGCGGCCATCGCGCCGGACGCCCCGGCGGTGATCGAGGCCAACGAGCACCTGGCGCAGACCCGTTTGCTGCAGGCGCGATTGGAAAGTGGCCTGCCGCCGGCGCAACGGAAGAAGCGCGTGCGCGAACTGCTCGAGGCCGCCGCGGCTGCCGAGGCGCGCGGCGACCTGCTCTCGCCGCCCGGCGACAGCGCCTACGACAAGCTGCGCACCGCCCGCGCGATCGCAGCCGATGACCCGGACGTGATCGCGATGACGCGACGCCTGCGCCCCGCGGCGCGCGCGTGCTTCGTGACAGCCCTGCGGCGCAACCAACTGGCCACCGCAGGCGGATGCCTGGATGCCTACGCGGTGCTGGAAGGTGAGGAGAACAGCGTGCAGGCGTCCCGTCGCCAGCTGGCGCTGCGCTGGATCGCGGTGGGCGACGAACGCGTGGGCGCCGGCGACCTGCAGATGGCACGGCGCGCGCTGGGCATGGCCCGTTCGCTGGATCCCTCCGCCGAGGGACTGGAGGCGTTTTCGCGCCGGCTGGAGCGCGCCTCGCTGCCGCCGCGCTAGCGCGTGGATGTGTCAGCCACGTCCGAGCAGCGCGCGACGCACCACCGCGCGTCCGGCATCCAGCGAGAAATGGCGCTGGATATTCTCCCGACCATTGCGTGCCAGCTGCTGCCACAGGTCGTGCTCCCGGTACACACGAAGCACCGCGGCGGCGAACCCCGCGGCGTCATCGGCGACCAGCACGTCAACGCCCGGCCTAAGGTGCATGCCCTCGATCGCGCACGCGGTCGCGACCACCGGTTGGCCGTGGGCCATCGGCTGGTTCACCTTGCCCTTGACGCCGGCGCCGTAGCGCAGCGGCGCCACCGTCAGTCGCGCCCCGGCCAGCAGCGGCGTCAGGTCGGGGACGTGGCCGTGCACGATCACCCCCGGCCGCGTCGACAAGGCCTGCACCTCCGGCGGCACATCGCCGCCGATGCAGTGGAACTGCAGCTCCGGCTCCTGCTCGCGCAGCAACGGCCACACCTCGTCGACGAACCAGCACGCCGCATCGACGTTGGGCGGATGGCGGAAACCGCCCACGAACATCAGGTCGCGGCGCTGCTCAAACGGCAGGCCCTCGCCGCCCATCCGGTGCAGGTTGGACAGCACCTCCACCCGGCTGTCGGGCAGCTCCCGAGCCAACAGCTCGCGCTCCACCTCGCTGACCACGAAGGTGGCATCGCTGCGGCCGATCACGTCCAGCTCGCTGCGCCGGGTGCGCAACGCGGCTCGGGCGCGCGCGGGATCGTTGGCCAGTTCGGCGCCGCGCTGCTCGCGCAGGTAGTGCAGATCCACCGTGTCCAAAATCACCCGCGCCTGCGGCGCATGCCGGCGGAGGAGCGGCAGCGCCTCGCGCATCACGTAATGGCGACACACCAGCACGCTGTCGAAGCGGGGGCCGTGCTTGCGCAGCCAGGTCGGCAGCGGCTGCAAAAATGGCCTGTACCAGACCTCGATGCCCAGCTGCTGCATCTCCCGCGTGTAATCACCGGCATGGCCGCGGTCGGCCGGGACGAACACCACGTGCGCCCCTTCCTCGCGCAGCATCAGCATCAGGTTGAGCAGCCGCAACGACGCCGAGTCGCGGTCAGGGCGCGGGCTGAACGCATCGATGACCAACACGGTGTGACGGCAGCGGTGGTTGGAGGCCTGATCCGCGTCGGCACCCGCTGCCGGCTGCAGCGCCAGCGCCGGTGCCCACTTGTCGGCGAATATCGCCTGGTTGCGCACCTGGTAGGCCTTTGGCCCGTGGCGCACGTCCTTGCCGGCGGTGATGCCCTCCAGGTGGACGACCCTTGCAGCCGGCTGATAGCGGACCTTCCAGCCGGCATCGCGGACCGCGAACGCCAGGTCGGTGTCTTCGTAGTACGCCGGTGAGTAGCGCACATCGAAACCGCCCAGCTCGGTAAACAGCGATCGGCGGATCGCCAGCGCCGCACCCGAGCAATAGTCCACTTCGCGTACGAACGCGTGCGGCGGCGCATCGGGCGCACCAAACCGCCCGTAATTCCAACCGCTGCCATCGGCGAAGACGATTCCGCCCGCTTCCTGCAATCGGCCATCCGGGTAAACCAGCTGGGCGCCCGCAAGGCCGGTGTCGGGGTACTGCTCGAAGGTGTCCAGCAGGCTGTCCAGCCAGCCGGGCTGCGGCACGGTGTCGTTGTTGAGGAACACCACGAACTCGCCGCGGGCCAGTGCTGCCCCATCGTTGCAGGCCGCGATGAATCCGCCATTGCCAGCGCGCGCCTGGTAGCGAAGTCCTCCGATAGCGGGCAGGGTCGCCGCGGTGCCGTCGCTGCTGCCATCGTCGACCACGATGATCTCGATCTCCGCGCGCGGCGGATGTGCCGCCAGCGCGCGCAGGCAGCCCAGGGTGTGCTCGATCTGGTTGAACACCGGAACCACGATGCTGGCAAGCGGGCGAGCGCTCGTCGGGACCCGCTCAGGGACCGTCGAGGACGCCTGCGGCAGGTACAGCTGCGCCAGCTGCGCTTGTGGCACCGGTTGCAATTGCGCGATGGCGCGTTGGAGCGACGCCCGCACCCCGCGGGTGCGCACGCTGGTCAGGCCGCGCTGGAGCAGGCCGCTGCCACGGTCGAACAGGAACCGCAGTTCGGCCCGCGATATCGGCATCTTGCAACTCCATGATGAGGACAAATCCTGGGGCCATCGTCCGGTCGGGCGCTGAACCTGCATCGAACCGGGCCGCGCCAACCCGCCGGGCCGCCCGCGCCGGCTGCGTTAGACTCGGGTCTGTGAGGGCGCAGCCCTGTCATTGTCCCATGCCGTGGCCCGAATCGATTACGACGAAGACGATGTTGAACAGGGCGATCTGCCCGGCGCGCGCTGGCCGCGCCTGCTGTCCACGGCGGTGCTGGCTACCATCGGGCTGGGCCTGGGCTTCCTGATTCCATATTCGCTCTACCTCAACCACGAGGTCGAGCAGCGCTTTGACCAGTTGCGCTGGCAGCTGCCCACGCGCGTGTACGGCCGGCCGCTGGAGCTGGCGCCGGGAGTGGCAATGGAGGCCGCCACGCTGGAGGTCGAGTTGCGTGCGGCCGGGTACCACCCCGGTGACGGCCTGCGCCCCGGCACCTACCAGCACGATCAGGCGCGCTGGAAAATCTCCAGTCGCGGGTTCAACGACGTTGATGGCCCGGTAGCTCCGCGCCTGGCGCAGCTGACCCTGGGCGGCGGACGGGTGACCAAACTGGAGGCGACCGGCGGCAAGAATGCGCCGCCCCGGCTGCGACTCGATCCCGCCCGCATCGCCACCTTGTACGGGCAGAAGCAGGAAGAGCGCCGCCTGGTCCAGCTGGACGAGGTGCCCGAGTTGCTGGTCACGGGCCTGCAGGCCGTGGAGGACCGCGACTTCGCCAGCCACCACGGCATCGACCTGTCAGGCATCGTGCGGGCCGCGTGGATCAACATGCGCTCGGGCGAGGCACGCCAGGGCGCCAGCACGCTCACCCAACAGTTGGCGCGTAGCGGCCTGTTGGGCATCGGCCGCGAGCAGACCTACACCCGCAAGTTCAACGAGATCCTCTACGCGCTGCTGATGGAGGCGCGCTACGACAAGCGGCTGATCCTGGAGGCCTACTTCAACCAGGTCTACATGGGTCAGCGCGGGGCCCAGGCCATCCATGGCATGGCCGCGGCGTCGGAGTTCTGGTTCGGCCGCGACCTGGCCGACCTCAACACCGAGCAGATCGCACTGCTGATCGGCATCGTGCGCGGCCCGTCGTACTACGACCCGCGACGAAACCCGGAGCGGGCGACCGAGCGGCGCAATTTCGTCCTCGACAAGATGCTTGATTCCACCCTGATCGACGCCGCCGAGCATGAGCGCGCCCGCCAGGCACCGCTGGGAATCAGCACCGATCCGGGACGCACCTCGGCCAACCGTTTCCCGGCGTATGTCGACCTGGTCAGGCGCCAGCTCGCCCGCGACTATTCCGCAGAGGCGCTTGCCGGGGCCGGCCTGAGCGTAATGACGGCGATGGCGCCGTCCGCGCAGGCCTACGCCGAAGGCGCGGTGATCAAGACGCTGAAGGGCCTGGAGGGGAAGAACCGTCCCTCCTTGCAGGCCGGTCTGGTGCTGACCGATGTCGAACATGGCGACGTGCTCGCCGTGGTGGGCAGCGGCACCCCCGCCCAGCCGGGCTTCAACCGCGCCGTCGAAGCGCGACGGCCGGTCGGCTCGCTGATCAAGCCCTTCGTCTACCTGCTGGCCCTGGCCAGCCCGCAGCAGTGGTCGCTCGCCAGCTGGGTGGATGACTCGCCGGTCACGGTCACCCTGGGCAACGGCAAGCGCTGGACCCCGGGCAACTCGGATTCGCGCAGCCACGGAACGGTCCGCCTGATCGACGCGCTAGCGCGCTCGTACAACCAGGCCACCGTCCGCATCGGCATGCAGGTTGCACCGGCGCGCATCGCCGAACTGGTGCACACGCTGGCCGGCATCACCGCCGAGCCCAATCCGGCACTGATCCTGGGTTCCCTGGACCAGAGCCCGTACGCGATGGCGCAGCTGTACCAGTTTCTGGCATCCGGCGGCGAGATCCAGCCGCTGCACTCGGTGCGCGGCGTGCTGGACACCGAAGGCAAGGCGCTGAACCGCTATGACGATCGCCCTGCCGCCGCCCAGGAAGGGGACATGGTCTTCGCCCGGCTGGTCACGATCGCCCTGCAACGGGCGGTCACGGCTGGAACGGGCCGGCAACTGGTGGCCGACGGCCTGGGCCACCTCAACGCCGCGGGCAAGACCGGTACCAGCAACGACGGCCGCGACAGCTGGTTTGCCGGCTATACCGGCGACCATCTCGCCGTGGTCTGGGTCGGCAACGACCAGAACGAGGCCACGGGTTTGTTCGGTGCCACCGGCGGCATGCGGGTGTGGTCCAACCTGTTCAAGCTGCTGCCCAGCGCGCCGCTCAAAGTGGGCGATGAAGGCATCGACTGGCAGTGGGTCAGCGGCAGCAACGTGAGCGATGCCAGTTGCCCGGGCGCCAGCCGCTTCGCCTTCGCCGATGGCTTTGCGCCCGCGTACATGCCGTGCCGACCGTCCGAGCCTGTGTTCGCCGACGATGCCCAGACGGCGGACGAGCAGGACGGTGCCCGTGGCGGTTGGCGGGAATGGTTCGGCTTCGGACGCGACCGCCGTGACGAGCCCGAAGCCGCGGCGCCCGAGCCGCAGGATTCCCCATGAAGCTTGTTGCGACCTGCGCTGCGGCCGCGCTCCTGTGCCTGCTGGCCGGCTGCGCCTCCGCGCCCCCGGTGCCCGCGCCGCCGATCACCGCCGACTTCGACCCGGCGGCGATGATCGCCGCCATCGACCAGGCCGGCGTTGCCGAAAGCCGCGAGCTGGTGGTGCGGCCGCTCAGCAATGGAAACATCGCCGGACTCAAGGAGGACCTCGGCGACCTGCGTGCACCGGATCGCCTGGCGGAAAACGCGCGACAACTGGACCTTGCGCTGGACACCCATCCCGACGATGCCGAACTGCTGCAGGCCCGCGCCGAGAACGCGATCCTGCAGCGTGACCTGGTCACCGCGGAACGCATGGCGCGCCGCGCCGCCGCCGTCGGCGCCCAGGCCGGCCCGCACTGCCGGCGCCATTGGGAAACCGTGGTCCAGGTCCTGCTCGCGCGCGCGCCGGACGGCGACGCCCTCGCCGAGGCTGAGGCCCGCCGCGACGCGTGCACCGTTGCCGCACCGCCGCGGTACTGAGATGAACGCCCCCTCCAGCCGCCTCGGTCAGGCCGCACGCGCCGCGCTCAGCGAGGGCGGCGACCTGGCCGGCAACATCCCGGCGTTTGCCCCGCGCGAGGCGCAGCAGGACCTCGCCGCCGCGATTGCGCACGCCTTCGATACGCGCGGCGTCCTGTTGGCGGAGGCCGGCACCGGCACCGGCAAGACCTTCGCCTACCTGGTCCCGGCGATCCTGTCGGGTCAGAAGACCATCGTCTCCACCGGCACGCGTGCGCTGCAGGACCAGCTCTACCATCGCGACCTGCCGCGGGTGCGCGAGGCGCTGGGGATCGGCCTGAAGACGGCGCTGCTGAAGGGGCGCTCCAACTACCTGTGCCACTACCGCCTGGAACAGGCCAAGGGCGAGGGCCGGTTCGCGAACCGGGAGACGGCCGCGCAGTTCCAGCGCATCGTCGCTTGGGCCGGGCGGACCCGGATGGGCGATCTGGCCGAGCTGGAGACCCTGCCCGATGACTCGCCGCTGCTGCCGCAGGTCACCTCGACCGCGGACAACTGCCTGGGCAGCGAGTGCCCGTTTTTCTCCGAGTGCTTCGTCGTCCAGGCGCGTCAGCGCGCCCAGGCGGCCGATCTGGTGGTCGTCAATCACCACCTGCTGCTCGCCGACCTGGCGTTGAAACAGGAAGGTTTCGGCGAGATCCTGCCCGGCGCGCAGGCCTTCGTGGTCGATGAGGCCCACCAGTTGCCCGAGCTGGCCGCGCAGTTTTTCGGCGATGCGCTCAGCGCCCGGCCGCTGGTGGAGCTGGCCCGCGACGCGCTGGCCGAATGCAGGCAGGTTCCTGCAGCGCTGGCGGTGTTGCAGGAGCCGGCCCGTGCGCTGGAACAGGCGGTCCGAGGTCTGCGCGCGGCCATGGATGATCTGCCGGTACGCGGTACCCGCCTGCGTGCCGCCGAAGACCCGGTCGCCGAGGCCGGGCTGGATGCGTTGCTGGAGGCGCTGCGCGCCCTGCGCGCTGCGCTGCTGCCCTTGCGCGAAGCCGCGCCGGGCTTTGACAGCTGCACGGCGCGCGCCCGCGAGTTCGAGATGCGCCTGGTGCGCTGGCGCGGCGGGGCCGATGCGGACCGGGATGCCCGCCCGGCGCCGGATGCCGACTTCGACCCCTTCGAGGAAACGCTTCCACCGCTTCCCGCCAATGAAGGCGACGACGGCATCGCTCCCGCCGATCCCGATGACCGCGCACCGCTGAACGCCGATGATGCGCCCAGCGTGCTGTGGTACGAGCTGACCGCGCGCGGCTTCCGTCTCAGCCGTACTCCGCTGGACGTGGCCGGCCCCTTGGCCCAGCACCGCGCGCGCTCGCATGCGGCCTGGGTCTTCACCTCCGCGACGCTGGCCATCGGCGGACGCTTCGAGCACTACGCGATCAAGCTCGGCCTTCGCGAACCGACCACGCTGCTTGCCCCCAGCCCCTTCGACTGGGCGCAACAGGCGCTGTGCTACCTGCCGCCCGGCCTGCCCGAGCCGTCGGCCCGGCACTACACCGAATCCCTGGTGTCGGCGATCCGGCCCGTGCTGGAAGCCTCCGGTGGCCGCGCGTTCGTGCTGTTCGCCTCGCACCGCGCGTTGCGCGAGGTGGCCGACCTGCTGCGAAACGGGCCATGGCCGTTGTTCGTCCAGGGCGAAGCCCCGCGCTCCACCTTGCTGGAGCGCTTCCGCGCTTCGGGTAATGGCGTTCTGCTGGGTGCGGCCAGCTTCCGCGAGGGCGTGGATGTCGCCGGCGATACGCTCAGCGTCGTGGTCATCGACAAGCTGCCCTTCGGCGCGCCGGATGATCCGGTGTTCGAGGCCCGGCTGGAGGCGATCCGGCGCGCCGGCGGCAATCCGTTCCGCGACGAGCAGCTACCGCAGGCGGTGATCGCGCTCAAGCAGGGCGCCGGGCGCCTAATCCGCAGCGAGACCGACCGCGGTGTACTGGTGCTGTGTGATCCGCGGCTGGTGGCCAAAAGCTACGGCAAGGTGTTTCTCGATTCCCTGCCACCCTTGCCACGCACGCGGCAGATTGCGGACGTGCAGTCTTTCTTCGATGACAGCCAGCCAGGCGAAACGGCGTCCGCGCCGGCCGCGGCGCAGGGGACGGGGATGCTGCTGTGAAACTGCTGGCGTTTGAACTGGCCACCGAGGCGTGCTCGGTCGCGCTGTGGGTCGACGGCGAGGTGCATGAGCGTTTCGAGATCGCGCCGCGTCGGCATGCCGAGCTCGCGCTGCCTTGGGCTGACGCGGTGCTGGCCGAGGCAGGTGTCGCGCGCGCTCAACTGGACGCGATCGCGGTGGGGCGGGGCCCGGGCGCCTTCACCGGCGTGCGGCTGGCGATCGCGATCGGGCAGGGCATCGCCCTGGCGCTGGACCGTCCGATCCTGCCCGTATCGACGCTTGCCGCCCTCGCCGTGGGCGCGGTCCGCGCTGACGACCATCGCGACCCACGCGGCGCAGACCAGGTGGCGGGCGCCGCCCATCGCGTGCTGGCGTCGATCGATGCGCGCATGGGCGAGATTTACGTGGGCGCGTTCAGCGTGCACGACGGTGACGCGGTCCTGATCGGCAGTGAGGCCGTGCTGGCCCCCGATGCGGTCGCGCTGCCCGATGCCGACCCCGGCTGGCTGGGTGCCGGTACCGGCTTCGCCGCCGCCGAGGGCGCGCTGCGCACGCGCCTGTCCGCACAGCTGGCGGCGGTCGATGCGGACGCACTCCCGCGCGCCGGCGATGTCGCACGGCTGGCGGCAAGAATGTGGCTGCGCGGTGAGGCGCTCGCGCCCGAGCGGGTCGAGCCGGCCTACCTGCGCAACCAGGTGGCGCTGACGATCAGCGAGCAGAAAGCCCTGCGCGCGGAAAAGGATCGGGGCTGAGCGCAGGCGTCAGCGATCCACCAGCTCGCCGCCGGCAAGGAAGGCCCAGGTCCGCGTGACATGCAGGATGTCCGGGTTGTCGTCGGTCTGCGGCAGCGGCGGATAGGGCTCGGCGAGCCGGGCAATCCGCAACGCCGAGGCATCCAGCAGCGGAATCCCGCTGCTCAGCACGATCTGCGAGTTCTCCACGCTGCCGTCGCGACGGATCGCAATGCTGATCACCACCTGGCCCGCGAGGCGCCGCCGCCGCGCTTCATCGGGGTAGTTGAGATTGCCGACCCGCTCGACGCGGTCGACCCACTCGCGCAGGTACCCCGCCCACGCATATTCGGTCGTACTGGCGGACACGAACTTGCGCTTGGGACGCTTGGCATAGCGCTCGGACCGCAGGTGGATCTCGGCGGCCAGCCTCGCCATCGCCATGTCGCGGTCGATTTTTTCCTGGCCCGGCGGCAGCGTGCGCTCGGCCGGCTCCGGGGTCTCCTGCGCGCTGGCGACGGCGTCGTCGCCGCGCGTGCTGGCGATGATCCGCGCCTGCGGCGGTGGCTGCTGCGTGGGCGACTGCGCGCGCAGCTCCCGCGGCGCCTGGCCGTCGGCATCCTGCGGCAATGGCCCGGACTGGTTGTCGCGCGGACGCACCGCGCGTTCGCTTTCCCCTCCGCCATCGTTGTTGGCCTGGGCGAGAAAGTCGGCCTGCTTCGGGGTCAGGGCGCTGGTGGTCCGGGTGAGGATGACGTCCAGCGTGGGCACGACCGGCGCGGCCAGTTCCATGCTGAAACCCACGCCCAGCAGGAGCACTGCGTGCAAAAGCAGCGACAGCACCATCGTCGCGCCCAGTCGTTGGCGCTCAACCGTGCCGGTCATCGATGCCGCTGCCACGCTCATGCCGTGGCAGCAATCCGCGCTTCGATCGCGTCAAACAAGCCGGAGGAGATGTTCAGGCCGAACTGGGCGTCGAGCTCGCGAATGCAGGTCGGGCTGGTCACGTTGACCTCGGTGAGGTAGTCGCCGATCACGTCCAGGCCGACGAACAGCATGCCGCGCCGCTTCATTTCCGGCGCCACCTGGGCGGCGATCCAGCGGTCGCGATCGCTCAACGGACGCCCCTCGCCACGCCCGCCCGCGGCGAGGTTGCCGCGGAACTCGTCGCCCTGCGGGATGCGCGCCAGGGTGTAATCCACCACTTCGCCGTCGACCAGCAGGATCCGCTTGTCGCCCTGGGTGATCTCCGGCAGATAACGCTGCGCCATCGCCAGACTGCCTTCGCCGACCAGCGTTTCCAGGATGACATTGGTGTTGGCATCGCCGTGGACGACGCGGAAAATCGAACGCCCGCCCATCCCGTCCAGCGGCTTGAGCACCGCCACCTCGTGTTCGGCGACAAAGGCTTTGAGTACCGCCGGATCGCGGCTGACCACCGTCGGCGGGCAGCAGTGCGGGAACAAAAGCGCAGCGAGCTTCTCGTTGTAGTCGCGCAGCCCCTGCGGATCGTTGACCACCATCGCGCCGGCAAGCTGGGCGAGACTGAGGATCTGGGTGTCGTGGATGTAGTCGTTGTCCACCGGCGGGTCGCGCCGCATCAGCACCACGTGGCCGGGGCCGAGATCGAACTGTGATGCGGGTCCCAATTCGAACCATCCGTCCGGATCGTCGCGAACCGTCAACGGCGCCATCATTGCCACCGCCTTTCCATCACGCAATCCAAGCCCTCCGGGCACCACGTACCAGAGCCGGTGCGAGCGGCGCTGCGCCTCCAGCAGCATGGCAAACGTGGAGTCCTTGGCTATCGTGATCGATTCGATCGGATCCATCACGACGACGATATCAAGCGGCATGGCAGGTGGCCTTGGCAGGGGTCGCGTGGATGGTAGCAGGCAGCCATCCGGGCAATCCCGCAGCGGCGCGCATTCAGCATCGAGGCAGCGCGCAAACGCGCTTGACACCTTGCGCCCGGCTTGGAATAAAGGGACCCTAGCTGGCGCGACGGGGAATTCGCGCGAGCGCTTCGCAATACTGGGGAACAGGGAACATGCAAGACGAGGTCCGCAGCGGCAGCCTCGATGGGCTGCGAGTCATGGTGATCGACGACTCAAAGACCATCCGCCGCACCGCTGAAACATTGCTCAAGCGCGAAGGCTGCGAAGTAGTGACCGCCACCGATGGGTTCGAGGCACTGGCCAAGATCGCCGACCAGAAGCCGCAGATCATCTTTGTCGACATCATGATGCCGCGTCTGGATGGGTATCAGACCTGCGCATTGATCAAGAACAACCAGGTTTTCAAGCACACACCGGTGATCATGCTGTCCTCCAAGGACGGCCTGTTCGACAAGGCTCGCGGCCGCATCGTCGGCTCCGAGCAGTACCTGACCAAACCATTCACGCGCGGGGAACTCCTCGACGCCATACGAACACACGTCAACGCCTGACCGGGGGGTAGGGCATTTATGGCACGCATTCTGCTGATCGAAGATTCGCCGACGGATACGGCGGTCCTGACCCAATTGCTGGAGCGCAACGGACACGAGGTCCTGGTGTCGGGGAATGCGGAGGACGGCATCGAGATGTGCCGCCGCGAGCAGCCCGACCTGGTGCTGATGGACGTGATCCTGCCCGGCATGAACGGCTTCCAGGCGACCCGCGCGCTGTCGCGTGACGAGAAGACCAGCACCATTCCCGTGCTGATCGTCAGCACCAAGGGCATGGAGACCGACAAGGCCTGGGGCCTTCGCCAGGGCGCGCGCGATTACATCGTCAAGCCGCCGCGCGAAGACGAACTGATCGCGCGCATCAACGAGTTGCTCGGCCCGTGAGTCCAGCCGGCATCGGGCGGGTCGACCCGTTCGCCATCCTCCACGACTACGAGCGCCGCAGCCTGGACCACGTGGCCGGCCTGCCCGAGCAGCTGGACGCGCCGGGGATGTGGCGCGGCGTGGGCTATCGCGTCGGCTCGCGCCGGCTGGCGTCGAGCTTCGATGAAGTGCTGGAAATCCTCCCGCTGCCGCAGGCCACGCCCGTGCCCGGCGCCCAGCCGTGGCTGCTGGGGCTGGCAAACGTGCGCGGCAACCTGCTGCCCGTGGTCGACCTGAAGCACTTCCTGGAAGGCGAGCGCACCGTCCTGCACGAGGGCCAGCGGATGCTGCTGGTGCGCCAGCCCGGCGGCGATGTCGCGGTCCTGATCGACGAACTGTTCGGCCAGCGCAGCTTCAACGAGTCACAGCTCGACCCCGAGGCCGTCCGTGCGACGGGCCTGGGTGAGGGCCGCTATTCCTACTTCATCGACCAGGCCTACCGCCTGGGCGAACACACCTGGGGTGTCTTCAGCCTGGACCGGCTGGCACGCACCCCCGAGTTCCGTCACGCAGCGCTCGATACCCCACGGCTCGAGCGGCCCGCTACCGAAAACCACGCCAGCACCGAAATTGAGGTCGATCATGAGCACTGAGATGAATTCCGTCGCCGGCAAGGGCCGTACCGTTGGCTCCAACACCTGGCTCGTGGTGCTGGGCATTTCCGTACTGGTGCTTGCGCTCAACGTGGGTTACGCCACCTACAAGGCCAGTCTGCTCAGCGGGGCCGGAGCGTCGGCCAGCAGTCTGCAGGTGGCATCACAGCGCCTGGCGGTGCAGGGACGCGAGGCGGTGGGTGGCGACCAGGCGGCCTACTCGGCGTTCAAGACCACCCGCGGTGAGGTGGTTGCCGATATCGGCGAGCTGAACACGAATTTCGGTGACACCCCCGGCGTGTCCGGGCCGATTGCCACCGTGACCCAGACCTGGGCGCCGCTGGACAAGAGTGCCGAGCAGCTGATCGCCAGCGAGAAGGCGGTGCTGGGCCTGGCCACCAACGCCAACAGCTTCGAGCAGCGCGTGCCGGACCTGCAGGCGCGACTGGATGAACTGGTGCGGGCGATGTCCGCCAGCGGCTCGCCGTCCTCGCAGGTCTATTACGCGCTGCGTCAGGTCGTGCTGTCGGGAACCATGGCCCGCCGTGTGACCGAGATCCGCGCCGGTGGGCGCAACGCCGAAGCGGCGGGTGAAGGCCTGGCACGCGACGCGGCCGTGTTCGGCAACGTGCTGGCCGGCCTGCGCAATGGCGACGAGGCGACCGGTATCACCGCGCTGGGCAATGCCGGCGCGGTGGCTGCGCTGGGCCAGGCCGAAGCGCTGTGGGAGACGATGAAAACCGACCTGGACGCGATCCTGGCAACCTCGCAGGACCTGTTCGCGGCCCAGTCGGCGGCCGATGCGATCACCACGGGCTCGGACAAGCTGCTCGCCGACAGCCAGTCGCTGTTCAACGCGTTCAACGCGCTGGGCACCCTCAAGGATCCCAGCCTTCTGGGCAACCTGTGGGTGTCGATCCTTGCCGGTGCGTTCGCGCTGGCCGCGATCGTGGGCCTGCTGTTCTCCCTGAGCAAGGCCCAGCGCGACCGCTACACCACCACCAAGGAGCTCAACGACCGCAACCAGGAGGCGATCATGCGCCTGCTGGATGAAATGGGCTCGCTGGCGGAAGGCGACCTGACGGTGAAGGCCACGGTGACCGAAGACATGACCGGCGCCATCGCCGACTCCATCAACTTCGCCATCGAGCAGCTGCGCACCCTGGTGCAGACGATCACCGACACCTCGGTGCAGGTCGCCTCCAGCGCGCAGGAAACGCAGGCCACCGCCATGCACCTGGCGGAGGCCGCCGAGCACCAGGCGCAGGAGATCACCTCCGCGTCCAGCCGCATCAGCGAGATCGCGACCAGTATCGACCAGGTGTCGCGCAACTCCGCCGAGTCCGCCGACGTGGCGCAGCGCTCGGTGCAGATTGCGACCGCCGGTGCGGGCGTGGTCCGCCAGACCATCCAGGGCATGGACTCGATCCGCGACCAGATCCAGGAAACCTCCAAGCGCATCAAGCGCCTGGGCGAGAGCTCGCAGGAAATCGGCTCGATCGTTGAGCTGATCAACGACATCTCCGAGCAGACCAACATCCTGGCGCTGAACGCGGCGATCCAGGCGGCCTCCGCCGGTGAGGCGGGCCGCGGGTTCGCGGTGGTGGCCGACGAAGTGCAGCGACTGGCGGAGCGCTCCTCCAACGCGACCAAGCGGATCGAGTCGCTGGTCCAGGCCATTCAGGCCGATACCAACGAGGCGGTCAGCTCGATGGAGCAGACCACCACCGAGGTGGTCGCCGGTGCGCGCCTGGCCGAGGACGCCGGCACCGCGCTGGGCGAGATCGAGAAGGTCTCCTCCGACCTGTCCGGGCTCATCCAGGGCATCTCGCTGGCTTCGCAGCAGCAGTCCGGCGCGGCGGCCAACATCACCGAGACCATGAACACGATCCAGCAGATCACCTCGCAGACCACGCAGGGTGCCAACCAGACCGCCCAGTCGATTGGCAACCTTGCGCAGATGGCCTCCGACCTGCGTCGTTCGGTCGCCGACTTCACGCTTCCTGCCTGAGCCCTGCATTGGATCGAAGGATGAACAGCATGACCCCCGGCCGCCGCCCGCACCCGCTGCGCCAGTCCGCAGCGCAATGGAGCATCGCGCCATGACGGTGATGCGCGATGCCATCGACACCACCACGCTGGGCTGGATCAAGCCGGAGCTGGACGAGACCCTGCGCCAGGCGCGCGAGCAGATCGAGGCCTTCGCCGAGTCGCCCGCTGACAGCGAGGCGATGCGTATCTGTGCCAGCCACCTGCACCAGGTGCACGGCACGCTGCGCATGGTCGAGCTGTACGCACCGGCGATGGTCGCCGAGGAAATGGAGCGGCTGGCCCTTGGCCTGCTGCACGGCGAGATCGCCAACCGCGACGTCGCGTGCACGATCCTGATGCGCGGCGCGGTCCAGTTGCCCGATTACCTGGAGCGCCTGCAGGGCGGCCACCGCGACATCCCCATCGTGCTGCTGCCGCTGCTCAACGAGCTGCGCGCCACGCGCGGCGAGTCGGGCCTCAACGAAAGCGTCCTGTTTGCACCCAACCTGGATCGCCCGCTGCCCGTCGACCTGCCGGCACCGGTGATCGAAGACGCGCCGACCATCCGCACAGGCGCGCAGCCGATGAGCGCCAACCTGACCGGTCTGCGCGAGGCCATGGCGCAGTGGCCCGAAGGCGGCGAGCCTGCCGATCCGGCCCGGCTGGCCGAAGTGGTCGATGGACTGCTGGCCGAAGTCTCGGTCGAGCCGCTGCGGCGGATGCTGTGGGTGGCCTCCTCGGTGGCCGGCGCGCTGCGCGACGGCGCACTGCCTGCGACCCGCGCCCTGCGCCAGGCGTTCGGCGGCGTCGAGCGCGAAGCGCGCCAGCTGCTGCGCGATGATTTCAGCGTTCCCGGCACCGAGCCCAACGCCGAGCCGACCCGCCAGTTGCTGTACCACGTCGCCCACAGCGATGGCGGTCATCCGGCGCTGGACAGTCTGCGCAAAACCTTCGAACTCGACAGCCAGTTGCCGTCGGAATCCGAACTGGACCACGCCCGTGGCAGCCTGAGCGGGCGCAACCGCGCGCTGTTGGACACGGTGTCGGCGGCGATCAAGGAAGACCTGCTGCGGGTCAAGGATGCGCTGGACCTGCACCTGCGCACGGGCCAGACCGGGGTCGAGGACCTGCGCCCGCAGGTCGACGCCCTCGGGCGGGTCAGCGACACCCTGGGGATGATGGGGCTGGGCGTGGCGCGTGGCGTGGTGATGCAGCAACGCGACGCCATGCACGAGATCGTCGCCGGCAACCGCGCGGCCGACGAATCGGCGCTGCTGGATGTCGCCGGTGCATTGCTGTACGTGGAGACCTCGCTGGACGACCAGGTGGCACGCCTGGGGCTGTCGGACGAGCGCGCCGACAAGGACCTGCTCGAGAGCGAGTCGCGCAAAGTACTCGAAGTGGTCGTGCGCGAGGCCATCGGTAACTTCGGTGACGCCCGCCAGTCCTTCGTCGCTTTCGTGGAGACCAACTGGGACCACGCCGAGCTCGTGGAAATCCCGCGGCTGCTGGACGAGGTCTGCGGGGCATTGCGCATCCTGGACCTGAACCCGCCGGCGGACTACCTGTATGGGGTGAAGCGCTACATCGAGGTCGAGCTGATCGGCCGCAAGCGCATTCCCCACGGCAAGCAGCTGGACACCCTGGCCGACGCCCTGGCCAGCGTGGAGTACTACCTGGAGGCGCTGCGCGAGCAGCGTCCCAACCGCGACCGGATCCTCGAGATCGCCCGTTCAAGTCTGGAAGCGCTGGGCTATTGGCCCGTGCCCGAAGAGCAGGCGGAGGCCGACCAGACGGCCTCGCCGGTGTCGGAACAGGATGAGGAGAACGCCGCCGCAGCGCTGGACCAGTGGGCCACCGCGGCGCGCCGGATGGACGCCCCGCTTTGGGTCGAGCCTGCCGAGAACCCGAACGAAGAGATTGACGCTCCCCACGCCGGACTCGATGCGGGCGACGAACCCGCACGCCCCGAGCCGGTGCCCGTCAGCGGGCTGCCGGTCGACAGCGACAGGGTCGAGACGGCCGAGCATGTCGAAACCGTGGCCACCCCGGCCGCAGTTCCGCTCGGTGCGGACGGGTTCGAAACAAGCGACGACATCGACGACGAGATCCGCGAGGTGTTCCTCGAGGAGCTCGAAGAGGAAATCGCCAACCTGGGCACGATGCTGGACCAGTGGCAGCACGCGCCGGAAAACATGGAACAGCTGCGTGGCATCCGCCGCGTGTTCCACACCCTGAAGGGCAGCGGCCGTCTGGTCGGTGCGAGGACGCTGGGCGAGTTCAGCTGGAAAGTGGAAAGCATGCTCAACGGCGTGCTCGGCGGAACCCGGCTTGCCAGCCCGGCGGTGGTTGCGTTGGTGCAGCAGGCCCACGCCGTGCTGCCGCAGCTGCATGCCGCCCTGGCCGGCACCGGCTCGGTCATCGCCGACCTGGCCGGCCTGGAAGCCGTGGCCGAGCGGGTCGCGGAAGGGCAGGAGGTGTTCTACAGCGCGCCCGCGCACGAAGAGCAGACAATGGCGCAGCCCGACGTGTCCGGCGCGGATGCGGTTGCGCCCACCGTGGAGGACGAGGCGGCGCTGGAGATGGAGGGTGTGCCCGCATCGGTCGATGCAGTGCTGCTGGAGATCCTCAACAGCGAGGTCACCGGACACTTGGAGACGATCCAGCAGTGGCTGGGCGAGGCGCAGCAGGCACCGCAGCCAGCCGACGATCGCCTGCAGCGCGCCATCCACACGCTCAACGGCGCCTTCGCGATGACGGAGGTGCCGGTGATCACCGACATCACCACGCCGGCCGAGGCGTATGTGCGCCGCCTGCTGGTCGCCGGCGAGCCTGCCAGCGCCGACGGCGTTGCGGGGATCGCGGCGGTGTGCGCGGCGGTCGAGCAGACCATGGCGGCGCTGCAGTCGAGCCATCCGCGTATTCCCGCGTTTGCCGGCGTCGCCGAGCAGCTGCTCGCCTTGCGCGACAGCCTGCCGGAAGTGCGGACCCAGCATCCGGTCGATCTGGATGTGCCGCTGCCCAGCGTTCCGACTGTCGGCCCGTCGGTGGTCAACCTCACTCCCTACGTGGATACGACGGACAGCGCGCAAGCTGATCCGGATTCCGAGACCGGTCTGGTCGGCGAAGCTGAGGATGGCGCGGAGGCCGAAGAGCTTGAGGCCGAGCGGCTGGAAGCCGAGCGTATCGAAGCCGAGCGCATCGAAGCCGAGCGGCTCGAGGCCGAGCGGCTCGAGGCCGAGCGGGTCCACGCCGAGCGCATCGAAGCCGAGCGCGTTGAGGCGGAGCGACTCGAGGCAGAGCAGATTGAGGCGGATCGGGTCGAAGCCGAGCGGCTTGAGGCGGAGCGGGTCGAGGCTGAGCGCATTGAAGCCGAACGCCTTGAGCTCGAACGTCTTGAGGCCGAGCGCGAAGCGGCGGAACGTATCGAGGCGGAACGGCTCGAAGCCGCGCGCGTCGAAGCCGAGCAGCTTGAGGCCGAGCGCATCGAAGCCGAACAGCTTGAAGCCGCGCGGATCGACGCAGAGCGGATCGAAGCGGAGCGAATCGAAGCGGAGCAGCTCGAGGCCGAGCGTGCAGAAGTCGAGCGGCTTGAGGTCGAGCGGCTTGAGGCCGAGCGCGTAGAAACCGAGCGGCTTGAGGCCGAGCGCCTTGAAGCCCAGCAGATCGAGGCGGCGCGAATTGAAGCCGAACGCATCGAAGCCGAGCGGCTTGAGTCCGAGCGCATCGAAGCCGAGCGCGTAGAGGCCGAAGATGCCGCCGAGTACGCGCGCCTGGAGGCGCAGTACGAGGCCGAGCGGATTGCAGGTGAGCAGGGCGAGGGCCCGGAGGCTGAAGCCGATGCCGATGCCGATGCCGATGCCGATTCCGACTCCGACGCGCCGGCGATCGCCGCGAGTGCCGAAGCCATCGTCGTGGCACCGTCGGTGGCGTTTGCGACCATCGAGGATCCCGATGAGCCGCTCGACCTGAGCGACCTGGACCCGGAGCTGGTCGACATCTTCGTGGAGGAGGGCGGCGACCTGCTGGACCACTCCGACTCCCTGCTGGCCCAGCTCCGCGAGAGCCCGGGCGACGACGAGTTGCTGGTAGGCCTGCAGCGCGACCTGCATACGCTCAAGGGCGGCGCGCGCATGTGCGGCATCATGGAGGTCGGTGAACTCGGCCACGTCATGGAGTCGCTGCTGGAAGCGGTGGTGGCGCAGCGCTCCGAGCTCGGCAGCGACGGGGTGCCGTTGCTTGAACGCGGCTTCGACCGCCTGCACGCCATGCTGACCCGTGTCGGCGATCGCCGCGCCATCGCGATGCCGACAGCGCTGATCAACGAGTTCGAAGCGCGCGCGAGCGGCCAGACCGTGGTTGCCGGAGTCGCCGATGTGCCGGCGGAACCGTTGGCGAGCGCGGTCTCGCAGACGAGTGCGACCGCAGATGCCGAAGAGGCAGAGGACGCCGCGGCGACCAGCGGTGCGTCAGACGCAGCGCAGCCGGAAACCACCGATGTGCCGGAAACGTCGGCATCGGGGCGCGTCGTTGACGACATCGAAAGCGTTGTCCCAGTCGCCCAGGTGATCCACAAAACGGTCGACGTCGGCCCGCTTTCGGCGCCGATCGTCGAGCAGCACGATGACGACGACGAGATCGGCATCCGTGCCCCGCAGGAGCAGGTGCGTATCCGCGCCGACCTGCTGGACCGGCTGGTCAACTACGCCGGCGAAGTGGCGATCTACCGCGCCCGCCTGGAGCAGCAGCTGGGCGCATTCCGCGGCGCAATCGGCGAGATGGCCGCCACCAACGAGCGCATGCGTGATCAGCTGCGCCGCCTGGAGATGGAGACCGAGGCCCAGATCGTCGCGCGCTACCAGCGCGAAGGCGAGGACGCCGAGCAGGCCTTCGATCCGCTGGAGCTGGACCGCTTCTCCAACCTGCAGCAGCTCTCGCGCGGCCTGTCCGAGTCGGCCGCCGACCAGAGCAGCCTGCAGGTCACCCTGGATGACCTGACCCGCCAGTACGAGACCCTGCTGCTGCAGCAGTCGCGGGTCAGCTCGGACCTGCAGGAAGGCCTCATGCGCACGCGCATGGTGCCCTTCGATGGCCTGTTGCCACGCCTGCGCCGGGTCATCCGCCAGGCCTCCGGCGAACTGGGCAAGCAGGTCGCACTCAAACTGGACGGCGCGCAGGGCGAGCTGGACCGCAACGTGCTGGAGCGCATGACCGCGCCGCTGGAGCACATGCTGCGCAACGCCATAGCGCATGGTGTGGAGACGCCTGAGCAACGCCGCAGTGCGGGCAAGCCCGAGGAAGGGATCGTCCGCATTGCGATCCGGCGCGAAGGCTCCGAAGTGGTGCTGGAGGTCAGCGACGATGGTCGCGGGCTCGACAGCGCCGCCATCCGCCGCCGCGGCGAGGAGCGCGGCCTGCTCGCGCCCGACGCGGTCATGAGCGATTTCGCGCTGCATTCTCTGATTTTCCAGCCGGGCTTCTCGACGGCCGATTCCGTCAGCCGTCTGGCCGGACGCGGCGTGGGCATGGACGTGGTCGCCAGCGAGGTCCGCCAGCTCGGTGGCTCGCTGGACATCCAGTCCCGCCCGGGACAGGGAACCACCTTCGTCCTGCGTCTGCCGCAGACCCTGGCGGTCACCCAGGCGGTGTTCGTCAAGATCGGCGAGACCACCTTTGCCGTGCCGATTGCTTCGGTCCGCGGTGTCGGCCGCATCGCCCGGGAGGAGCTGGTCGACGACCAGGGCCAGCCGCGCGAGGCCAATTACCCCTACGGCGGTGATGACTACGCGGTGCATGACCTGGGCCAGCTCGTCGGCCAGGCGCCGGCGAAGGCCGAAGGCCAGTTGCAGGTGCCCGTGCTGCTGATCCGCTCCGGCGATCTGCATGCCGCAGTGACGGTCGACCAGGTCATCGGCAACCGCGAGATCGTGGTCAAGCCGGTCGGGCCGCAGGTGGCTTCGATGCCGGGCATCTTCGGCGCGACCATCATGGGCGATGGCCGCGTGGTGGTGATCCTGGATGTCGCCCCGCTGGTCCGGCGTGCCGTCTCGATGCCGCTGGCCGCGCTGGTGGCGCCGGTCGCGGCGGTGGAGTCGCGCCCGGTTCCGCTGGTCATGGTCGTCGACGATTCGGTGACCATGCGCAAGGTCACCGGGCGCATCCTGGAGCGGCACAACTTCGAGGTCGCCACCGCGCGCGACGGCCTGGATGCGCTGGAGCGGATGGCGGAGATGGTCCCGGACCTGATGCTGCTGGATATCGAGATGCCGCGCATGGACGGCTACGAGCTGGCGACGCGGATGAAGGCCGATGCGCGCCTGCGCGATGTCCCGATCGTGATGATCACCTCGCGCACCGGTGACAAGCATCGCCAGCGAGCGATGGAGGTCGGCGTGGACCGGTACCTCGGCAAGCCGTACCAGGAACCCGAATTGATGCGCAACGTGTACGAGCTGCTCGCCCTTGAGAACCGCCATGAGCAGTGATGCGCTGAAGGTCGCCCTGCTGGCGCGCGAAGGCGCGGCGCGCGACAGGCTGCGCGAGGCGATCGAGGCGGCCGGGGCGCAATGCGCGCTCGAATGCGATCCGCAGGACATCGTCCCGGCCGACGTCGCCGCGAGCGGGGCCAAGGTCGTGCTGGTCGCTCTGGACCCGCAGGTCGAGGACGCGCTGGAGGCGTTTGACGAGGCGCTGGCCGACCCGGATCTGGAGGTCATCTACGAGGAGGCCAGCCTGGCCGCGGCGCGCGAGGGCTGGGACATGGCACGCTGGCAGCGCCACCTGGTAGCCAAGATGCAGCGCCACGGCGACGTGCTTCCGCCGGGAACCGAGCAGGAAGCGGAATCGACCACCCCGCAAAGCCCGGCGGGCACTGACGGTGCTGAGCTCCATCTGGACGATCCCGAGCTGTCATGGGAGGCCGATACCGGCCTCGCCGCCGATACGGTTGAGACCGCCGCGCCCGACGCGGTCGAGACGATCAACCCCTTCGATCCGGTGCTGGCCGAACACGAGCCCGAGGCAACGCCGCGGTTCGGGGAACTCAGCCTGGACGACGGATCCGCCCCGGCGGCCGCCGTGTCCGTGGGGACCGACGAGCGTTTCGCGCGCGACATCGATGAGCTCGAAGAACGCATCGCCGGTCTGAGCCTGGTGGACGACTCGCCAGAAGAAGACGAGCCTGAGCAGTCGCGCGGCGCCGTGCTGGTACTGGCCGGACTGGGCGGTCCGGATGCGGTTCGCCAGCTGGTTGCCGCATTGCCGACCGAATTCCCGCGACCCATCCTGATCCAGCAGCGCCTGGACGGTGGTCGCCACGACCGGCTCGTGGCACAGATGCAGCGGGCGACCGAACTTCCGGTCCGGCTTGCCGAGCACGACCAGTACGCGATGGCGGGCACGGTCTACATCCTGCCCGATGACCTCGGCGTGGCCGTGAACGATGCCGGCGTGCGCTTCCAGGCGGGCACCGAGCTGCTCGCAGCCTTGCCGTCGAGCGACAGCGCGGTGTTGCTGCTCAGCGGTACCGACCCTTCGGTCCTCGACGCGGCCCTGCGGCACGGCTGGGCGGGCGCGCTGGTCGCCGGCCAGACAGCCGAAGGCTGCTATGAAGCGACCGCTTCGGCCGCATTGGAAGCCCGCGGCGGCGACACAGCAACCCCGGCAGAAATGGCGCAGCGGCTGGCCGATCGCTGGCCGGCCTGAGGAATGACAATGTCCAATGATCCAGTGATGCCGCTTGACCACGACACCGGCCCATCTGGCGATAGTGCCGAACGCGACATCCGCGGCGTGCTCATCCAGATTGCCGGCGCGCGCCTGCTGCTGCCCAACGCGACGGTGGCCGAGGTGATGTCGTTTGCGCCGCCCGAATCCGTTGTCGGTGCGCCGGCATGGCTGCTGGGCCGGACCCGCTGGCGCGGCTGGCAGGTCCCCTTGATCGGCTTCGCGCAACTGACCGGGCTGGCTGACGAGCAAGGCACGCTGAACAGCAAGGTGCTGGTGCTGAAGGCCCTGGGCGGCAACCCGAAGGCCCCGTATTTCGCCATCCTCAGCCAGGGGTTCCCCAGGCTGGTGACGGTGTCGCGTGCGACCTTGGAGACCAGCGGCGATCCAGCCGAGCTACCCCCGATGGTGCTTGCCGAGGTACGCCTGAACGAGGACGACGCGTACGTGCCCGACTTGGTCGCCGTCGAGACCCTCATTATCGAGACGCTGTCCGCGGCGGCTTGAGATCGGCGCCAGCGCGGCAGGCCAAGCGGCTCTCAGCGCAAGTCGCCAAAACCGGCTTGCAATGCCGCGATCGCCGCCAGCCCCGCGGTTTCCGTTCGCAGGATCCGTGGACCGAGGCGCAATCCGCGGAAACCGGCTGCGAGCAGTTGCACGCGATCGGCCGGTGACCAGCCACCCTCGGGGCCCACCGCCAGCACGACGCCGGCATTGCGCAAGCCAAGCGGCAACCCGTTGAGTGCCAGCCCGCCGTCGGGGTCCAGCAGCAATCGCAGCGGCGCATCGCCGGATGGGCGCGCGGAAAGGGCGTCCTCGGCGTCCGGACCGATGCCCGCCAGCACCTTGGCCAGCGGTTCCGGTGCGGCCACCCTTGGCACGCGTGCCCGCCCGCATTGACCGCACGCGGCCGCGACGACGGCTTGCCAGTGGCCGAGCCGCCGCGTCGCGCGCGCGTCATCAAGTTTGACCTCGCTGCGCTGCGAAACCAGCGGCCGCACTTCGGCGATTCCCAGCTCGGTCGCCTTCTGCAGGATCAGGTCCATCTTTTCGCCGCGGGCAATTCCCTGCAGCAGCACGATGCGCAACGGCGACTCGCTATCCACCGCAACCGGCGCCTCCAGGCGCACGCGCACCTCGCGCTTGCCGATGGTCGTCACGATGGACGGGTAGTCATTGCCGTCGCCATTGAACAGCACGCAGCGATCGCCGACCGCCAGACGCAACACGCGGCTCAGGTGGGTCGCCGGGCCCTCGGGTAACGGCAGCTCTTCGCCAGCCGCCAGCGGCGTGTCCACGTGCACCCGGGTCAGGCGCATCCGCTGGCCTCTGCTAGCATCATGGAATCGTGATCCAGACTCGTCATTTTCCCATTATCGCTGTTCCGCGCTGTCGCGCCCGCGCTCCGGGGCGTCACGGATGACGCGCAAGCTGCCGATCATCCACCGCATCGTCGAGACCGACGCGGCGCCCTACCGTGTGGAAGAGCTCGACCTGGAGTTCAGCAACGGCGAACGGCGCCGGTTCCAGCGCATGCACGGACGTGGCCACGGGGCGGTGATAGTGGTGCCGATGCTGGACGCGGACACCGTCCTGTTGGTGCGCGAATACGCTGCCGGCGTCCACCGCCACGAGCTGGGTTTGGTGAAAGGTCGCATCGATGCCGGGGAGAGTCCGGTGGAGGCGGGCGATCGCGAGTTGAAGGAGGAAGCCGGCTATGGCGCGCGCTCCCTGCTCAACCTGCGCGAACTGACCCTGGCACCGTCCTACATGAGCCATTCCGCCCATGTGATCCTGGCTCGCGACCTCTACGAGGAGCGCTTGCCGGGCGATGAGCCCGAGCCGCTGGAGGTCGTGCCGTGGCGCATGGATGCGCTGCATGAGCTGATCCTGCGCGAGGATTTCTCCGAGGGCAGGAGTCTGGCCGCCTTGTTCATCGTGCGTGAGTGGTTGCGCATCCATGGCTGAGCGGCGTGAGCAGGCAGCGCTGCGCCAAGCCGGAATGAGCGCATGATCGAGCCGGCACTGCGCGAGGGCGTGATCCGCGTTGCCCGTGCGGCCGCTGCGGAAATTCTGAAGGTCTACCGGGGTGAATTCGACGTCGACCACAAGGACGACCGCTCGCCCGTCACCGCCGCCGACCTCGCCGCCCATCGCTCCATCGCGGCGGGGCTGGCGAGTCTGACACCCGCCATTCCGCTGCTCTCGGAGGAATCCTCCAGCCACGACATCGCCGAGCGCCGCCGGTGGTCGCGCCTGTGGCTGGTCGATCCGCTGGATGGCACGCGCGAATTCATCAAGCGCAACGGCGAGTTCACCGTCAACATCGCGCTGATCGAAAGCGGGGTCGCCACCTGGGGCGTGATCCAGGCGCCGGCGACCGGCGTGGTGTGGCACGGCGGCGCCGGGTTGGGTGCTTTTCGCCGCGAGACTGAGGGCAGCGATCGTGCTGTGCAGGCGCGGGCCCCGGCCACGCCGCCCCTGCGGGTGGCCGCCAGCCGTTCCCATCGCGACCAGCGCAGCATCGATTTCATCGCCCGCATGGGTGACACGCAGCCGCTGGGCATGGGCTCGTCGCTGAAATTCTGCCTGCTCGCCGAGGGTGAGCTGGACGTCTATCCGCGCTTCGGGCCGACCAGCGAGTGGGACACTGCCGCCGGCCAGGCAATCCTGGAAGGTGCCGGCGGTGAGCTGTTCGATCCGCTGGGGCGTCCGTTCCGCTACAACCAACGCGCGAGCCTCCTCAATGGCGGCTTCGTCGCGCTGGGAGACCCCGCACTGCCCTGGCAGAAGTGGTGTGGCGGGTGAGCGCGCGTCGCTGACAAGATCCATTTCGCGACGGTTGGCCCGGCCTGCGTTGGCCCCGTCTTCACGCCGTGTAGACCCCTTTGGCGTCAGCCTTCACAAAACTGAAGCCTAGGGGACTTACATGCAGAACACGCAAGACGGCGGACTCGTCCTCATCATTGAAGACAACCGCAATATTTCCGAGATGGTCGGCGAATACCTCGAGAGCAAAGGCTTTGAGGTCGACTTTGCCGCCGACGGGCTGGACGGCTATCGGCTCGCCGCGGAGAACAGCTACGACGTGATCGTGCTCGACCTGATGCTGCCACGCCTGGACGGTCTGGAAGTGTGCAAGCGCCTGCGCGAGGAAGCGCGCAAGTCCACGCCGGTGCTGATGCTGACCTCGCGCGACACCTTGGACGAGAAGCTGACCGGTCTGTCGGCCGGCGCGGATGACTACCTGACCAAGCCGTTCGCCATCCAGGAGCTGGAGGCGCGCCTGCGTGCACTGATCCGGCGCGAGCGCCGCCAGGTGGGCGGGGAGGTGCTCAAGGTGGCCGATCTGGTGCTGGATCCGGCCAGCCTGCGCGTCACCCGTGGCGGCAGCGAGCTGCAGCTCTCGCCGATCGGCCTGCGCCTGCTGACGATCCTGATGCGCGAGTCGCCGCGGGTAGTCAGTCGCCAGGAAATCGAGCGCGAGATCTGGGGCAATGGCCTGCCCGACTCCGACACCCTGCGCAGCCACCTCTACAACCTGCGCAAGACGATCGACAAACCGTTCGACAAGCAACTGCTGCACACCGTGCAGTCGGCCGGCTATCGCGTGGCGGACATCTCGCAGCCGCAGGAATGACGTTGCGGTTGTGTCAATGACTCCCGGGCTGCCGCGGCGGATCAAGCTGGCGTTTTTGCTGCAGGCGGCGCTGGCGAGCATCGTCATCACCGGCGGCGTGCTGCTGACCGGCGTGATCGTGCGCGACAGCGTCATCCAGGAGCGGCTGGACGCCGAGGCGGCGACCTTCTGGGCCGGGCGCGCCAGCAATCCGGCCTACCCCCTGCCGCAGACGGCCACCCTGACCGGCTATCTGGCGCCCACGGGCGCCGGAGGGCGGGCGGTGCCGGACTACATGCGCGGGCTGCCGGCCGGACGCCATCGGATCTCCGCACCCACCGTGCCAGCCCCCGGCCGCGCAGCCCGGCAGCGCTTTAGCGATGAGGTCGTGCTGGTGGAGACCCGGGGACCGGACACGTTCTACCTGAGTTTCGAGTCCGGCCACATCGACCGCGCGATCGGCCTGACCGGGCTGGTCTCGTTGCTGTTGTCGTTGCTGGCGACCTACCTGGTCACCTGGCTGACCTATCGCACCTCCAAGCGGCTGGTCGCACCGGTCAGCTGGCTGGCGGGCGTGGTCTCGCGCTGGGACCCGCGCGAATCGGACGTGACCGCCATCAAGGCCGGCAGCCTGCCGGCCGAAGCCGGCGTGGAGGTCCAGCAACTGGCCGAGGCATTGGTCGGGCTGGCCGACCGCGTGGCCGCGTTTGTCCAGCGCGAGCGCGACTTCACGCGCGATGCCAGCCACGAGCTGCGCACCCCGCTGACGGTGATCCGGGTGGCGACCGACATGCTGCTCGCCGACCCCAACACCTTGCCGGCGACCAGTCGGGCGCTGGCGCGGGTGCAGCGCGCGGGTCGCGACATGGAGGCGGTCATTGACGCCTTCCTGATCCTGGCCCGCGAATCGGATGTGGGCCCGCAGGACCGCGAGTTCGACGTGGGTGAGGTGGTGCGCGAACAGGTGGAGCGGATGCAGCCGCTGCTGGCGGACAAGCCGGTCTCCATCGAGCTGCTCGACGAGGGCGCGCCCAGCGTGGTGGGTTCCCCGCACGTGCTGGCAGTGATGGTCGGCAACCTGCTCAGCAATGCGGCGCACTTCACCAACCTTGGCCGCATCCAGGTGCGCATGTCGGCGCAGGAAATCGTGGTGCGCGACAGCGGTATCGGCATGGATCCGGAAACCCTGGCCAAGGCCTTCATGCCTTTCTACCGCGCTGACATCGCCAGCGAAGACCGCAAGGGAATGGGCCTGGCGATCACCTACCGCCTGGGCGAACGGGTGGGTTGGCCGGTCAGCCTGCGCAGCCAGCCCGACAAGGGCACCACGGCGACGATCCGGCTGCTCCCCTGACGCCGCAGCCGCGGGCGTGGCCGGCACGTCAACCGACGGCCGCCTCGGGCGTTGACGGGTCCATTCCCTGGATTGACGGCGCCACCGATGACTGCAACGACCAGCAAGAGCACTGACTCCCGCCGAGCCCGGACGTGGCCACGGCGATTGTTGCTGGCCGGCGGATTGCTGGCCCTGGTGGTCGCCGGCGTCTACTTCTGGCAGCAGCGTGCTTCCGGCGACGGGGCAGGAGACTACCGCACCGCGACCGCCGAGCGCGGCGACGTGCGGGTGAGCATCTCCGCCACCGGGACGCTGGGCGCGATCTCCACGGTCGACGTGGGCAGCCAGATTTCCGGGCTGGTCACCGAGGTGCTTGCCGACTTCAATGACACGGTGAGCAAGGGGCAGGTGATCGCCCGGATCGATCCGAGCACCTTTGATGCGCAGATCGCGCAGGGCAATGCCGCCGTCCAGGCCGCGCAGGCCAGTCTGGCGACCGC
The DNA here is from genome assembly GCF_015209725.1 of Lysobacter ciconiae. Classification (NCBI taxonomy): domain Bacteria; kingdom Pseudomonadati; phylum Pseudomonadota; class Gammaproteobacteria; order Lysobacterales; family Lysobacteraceae; genus Novilysobacter; species Novilysobacter ciconiae. The sequence goes on along the minus strand of NZ_CP063656.1, from coordinate 2,379,391 downwards.
CCGCGCCGCGGCTGCCAACGCCGAAGCCGATTTCCGCCGCAAGACCGAACTGGGCGAGCGCCAGCTGGTGGCGAGCAGTGACATCGACCTGGCGCGCACCGCGCGCGATCAGGCACGCGCGCAGGTGCAGTCGGCACAGGCGCAGATCACCCAGCACCGCGCATCCACCCGCACCTCGCAGCTCAACCTGGAACGCACCGAGATCCGTTCGCCGGTGGACGGCGTGGTCCTGACCCGCACCGTCGAGCCCGGGCAGACCGTGGCCGCCAGCCTGCAGGCGCCGGTGCTGTTCCAGATCGCCGAGGACCTGTCGAAGATGGAGATCGTGCTGGCCATCGACGAGGCCGACATCGGCCAGGTCAAGACCGGCCAGGGCGTGTCGTTCGGGGTGGACGCGTTTCCGGATCGCCAGTTCCGCGGCAGCGTGCAGCAGGTGCGCCTGTCGGCCACCAACACCAACAACGTGATCACCTACCCCGTGGTGGTCGCCGTCGACAACCCCGACCAGATACTGCTGCCCGGCATGACCGCCAACGCGGAGATCGAGGTGAGCCGGCGCGATGACGTGCTGCGGGTACCCAACGCGGCACTGCGTTACAAGCCCGCCGAGGGCGACGCGGCTGCGGCACCCACCGCCACGCGCGCCAGCCCGACCGAGGAACTGCCGCGGATAGCCGCCGCGCTGGAGCTGGACGCCCACCAGCAGGCGGCCTTCGATGAGGCGCTGGGCAGCATGCGCGAGCGCGCTGCCGCCCGCGCCACTGCCGCACCCTCGCGTCCACCCGCCGGCGGACCGCCGATGATGGGCGGCGGGCGCGGCCCAGCCAATGCCGGCGCCGGCAACAGCGGTGCGATGCGCCAGCGGATGCAGGAGCGCTTCACCCAGCAGTTCGCCGCCTTCCGCGAGACCCTCCCGAATGAGAAGAAGGCCCGCTGGGACGGCGAACTGGCCTCGCTGCTCGCCGCCCGTCGCGCCCCGCTGTACCTGCTCGTGGCTGGCACGCCGAAGCCGATCACCGTGCGCCTTGGCGTCAGCGATGGCAGCTGGACCGAGGTGGCGGGCGATATCGCCCAGGGCGACCAGGTGATCGTCGGCAGCGGGCGTCCGGCACGATGAGCACTGCCGTCGCGGTGATCCAGACCCGCGGCCTGGGCAAGGTCTACTCGCCGGGCACCGAAGCCGAGGTGGTCGCGCTGCGCGACGTCGACCTGCGGATCGAGCGCGGCGAATTCGTCGCCATCATGGGCCCGTCCGGCTCGGGCAAGTCGACGCTGATGAACCTGCTGGGCTGCCTCGACAGTCCGAGCACGGGCACCTACCACTGCGATGGCGTCGACATCGCCAGCCTGGACGCCGAAGAGCGCGCGCTGCTACGGCGCGACAAGATCGGATTCGTCTTCCAGGGCTTCAACCTGCTGCCGCGCATGAGCGCGCTGGAGAACGTGGCCATGCCGATGGGCTACGCCAACGTGCCGGCCGCCGAGCGCGCGCAACGTGCCCACGCGGCGCTGGCGGCGGTCGGGCTGGGCAGGCGCGAGCAGCACCGGCCCAGTGAGCTGTCCGGCGGCCAGCAGCAACGCGTGGCGATCGCCCGCGCCCTGATCAACCGGCCGCCGATCCTGCTGGCCGACGAGCCCACCGGCGCGCTGGACAGCAAGACCGGCGAGGAGATCCTCGCGCTGTTCAAGCAGCTTCGCGACGACGACCACACGGTGATCCTGATCACCCATGACCCGGAAGTGGCCGCGCACGCGGACCGCACCTTCGTCATGCACGACGGTGAGCTGCACGAGCAGGGAGCCCCGGCATGAATTTCACCGAGGTCCTGCGGACGGCCATCTTCGCCCTGCGCGGCAACTGGCTGCGCAGCGCCCTGACGTCGCTGGGGGTGATCATCGGCATCGCCGCAGTGATCGTGATGGTGTCGGTCGGCCAGGGCACCCAGGCGCAGATCGACAAGCTGGTGTCCGGGCTGGGGTCCAATCGTCTGGACATCAGCTCCAACTCGGGCCGTGGCGCTGGCGGCGTGCGCATGAGCGCCGGCAGCGCCTACACCCTCACCACCGCGGATGTGGACGCGATCCGCGAGGAGGTGCCGGAGGTCCAGTACGTCGCCGGCACGCTGCGCGGCAGCACCCAGGTCGTGTTTGCCGAGAACAACTGGGCCACCAGCTGGTATGGCGTGCAGCCGGACTATTTCGCGCTGGAGAGCTGGACAATGGCGCTGGGAGAGGAGTTTGACGCGCGCGAATATGGCGGCGGCAGCAAGCCGGTGATCCTGGGCGAGACCGTGCGTCGCTCCCTGTTCGGTGACGAGGACCCGGTCGGACAGAGCGTGCGCATCGGCCGGGTGCCCTTCACCGTGGTCGGCGTGCTGGCGTCCAAGGGGCAGGGCGGCTTCGGCCAGGACCAGGACGACGTGATGCTGGTGCCGTTGGAAACCGGTCGGCGGCGGTTGATGGGAGCGATGGGCCTGCCACCGGGCGCGGTGCAGCAGATCGCCGTCGGGGTCGCGCGCGCGGATGACCTGGCGTGGGCGCAGGAGCAGATCGAATCGCTGCTGCGCCAGCGACACAAGCTGCAGCCGGGCGCCGACGACGACTTCCGCGTGCGCAACATCGCCGAAATCGTCGAGGCGCGCAGCCAGACCACGCGCCTGATGTCGCTGCTGCTGGCGGCGGTGGCGACCATCTCGCTGATCGTCGGTGGCATCGGCATCATGAACATCATGCTGGTCTCGGTGACCGAGCGGATCCGCGAGATCGGCCTGCGCATGGCGGTGGGTGCCGGACCGTCGGACATCCGCTCCCAGTTCCTCGCCGAGGCGATGCTGATATCGCTGATCGGTGGCGCCGTGGGGATTGCGATCGGGATCGCCGGCGCGCTGCTGGTCGGCAAGTTCGGTGCCCTGCCGGTGGTGCTCAACGCGCAGGTGATCCTGCTCGCGGCCGGGTTCTCCATCGCGACCGGCCTGTTCTTCGGCTACTACCCGGCGCGCAAGGCCTCCCTGCTGGACCCGATCGAGGCGTTGCGCCAGCAGTAGCGCGACGGCTCGCGTTATCCTCATCGCTCTCTCAGCGGGGATCTCGCGATGCGCACCTGTCTTGTGTTGCCGGCTCTCGTTTTTGGCCTTGCCGCCCCGGCCACCGGAGCGCAGCAGGCGCCAAAGAGCCCCGGGCCGGCCATTCCACGCACCGCCCTGGTGATCCACGGCGGGGCGGGGTACGTGGCCCGTGACGCGCTGAGCGCCGAGGACGAGAAGGCGGCGCGCGCGGATCTGGACGCCGCCCTGGATGCGGGCAATGCGGTCCTCTCCAGCGGCGGTGCCGCACTGGACGCGGTGCAGGCGGCCGTGCACGTGCTGGAGGACTCGCCGCGGTTCAATGCCGGCAAGGGGGCGGTGTTCAATGCCGAAGGCGGACACGAACTGGACGCCTCGATCATGGAAGGCCACACCCGCCGCGCCGGAGCGGTGGCGGGAGTCACCACCGTGCGCAGCCCGATCGCGCTGGCCCGTGCGGTGATGGAGCATTCGCCGCACGTGATGCTCGCAGGCGCTGGCGCGGAGGCGTTCGCCGATACACGGCCCGAGATCGAGCGCGTTCCCAACCAGTGGTTCGACACCGACAAGCGACGGCGGCAGCTGGATGCGGCGCAGCGCAAGGCGCAGGCACGTACCGACGTCGGCGATGAGCCGGGCCGGTACTTCGGCACCGTCGGCGCCGTGGCGCTGGACCGGCACGGCCACATCGCCGCGGCGACCAGCACCGGCGGCATGACCAACAAGAAATGGGGCCGGGTCGGCGATGCGCCGATCATCGGCGCGGGCACTTGGGCCGATGACCGCTGTGGTGTGTCGGGCACCGGCTGGGGCGAGTTCTACATCCGCAACGCCGTCGCCCACGATATCTGCGCCCGCGTGGCCTACCGCGAGGATTCGCTGGCGGGTGCGGCGCAGGAGGTGGTCAACACGATTGTCCCCGCAGCCGGCGGCGACGGTGGCGCGATTGCCCTGGACCGGGACGGCAACATCGCCATGCCGTTCAACAGCGGGACGATGTTCCGCGCCTGGATCCGGCCCGACGGCAGCCGCGGCGTGGCGATTTTCGAGGACTGACGCCGTGTCGCCAGCGCAGAGACGCAGCCTTGCGACAGGCGCGGAATGGGGCGATGTGGCAGACTTCTGCGCTTGCTGCGGCACTGCCGCGCCCCTGTGCGGATGATGCGCTTGAGTTTGATGCCCTGGCCGTGCGTTTCCATTGGTCGCGTTGCACTCCACGTGGGGCGCTGAGGTGGCTGACGGCTACGGCCATGTGCCGCGCGGACCGCGCGGCGTGCTCAAGGCGGGCCAATGGTCGATCCAGGGGCTGAAGGCGGCCTGGCTGCACGAGTCCTCTTTCCGCCTCGAGGTATGCGCGTTCGTGCTGCTGGCACCGATCGCACTCTGGCTTGGAGCCACCGGGGTTGAGAGGGTCCTGCTGGTCGGTACGATGCTGCTGGTCCTGGCCGCCGAGTTGCTGAACTCCGCCATCGAGGCGGTGATCGAACGCTTCGGCAACCAGTACCACGAGTTGATCGGCCGGGCGAAGGACATGGGATCGGCGGCGGTGTTCGTGCTGATGATGAACGTGCTGATGACCTGGTCGCTGATCCTGGGGCCGCGGCTGCTGGCCGGGTTGTCCTGAGCCGGCGGGTTGATAGTGCGGCGCTCACCCTCAGTTATTACCCTTGCGCCACGTTTCCCGTCGAACCTAGGAAATCCCCGTGATTGAAATGCTGATGGATCCGGAAGTCTGGATCACCCTGATGACCCTGAGCGCGATCGAGATCGTGCTTGGCATCGACAACCTGGTGTTCATTTCGATCGCCGTGAGCCGCCTGCCGGTGCAGACCCGCGAGAAGGCGCGCAAGCTGGGAATCGCGGTCGCGTGTATCAGCCGCATCTTGCTTCTGCTCGCGTTGGCCTGGCTGGCGGGGCTGAAAACACCGTTGTTCGAGTTGTTCGGCGAAGGCATCTCGGTGCGCGACCTGGTCCTGATCGTGGGCGGCATCTTCCTGCTGGTGAAGGGCACCATGGAGATCCGCGACTCGATCCTGGGGGGCGAGGATTCCGATGGCCTGCCAGCCAAGCCGGTGGCGACCTTCGGCATGGTCCTGGCGCAGATCGCGGTGATCGATATCGTGTTTTCGCTGGACTCGGTGATCGCCGCCGTGGGCATGGCCAACCACACCTGGATCATGGTCTCCGCGATCCTGCTGGCCGTGGTGGTGATGCTGTTCGCGGCCACCCCGCTGGGCCGCTTCATTGATCGCAACCCGACGGTGAAGATGCTGGCGCTGGCGTTCATCGTCCTGATCGGTGCCTACCTGCTGCTGGACGGCCTCGGCATCCACATTCCCAAGGGCTACATCTACGGCTCGATGGGGTTCTCGGCGCTGGTGGAAGGGCTCAACCTGTGGGCCAAGCGGCGCGCCGTCCTGCGCGAGCTTGGCGAGTAGCGGTCAGCGTAATTGCAGGGCGCCGGTCGCTTCACACCGCGCCCATTGCCCCAACCGTGGCCCGGTGGTGGAATGAGCCATTGACCTGAACGGAGAACTTCCATGCGCATCGTGCTTCTGCTCGTGCTGGCGACCTTGCTCAGCGGTTGCGGTTACAACACCATCCAGCAGAAGGACGAGGCGGTGGATGCGGCCTGGTCGCAGGTCCTCAACGTCTACCAGCGCCGGGCCGACCTTGTGCCGAACCTGGTCGCGACGGTCAAGGGCTACGCGAGCCACGAGCAGCAGGTACTGACCCAGGTCACCGAGGCGCGCGCGCGGGTCGGCAGTATCAAGGTCGATGCGGAGGATCCGGCCTCGCTGGAGCAGTTCCAGCAGGCCCAGGGCCAGTTGCAAAGCGCGATCGGCCGGCTGCTGATGGTCAGCGAGAACTACCCGGACCTGAAGGCGGACCAGAGCTTCCTGCAGCTGCAGGCGCAGCTGGAGGGCACCGAGAACCGGATCACCGTCGAGCGCCAGCGCTACATCCAGACGGTGCAGGACTTCAACACCTATATCCGCCAGTTCCCGACCAACCTGACCGCCAAGGTGTTCGGCTACAAGCCCAAGCCCAATTTCACCGTCGACAACGTGCAGGAAATCCAGCGTCCGCCGGAGGTCGACTTCGGCCAGCCCGCGCCGGCGCCCGCGCCCGCCAATGGCTGATTCGGCCTGCATTGCGCACATCTCCCCTTCAGCGCTGTTGACATGAACCTGGGTGAGCCAGCGAATCGTCGTACCGACACTGGCATTGCGGATGCCGCGCAGTCGCAGGCGCCCGCCGGGCTGCGCCGGATCCGCGCGTCGGGGCAGCGGAAGTTCCGTTCGCTGGCATGCCGGGTCTGGTTGCTGGCGCTGTTCCTCGCGGCCGGCGTACTGCATGCACAGTCGCTGGCGCCGGTGCCGGTGCTGGACTCGCCCGTGGTCGACACCACCGGCACCATCGACGCGTCGACACGCCGGCAGCTCGAAGACCAGGCGGTCGCGCTGCGCGATCGCAAGGGCAGCCAGCTGCAGGTGCTGGTCGTGCCCACCACGTCGCCGGAAGACATTGCCCAGTACGCCACCCGCGTCTACGACGAATGGAAGCTGGGCCGCGGCAAGGTCGACGATGGCGTGCTGCTGATCGTGGCCAAGGCCGATCGGCGGGCGCGCATCGAGGTGGGCTACGGCCTGGAAGGTGCGATCCCGGACGCGACGGCCAGCCGGGTGATCCAGGAGTATCTGGTACCGCATTTTCGGCGCGACGACTATGCCGGCGGAATCGTCGAGGCGACCGCCGCGCTGACCCGCCTGATCGAGGGTGAACCGCTGCCGGCGCCGATGGCCGACAACCGCCCCGACGCGGGCGGCGGGAACTCGTTGTTTGCCCTGATGGCCGCCTTCATCGTTGCCCGCGTCGTGGCGGGCATGTTCGGCCGCACACCCAAGCCGATCCGCGGCATGGCCGGAGCGGCCGCGGCAGGCGGGGTTGCATGGCTGCTGTCCTCCTTGCTGGTAATCGGCGGCATCGGCGCCGTGATGGGACTGGTGCTCGCGCTCGCCGGTTCCGGCGGTGGCGGCTTCGCCCGACGCGGTGGCTTTGGTGGATTGGGCGGCGGCTGGGGTGGCGGTAGTGGTGGATGGGGCGGCGGCATGGGTGGCGGCGGAGGTGGTGGATGGAGCGGCGGCGGCGGCATGAGCGGAGGCGGCGGCGCCTCGGGCAGCTGGTGATGAACTCGATCCCAACCACAGGGGCGTGCTGATGCGCTGGTTCCGGCACCTCTTCCCACCTTCGAGCCGGCGCTGGTTTCCCGACCCCGTCATGGCGCGCATCGCCGCGGCAATCGCGGCTGGCGAGCAGCGGCATAGCGGCGAGCTGTGCTTTGCGGTGGAGCCGGCGCTGAAACTGCGGGCGGTACTGGCCGGCGTGAGTGCCCGCGACCGGGCGCGCGAGCTGTTCGGGCAGTTGGGCGTGTGGGACACAAGGGACAACAACGGCGTGCTCCTCTACCTGCTGCTGGCGGAGCACCGGATCGAAGTGGTCGCCGATCGCGGCTTTGACGGCCGGGTTGAACCGGCCCAGTGGCGCCAGGCCTGCGGCTTGATCGAGCAGCACCTGCAGGCCGGCGACGCGGAGGCCGCGATCCTCGGCGGCGTGGATGCGCTTTCGACCTTGATGGCGGGCGCCTTCCCGGCCATTCCGGGGCAAGCGGACGACAACCAGCTGTCCAATCAGCCCCATCGCCTGTAAATCGCGCCGTCAGCGGCGACAATAGACGGGCGACAGCCCACTTCCAGCGGATACCAGCGACTCAATGATCATCCTGCATCAAATCGACCCGATCGCCCTCAGCCTGGGCCCGCTGGACATCCACTGGTACGGCGTGATGTACCTGCTGGGTTTCGGCATCGCCTGGTGGCTGGGCGTGCGGCGGATCCGCGCCGGGCGGCTGCCTGGCGTCACCGAGCAGGCGTTCGGTGACCTGCTGTTCTACGGGATGCTGGGCGTCGTCCTCGGTGGCCGCATCGGCTACGTGCTGTTCTACGGGTTTGCCGACCTGGTGAAGGATCCGCTGATGCTGCTGCGGATATGGGAGGGTGGCATGAGTTTCCACGGTGGCCTGCTCGGCGTCGCCGCCGCCGGTCTGTGGTGGTCGCGCAAGCAGCACCAGCATTTCTTCGATGTGGCCGACTTTGTCGTGCCGCTGGTGCCGGCCGGCCTGGGTCTGGGCCGGCTGGGCAACTACATCGGTGGCGAGTTGTGGGGCAAACCCACCGGCGCCGACTGGGGCGTCGTGTTTCCGCGCGCGCCGGAATTCGCCGGCTGGAGCGCGGAGCAACTGCAGGCGCAGTTCGCCAGCGGGGCGCTGGACCGCTTCGCCCGGCATCCGTCCCAACTCTATCAGGCGTTCCTGGAGGGTCTGGTGACGTTTTGCGTGGTGTGGTGGTTCTCGCGCAAGCCGCGGCCGCGCTATGCGGTGTTGGGGCTGTTCCTGCTGCTGTACGGCAGCTTCCGCTTCCTGGTCGAGTTCGTGCGCGTGCCGGATGTGCAACTGGGCTACCTGGCGTTTGGCTGGCTGACGATGGGTCAGGTCCTCAGCCTGCCGCTGATCGTGCTGGGCCTGTTCGGCCTGTGGCTGTCGCGGCGTTCGCCCACGGTCCAGCCGGCCGCCTCGGGAGCCTGAGATGCGCCAGTACCTGGATCTGATGCGCCACGTGCTCGAGCACGGCGATGAAAAATCCGATCGCACGGGCACCGGCACCCGCAGCGTGTTCGGCTGGCAGATGCGCTTCGATCTCGCCGCGGGGTTTCCGCTGGTCACGACCAAGAAACTGCACCTGCGCTCGATCATCCATGAGCTTCTGTGGTTCCTGCAGGGCGATACCAATATCGGCTACCTGCGCGAGAACCGGGTGCGCATCTGGGACGAATGGGCCGATGAGGCTGGCGAGCTGGGCCCGGTGTACGGCAAGCAGTGGCGGCGCTGGGCGGGAGCGGAAGGGATCGAGGTCGACCAGATCCAATGGGTGGTCGATGAGATCCGGCGCAATCCGGACTCGCGGCGGCTGATCGTGTCGGCGTGGAATGTCGCCGAGCTGCCACAGATGGCGTTGATGCCGTGCCACACGCTGTTCCAGTTCTACGTGGTCAACGGCAGGCTCAGCTGCCAGCTCTACCAGCGCAGCGGCGACATCTTCCTGGGCGTGCCCTTCAACATCGCCAGCTACGCGCTGCTGACCCACATGGTGGCGCAGGTGTGCGGGCTGGAGGTCGGCGACTTCGTCTACACCCTGGGCGATGCGCACCTGTACTCGAACCACTTCGAGCAGGCGCGCGAACAGCTGTCGCGGGAGCCGCGCGCACTGCCGCGGCTGGGCCTCAACCCGAAGGTCACCGGCATATTCGACTTCAGCATCGATGACATCAGCATCGAGGACTACGATCCGCTGCCCGCCATCAAGGCGCCGGTGGCGGTGTGAGGCCGCCGGTGGTGCTGGTCGCTGCGCTGGATCGCAACGGCGCCATCGGGTGCGACAACGACCTGCCCTGGCGGCTGCCGGACGATCTGAAACGCTTCAAGGCGTTGACCCTGGGCAAGACCCTGCTGATGGGGCGCAAGACCGCCGAGTCGCTGGGCAGGGCGCTGCCCGGGCGACGCAACCTGGTGCTGACCCGCAGCGGTCGCGCCCCGTTTCCGGGCATGGAGGCCGTGGGCAGCGTGGAGGAGGCAATCACCGCCGCGCGAAGCGGGGGAACCGATGCGCTGTGCGTCATCGGCGGCGGTGAGATCTACGCGCTGTGCCTGCCGATCGCGACGCAGCTGCAGCTGACCCACGTCGACACGGCTGTGCAGGGTGCAGACACGTTCTTTCCGCCCTTCGACGCGAACAACTGGACCGTCATTTCACGAGAGCCACACCCGGCCGATGAACGTCACCGGTTCGCGTTCGAGTTCGTCGAGTACGCGCGCGCGCCCTGATCCGCTTGCTTCCGACTCGGCCGCGGCCGGGCGCAGCCACCAGCAGCCGCTCATGACGCCTGCGGCTGCCGCCGTTGCCGTGAGCGGTGACGGGGCCGCGGCGGCGGCGCGGGCTTGTCGCGCCCGGCCACCTGCACGACCCGCAACTCGTCGGTGTCCAGCTGCAGGGCGGTGAGTTTGCCGCCCCAGACCGCGCCCGTATCGATCGCGTGGACGCCGTGGCCGATGAAAAGGTCCAGCGCCGACCAGTGGCCGCAGACGATCTTCAGGTCGCGCTCCGCGCGGCCCGGAACCTCATACCACGGGTACAGGCCCGGCGGCTGGGTGCCGGGGACGCCCTTCTCCTCGTAGGCGATACGGCCCTTGGGGGAGCAGTAGCGCATGCGTGTGAGCAGGTTGATGATCGCGCGATGGCGGTCCATCCCGGTCAACCTGGGATTCCACGCCGGCCCGTCGCCGTACATGTGCCGGAGCAGCTGCCGGTACTGGTCGCCGCGCAGCGCCGCCTCGACCTCGCGGCCGTGCTTTTCCGCCAGTTGCGTGGTCCATTTGGGCGCGAGTCCGGCATGGATCATCATCCAGCCCAGCTCGCGGTCGACGTGCACCATCTCCTGCATCCGCAACCACGTCAGCAGCTCGTCGCGGTCGGGCGCGAACACCACCCTCTGCAGGTCGGCATTGACCTTGCGCTGGTCCTCTTCGCGGCGTTCGCCGATGGCCAGCAGTGACAGGTCGTGGTTGCCCAGCACGACGCTCGATTGCCCGCGCAGCGAATGCACCAGACGCAGCGTTTCCAGCGATTGCCCGCCGCGGTTGACCAGGTCGCCGCAGAACCACAGCCGATCACTGGCCGGGTCGAAGCGGATGCGCTCCAGAAGCCGCTGCAATTCGTCGTAACAACCCTGCAGATCCCCAATCGCCCAGACGCTCATGCCAGAGCCGCCATCAGTGCAGGGTTCGCGGGACGGTCAGGGTGAATGCGGGGATCGGCACTTCAAAACTGGTGCCGTCCCGCGTGGCCATGGTGTAGCTGCCTTCCATGGTGCCCAGGTCGGTGTCCAGCATTGCGCCGGAGGTGTATTCAAAGCCCTCGCCAGGGTGCAGCCAGGGCTGCTCGCCCACCACGCCGTCGCCCTGGACCCGCTCGACCTTGCCGTTGGCGTCGGTGATCACCCAGCGACGGGAGACCAGTTGCGCCGACTCGTCGCCGGCGTTGCCGATGCGGATCGTGTAGGCGAACAGGAAGTGGCCGTTCGCAGGCTCGGACTGGTCATCCAGGTAGCGCGTGATGACGTCAATGGTGAATGCGGGGCCGCGTCGGTGTTTCATGCAGGACAGTGTAGAGGGTGGCCGCGGCATAGGGGAGCGACGGCGACCGATTCACGCCGCCGCGCGGCCTGATCAGTTCACCAGGGAGTTGGCAAGGCGGACGAAATCGGCCACCGGGATCTGCTCTGCGCGAGCCTGCGGGGAGACGCCCGCTGCTTCCATCGCCGCCGGGTCGCAGATCCGCGAGAGGGCGTTGCGCAGGGTCTTGCGCCGTTGGCCGAAAGCATCGCGCACGACCTTGGCGAACACCGTCCGGTCACGCACGCCGATTCCGCTCGCCGGTCGCGGCACCAGGCGCACGACCGCGGAGTCGACCTTGGGCACCGGATGAAACGCACCCGGGGGGACGATAAACAGCGCGCTGACCGTGCAGTAGGCCTGCAGCATCACGCTCAGTCGTCCGTAGACCTTGCTGCCGGGCCCGGCCGCCATGCGGTCGACCACTTCCTTTTGCAGCATGAACACCATGTCGGTGATGGCAGCGGCGTGGTCGAGGGCGTGGAAGAGGATCGGCGAGGACAGGTTGTAGGGCAGGTTGCCGACCAGCCGGATGCGTCCGCTGCGGTCGTCGGCCGGCTCGTCGCCGGACGGTCCGGCCTCGGCAGCCAGCGCGGTGAAGTCGACCTGCAGCACGTCGCGATGGATGACCTCCAGATGGCCGTGCTGTTCGGCCATCTCCGTCAGTGGCCCGACCAGGTCGCGATCGAACTCGATCACGGTCAAGCGGCCGTGGCGGTCCAGCAGCGGGAAGGTCAACGCACCCTGGCCCGGACCGATCTCGACCAGCCGGTCGCCGGGCTGGGGATTCACCGCCTGCACGATCTTGTCGATGACCGAGCGGTCGTGGAGGAAGTTCTGGCCCAGGTGCTTCTTGGCCGGACTGGAGAAGGCCGAGCCGAACGGGCGGGCCGGGCTTTTGGGTGAACTCATCAGGGCATTATGGCGGTGCGGGCGCGCGCCATGCGAGCGCAGGTGGCGGCGGCGGCGATCAGGCTGGACGGATCGGCGGTGCCTTTCCCCGCCAGATCGAGCGCGGTGCCGTGGTCGACGGCGACGCGCGGGTAGGGCAGTCCCAGGGTGATGTTCACCGCGTGCTCGAAACCGCTGAACTTCAGCACCGGCAAACCCTGGTCGTGATACATCGCCAGCACGGCGTCATAGCGCTTAAGACGGCCAGGCAGGAAGGCGGTGTCGGCCGGCAGCGGCCCTTCCAGGGACATGCCCTCGCCGCGCAGGACCGCCAGCACCGGCTCGATGACGGCGATCTCCTCGTGGCCCAGATGTCCGGCCTCCCCGGCGTGGGGATTCAGGCCGAGCACGGCGATGCGTGGCTGGTCGATGCCGAAGTCGGTGCGCAGCGCGGCATGGACGGTGCGCAGGGTGGCGCTCAAGGACGCAGGCGTGATCGCGTCGGCGACCTCGCGCAGGGGCAGATGGGTGGTGGCCAGCGCCACGCGCATCGTCGGGTTGGCCAGCATCATCACCACGCCGCATCGGGCCTGCTCGGCCAGCAGCTCGGTGGTGCCGGTGTAGGGAATCCCGCCGTCGTTGATCACCGCCTTGTGCACCGGGCCAGTTACCAGACCGTGGCAATCGCCCCGCAGGCAGTGGGCTGCAGCGGTATGCAGGGCATCGATGACCGCGTGCGCATTGGCCGGCGCTGGCTGGCCGAATGCCACGTCGACCGCATTGGGAATGGGATGCAGGGCGAGCTCGCCGGCGCGGCCCTGATCATCCTCGGGCGCGACCAGGTGCAGCGGGAGCTTGAGGGCGTCGGCGGCGGCCCGCAGGGTCTGCGGATCGCCAAAAGCCGTCATCCCATAGGAGCGTGCGGTCTGCACCAGCCGCACGCAGAGCTCCGGCCCGACGCCGGCCGGTTCTCCCGGGACCAGCGCGAGCCGCAGCGGAGTCAATCAGTTGCCGCTGGTATCGCGGGTGCCGTCAGCACCCTCGCCGGCGTCGCTGTCTCCGGCACCGGCGACGGTACGGAAGTCGACAAAGGCCTCGCCGCGCATCTCGCGCAGGAACCGGTTCCATTCGTCTTCCAGCTTGCGCCGACCGATCGTCTCGCGGACCTGATCGCGCTGGGACGTGTCGCCGACATCGCTCTGGCGCGTACCGACGCGCTTGACGATGTGCCAGCCGGCCTGGGTGCGGAAGGGTGCCGAGATTGCGCCGTCATCGAGCTTGGCCACTTCGGCGCCGAAATCGGGACCGAACTGGTCACGGGCGAACCAGCCCAGATCGCCGCCGCGGGCCTGGGAGCTCGGATCCTGCGACTCCTCGCGGGCGAGCGCGGCGAAATCCGCGCCACCGACGAGGCGGGCATGCAGGGTGTCGGCCTTGGCTTTCGCCTCCGCCGCGCCCGCGTTTTCGCCAACGCGGATCAGGATGTGGCTGGCGTGGTACTGGGTGACCATGCTTGGCGCGGCCTGCGACGCATCGCGGCTCTCCACCACCTGCAGCATCTGGAAGCCGCTGGGACCACGGATCGGCTCGGTGACCTGGCCCGGGCTCATGTTGCGCACCATCTCGGCGAACGCCGAGGGGATCTCGTCGCTGCTGCGCCAGCCCAGGTCACCGCCCTCAAGGGCGTTGGGGCTGTCGGAGTAGCGCACCGCGGCGGCCGCGAAATCCATCTCGCCGCGCTTGATCAGCGCCTGCACGCCCTCGATCTTGGATTGGGCCGTGGCGATCTGCTCGGGAGTGGCGCCTTCGGGCACCGCCACCAGGATGTGGGCCAGGTGGTACTGCATCCCCGAACCCTGCTGGGCGGCGAGCGCGGCATCGACCTCGGCGTCGCTCACGGAAATCTGCGACTGCGCCAGGCGCTGGCGCAAGCGCTGCACCAGCAGTTCGTCGCGGATGGACTCGCGGAACTGGGGCAGCGAGGTGCCATCGCGAGCCAGCTGGGCGGCGAGCTGGTCGACGCTGACCTGGTTCTGCGCGGCGATGGCATTGATGGTCTGCTCGACCTCCTGGCTGCTGACCTTGACCCCGGTGCTGTTGGCACGGGCGATCTGCAGCTTGAGCAGCACCAGCCGCTCGGCCACCTGGCGCTCGAGCACCTCCGGTGGTGGCAACTGCTCGGTGCGGCCGGCGTACTGGGCGCGGATGTTCGCCACCGCCCGGTCCAGCTCGCTTTGCAGGATGACGTCCTCGTCAACCACCACCGCGATGCCGTCAATAGGCGCAGGCTGCTGCGCAAACGCAGGCGCAAGCAGCAGCGCGCCGGCCAGGAGAGACGCGAATAGTTTCTTCATGGGATTTGATCGAGGGAGTTGTCGAAATCGTCGTCTTCCACGGAGGAAGGCGGCACAAGATAGAGATCATCACGATCGTAGCCGAGGATAGCACGGCTCAAAATCGTCTCGGTTTTCTGGCCCGCCGAGCCCAGGCCCTTGAGTTCGAACTCCACCCGCAGCGAATCATCCAGGTCGCCATTGCGCTCGCGCACGTAGCGGCGGGCGATCAGGCGCACGGCTATGCAGCAGCTTTCCCACTGCACGCCGGCAATGGATTCCAGCAGTTTGCGGTCGTCGATGGCGTAATAATAGCGGCCGACCACGCTCCAGGTCTGGTTGATCGGGTACAGGAACGAGAAGTCCGCCTGCTCGGTCAGATCGCGGCGGTAGCGGTAGCCCAGGTTGACCACGCCCTTGTCGCCGATCAGGTAGCGCGTGCGGATGCTGGCGAGGTCCTGGCGACGGTACTTGGGGTCCCACTGGTAGGCCATGTTGATGCTCCAGCGCTTGGTGGGCGAGATGCCCACGTCGGCCACCCACGCCGACTTGCCCTGCTCCACGGCGGTCTCGCCGGGCACGACCACGCGGCTGTCGTCGAAGTACTGGATCTGGCCGAGGCTGGCGGACAGGCGCTCGCGCCCGTTGGCGTCGTTGATGAAACGCGTGGTCAGCGCGGTGGTCAGCTGGTTGGCGTCGATCTGCCGGTCCGGCCCGGTGTAGCGGTTGTCGCGGAACAGCTGGCCCCAGCTGAAGGTCATCGGGTTGGTGTCGAAGCGCGGCAGCCCGTTCTGGTCGCGGTATGGCACGTTCAGGTAGTAGAGCCGCGGCTCCAGTGTCTGCGTGTAGGTGTCTTTGCCGAAACTGACCTTGCGGTCGAAGAACATGCCGGCATCGAGCGAGGCGATCGGCAGGCTGCGGCTCGGGGTGGCGTCGCCGTCATTGGCTGCCGCCAGGGTGTCGTCGAGATCGTAGGCGGTGTAACGCCACGCCAGCTTGGGCGTCACGTACCAGCTGGAGCCCTCGAGCGGCATGCTGACATAGGGCTTCAGATCGATCCGGCTGCCCTCGTTCTGCACCTTGTGGCGGAAGCGGACGGCCTCGGCGTTGATCCCCGCCTCGAACCACGTTCCGATGGGTTGGGACCAGTTGAGGAACGCACGCGGCAGACGGTCATACGTCAGGTTGGCCTCACTCAAGGTGTAGTCGGCCAGCTGCGCGTGGTCGGCCATCAGGCCGGCGTCCCAGCGCTGGCCGATCCCGTAGATCCCGGCGGTGCTCACGATCTGCCAGGTGGACAGGCCGTACAGCGTGTTGCTGAAATCTTCCAGGTAGTGGGTGTCACTGACCCAGCCCAGATTGGCCTGGGCACGCCAACCGCCGCCGAGGCTGTGCTGGCCGTGAAACTGGAACTGGCCGCGATTGTCCACCGGCAGGGTGGCGCCAGGGATCGGATTTCCGAACGGATCCTCCAGGTAACGGTAGGGCTCGTTCTCCGCCAGTCGGTCCTTGGGCATCCAGTCACCCGACAGTTCGCCGCTGCCGCCGGCGTACAGCCAGCGGAATTCACCGCCCAGTTGCACGCCACGCTTGCTCATCCAGCGCGGGGTCAGGGTCGCATCGTAGTTCGGGGCCAGGTTCAGGTAGATCGGCTGGCGCCAGTCGAAGCCGTTGCGCCCGGACAGCTTCACCGCCGGGTACAGCAGCCCGGTGCGGCGCTGGTCGTCGATCGGGAACATCAGCCACGGAACGTAGAGGATCGGCACGCGGCCGACCCGGACCACGGCGTTGCGTGCAACCCCCGTTCCTTTCTCAGTGTCGAAGTCGATCCGCTTGGCCTGCAGCTCCCAACTGCGCTGCGATGGCGGACAGGTGGAGTAGGTGGAACCGACCAATGAGCCGCTGTCACCCTGGATATCGATGCGTTCCGCGCCGCCATTGCCGCGCTGCTCGATCAACTGGTAGCGCAGGTCTTCGATCGTGTGCGTGTCCGCGTCCTGGTCGCCGTGGGCTCGTTCGGCGACGATCCGCATGCCCGAGTCCTGGTAGCGCACGCTGCCATCGGCGACGTAGGTGCCGTCATCACTGCGGTAGCTCAGCCGGTCGGTGCCGAGGAACTGGTCGCCGCGACGCAGGGCGACGTTGCCCTGGAAGACGGTGTTGTCGGTCTCGCTCGCATTGAGCGCATCACCGGAGATGTCGGTGGGCTGGTCGATGCGGGCGCCATCCAGTCCGCCCGGCGCGGGCGCGTCGTCGAACGCGGGTACCGCGTCCTCCAGCGGACACAGGCTCCAGTCCTCCGACGCCCGGGCGGAGAAGGCCGGCAGTGCCAGGGCGATGCACATCGATAACGGAAGCAGGTGGAGGCGGTTGCGCACGCGGCGATCCGGTAGGCATGGAGCGGCCGCTAGCTTGCCGCATCGCCCGGAGCGCGGCAACGCCGCGTTGCGATCCGGCGCAGGCGCGCCGTTCATGTTGCCGCTGTCCTCAAGCGTGCAGCAGCACGTCGACGTGGACCAGGACGCACTCGCGCAGCGCCTGCAGGTCGTAGCCACCTTCCAGCATCGAGACGAGGCGTCCCTCGGCATGCCGGTCCGCGACTGCGGCCAGTTCCCGGGTCAGCCAGGCGAAGTCGTCGGCATCCAGTTGCAGGTCGGCCAGCGGGTCGCGGCGGTGCCCATCGAAACCGGCCGAGACCAGCACGAGCTGGGGCCTGAAGGCATTCAGCGCGGGCAGCAGGTCGCCGGACCACATCCCACGGAACGCGCCGCTTCCGGTCTGCGGGGCCAGTGGCCGGTTGAGCACGTTGCCGATGCCGACGTCGCCGGCCGCGCCGGTGCCGGGGAACAACGGCGACTGGTGGGTCGAGAGGTAGAGCACGCGCGCGTCGGAGGCGAAGATCGCCTCGCTGCCGTTGCCGTGATGCACATCGAAGTCGACGATGGCCACCCGCGCCAGGCCGTGGACCTCAATCGCGTGCTCCGCGGCAACGGCGATGTTGTTGAACAGGCAGAAACCCATCGCCTGCGCCGCCGTTGCGTGGTGGCCCGGCGGGCGAACGGCGCAGAACGCACGTCGCGCCGGCCCGGCCATGACCGCGTCCACGGCTTCGATGCCGGCGCCGGCCGCGTGCAGGGCCGCGTCCGCGGAGCCCGGGCTGAGCACCGTCTCCGCATCGATGTGCAGGGTGTCGTGGGCATCCTGGAAACGGCTGTCGAGCACGAGGGCCACCAGGTCGGCGCGATGCACGCGCATGACCTCGGCGCGCGTCGCGGCACGCGGATGGTTCCAGCGCTCCTCCGGCCACTGCGTGGAGATCGCGTCCACCACCGCCTGCAGGCGGGCAGGGGCTTCGGGGTTGCCAGGCCCGGGTCGATGGTCCAGGCAGGCCGGGTGGGTGTACAGGCGCAGGCGTGGTGCGCGGGCGCTCACTGCCGATCAGCCCTTGCGGCGTTCGTGGTTCCAGACCACTTCGCCGTGACCGCTGCCGCGGGCAAGCACCCGCGCCAGGACGAACAGCAGATCCGACAGCCGGTTCAGGTAGCGGATCGCCTCGGGACGGACCGGCTCCTCGCGCGCGAGGGTGACCGTCTCGCGCTCGGCGCGGCGGACCACCGTGCGCGCGATATGGCAACGCGCCCCGGCCTCTCCGCCGCCGGGCAGGATGAACTCCTTGAGCGGCGGCAGGTCCTCGTTGAACGCGTCCAGATGCTGTTCCAGGCGGTCCACGTCCGCGGCGGTGATCGCCGCATGGCCGGGGATGCAGAGTTCCCCGCCCAGGTCGAACAGTTGATGCTGGATCGAGACCAGCAGGTCGCGTATCGCATCCGGCACTTCCACCGCGAGCAACAGGCCGATGGTGGAATTGGCCTCGTCGATCGTGCCGTACGCGTTGACCCTCGCCGAATCCTTGCCGGTCCGGCTGCCATCGCCCAGCCCGGTGCTGCCATCGTCACCGGTGCGGGTGTAGATCCGGGAAAGCCGGTTGCCCATGGCGCCGGCTCAGACCGTTTGCGGGCGCAGCGAAGGCACGCGCGAGCGCAGCAGTTCGAAGCCGCCAAACAGGACCGCAGAGTAGAACAGCGTTCCCAACACGCTCCACTTGAAGAACGGAATACCGGCGACGTAGGCGGCGGTCAGCCCGCCGACCGTCTTGGGGTACATCGCATCGAAGGCGAACACGCTGAAATTGGTGACCAGGAAGAACAGGATCGACCCGGCCAGCGAGTAGCCCAGTACCGAAGCGCCACTGACCTTGCCGCGCATGCCGAAGCCCATCACGGTGGTCAGCACGATGCAGCCGTAGACCACCCAGATGCCGGCGCCGCTGAACCAGCTGGCATACAGGCCGCCGTTGACGCCTGCCAGGACCAGGTCGGACACGAACAGGCCGATCAGGGGCACCAGCATTGCCCAGCTGCGGTTGGCGAAATACGCGCCGCCGAACAGGGCGATCGCGGTGATCGGCGAGAAATTGGGCGGGTGGGGCAGGACCCGGGTCAGCGCGGCAAGCACGATCAGTGCGACGAGCACGAGCGGGCCGGCGGTCAGCAGGGAGCGGGAGGCGGAATTTTTCATCGTGGCTGGGTGTGGAACGACGGAGCCGTTAGCATAGCGCAATGGCCGCATCGTCCCGATCTCCTGAATCCGCACCCCGTTCCGGCAACGCTGCATTCGCCTCCGGGGGTTCCGCGGACGGCACCCCGGCCGAGCCGGTCATCCATGACGTTCTCATCATCGGCGGCGGTCTGGTCGGCTCCAGCCTGGCCATCGCGCTGGAGCCGCTGGGGATCACTGTCGGGCTGGTGGAAGCGGTCGCGCCGGGCCCGTCCGATGCCAGCGTGTTCGACCAGCGCAACCTCAGCTTTGCCGAGGCGACGGTCAACGCGCTGACCGCGCTGGGCGTGATGCAGGAGCTTGCCGCGGCGGGCGGACCGATCAGGCGGATCCATGTCAGCCGTCGGGGTGATTTCGGGCGCAGCGTCCTGGAAGCCGCCGACCACGGTCGCAGCGAGTTCGGCCGGGTGGTCGTCGCGCGCGACTTTGGCGATGCGCTGGAGAAACGCCTGGCCGGTCTGCAGCGCCTGCGCCGGTACCGCCCTGCGCGCTTCCTGGGGTTCGCCGACACCGCCCACAGTGGCTGCCGGGCCGTGCGGCTGGCCGACGCGGACGGCGAGCGCACCGAGCTGGCGCGTCTGGTGGTGGGCGCCGACGGCACCCGCGGCGCCGTGCGCGGCGCCCTGGGCATCGGCACCAGCGAACACGACTACCGGCAGACACTGTTCGTCACCCGCCTGCGCACCGACCGCGCCCCCGACGGCACCGCCTATGAGCGCCTCGGCGATGACGGCCCGACCGCGCTGCTGCCACGCGGCGATCGCCACTACGGCCTCGTCCACGCCGTCGCGCGCGAGGACGCCGAGGCGGTCGCCGCCCTGGATGAAGCCGGTTTCCTGCAGCGCGTACAGGAGGCCTTCGGCTGGCGCGCGGGGCGGTTCCTGTCCTGCGGTCCGAGGGTGGCCTATCCGCTGGTACGCGTGTTGGCGGATCGAACGCTCGCTGAGCGCGCCGTGCTCGTGGGGAACGCCGCCCAGACCATTCATCCGCTGGGCGCCCAGGGTTTCAACCTGGGACTGCGGGATGCCCTGACGCTTGCCGAGTTGATCAGCAATGCACGTGACGCCTCCGCAGGAGTCGATTGCGGTGACGCCGAGCTGCTGTCCGCTTATGTCGCCGCCCGCGCAGACGACCGGCGGCGCACACTGGAATTTTCCGATGGTCTGGCACGCGTGACCGCCAACCCCTCCGAGCTGCTCCGCCCACTCCGCAGCATCGGCCTGCTCGCGATCGACCGCTTGCCCTCGCTGCAGGCCGAAGTGGTCGCGGGCGCGCTGGGCTACCGGGCCGACGTGCCCGCGCTGTGCCGTCCGGAGGGATTGCGGCCATGAGCCGGCGCGGTGTCCTGGATGCGGTGGTGGTCGGTGCCGGGGTGGTGGGCGCCGCGGGGGCGCTCGGCCTCGCCCGGCAGGGCTTGCAGGTGGCGCTGGTCGAGGGTCGCGAGCCCGCGCCGTGGCGCCACGATGTACCGGACCTGCGCGTGTTCGCCGTCGCGCCCGACAACATCGCGCTACTGGAACAACTGGGCGTATGGGAGGCGATTCGCAGCGCCCGGGCTCAGCCGTATCGACGCATGCAGGTCTGGGACGCGGCCGGCGGCGGCACGCTGGACTTCGACGCCGACCGCCTCGGTCGCCGCGAGCTGGGCTGGATCCTCGAGAACGGGCTTTTGATCGATCGCCTCTGGAAGGCCGCGCTGGACGCCGGGGTGGAACTGCATTGCCCCGACAAAGTCACCGCCCGTGAGCACAGCGAGGACGGGCGCAGCGAGGTGCTGACGCTGGCCTCGGGCGAGCGCTTGCGCGCGCGGCTGGTGGTGGCCGCTGACGGCGCGGATTCCCATTTGCGGCAGATGGCGGGCATCCTCGCTCCTCGCCACGATTACGGCCAGCGCGGCCTGGTCGGTTTCGTCCGCCACAGCCGATCGCACCAGTCGACCTGCTGGCAGCGCTTTCTCCCCGGCGGGCCGCTGGCATTCCTGCCCTTCGCCGACGCCGATGACGGGACCCCGCGCAGCTCGATTGTCTGGAGCCTCCCGGACGCGGACGCCGAGCGTCTGCTGGCGGTCGATGACGCGGCCTTCCTGGTCGAACTCTCGCGGGCCTTCGATGGGCCTCTGGGCGAGTTGACCAGCGTCTCGCGCAGGGCGGCGTTTCCGCTGCGGCGGCAGCTGGCGGGCACGCAGCTCAGTGGGCGGATGGTGTTGGTGGGCGATGCCGCGCATGCGGTCCATCCACTGGCCGGGCAGGGCGTGAATCTGGGTCTGCGCGACATCAGCGCGCTGTTGACAGCCCTGCAACCGTCGACGCGGCGCGGTCCCGCCCACCCGCACGACGATATCGGTGCCGCGCACCGGTTGAGCCGCTGGAACCGCCAGCGGCGCAGTGACGCGACTGCATCGGCCTATGCGTTCGAAGCAATCAACCGCGTCTTTTCCAACGCCGCGCTGGTACCGACCCTGTTGCGCGGCCATGCGCTCGCTTTCGCCGGACGCGTGCCGCCGTTGACGCGCGCTCTGTGGCGCCACGCGGCCGGGCTCTAGGGCATCCGGCCACGCGGCGCTGACCGCATCAGCGCTTCCAGCCTTCCAGCTCCTTCCTGCTCAGCTTGCCGTCGTGGTTGTTGTCCACCGCGCGGAACTCGGCGGTGAGGGTGGAGTTGGACGCCGCCTCCGTGGAACTGATCGCCCCGTCGTGGTTGCTGTCCATGCGATCGAAGTCGACGGTGTAATCGCCCACGATCGAATCCGCCGGTGCCGATACGACTGTCACGTCCGGCTCAAGCGGCCTGGCCATCGGCTCAGACGACGGCAGCCCGGCGTCGGGCCGGGTCGCGGCATCCTCGGCGGCCGCGGCGGCAGCGGCCGCGTTGGCCGCCGCATCGGCGGAGAGGTTGCCGGCGAGCTCGGCCTTGGTCGCGGCGTCGCGGGCTTCCATGACGGCGCGTTTGGGCTGGTTGCCGACATCCGCTGCGGTCTTCGCTCCCAGCGCTTCGTTGGCCGCATGGCCGGCAAAGTCGGACGCCTGGTCCGCTTCGTGGGCCGAGCGGTCGGCCACGGCGGCGGCATCGGAGGCGATGGCGGCGCCATCGGCAGTGGCGACATTCGCCTGCACGGCGCGGGCGTGTCGGGCCGCTTCGCGCGCGGCCTCGGCATGCTCGCGCGCGGTGTGGGCATCATCGACCGCCTGTTCGGCGGCGTCCGCCGCGTCCACCTTGGATTTGGGATCGAGCCGGGCATCCTGCGCGCCCGCCGTGGCGGACGCGCCCAGCACCATTGCGAGGGCCAGGCCGAGCAGGGTCGCTTGCGTTTTCATGGTGCCACCTCACAGTCTGCGGGGGAGGCAAAAAGCGTGCGGCGGGCCAAGTTAATCCGGCGTCAAATACGCAGGGTTTGGCTGAACCTGGCGTATGGACAGCGCGAGGCGCCCGTCAGCGCGAGGGCATCGCCAGCACCGTGATCTCTTCACGGTCGTGGTAGAGCTGGCGCGCGCGGATGGTCATCGGCCGGTGAGTCTGCAGCTCGAAGGCTTCCAGGCAGATCCGGGTTTCCTCCCAGCGCTTCTTCATCGGCAGCTTGAGGTTGAACACCGCCTGCTTGCACCAGCCCTCACGGAACCAGGTCGCCATGCGGTCGGCCACCTTGCGCGGCTGCTCGACCATGTCGCAGACCATCCAGTCGACCGGCCGCCGCGGCTGCCACTGGAAGCCGTCGGCCCTGACGTGTTCGACCCGGCCGCTGTCGAGCAGCTGCTCGCGCATCGGCCCGTTGTCGACCGCGGTGACCAGCATGCCCTGGCGCATCAGTACCCAGCTCCAGCCCCCGGGCGCGGCGCCCAGATCGGCCGCCTGCATGTTGTCGCGCAGCAGGAGCCCGCGTTCGCGCTCGTCGAGCAGGGTCATGAACGCCTCCTCGAGCTTCAGCGCCGAGCGGCTGGGCGCCTCGGCGTGCATGCGCAGGCGCGGAATGCCCAGCGGCCACGGCGAGCTGTCACGCGGATCGCTGGTGGCGAGCACGACGTGGTGCCCGCCAAGGAAGGCGACATGCAGACGCGGCCGGCGCGGGTCGTCCTTTGCGCTCAGCCAGCCGGCCTTGCGCAGGCTCGGGCGCAGTGCGTTGGCGAAGCTGCGGGACAGCCCGGCGAGGGTCTTGCCGTCATCGGAATCGGGGTGCTCCACCCACAGCTCACCGAACATGCCCGGCGCCACTTCGCCCTGTTCTTTCAGGGCATCCAGGGCCTGCATGATGGGCGTGATGCGGTCGCTGGGGTTCAGGCCGGGCAGGTCGGCCAGGCGCAGCAGCTTCTGGCGGGCGAAGACGATCCGCTCCAGCGGCAAGGCCATCGCCAGCGCACGCGCCCCGGAGGCAATGAACTCGACGTAGCCGTTGCCGCGTTCGGCGCGCGCATAGCCGGGGTGGCCGGCCAGCGCGGCGCGCTCGGTGAGTTCGGCGGCCAGTTCGGGTTCAAAGCCCGCGCGGCACCAGCAAAACAGGGCATCGGGCATCGTCAATAGCCCGCCCCGCCGGAGCGGGCATAGTCTTTCAGCACCTCGCAGGCCGCGTCGCGCTGGATGTCACGCACGACGTCGATCCCGCGGCGGGTCAGTTCGCCGACCCAGTCGGCCGGCAACGGGCCTTCATCGAACTCGGTCAGCGCTTCGACGTCTTCGCTGCGGGCGCCGATCAGCAAGCGGTCCACGCCGGCCCAGATGGTCGCGCCGTAGCATTGGCAGCACGGCTGCGCCGAGGTGGCCAGGGTGACCGGTCCGGCGCGGACGCCGGGCTCGCTCTCGTTCAGTCGGCTGCGCTGGGTGCGCTGCTGGGCGAGCATGTAGGCCATCGTTTCGGCATGCGCCAGCGAGCACGCCTGCGGGATCACCCGGTTGACGCCGACCGAGATGATGCGGTCATCGGGGCCGAATACCGCCGCGCCGAACGGGCCGCCGCTGCGCGCTTCGATGTTGCGTGCCGACAGTTCGATTGCCAGGGCGACCTTCGCCTCATCGCCCGGATAGGGCGCGCTGGTGTCGATGCCCTCGTGAATCCACGCGGGCAGGGTCAGGTGCACCTGGGCGTACAGCATCGGCTGGAACTCCTTGGCAGGCTGCGCAGGGTGCTGCAGCCGTGGATCGGTCACGCCTTGGCCGCCCAGATGTCGCGCAGGGTGACGCTGCGGTTGAACACGGGTCGCTGCGGGCTGTGGTCCTGGCGATCGGCGACGAAATAGCCCAGGCGTTCGAACTGCCAGGACTGCTCGGGCTTCGCGTCCGCCGCGGCCGGCTCGATATAGCCGGTGACGGTGCGCCGCGATTCGGGATTGAGGTGGTCCTCGTAGGATTGGCCGTCACTGTTGTCGTCCGGATCGGCGACCGAGAACAGGCGGTCGTACAGGCGGACCTCGGTGGCCACCGCGTGCTCGGCGCTGACCCAGTGGATGGTGCCCTTGATCTTGCGGTTGGCGCCTTCCATGCCGGGCCGCGACTCCGGATCCATCGAGCAGCGCAGTTCGATGACAGTACCGTCCGCGTCCTTGATGACTTCATCGCAACGCATGATGCCGGCGCCGCGCAGGCGGACCTCGCCGCCGGGCACCAGCCGCTTGAAGCCCTTGGGCGGCACTTCGGCGAAATCGTCGCGCTCGATCCACAGGCGATTGGAGAACGGCACCTGGCGGCTACCGAAGGACTCGTCCTTGGGATGGTTGGGGAACTCCAGCGACTCGCCGTGACCGTCCTGCAGGTTGGTCAGCGTCACCTTCAGCGGGTCGATGACGGCCATGCGGCGTGCAGCGCTGACGTCCAGGTCCTCGCGCAGGCAGCCTTCGAGCACCGAGAAATCGATCACCGAGTTCACCTTGCTCACCCCCAGGCGCTCGACGAACAGGCGCAGCGACGCGGGCGTGTACCCGCGGCGGCGCAGGCCCAGCAGCGTGGGCATGCGCGGATCGTCCCAGCCGTCGACCAGGCCGGACTGCACCAGCGCCATCAGCTTGCGCTTGCTCATCACGGTGTAGTTGATGTTGAGGCGCGAGAACTCGATCTGGCGCGGCTTGGCGGCCTCCAGCGGCATGCCCTGTTCGGTCAGCGGGCGCAGCAATTCGGGATGGCCGGCCAGGTCGACCCGGTCCACGCACCAGTCGTACAACGGCCGGTGGTCCTCGAACTCCAGCGTGCACAGCGAGTGGGTGATGCCTTCGACCGCGTCGCCCAGTGCGTGCGCGTAGTCGTACATCGGGTAGATGCACCAGGCGTCGCCGGTGTTCTGGTGGGCCAGGTGGCGGATGCGGTAGATCGCCGGATCGCGCAGGTTGATGTTGCCGCTGGCCATGTCGATCTTTGCGCGCAGGGTGTGCGCGCCTTCGGCGAACTCGCCGGCCCGCATGCGCCGGAACAGGTCCAGGTTCTCCTCGACGCTGCGGTTGCGCCAGGGCGATTCGCGGCCGGGTTCGGTCAGGCTGCCGCGATACTCGCGCACCTGCTCGGCGGTGAGGTCGCAGACGAACGCATCACCCTGCTCGATCAGCTTCTCGGCGCCCAGGTAGAAGACCTCGAAGTAGTCCGAGGAATGGCGCAGCTCGTTCCACTCGTAGCCCAGCCAGCGCACGTCCTCCTGGATCGCGGTGACGTACTCGATGTCCTCGCGCGAGGGGTTGGTGTCGTCCATGCGCAGGTTGCACACCCCGCCGAATTCGTCGGCGATACCGAAGTCGAGGCAGATCGCCTTTGCGTGGCCGATGTGCAGGTAGCCGTTGGGCTCGGGCGGAAAGCGCGTCCGGATCGCGGTGTGCTTGCCGCTGGCGATGTCGTCACGGACGATCTGGCGGACGAAGTCCTGCTTGATCGGCGCGTCGGCAGTAGGAGGGGATGCAGAGGCGGTCGAGTCGGACATGCGGCGCGGGATCGGCTGGGAAAGCGACCAGTCTAGCCGGTGTCGCCGGACTGCTGGCGCTCACGCGCAGCGGCGTATGGTGGAGCGATGCGAAGCCATCTTTCTCTCCGCCCCGGAGTTCGCCCATGATGCGGGTGGTCTATGAAGCCGCCGGGATCATCGATGCCCATCTGGTGCGGCATGCACTGGAAGCGGCGGACATCCCCGTATTCGTCAAGGGCGAGGCCCTGCTGGGCGGCATGGGTGAGTTGCCGATGTTCGGTCTGGTCCAGGTCTGCGTGCCGGAAGCGGCGTGGACCCAGGCGCGCGAGGTGGTCGACGCGCTGGAACTCGGCAATCCCGTTTCGCTCGAAGACGACCAGATTGACTGGCTGGATGGGGCAGCGCCGGCGGTCTGAGTGATCGGCGGCGGAGTTCTGCGCAGTTTCTAGGATTCCGCCGGCGGCAGCAGCAAACCGGATGGCAGTTCACGCAGCTGGCCGGCGATGCGCTCCAGCAACGAGGCCATCGCCGAGCTCCTGCGCCAGACCATGGCGATCGTGCGGTGCGGCGACTCGCCCTCGAAAGGCAACAGCGCGATGTCCGGCGACGGCGGCACCGGCGGTTGCACCGACAGCGCCGGCAGCAGGGTCAGCCCCACACCGGCGGCGACCATCTGCCGCAGGGTTTCCAGGCTGGTCGCGCGGAAGCCGTCACGCTCGCCCGCGCCGGTCAGGCGGCACACATCCAGCGCCTGGTCGCGCAGGCAATGGCCTTCCTCGAGCAGCAGCAACGGGATCCGGTCGAGGTCGTCGATGGCCAGCGAGCGGCGCTTGGCCAGCGCGTGCTGGCGTGGAACCGCGAGCAGGAAGGGTTCCTCAAACAACGTCTCCACGTGGAGCTGGTCGTCGTGGATCGGCAGTGCCAGCAGCGCGGCATCCAGCCGTCCCTCGCGCAGGCGCTCGAGCAGGGCGTCGGTCTTCTCCTCCACCAGCAGCATTTCCAGGCGCGGGAACTTCTCCCGCAGGCCCGGCAGCACGTGCGGCAGCAGGTAGGGCCCCAGGGTGGGGAACATGCCCAGACGGATCGAACCGGCGTCGGGATCCTGGCTGCGACGCGCGATCTCCGCCATCTGGTCGACGTCCGCCAGCACCCGCCGGGCGCGTTCGACGATGTCGCGACCGACGGGGGTCAGCATCACCTTGCGCGGTGCGCGCTCCACCAGGGTCACGCCCAGCTCCTCTTCCAGCTTGCGGATCTGGGTGGACAGGGTGGGCTGGCTGACGAAGCTGGCCGCCGCGGCGCGGCCGAAGTGGCGGTGCTCGGCCAGGGCGACGAGGTACCTGAGGTCGCGAAGATTCATCGGGATTCCAGACCCGCTGCCGCCGGCCGTTGGGCGCGGCGGCAACGGTTGGCCCTCAGGCCGCGGCGGTGTCCGCGGCCGCTGCCAGGGCGGCTGCGGCTTCGGCCGGTGCCGGGGTGCGGATCAGGTAGTCGAACGCGCTCAGCGCGGCGGTCGAGCCGGCACCCATGGCGATCACGATCTGCTTGTAGGGCACGGTGGTGGCGTCGCCGGCCGCAAACACGCCCGGCATCGAAGTCGCGCCGCGCTCATCGATGACGATCTCGCCGCGCGGGGAGAGGTCCAGGTCGCCCTTCAACCATTCGGTGTTGGGCAGCAGGCCGATCTGGACGAAGATGCCGTCGAGCGCCACGCGGTGGATATCGCCACCCTCGCGGTCCTTGTAGACCAGTCCGGTGACCTTTTTGCCGTCGCCGAGCACCTCGGTGCTTTGTGCGCTGACCAGGATGGTGACGTTGGGCAGGCTGCGCAGCTTGCGCTGCAGCACCTCGTCGGCGCGCAACCGGCTGTCGAACTCCACCAGGGTGACGTGGTTGACGATGCCGGCCAGGTCGATAGCGGCCTCAACGCCGGAGTTGCCGCCACCGATCACCGCCACGTCCTTGCCCTTGTACAGCGGCCCGTCGCAATGCGGGCAGTACGCCACGCCCTTGTTGCGGTACTCCTCCTCGCCGGGCACGCCCATCTGGCGCCAGCGCGCGCCGGTGGCGAGCACCACGCTGCGCGACTTCAGCGACGCGCCGTTGGCCAGTTGCACCTCGACCAGACCGCCGGGTTCGCTCGCTGGCACCAGCCTGGTCGCCTGCTGCAGGTTCATGATGTCCACGTCGTACTCGCGCACGTGCTGCTCCATGGCCACCGCGAACTTCGGGCCCTCGGTGTGCGGCACGGAGATGAAGTTCTCGATGGACATCGTGTCCAGCACCTGGCCGCCGAAGCGCTCGGCGACCACGCCGGTGCGGATGCCCTTGCGTGAGGCGTAGATGGCCGACGCCGCTCCGGCCGGGCCGCCGCCGATGACCAGCACCTCGAACGGCGCCCTGGTCCTGATCTCCTCGGCCATGCGCTTGCCGGCGCCGGTGTCGAGCCGGGCGACGATCTGCTCGACCGTCATGCGCCCGGTGTCGAAGGCCTCGCCGTTGAGCAGCACGGTGGGCACCGACATGATCTCGCGGGCCTCCACTTCGTCCTGGAACAGCGCGCCATCAACGGCGACGTGGCGGATGGCGGGATTCAGCACGCTCATCAGGTTCAGCGCCTGCACCGTGTCCGGGCAGCTCTGGCAGGACAGCGACATGAAGGTCTCGAAGTTGAACTCGCCCTCCAGCTCGCGCACCTGCCGGGCCAGCTCATCGCTGATCTTGCCCGGGTGGCCGCCGACCTGGAGCAGCGCCAGCACCAGAGAGGTGAACTCATGGCCCATCGGGATCGCCGCGAAGGCAACGCCGATATCGGTGCCGACGCGGTTGATCGCGAAGGAGGGCTTGCGCGTCTGCGAATCGTCATCGCGGCGCAGCGTTATCTTGTCGGACATCGCGGCGATATCGGTGAGCAGGGCATGCAGCTCCTGCGACTTGGCGCTGTCGTCCAGGCAGGCGACCAGCTCGACCGGCTGGGTCACGTTTTCCAGGTAGGTCTGCAACTGGGTCTTGAGGCTGTCATCGAGCATGGCAACGGCTCCATTGAAGGTGGAAAGAAGGCGTGTGGATGCTTGCAGGAGCGGCCTGAGCCGGGGGAGGGGGCCGGTGGGGGTGCCGGTGGATATCTCCAGCATCCGGCTCAGCCCAGGCCGCTTGTGCAAGCAACCGGTGACGCGTCACCCACTCGCGTACGGCGAGATCGGGTGTGGAATCGGTGTGGAATCAGGCGAAACCAGCCCTGAAGAGACCCGGGTGGAGGACACCCGGGGCTCGGATCATGCGCCCGGGCGGCTACAGCGCCCGGGCGGACATCTGGGCGACGCCGCAGCGTCGCCATTGCAGCGGTTTAGATCTTGCCAACCAGATCAAGCGAAGGAGCAAGCGTCTTCTCGCCTTCCTTCCACTTGGCCGGGCAGACCTCGTTGGGGTGCGCAGCGACGTACTGGGCGGCCTTGACCTTGCGCAGCAGCTCGCTGGCATCGCGGCCGATGCCGCCGGCGTTGATCTCGACGATCTGGATCTTGCCCTCGGTGTCGATCACGAAGGTACCGCGGTCGGCCAAGCCGACTTCCTCGATCATCACGTCGAAGTTGCGGGTGATCGTGCCGGTCGGGTCGCCGATCATCGTGTACTTGATCTTCTTGATCGACTCGGAGGTGTCGTGCCACGCCTTGTGCGAGAAGTGGGTGTCGGTGGAGACGCTGTAGATCTCGACGCCGAGCTTCTGGAACTCCTCGTACTTGTCGGCCAGGTCTTCCAGCTCGGTCGGGCAGACAAAGGTGAAGTTGGCCGGGTAGAAGAAGAACACCGACCACTTGCCCTTCAGGTCGGCCTCGGTGATTTCCTTGAATTCGCCGTTCTTGAACGCCTGGGCCTTGAACGGTTTGATTTCGGTATTGATCAGGGACATCGCTGGATCCTCTTGCAGTGGATGGGGGAGAAGAAGAAGCTACGAATCACAGGCTAGTGGCGCCTATGGGATTAATCAAATCGATTGATGTGATTGATTCGATAGCCACTACCTATCGTTAGAGCGGGTCTTGCGAAAACGCACATCGCCTGGTGACGGCGATCTTTTCGACATCGCGGCGTTGGTGGCGCTTATCAACCCCGCGCCCTCCGGATGTCTGCGATGCGGGCTCGCCTATCATGGCCAGCCTGGGCCGGACCGCCTCAGGCATCCGCAGCTTTTCAACGTTCGGTAGGACCCATGGCGCGAATCGATTCAATCCTGCGCGAAGCGCGCGCCGGCACGGGTGCGGGCGAGGCTGAGTTGCTGCTCGCGCACGTCCTTGGGCGCTCGCGCACCTGGCTGTATGCGCACGGCGACGAGGAGCTCGATGACGCCGCCGCGCAGCGGTTCGAATCGCTGCTGGAGCGCCGGCGCGCGGGCGAACCGGTCGCCTACCTGACCGGGCAGCGCGGATTCTGGCGCTTCGACCTGCAGGTAAGTCCGGCCACGCTGATCCCGCGGGCGGAAACCGAGCTGCTGGTGGAGCAAACCCTGGCCCGGCTGCCAGCGGATCGGGAGCTGTGGGTTGCAGATCTCGGCACAGGCAGTGGCGCAGTGGCCCTCGCCGTGGCGATGGAGCGCCCGTTGGTCCACGTGATCGCCACCGACGCCAGCGAGAGCGCGCTGGCGGTCGCGGCCGGCAACGCGCGGGCGCTGGGTCTCGGCAACGTGGAATTCCGCCACGGCAACTGGCTGCAACCGCTGGCCGGCATGCGCTTCGACCTGATCGTCAGCAATCCGCCCTATATCGCCGAGGACGACGCGCATCTGGGCCAAGGTGACCTGCGATTCGAGCCGCGCAGCGCGCTGGCCGCGGGTGCCGACGGACTGGACGACATACGCACCATCATTGGCGATGCACCGGCGCTGCTGGCCTCCGGCGGCTGGCTGCTGCTGGAGCACGGGCGGGACCAGGGCGGCGCGGTGCGGGCCCTGATGCGGGAGGCCGGTCTGGGCGAGGTGGAAACCGTCCTCGATCTGGAGCAGCGCGACCGCGTGAGCCTGGGTCGAGCGCGCTGACGCCACGGCCGGCGCGCTGCGGGGACCGGCGGCGCTGGGTAGAATTGCCGGTCAAACCTGCGGCGGAGTCCCCATGCGCACCCTGTATCCCGAGATCCAGCCCTACGACACCGGCACGCTCAGCGTCGACGAACGCCACACGCTGTATTACGAGCAGTGCGGCAATCCCGACGGCAAGCCGGTGGTGCTGCTGCATGGTGGGCCGGGTGGCGGATGCAGTGCGAAGATGCGCCGGTTCCACGACCCTGCGCGCTACCGCATCATCCTGTTCGACCAGCGCGGCAGCGGTCGCTCCACGCCGCACGCCGACCTGGTCGCCAACACGACCTGGCACCTGGTGGAGGACATCGAGAAGCTGAGGGTCAAGTTGGACATCGACAAGTGGCAGGTCTTCGGTGGCAGCTGGGGCTCGACGCTGGCGCTGGCCTATGCGCAGAAGCACCCCAAGCGCGTGACCGAGCTGGTGCTGCGCGGCATTTTCATGCTGCGTCGCTGGGAACTGGAATGGTTCTACCAGGAAGGTGCGAGCCGCCTGTTCCCGGAACCGTGGGAGCACTACCTGGCGGCGATCCCGGTCACCGAGCGCCACGACCTGATCAGTGCCTACCACCGCCGCCTGACCAGCGCGGACGAATCCATCCGGCTTGCCGCGGCCAAGGCGTGGAGCGTCTGGGAAGGCGCGACCAGCTTCCTGCACGTGGACGACGACTTCACCGCCAGCCACGAGGACCCGAAGTTCGCGCTGGCGTTCGCGCGCATCGAGAACCACTACTTCGTCAACGGCGGTTTCTTCGAAGTCGATGACCAGCTGCTGCGTGACGTGGACGCGATCGCCGATATTCCCGGCGTGATCGTGCATGGGCGCTACGACGTGGTGTGCCCGGTGCAGAACGCCTGGGACCTGCACAAGGCCTGGCCGAAGGCGACGCTGGCGATCTCGCCGGCGTCAGGGCATTCGGCCTTCGAGGCCGAGAACGTCGACTCGCTGGTGCGTGCCACCGACGGGTTCGCCGGCTGAGGCCAGCGCGCCTGCCGAGCCCGGCGGTCAATGATCGTCAGGGCGCGACGGGCGATCCGTCCGGGTTGCGGTCGATCATCCACAGGCCGCCCCACAGCTTGAGGTCCAGCTCGAAGCCTTCGCTCTGCTTCTCGATCAGCCAGGCCGGCGCGTGTTCGCGCGGAACGTGGTGGACGGTGATGTCCTCATTGCCGACACCACCGCCTTCGCCCACCTTGACCAGGTCACGGGCGCGCACGTAGGCGATGCGTTCGCTGCTCATCCCAGACGAGGTGGGACCGACCAGCAGGACCTCGACCCGGCCGGGCTCCCAGCCGGTTTCCTCGACCAGTTCGCGATGCGCGGCGGCGGCCAGCGTATCGGAGGCGTCATCGTCGCCGACCAGCCCGGCCGGCATCTCGATGGTGCGCGAACCCAGCGGCACGCGGAACTGCTCCACGAACAGCACCTCATCGGCCGGGGTCACGGCAATGATGATCACCGCCATGCCCTTGCCGTGGGTGCGCTCGACGTACTCCCAGCGGCCGCGGCGCAGCATCCGCAGCCACTTGCCGTCGTAGATGGTTTCAACGGGCTTTTCGCGATCGTCCAGGGGATTGTCCATGGACGGATGCTAAACCTTCCCGGCGACGCTGTTCACGCGCCGGGATTGAATTCCAGCCCGGCAGCGCCGTACAGCCGGCGGCGCGTCATCGGTCCGAAGCGGACCCGTTCGCACAGCGCATGCAGGCGGGCGGAATCGGCGGACTCGCGGATGAAGTGGCTGCCCGCATCGTCCAGGACCACGTCGCAGGCCACCGTCGACAAGCGGCGACACAGCAGGGCCAGGTCGCGATGCTCGCGCAGCCGGGCCGCGCACGCCGCCGCGCCCCGCAGGCGCAGGTACGGAACCTCGTCGATGCGTTCCAACAGCGCATCCAGGCTGCCGAAATGCGTCAGCAGCGCCGCGGCGGTTTTCGCACCGATGCCCGGCACTCCCGGGATGTTGTCGACCGCATCGCCGGTCAGCGCCAGGTAGTCGGCCATCTGGCGGGCCTCCACACCGTGGCGCGCGGGGACGCCGTCCGCGCCCCAGCGCTGGCCGCGGGCGAAGTCCCACTGCTCGTCGTCCTCAGCCAGAAGCTGCGACAGGTCCTTGTCGGCCGAAACGATCACCGAGCGGAACCGCTGCGCACGCGCGCCGACGCAGGCGCTGCCGATCAGGTCGTCGGCCTCGTACTCGGGGTGGGAGAGCACGCTCAGGCCAAGCGCGGCGCACAGTTCACGGCAGTGCACGAACTG
Source organism: Lysobacter ciconiae (assembly GCF_015209725.1). Lineage (NCBI taxonomy): Bacteria > Pseudomonadati > Pseudomonadota > Gammaproteobacteria > Lysobacterales > Lysobacteraceae > Novilysobacter > Novilysobacter ciconiae. The sequence continues at coordinate 2,346,002 of NZ_CP063656.1, read as the reverse complement.
CCGTTTCAGCGCGTCCGGCGCCGGTTCGCGGTTGGCCTTGTAGGCCGGGTAGATCGCGTTGCGGAAGCACGAGTCAAGCGCCTCGTCGAAGGCCACCGCGATATGCTGCGGGCGCGCACGATCCAGCAGTTCCAGCAGGAACCGGGCAAATCCGTGGACGGCGTTGGTCGGCGAGCCATCCGCGCCGCGGAAATCGTCGGGCATCGAGTGCCAGGCGCGGAAGACGTACAGGCTGGCATCGACCAGGTAGAGGGTCGGCGTGGCAGCGCGGGGCGAGGCAGCGACGCCGGCGTCGCTCAAGGCACCCACTCGGACAGCAATGCCGCCGGATCGGGGCGGCGACGCTCGCCGATTTCCTGCGATGGCGTGCCCAGGTGGATGAAACCGATGATGTGCTCGTGGTCCGCCAAGCCGAGCATCGCGGCAACGCCGCGGTCGTAGGCGGCCCAACCGGTCAACCAGCAACCGCCAAAGCCCGCGGCCTGGGCAGCTTGCAGCAGCGCAAAGCCGGTGCACCCCGCGCTCAGCAGGCGCTCCTGGCCCGGGATCTTCGGATCCGGGCCCAGTTCGGCCACCAGCACCACGATCAGCGGCGCGTGCAGGTAGCGGTCAAGATCCTTGGCAATCGCGCCCTCGCTGGCCTCGGCATCGGCCTGGCGATGGCGCGCGGCCAGGCGCTCGCCGAACACCCGCCGGGCATCGCCGCGCAGGCTGATGAACCGGAACGGCACGCGGGCGCCATGGTCGGGCACCCGGGTCGCGCTGGCGAGCAGCCGCAGCAACACCGCGCGGTCCGGCCCGGGCTCCTGCAAGCGCATGAAGGGCACGGAACGGCGGCGATCCAGGTGCGCCAGCGCAGCATCCAGGGCGTCGAGCGAGGGCCCTTGTTGATACGATGTATCGGCTTTGGGGGTCATAAGTCACAGTTCAAACATTGAGCGGAGAAACCTGACCCATATTGCCACTATGCTCCCATACAGGTTTGTGGGCAGCGGTCTGCGTCACCCAGGTCTGGAGCACACGTGTCTATCCCATCCGCCCGCGGTTTCCATTCCACCCCCGTGGATCCCACGCGGGTGCTTGAGGAGATCAAGCGCCTCGTGCTGGAGCGCCTGGCCGGGCTGCCGGGCGAATTCTACCCGGCGATCGATACCGCGCTGGCGGCCATCACCGCCGGGGGCGATGCAAACCATTCGCCGCAGGTCGTCTACCAGGCGCAGGCCGCCTTGTGGGTGCTGCGCCAGCACCACGCGGCCCATGTGATGCGCTTCCGGCAGGGAATCGCGCGCGGCTTCGACGATTTCCGCCTGCTGCATGCCCGCGACAGCGTCGACGTTCCACTCGGGCTGATCGACGAAGGCCAGATCGATTTCCATCTGGCCGGGCAGGCGCTGGCCGCCAGCCTGGACCATCGGCACAGCGCCAGCCTCGACATGATGGGAGCACGCCTGGACATCCTGGCCGGCGCGCTGGGCGCGGAGCCCTCGATGAACCCCTTGGGCCCGACCCGCCTGGCGATGGCCTTCGTGGACACGTTTGAAGACGAGCAGATCCCCGAACTGCTGCGGACGCTGTTGTTCGAGCACTACGCCAAGGCGCTGGGCGGCGTCCTGGGTGAGCTTTACGACGCGGCCAACGCGGTGCTCGCGCGCGGTGGCTACGGATTGCCGGCGGCGCCGGATGCGCCAGCGGTGGCGGCTTCTGCGGCCGCCGTTGGTGCATCCAGTGGATCGCCCGGAGCGCCGGGGCCGGTGCCGGCAACGGGTTACTCCACCGCGACCCAGGGGGCGGCTGGCTGGGGTCTGGGGCAGGGCCAGCACGGCGCGGGTCCGGCCGGGTTTGCAGGTGCTGCCGGCCAGCCCGCGTATGGCGGTCATGGTCACGCGGGTAGCGGACACGCCGCGTCCGGCACTGGTACCGGCACCGGCGGAGCGGGTTGGGGCGATGGGCGCGCGGGCGCTCCCGGTGGCGGCGCCGAGGCCCCGACGCCGGCCGAGCTGAACGAGCTGCGCAGCATGTTGCACGCCTGGCGCGAGGGTCGCCGCGACGAGGCGCCAGCTCCCAGGGCCGGCACCTCCACGGGCGGCACGCCGGGTCGCCGGGAGTTGCGCCTGGACGAACTGGTCAACGTCGCCTCGCTGATGCAGGCCGAGCCCGCGGACGTCTTCGCGCGCGCGCTGGCCGGTACCGGCACCCTGGCGGGCGCGATCCGCGACCAGCTCAACACCGGCTCGCGCCGTCTCGGCCTGGATCCGGAACAGATCAGCTTCAGCGCCGAGGACGAGGACGCGATCGACCTGGTCGGCCTGCTGTTCGACGCGCTGTTCCGCAGCCAGCAACTGCAGGACCGCGCGCGGCGGATGTACGCGCGCCTGGTGCTGCCCTACGTCAAGGTCGCGCTGACCGACCAGCAACTGTTTGTCAGCCCGACCCACCCGGCGCGGCGCCTGTTCGATGCCATCACCGAGGCGGTCGCGGGCAACGCCGGCAACACCCCGCAGGAGCGCGAGCTGCTGGACCGGGCCACCTCCATTTCCCAGCGCGTGGTCGCCGAATACACCGAGGACCTGGTGATCTTCGAGACCGCGCACCGCGAGCTGGACGCCCTGTTGCAGCAGCAGCGGCGCCGGATCGAGTTGCAGGAGGAGCGTGCGGCCAAGGCCACCAACGGTCGCGAACGGCTGAACCACGCCCGCGAGCAGGCCGATACCGTGCTGGCACGGCGCCTGTCGGCCCCGCCGCTGAGCCCGGCGATTGCCGAGTTCCTGCGCGGATCCTGGCGCCATCACCTGGTCCAGACCTGGTTGCGCGACGGCGACGACCGCGAGCGCCTGGTCGACGCGGTGTCCCTGGGCGATGCACTGGTGGCTGCCGACCGCCTGGCGGCGGAAGGCCGCGGTTCGGAATTGGCCGATCACCTGCTGGCGCTGGAGCCGCGCATCGCCGAATGCCTGGCCAGCTCCGGACTGGACCAGTCCGCGGCCGAGCACGCGCTCGCGCTGCTGGTCAAGGGGCTGGTCTACCCGCACACCCCGCGCGACCTCTATCCGCCGCCGCCCCGGCAGGCCCAGGACGACGACGACGAGCGCAGCCTGTGGCTGGATCCGCGCGGCAGCGCGCGCGCCAGGCCGGCGCAGGTCGAGGAGCTGCGCGCGCTGGAGGCCGGGTCGTGGCTGCAGATCAGCGACCTGAAGGGCGAGTCGCTGGCCGCGAAGATCGCCTGGGTCAGCCCGCTCAGCGACCGCAGGCTGCTGGTCAACCGCCGCGGCTTGCGGGTCCTGGTGGCCACGGTGGAGGAGCTGGCGGTGATGGCCGCTGCCGGCCGTCTGGAGGTGGGCTGCGAGCCGACCGCCTTTGAGCAGGCGATGCAGCACGTCCGCGAGCAGCTGGACCGCGCCGCCGGTTCGGTGGCGCGCTAGCGCACGCACAGAGCGGCTCGCGATGCGAGCGCGGCATTGGCACCCCGTTTCACCCGTCGTCCCGTTTTCCGGCGCACCCAGGCGCCGGGCATTCGCTAGGATGGGCTGAACCCGCACAAGGAATGCCTGATGACGATCATTATCGGCGTCGCCCGCGAAACCGCGGCCGGCGAACGTCGCGTTTCCCTGGTTCCCGAGACGGCGAAAAAACTCGCCGCGCTGGGCGCGCGCGTGCGCATGGAGCGCGGCGCTGGCAGGGCGGCGGGTTTCGCCGACGAGGCCTATGTCGGCGCCGGTGTCGAGCTGGTCGCTGACGCCGCCAGCGCGCTGACGGGTGCCGAAGTCGTGCTTTGCGTGCAGAGCCCGCCAGTCTCGACGCTGCAGGTGCTGGCGTCCGGCACCGTGCTGGTCGGGCAGCTGGCGCCCGAGGCCGACCCGGCACGCGCCGAGGCGATCACCGCGCAGCAGCTGCTCGCCTTTCCGCTGGAGCGCCTGCCGCGTACCACGCGCGCCCAGGCCATGGACGTACTCAGCTCGCAGGCCGGCATGGCCGGCTACAAGGCGGTCCTGCTCGGTGCCCAGTTGGCGCCCCGGTTCTTTCCGATGCTGACCACCGCCGCCGGGACGATCCGCCCCTCGCGCGTACTGGTTATCGGTGCCGGCGTTGCCGGCCTGCAGGCGGTCGCGACCGCAAAACGGCTGGGCGCGCAGGTCGAGGGTTTCGACGTGCGACCGGAGACCCGCGAGCAGATCGAATCGCTCGGCGGCAAATTCCTCGACCTGGGCGTCAGCGCGGCGGGCGAGGGCGGCTACGCGCGCCAGCTCACCGAGGAGGAACGGGCCGAGCAGCAGCGCCGCCTCGGTGAACACCTCAAGCTGGTCGACGTGGTAGTAACCACGGCGGCCGTGCCGGGCAGGCCGGCGCCGAAAATCCTCACCGCGGCGATGGTGGCAGGGATGCGGCCGGGAAGCGTCATCGTCGATCTGGCGGCCGAAACCGGCGGCAATTGCGAGTCCACCCGGCCCGGCGAGACGGTCGATGTGGGCGGCGTCACCGTCGCCGGGCCGCTGAACCTGCCCAGCAGCGGTGCCACCCACGCCAGCGAGATGTTCGCGCGCAACGTCCTGAATTTCGTCAGCCTGTTCGTCCGCGACGGGGCGATCGATTTCGACTGGAGCGATGAGCTGCTGGCCAGGACCGTGTGGCCGTCGCGCCCGGAAGCCGCGTCCGAGGCGCCGGCATTGGTCGTCTCACCGCAGGTGTCGGCAGCCGGGCAATCCAGCGGCGCCTGAGCATCACGCGAAAGGGTAGGTGCAGTCCGCACGCGAGACCGAAGGTCCGGCCTTGCGACTATCTTCACGTCCTGAGGGCGCGACCGTCTCCGGCAACGTGGCGCGAGCCGGGCTCAGCCGATGCCGGCCCGGGTCGTCAGGTCAGCGCGGGCGATCCCCACTTTCCGGCGCCGGGTTGGCCTCCACCCAGGCCTTGCGTTGCTCCGGCGTCATGTTGCGCCACTGCTCGCGCAGCGCCTTGCGCGCATCCGGGTCCATTCCCCGCATCTTGCTGTAAAGCGCACGCGCCTCCAGCCGCTGGGCGGGTGACATGTGGTGCCAGCGGTCCATGCCGTGGCGCGCCTTGCCGCGCTGTTCCGGTGTCATCTCGCTCCAGCGTTGCGCGCGCTGCAGCATCCGTTCCCGGCCGTCGGGCTGGCTGTTCCAGCGCTCGCGGATCGGCGCGATCAGCGTGGCGCGCGTTTCCGCGCTGAGCTGGTCCCATTCGGGCATGGTCGGCTCGGAGGCCATCGCCGGCATGCACACCACGGCGGCCAGGGCCGTCAGGCAGGTCAAGCGGATCGAACGGTTCATGGGAAACGCTCCGTAGGTGGCGACAGGGCGCCGTCGTTGGCGGCGAGCCAGAGATAGAAGTCCGGGTTTTCGTCGAGCGCGGCGAGCAGGCCGCTGACCTCGCTGTCGATGGCGTCCACCGTATCGGTGGACTGGCGTGTCGACGTGGCCGCCGTGGAGGCCATCGGGACGCTGCCGCCCGGCGCCGGAGCCGGCACGCGCTGCAGCTGGATCCCCGCGCCCAGCGCGAGTGCCAGCACGGCGGCGCTGCCTGCCCATGTCCACAGGCGACTGTGCTTCCGGGAAGCGCCCAGCGTTGCGGCGTGGCGGGCCTGCTGAAGCCGGCGGCGGACCTGCGGCGAGACGTGCGCGAGCGCGTCGGCGTGAAGCGCGCGCGCCTGTGCGTCGAACACGTCTTCCGGACTGCTGCCCGGGTCCGGGACCGGGGGGAATGCGTAGCGGTTCATTTCCAGTCCTCCAGCTGCAATTGCAGCGCCGTGCGTGCACGGGATAGATGGGTTTTCACCGAGCCCTCGCTGCAGCCCATCGCCTTGGCGGTGGTCGCCACGTCAAGCTCTTCGAGGATGCGCAGGCTGAACGCCTCGCGCTGGCGGCGCGGCAATTGCTGCAGCGCCTCGACCAGGCGCGCGTAGCCTTCGCGGCCGTCGTGATTGCGGGCCGGGTCGGGACCGTGGTCGGGCCAGTCCGGCGTGCTGCCGTCGTCGCGCTCGATCGCCGGCGCCATCCAGCGCAGGCGGAATGTCCGCCGACGCTGGATGTCGATGATCCGGCTACGCAGGATGCTCCAGAACAGCGGCGTCCACTCCGCCGGCGGTCGGTCCTGGTAGTTCATCATCTTCATCATCGCGTCCTGCACCGCGTCGAGCGCATCCTCGCGCTGGCGCAGGCCGATCTCCGCGAAGCGGAAGGCGCGCGTTCCCAGACGTGCGAGGAACTCGTCCAGCGTCCTGGGCTCGCGCAGGGCCGGCTCCCCGGCAACGGCAAGGGCGTCCGTCGGGTCGGGCTCAACGGCGGTCTGCAGCAGGGGTTCGATGGCGTCATGGGTCACGAAATCAAGCATATACGGCCGGCATCCGGTCGCTCGCGACAATCGCGTCGCGGGGCGGGTCGCAGCGGTTGCTGCAGACAGGGAAACGCGCGAGGCCGGTGCGGGTTGACAGGCCGCGCGGAATTGCCAGCAAACGCCAGCGGCTCTGCCGGCGCCCGTGAATGCGTGGTTATGATGGGGAACTACCGCGCGGGGAAGGAACGATGGGCGAAGGGCTGATGGTGCAGGCGTTTGCGATGCTCTACATCTTCATGCTGGCGGCGATCGCCGGGCATGTGATTATTTCGCGGGTGCCGGTGATTTTGCACACGCCGCTGATGTCGGGTTCCAACTTCATCCACGGCATCGTGTTGATCGGCGCGATGGTGGTGCTCGGCCACGCCGATACCACGCTGGAGAAAGTGATCGGATTTGTCGCCGTGTTGATGGGCGCGGGCAATGCCGCCGGTGGCTACGTGGTCACGGAGCGCATGCTGGACATGTTCAAGCCCAGCGTGAAGCGTGCACCGGCCGGCGAAGCGTCGAAAGCACCGGACACCCGCGCGTGAGCGCGGCCGAACTGCAGTCGCTGGTCGCCGCGAGCAGCTACTTCGTCGCTGCCACGCTGTTCCTGCTTGGCCTGCAACGGATGGCCTCGCCCAAAACCGCACGCAGCGGCATCCGCTGGGCGGGAGCGGGCATGCTGGTGGCGACCGCCGCCACCTTCCTGTTGCCGGACCTGCACAACCTGGGCTTGATCGTCACCGCTCTCGTCATCGGCACGGTGGCGGCCTGGCTATCGGGCAAGAAGGTCGCCATCACCGACATGCCGCAGATGGTCGCGCTCTACAACGGCATGGGCGGTGGTGCCGCCGCGGCGATCGGCGCGGTGGAGCTGTTGCGCGCCGCCTCGATGGTCGGCGTTGCGACCCCCGCCTTGGCTGGCACGTTGCCGGCCTTGTCCACCTTCACCCTGACCCTGGCGGTACTGGGCGCAGCGATCGGTGCGGTGTCGCTGTCGGGCTCGGTGATCGCCTGGGCCAAGCTGGACGGACGCCTGGACCGGCGCGTCGTCTTCCCGGCGCAACAACTCCTCAGCGCGCTGGTTTTCCTGGCGATGCTGCTGGCCGGCGGCTGGGCCGTGGCCACGTTGCAGATGCCGGCGATCGTTGCCTTCTTCGTGCTCGCGCTGCTGCTGGGCGTGCTGATGACCCTGCCGATCGGCGGCGCGGACATGCCGGTGGTGATCTCGCTGTACAACGCGCTGACCGGCCTGGCGGTGGCGTTCGAAGGCTTCGTACTCGGCAACGAGGCGCTCATCATCGCCGGCACCATGGTTGGCGCGGCGGGCATGCTGTTGACCCGGCTGATGGCCAAGGCGATGAACCGGCCGATCAGTGGAGTGTTGTTCTCGCATTTCGGTGCGACCGGCGAGGCGCAGGAAATCAGCGGCTCGCAGAAGCCGATCGAGGCCGGCGACGTTGCCTCCATGATGGCCTTCGCCGAACGCGTGGTGATCGTACCCGGCTATGGCATGGCCGTCGCCCAGGCCCAGCACAAGGTGTGGGAGCTGGCCCAGCGGCTGATCGATCGCGGGGTGAAAGTGAAGTTCGCGATCCATCCGGTGGCCGGACGCATGCCGGGCCACATGAACGTCCTGCTGGCCGAGGCCGGCGTGCCCTACGACCTGATCGTGGACATGGACGACATCAACCCGGAGTTCCCGCAGACCGACGTGGCGCTGGTGATCGGTGCGAACGACGTCGTCAACCCGGTGGCCAAGACCGATCCGGCCAGCCCGATCTACGGGATGCCGATCCTGGACGTGGTCAATGCACGCAACACGGTGGTGATCAAGCGCGGCAAGGGCACCGGTTTTGCGGGCATCGAGAATGCGCTGTTCTACGCCGACAACACCCGCATGCTCTACGGCGACGGGGCGGAGGCGGTGGGCGCACTGGTGTCGGAACTGAAGGCGCTGGACGCCTGAGGCTGGCGGCCGTCCGCGGTGACATCGCGCGACTGGCGCGTGGGAGGCGCGTGGGAGGCGCTAGGCCAGGTTCAGCGACTGGCGACGGCGGCGAGCACGACGGCCGCGGCCATCCAGAGCAGGTCGATCGGGCCGATTGCGATGCCCGCGAGCGTCCAGGCGTGATGGAAGCCCAGCCGGATCGCCGAGCCCCACGGCGTGAGGCCCAGCATCGCACCCAGATGGGCGGCGATGATCCACCAGATGGCGAGGATGGCGATGCACGCGGTGGCAACGGCGGCGAGTAGCGCACGCGCCGGCCCCGGACGCCAGCCGCCCAGCCGCAGCACGATCACAATGTCGATCGCCCCGAGGATGGCCATCCAGCTGCCCAGACGGCCACTGGACAGGGCGACGAGCACCCAGGCGGCGGCAAAGCCAAACACGCCAAGCGCCAGCAGCACACAGGAAAACACACGGGCAGGCGCGCGGCGTGCGCGCCCGGTCGAAGGCAGAGGAGGGGTCATCGAAGCAATCGGCTCAGGCAGCTGCCCAGCATAACGGGTGGGCGTCGGCCGGCATATTGGACTAGAATGGTACGACTTCATCCAGCAGCCAGAACGCATGTATTCCCGTAGCAGCGAACCTGTCCGATTAGAACGTGATTGCCCCGCCATCCTCGTGCCCCAGGGCGACGAGGTCGAACTCCCCGCCGGGTCGGTGGGTTACATCACCCAAGGCCTGGGCGGCAGCTTCACCGTGTTCGTGGACGGCAACCTGTTCCGCATCGCCGGGCAGGATGCCGACGCGATCGGCAAGGAACCCACCCCGCCGCTCGTGCTGCCCGAGGGCGCCAACGACGACGCGGTTGAGGAGCTCGTCTGGCACCAGCTGCGCACGTGTTTCGATCCGGAAATCCCGATCAACGTGGTGGATCTGGGCCTGATCTACGAAGCCAAGGTCTTGCCACATCCCGAGCAACCCGGCCAGCGCCTGGTCGAGGTGCGGATGACGCTGACCGCGCCGGGCTGCGGCATGGGCGAGGTCCTCGTGTCCGACGTCAGCGACAAGCTCAAGCTGATCCCGACCGTGGTGGATACGGATGTCGAACTGGTGTTTGAGCCGCCGTGGACGCAGCACATGATGTCGGAGGCCGCGCGGCTGGAAGTGGGGATGTTCTGAACACGCCCCACCGGCGTTCACTTCCCCTCGGGCATGATCGGTCCCTGACCCGCTGCAAGGACTGGAGGAGCGCATGCATGCCAAGACTGCCCATTTCCCGACCCGGCGAATTGCCGCATCCCTCGCCATCGCTGCGGTGGTCGCGGTGAGCGGCTGCGCGGCCGCCGGCGACAATTCTTCCGGCAAGGCGCCGGCAACTGCGCCGGCCGTGAGTGCAGCACCGTCAGCTAACTCGCCAACAACTGCATCGTCGGCAGGTCCAGCCACGGCGGGTACTGCGGCAGCAGCGCCCGGCGCTTCGGTCGGCGCCGCAACACCAAGCCACTTCGATCAGCTTCCGGCGGACAGCCAGTTCCAGCGTTTCATCGTCAAGTACCGCGACGGAACCGCGCCGGGCCGGGACGCCGACGCGGCCCGCGAACGACTGGACGCGATGCAGGACCGGACCGGCATCGAGATGGAATGGTTGCGGCGCCTTGGTGTGGATGCCGATGTCTTCAAGACCGACCGTCCGCTGGACCGCAAGGCGGCGGCGGAGCTGATGGACCGGTTCTCGGCCGATCCGGATGTGGAATACATCGAGGTCGATGGGATCATGACCCTCCGCACCGGTGTCGACGTGCCGCCGGTCAAGCCGCTGAAGTAGGGCTCCCCAGCACTCGTCGTACCTCGTCGCGAAGCTCCGGCAATACCTCGCCCTCGAACCACGGATTGGCCTTGAACCACGCCACGTTGCGCGGGCTGGGGTGTGGCAGGGGCAGGTAACGCGGCAGGAAATCGCGCCACTGGCGCATCGTCGCGGTGAGGTTTCCCGGCCGACTCGGACCGAGAAAATAGGCCTGCGCGTATTGGCCGATCAGGATGTTGAGGCGGATCTGCGGCAGCAGCGGCAGCAGGCGCGGATGCCAGGTGGCGCGGCATTCCGGCCGCGGCGGTGCATCGCCGGAGCCGGCCTTGCCGGGATAGCAGAAGCCGATCGGCACGATTGCCACCTGCGACGGGTCGTAGAAGGTTTCGCTGTCGATCCCCAGCCAGTCCCGCAGGCGCGCGCCGCTGGCGTCATCCCACGGAACCCCGCTCATATGCACCTTGCGGCCCGGCGCCTGGCCGGCGATCAGCAGGCGGGCGCTGCGCGCGGCCGTCAGTACCGGGCGCGGTCCCAATGGCAGGTGGGCCTCGCAGATCCGGCAGGCGCGGATGTCCACCAGCAGGTCTTCCAGCGCGGCATCGGTCGTGGTCGCGCGCGGTGCCCGCGGGTCGATGGGGTGGGTCACGGCGGTAGCAGCTTGCCGGGATTGAGGATCCCGTCCGGATCGAATGCCGTCTTGATCTGCCGCATCAGCGCCAGGGTGGGCGCGGTGATCGCGGTAGGCATGAAATCGCGCTTGGCCAGCCCGATGCCGTGCTCACCCGACAGGGTGCCGCCGAGCGCGACCGCCAGCGCAAACACGCGCGACATCGTTGCGGCAGCGCGTGTGGCCTGATCGCCGTCGGCCGGGTCGTACATCAGGTTGACGTGCAGGTTGCCGTTGCCGGCGTGGCCGAAGCAGACGATGGGCAGCCCGCATTCGACGGAAAGTTGCTGCACGCCCTGGACCAGTTCCGGGATGCGCGAGACCGGCACCACGACGTCCTCGTTGATCTTGCCCGGCGCCAGCGTACGCAGGGCCGGCGACAGCGCCTTGCGTGCTGCCCAGAGCTGCGCCCGAGCGGTCTCGTCGGCTGCGTCGTCGAGCGCGACAAGCCCATCGCCGGAGGCGGCTCGCCGCAACGAATCGATGTCATCGGCCAGGTGCGCGGGATCGCCGTCCGCCTCGATCATCAGCAGCGCCCCGGCGGATTGGGGAAGGTCCGCGCCGCCGACTTCGCGGGCCAGTCGCACGGCGCTGGCGTCCATGAACTCGAGCATTGAGGGCGTGACCGGCTGCGCCATCAACCGGGCCACGGCCCGGGCGGCGCTGTCGACATCGCGGTAGATCGCCCGCAGCGCACGCCGCGCCACCGGTGTCGGGGTCAAACGCAGCGACGCCTCGACGATCAGGGCCAGGGTGCCTTCGCTGCCGACCAGCAGCCGCTGCAGGTCGTAGCCGGTCGAGCCCTTGGTGGTGCGCGTTCCGCAGTGGATCAACTCGCCCGCGCCGGTGACCGCGGTCAGCGCCAGGACGTTGTCGCGGCTGGCGCCGTACTTCACCGCCCGCGGGCCGCCGGCGTTGCAGGCCAGGTTGCCGCCGATGGTGCTGAACCCGGCACTGGTCGGGTCCGGCGGCCAGAACAGGCCGTGCGCGGCGAGGGCGGTCTGCAGGTCGCCGTTGATCACGCCGGGCTGGACGACCGCGCAGCGGTCACCGGGCGCGATGTCGACGATCCGGTCCATGCGCTCGAACGAGACGACCACGCCGGCTTGGATCGGCACGGCGGCGCCGGTGGTGTTGGTGCCGCGGCCGCGCGCGATCACCGGCACGCGGTGGCTGCGGCACGCGCGCACCAGCGCCTGCACCTGCGCGGTGGTGGTCGGCAATGCGACCGCATCGGGAAGGGCGAGCCGGCGCGAGTTGTCGTAGGCGTACGCGAGCCGCTCGCTGTCATCGGTCCGCCAGGCATCGCCGAGCAGATCCGCCATCTCGCGCTGGAGTGCGGCAGGCAATGGCATCACGTGCTCCGCGCAGGCATCAGCAATCGTCGGCGCGGAACGCGTCGCGCAGCCAGTTCAACCGGGGCGCCGCCGGGTCCCCTTCGGCTTCGACCACGTCGAAGCGGCAGGGCCCGTCGGCATAGCGCGGGTGGCGCTGCAGGAACAGCTGCGCGGCCCGCACCAGTTTGCGTTGCTTGCGGAAATCCACCGAGGCCGCGCCCCCACCGAAGCGGTCGTCGCGGCGGTAGCGCACCTCGATGAACACCAGGGTGTCGCCGTCGAGCATGACCAGGTCCAGCTCGCCCAGCCGGTAGTTGGCATTGGCGGCGACCGGGCGCAGTCCCGCATCGATCAGGTGATCGCGGGCGGCGGCCTCGACCGCCGATCCGAGACCGCGGCGGTCAGTTGCCGGCACTGGCCAGCGGAGACGCGTACCCGCCACGGAAGGTCGACCACGCCGGCGTACGCAGGACCTTGCCGGAAGCATCGATGGCCAGCCCGCCGGTCGCGCCGGCGACATGCGCATCCGGGGATTGGGCCAGCCGCTCCAGGTAGGCGGTCAGCAGCCAGGCGTCGTGGCCAAAGGCGAACAGGCGTGCGGCCGCGCCGCGTGCGGTGGGCAGGGTGGGGCCCACGCTTGCGGCGGCCGGCAGGCCGGGCACGTTGCGCCCACTGGTCCAGCTTTCCGCCGGAAAGGCGATGCCGTCCAGCACGCGGTCCTCTTCGGAGTCACCGGTACCGGACAGCAATTGCGAGGTCGCCACCAGCGGTTTGCCGGACAGTCCGGCCATCACCAGGCGCGGCATCAGCTCGCGCGCGGCGGGCCCGCGCATGGCCAGGTAGATCGCATCCACGCCGCCTTCCTTCTGCGCAAACGGCGTCAGGTCCGCGATGCCGGCGCCGACCACGTCGGTGACCACGCCGCCCAGTTCGGCCAGACGCGCGCGCAGCGCGTCGGTGGAGCGACGGGCGTTCTCGTCACCGGCGTTGATGACCATCACCCGGCGCGCGCCGCGCTCGGCAAGCAGGTCCGCAGCCGCCACGCCTTCCTCTTCCGGCGACAGCGCGAAGCTGACATTGCCCGCCGGCGGGGCGGCGTTGCCCTGGTTCAGCGCGAGCATCGGGACCGGCAGCGTGCCGCGCCGGAACAGCGCATCCACGCCTTCGCGCGAGAGCGGGCCGACGATGAAATCGTTGCCGGCGCTGGCAGCCTGGTCGTACGCGCTCAGCGCACCGCCGGCAGTGCCGTGGGTGTCATAGAACGCGATCTCCGGGCGGCGCCGCGACTCGGCGTAATAAGCGGTGAGGAAGCCGTCGCGGACCGCGGCGGCGGGTGCTGCCAGGTCACCGCTCAGCGGCAGCAGCACGCCCAGCTTGAGCGGCGGACGGTAGCCGTCGCGGTCCGCCGGTGGGCGTGCGCCGGCGTCAAAGCCCCAGGCGGCGCGGTCCATTGGCCGCGGCAACGGCAGGCCCCGCGCCAACAGCGCCCGCGCCATGTGGTTGTAGAGCGGATCGCCGGCCGGCAGCGCCGCCGCCTGAGCGGCCAGCGTCGCGTCGTCCAACTGGCCGAGAAGGGCCGCCACCTGCTGGGCATCGGCGCCGCTCGCGAGCAATGCAGCGGCTTGACTTACCACCGGATCCACGCGCGACACCGATGGGCCGCGGACCGGTTCCATCGTGGTGCAGCCGCCGACCAGCAGGACCGCGGTGGCAAGGGCAAGGAGCCAGGCGTGCAGCGGACGTCGAGTAGGAGCATTCATCGGCAAGCGCTCGCCGCGGGGCGGCGTTTACTGTGGAGTTGGGCCGATTCTACCTGTCGCCGCGGCCGGGAATGTCTCCGTCAACGCGACATCGGCGCCGCGCATCCCTACCATCGGTGCGATGGACAAGCCCGGCACCCTGCACATCGTCGCCACCCCCATCGGCAACCTGGGCGACATTTCCGCCCGCGCGCTGGAGGTACTGGGCAGTGTCGATGCGATCTGCGCCGAGGACACCCGCCACACCCGCCAGCTGCTGTCCCACTTCGCCATGGAGCGGCCACTGCTGGCCCTGCACCAGCACAACGAGGAGGCCCAGGCCGACCAGCTTGTCGCCCGCCTGCAGGCCGGTGAATCGCTGGCACTCGTGTCGGACGCCGGAACGCCACTGGTCAGCGACCCGGGATTCCGGCTGGTGCGCGCTGCCCGCGCCGCCGGCATCCGCGTCTCGCCCGTCCCCGGCGCGTGTGCTGCGATCGCTGCGCTCAGCGTGGCCGGCATCGCCTCGGACCGCTTCGCCTTCGAAGGCTTCCTGCCCGCCAAGGCCGGTGCGCGCCGCGAACGCCTGGCCCGCCTCGCCGCCGAGCCCCGTACCCTGGTGTTCTACGAGTCAGCCCACCGCATCGAAGAGTCGCTTGGCGACATGGCCGCGGCATTCGGCCCCGATCGCCGTGCCGTGCTGGCGCGCGAACTGACCAAGCTGTTCGAGACCGTCCTCGATGGCGGCCTGGCTGAACTGCTCGCCCGTGTGCAGGCCGACCCCAACCAGCGCAAGGGCGAGTTTGTTCTGGTGGTCGAAGGGGTCGTCGATGAGGCCGAGTCGCAGCTGATCGAAGGTCGCCGTCTGTACGGCAAGCTTTCTGCGCACCTGCCGCCATCCGCCGCTGCCAAGCTCGCCGCCGAACTCAGCGGCGCTCCCCGCAAGGCGCTTTACGGCGGCGATAGCTGACAGACGCGCGCTGCCGATCACAGCGTCGCCCGCAATCAGCTGGCTTTGGCCCGTCTTTCGGCCACCGAAATGTCGCAGGGCGCCTGCCGGGTGTCCCGCTCACCAAGCGAATATCGTGGAGCGACTGAGCGGGACACCCGGCAGGCGCTATCCCCGCGAATCCTCGCTGAACCCAAACGTCTTTCGAGCGCAACAAAGCACCGATGCACCCGCGCAACCGGTAAACTGCCCGTGGCGGAGTCGGCCAGACAGTCGCGTCATCGCAGCGGAGCAATCCGTTGCGGTGCCGAGGAAAGTCCGGGCTCCACAGGGCACGGTGCCAGGTAACGCCTGGGCGGCGCAAGCCGACGGAAAGTGCAACAGAGAGCAGACCGCCGAACGGTCGGGTGTTCGCAGGAATGCGCGATGCGTGGCAAGGGTGAAACGGTGCGGTAAGAGCGCACCGCGAGTCTGGCAACAGACCGGCATGGCAAACCCCACCGGGAGCAAGACCAAATAGGGACTCATGGCGCGGCCCGCGTCGGGTCCGGGTAGGTTGCTTGAGCGTATCGGTGACGATGCGCCTAGAGGAATGACTGTCCACGACAGAACCCGGCTTATCGGCCGGCTCCGCCACCTTCTTCTTTGCTGCTGCCCCTTGGCGGGAACGTGCCGGCCAAGTCGTGTGCACGGCCGTGGCGCTGTTCATTTAGCGCGGATCCTGCATTGCAGCATTAAGGCTTTGTGAAGGCGGAGTTTGAACTCCGTTCGCTTGTCCAGAGTGCTGCGTCTCAAAATATGAGACGAAACAACGCTTAGTGGCCAAGTCTTGAATTGAACTCTCAAGTGTTCTGCAAGCCATTGATCCCGTTGGTGAATTTGCCCCTGAAAGTCGTTGACATCACCAGGGACGCTCCCTAAGGTGGTGATCAGTGGGAAAGCCGGGTTTTTTGTGGTTTTCCTTGGCTGCAGCCGGGGAGACCCGGTTGCCCGACCGGTAAACCGTCCTCCGAGGCGGACCAAAACCAGGGTGCGCAATGTTCCAGGGCGAGACCGCCATCACGATCGACGAGAAGGGCCGGATGGCGGTGCCCACCGCCTTCCGCGACGACGTCGCGCGTGACTGTGGCAACCGCCTGGTGATCACCTACAACCCGTTCGAGGTTGGCTCCCTGTACCTGTATCCGGTCGAGGCGTGGGAGCGCGTGCGCGACCAGGTCAACAAGCTGCCCAAGGCCAAGCGCGTGAACCGGGCCATGCAGCTCAAGCTGGTGGGCGCCGCGGCGTTCGTCGAGCTGGACGGCAACGGCCGCCTGACGATTCCCGCCAGCCACCGCGCTGCGGTGGGGATCGAGCGCAAGGCCGTGCTGCTGGGCATGGGCGAGAAATTCGAACTCTGGAGCGAGCAGGCTCACCACGCACAGATCCGTCAGACGGTGTCCGACGATGATCTGAGCGAGGACCTTCTCGACCTGCAGCTATGACGGCCGGTGGCGTGGAGCGAGCAGCGCCCTCCGGCCACCTCCCCGTGATGTACCGGCAGTCCCTGGACGGTTTGCAGGTCAACGGGAAGGGCACGTATCTGGACGGCACCTTCGGTCGCGGCGGGCATGCGCGCGGCGTGCTCGACCTGCTCGGGCCCGACGGCCGCCTGCTGCTGATGGACAAGGATCCCGACGCGATCGCGGTGGCCGAGCGCGACTTTGGCGGCGACCCGCGGGTGTCGATCTTCCGCGGCAGCTTCGCGGCGATGGGCAGCTGGGACGCGGCCAACGCCGGTCTGGATGGCGTGTTCCTTGACCTTGGCGTGTCCTCGCCGCAGCTGGATGTCGCCGAGCGCGGTTTCAGTTTCGGCAAGGACGGTCCGCTGGACATGCGCATGGACCCCGACAGCGGGCAGAGCGCCGCGCAGTGGCTGGCCAGCGCCGATGACCAGGAAATCGCCGATGTGCTGTGGACCTACGGCGAGGAGCGCCAGTCCCGGCGCATCGCCCGCGCCATCGTCGCCCGTCGCGCCGAGGAGCCGCTGGTCCGCACCGCGCAACTGGCCGAGCTGATCGCCGCGGCGATGCCGCGCGGCAAGCCCGGCTCCGACAAGAGCCGGATCCACCCGGCCACCCGCAGTTTCCAAGCCATCCGCATCTTCATCAACCGCGAGCTGGCCGACCTGGAGGCGGGTCTGGATGCCGCGCTGGACTGCCTGAAGGTCGGCGGCCGGCTGGTGGTGATCAGCTTCCATTCGCTGGAAGACCGCATCGTCAAGCAGTTCATCAACCGCCATGCCAAGGCGCCGCCGTCCAACCGCCGGCTGCCGGTGGAGATCGCCTTCACTCCGCGGCTGGCCACCATCGGCGGCGCGCAGAAGGCCGATTACGCCGAGACGTCGGTGAACCCGCGCTCGCGCTCGGCGGTGCTGCGGGTCGCCGAGAAGCTCGCCGCGCCGGAGGCCGCATGATCCTGCGCCTGCTGCTGACGGTGCTGGTGGTGGCCAACCTGGTCACCGCGCTGGGTGTGGTGCATGCGCGCCATCGCCACCGCGTGCTGTTTGTCGAGCTCAACCAACTGGACAAGGCGCGCGATGAGCTGGACATCGATTTTGGCCGGCTGCAGCTGGAGCAGGCCACCTGGTCGGAGAGCAACCGCATCGACCAGGTCGCGCGCGATCGCCTCGGGATGAAGTTTCCCGAAAGCGAGGAAACCGTGGTGATCCGGCCATGAGCCTGCGTTCGAGCAAGCGCCCGCGCGACGGCGATGCCGGCGGCACTGCGTGGAGCCGTCTGCGCGAGCGTTTTGGCCTCGGTGCCAGGACCCGCCTGCGCGGTCGCAGCAATTACAACATCCGCCATCGCATGGCCCTGGTCGGCGGCGCGCTGGCGCTCTGCTCGGTGGCGCTGGTCGCGCGTGCGCTGCACGTGCAGGTGCTCAACAACGACTTCTACGTGCGCCAGGGCGATGCGCGCTCGCTGCGCGAACTGCCGATCCCGACCTCGCGCGGCATGATCACCGACCGCAACGGCGAGCCGCTGGCGGTCTCCACCCCGGTGGATTCGCTGTGGGCCAATCCGCCGCAACTGCTGCAGCATCCGGACCGCATCCCCCAGCTGGCGCAGGCGCTGGGCGTGCCGGCCGATGAGCTCGCCCGCAAGCTCAGCCAGCGCGCCGACAAGGAGTTCATGTACCTGGCGCGACGGATGAACCCCGAGCGCGCCAAGCAGGTCCTCGATCTGGGCGTGCCTGGCGTGTTCAACCAGCGCGAGTTCCGCCGGTTCTACCCGCAGGGCGAGGCGATTGCCCACGTGCTGGGCTTCACCAACATCGACGACCGCGGCCAGGAAGGCCTGGAGCTGGCCTTCGACAGCTGGCTCAGCGGCGTGCCGGGCGCGAAGCGGGTGATCCGCGACGGCCAGGGCCGGATCATCGAGAACGTCGACCTGATCCGCCCCGCCGAGCCCGGCCACGACCTCACCCTGACCATCGACCGCCGCGTGCAGTACCTGGCGTTCCGCGAGCTGCGCCACGCGCTGCACGAGGCCAAGGCCTCGGCCGGCTCGGCGGTGGTGCTGGACGTGGACACCGGCGAGGTGCTGGCGATGGCCAACCTGCCCAGCTACAACCCCAACCAGCTCGATGGCGGCGGTGGCGACACCCGCCGCAACCGCGCCGTCACCGACGTGGTGGAACCCGGTTCGACCATGAAGCCGATCACCGTCGGCGCCGCGCTGACCGCCGGTACGGTCAGCCTGGACACCGTGGTCAACACCAACCCCGGCACCATGCGCAACGGCCGCTACACCATCAGCGACTTCCGCAACTACGGCGCGCTGACCGTCACCGGCGTGCTGACCAAGAGCTCCAACGTCGGCGCGGCCAAGCTGGCACTGGCGCTGCCGGATGCCGGTTTCTACGAGTTCATCCACGGCTTCGGCTACGGCAACAAGCCCGGCAGCGGGTTCCCGGGTGAAGCCTCCGGGCTGCTGGCCGCGCCGGGCCAGTGGAGCGGCACGACCAAGGCCACCATGTCGTACGGCTATGGCCTGTCGGCCACCCCGCTGCAGATCGCCGTCGCCTACGCGGCGATTGCCAACGGCGGCCGGGTGATCGCGCCGACCTTCGTCAAGGGCCAGCGCAACGAATCCACCCAGGCGATGAGCCCGGAAGTCGCGCGTCAGGTGCTGACGGCGATGCAGACGGTCACCGAGACGGGCGGCACCGCCACCCTTGCGGCGATCCTGGGTTACCACGTCGCCGGCAAGACCGGGACCTCGCGCAAGTTCAGTGGCACCGGTGGCTATTCGCGCCAATACATCGCCCTGTTCGCCGGGGTGGTGCCGGTGGAGAACCCGCGGTTCGCGATGGTCGTGGTGATCGACGATCCCGACGCCAGCAAGGGCCACGGCTACGGCGGCGGTGCGGTCGCCGCGCCGGTCTTCAAGAGCGTCATGGAAGGCACGCTGCGCCTGATGGACGTGCAGCCTGACGATATCGAGACCTGGTTGGCGGCCCAGGCGGACGCGCGCGACAAGCGGCTCCGCGCCAATGGCGGCAAGCCGCTGGCGGGCGTGCCGGTGCTGCCGCAGGCTGCGCAGGAGCCCGAGCCGCCGGTTTACGAGCCCGCCGACCTGCCGGCGCCGGTCAGCATCGGAGTCGCGCCATGAGCGGCATGCCGAAGCTGCGCGTTCCGCAGGCGAATCTGCGCCGGATGCCACTGGCTGAACTGCTGCCGGACGTGGCCGGGATTCCGGCCGGGCTGGAGATTTCCGGGCTGGTCCAGGACAGCCGCGAGATCCGCGCCGGCGACGCCTTCGTGGCGATCGGCGGATTCGGCACCCACGGCCTGAAATTCGTTGAGCAGGCGCGCGCTGCGAACGCGGCGGTCATCCTGTACGAACCACCCGCCAGCGCCGACACGCCGGCGCCGGCGGATGCGATCGCGGTGCCCGGCTTGCGCTCGCGCATGGGCGCGATGGCCGACCGCTTCCACGACCGGCCCAGCGCCGCGATGCGGATGGTCGGTGTTACCGGCACCAACGGCAAAACCTCCACGGTCCAGTTGCTGGCCCAGGCCTGGCAGTTGCTGGGTGTGCGCGCCGCCAGCATTGGCACCTTGGGCGTGGGCTTCGACGGTGCGCTGGTGCCGACCGGGTTCACCACGCCGCTGGTGCTCAACGTGCACGAGCTGCTGGCCGGCCTGCGCGACGGCGGCGCCGAAGCGGTCGCAATGGAGGTCAGCTCGCACGCCCTGGACCAGGGCCGTGTCGATGGCGTCCATTTCGATGTGGGCGTGTTCACCAACCTCAGCCGCGACCACCTCGACTACCACGGCGACATGGACACCTACGCGGCGGCCAAGGCGCGCCTGCTGGCCTGGCCGGGACTGCAGGCGGCGGTGGTCAATCTGGACGATGCGCACGGACGGGCGATGCACGCGGCGCTTCCCGCCAGCGTCAACGCGATCGGCGTGAGTTCGCGCGGCAATGCGTCGGCGGCGATCCAGGCCGATGACGTACAGCTCGACAGCACCGGCGCCACGTTCCAGCTCGTGTTCCACGCGCAGCACGGAGCGCAGCGCTACCCGGTGCGCTCGGCGCTGCTGGGTCGCTTCAACGTCGACAACCTGCTGGCCGTCGCCGGCGCGCTCCTCGGGCTGGGGGTCGCGCCGCAGGACATCGCCGCCACGCTCAGCCAACTGCGCCCGATCCACGGCCGCATGAACCGGCTGGGCGGCACGCATGGCAAGCCGCTGGTGGTGGTCGACTTCGCCCATACGCCCGATGCGCTGGAGCAGGCGCTCGCGTCCCTGCGCGACCACGCCACCGGCCGTCTGTGGTGCGTGTTTGGTTGCGGCGGCGAGCGCGACCGCGGCAAGCGCCCGCAGATGGCGGCGATCGCCGAGGCCGGCGCCGACGCAGTCGTGGTCACCGATGACAACCCCCGCCACGAGGACGGCGACGCGATCGTGGCCGACATCCTCGCCGGGTTTACCGAGCCTGCGGACGTGGTCGTGCTGCGCGACCGGGCCGCCGCGATTGCCCATGCGGTGGGCCGGGCCGGCGCGGACGACATCGTGCTGATCGCCGGCAAGGGCCACGAGCCCGACCAGGACATCGCCGGCCTCAAACACCCCTTTGATGACACGCAGGTCGCCCGCGCGGCACTGGAGCGCCGGGCATGAAGCCGCTGCAACTATCCGAAATTGCCCGCATGGTCGGCGGCCGCCTGCACGGCGACGACGTCGTGGTGGATGCGATCGCCACCGACACCCGCAAATTGCCGGCCAGTGGAAGCGCGCTGTTCGTCGCGCTGAAGGGCGAGAACTTCGACGGCCACGAGCACGTCGAAGCGGCGGTGCAAGGCGGGGTCGCGGCGCTGCTGGTGTCGCGCCTGCTCGAGGTGTCCGTGCCGCAGGTGCTGGTCGCCGATACGGAGCGCGCGCTGGGCGACTTCGCCGCGGCGGTGCAGCGCCAGCGCAGCGGCCACGTGGTCGCGATCACCGGCAGCAACGGCAAGACCAGCGTCAAGTCGATGCTGCTGGCGATCCTGGAGCGCGTCGCTCCCGCCTACGCCAACCCGGGCAACTTCAACAACGAGATCGGCCTGCCGCTGTCGGTATTGGCCGCGCCCGAAGACGCGCGTTTCTCGGTCTACGAGATGGGCGCGGGCAAGCCGGGCGACATCGCATATCTGGCGGCAATCGCTCGGCCCGACGTGGTTCTGGTGAACAACATCGCGCCGGCCCACCTGGAGCGGATGGGCAGCCTGCTCGGCGTGGCCGATACCAAGGCGGCGATCTATGACGCGCTGCCGCCGCAGGGCGTGGCGGTGATCAACGCCGATGACGCGTTCGCGCCCTATTTTGCCGAGCGCGCGCACGGCCGCCGGCTGGTCCGGTTCGGCCTGGATGCCAGCGCCGATGTGACCGCGCGCGACGTCGTTGCCGGCGTGGACGGATCGCGTTTCACCCTGGTCACGCCGGATGGAACCGTTCCGGTGACGCTTGCCCTGCGCGGGCGTCACAACGTGCGCAATGCGCTGGCTGCCGCGTCGCTGGCCGTCGGACTGGGCGTGTCGCTGGAGGCGATTGCGCAAGGCCTGCAAGCGGCAGTGCCGGTCGATGGCCGCATGGTCGCCCGGTCGTTGGGCAACGGCGCCACCTTGATCGACGACAGCTACAACGCCAATCCCGGCTCGCTGGCAGCCGCGATCGACACGCTGGCGGCGATGCCCGGCGCGGGCTGGCTGGTCATGGGCGATATGCGCGAGCTGGGTGCCGATGCCGAGGCCATGCATGCCCAGGCCGGACGCCAGGCACGGGCCGCGGGCCTGCAGCGGC
Organism: Lysobacter ciconiae; assembly: GCF_015209725.1. Classification (NCBI taxonomy): domain Bacteria; kingdom Pseudomonadati; phylum Pseudomonadota; class Gammaproteobacteria; order Lysobacterales; family Lysobacteraceae; genus Novilysobacter; species Novilysobacter ciconiae. The sequence continues at coordinate 2,323,889 of NZ_CP063656.1, read as the reverse complement.
TGTTTGCGCTGGGCAGCCTGAGCGCCGCCGCGGCTGCGGAATTCGGCGACGGCGCCAGCGTGCATGCCGACCACGCCGCATTGGCCGACGCGCTGGCGACCGCGCTGGCGCAGGACGCGCTGGTGCAGGCCGCGCTGGTGCAGGACGCGCTGATACAGGACCAGGGCACGCCGGTGAACGTGCTGGTGAAGGGTTCCCGCGGCAGCGCGATGGACAGGGTCGTGACGGCATTGCTGTCGATGCAACGCCCCACGGGGCCGGAGGACGATACCGATGCTGCTTGAACTGGCGCGTTGGCTCGAGCAACTGGACAGCCTGTTCGGTTTGTTCAACTACCTGACATTCCGCGGCATCCTGAGTGCCTTGACCGCGCTCGCGCTGTCGTTGTGGTGGGGGCCGGCGGCGATCCGCAAACTGGCCCAGTACAAGGGCGGCCAGCCGATCCGCAGCGACGGCCCGGAAAGCCACTTCTCCAAGGCCGGCACCCCGACCATGGGCGGCGGGCTGATCCTGCTGACCGTGCTGGCCTCGGTGCTGCTGTGGGGCGACCTGCGCAACAAGTATGTCTGGGTGGTGCTGGCGGTGATGGTCGCCTTCGGCGCCATCGGCTGGTACGACGACTGGATCAAGATCGTCCACCGCGATCCCAACGGTCTCAAGTCGCGCTGGAAATACCTGCTGCAGTCGATCTTCGGGCTCGCGGCGGGTGTGGTCCTCTATATGACCGCGGATGTCCCGGCGGCCACCACGTTCTACATACCGATGTTCAAGTCGCTCGCCTTCCCGATGGGTGCCGGGCTGATCGTCGTCGCCTACTTCTGGATCGTCGGTTTCTCCAACGCGGTCAACCTGACCGACGGGCTGGACGGCCTGGCGATCATGCCGACCGTGCTGGTCGCCTGCGCGCTGGGCGTGTTCGCCTATGCCTCCGGCAACGCGGTGTTTTCCGAATACCTGCAGATCCCGCCGGTGCCGGGGGCGGGCGAGCTGGTGATCATCTGCGCCGCGATTGCCGGCGCCGGACTGGGATTCCTGTGGTTCAACACCTACCCGGCGATGGTATTCATGGGCGACATCGGCGCGCTGGCGCTGGGCGCGGTGCTGGGGGCGATCGCGGTGATCGTCCGCCAGGAGCTGGTGCTGGTGATCATGGGCGGCGTGTTCGTCATCGAGACGCTCTCGGTGATGATCCAGGTCGCGTCCTTCAAGCTGACCGGCAAGCGCGTGTTCCGCATGGCGCCGATCCACCACCACTTCGAGCTCAAGGGCTGGCCCGAGCCGCGCGTGATCGTGCGCTTCTGGATCATCTCGGTCGTGCTGGTCCTGGTCGGCCTGGCCACGTTGAAGGTGCGCTGATGAACGATTCCGCGCGCCAGGCCACCCGCATCGACGACATCCAGGGCCGCCTTGACCCGTGGCTGCTGGCGTTGGTGCTGGCGCTGTCCTCGCTGGGGCTGGTGATGGTGGGTTCCAGTTCGATCTCGCAGCACCCGGATCCCTTCCACTACCTGACCCGGCACCTGGTGTTCCTTGCCGGTGGTCTGGTGCTGGCGGTGTGGGCGACGCGGATCGAGCTGCGCACTGTGGAGCGCTACAACCAGCTGATGCTGCTGGCCTGTTTCGTGCTGCTGCTGTTGGTGTTCGTGCCGGGCCTGGGCGTCAGCGTCAAGGGCGCGCACCGCTGGATCAACGTGGGCGTGTCGAACTTCCAGGTGGTGGAGGCGGTCAAGGTCCTCTTCATCATCTGGCTGGCGAGCTATCTGGTGCGCTTCCGCGACGAGGTCAACGCGACCTGGGGCGCGATGCTCAAGCCGCTGGTGGTTGTCGCCGCGCTGGTCGGACTGCTGTTGCTGCAGCCGGACTTCGGTTCGTCCTCGCTGCTGCTGGCGATCACCGCCGGCCTGCTGGTGCTGGGCGGGGTCAACATGCCGCGGATGTTCCTGCCGGTGCTGATCGGACTGCCGGCACTGGCGTTCATCGCCGTGCTCGAGCCGTACCGGATGCGCCGGCTGACCTCGTTCATGGACCCCTGGGCGGACCCGTTCAATTCCGGCTATCAGCTGACCAACGCGCTGATGGCCGCCGGGCGCGGCGAGTGGCTGGGCGTGGGGCTGGGCAGTTCGATCCAGAAGCTCTCCTACCTGCCCGAGGCGCATACCGACTTCATCCTGGCGGTGATCGCCGAGGAACTGGGTTTTGTCGGCGTCTGCGCGATCATCGCGCTGTACGCGCTCCTGGTGGGGCGCGCGTTCTGGATCGGCCTGCAGTGCGTTGAGATGCGCCGCCATTTCTCGGCCTATCTGGCCTTCGGCATCGCGCTGTGGATCGGCCTGCAGAGCTTCGTCTCGATCGGCGTAAACCTCGGCCTGCTGCCGACCAAGGGCCTGACCCTGCCGCTGATTTCCTCCGGCGGCTCCAGTGTCCTGATGACCTGCGCGGCGATGGGACTGCTGCTGCGGGTGTCCTACGAGCTGGAGCGGGCCAAGCGCCAGATGGCGCGTCTGCGCGGCGACGCGGGGCGCGAGGACGTGCCGGCGGAAGCGGCCGTCAGCGCAGGCAGCAGACCGCATCATGTCGCCGGACCCACATCCGCAAGCGCGCCCAATCCTCCGGCTGCGGCACCGGTATTTGCCCGCAAGCGCGCCGATGCAGGCCGCGGCACGAGCCGGCTGCAGCAGCGCATCGAGCCGACGCTTGGGGGAATGGCATGAACGCCCTTGACCCGCGTCCGGTGATGATCCTCGCCGGCGGCACCGGTGGACACATTTTTCCCGGCCTGGCCGTGGCCCGGCAGCTGGCGGCGCGCGGCGTGCCGGTGACCTGGCTGGGCGCGGAAGGCGGCATGGAAACGCGCCTCGTACCCGCCGAGAACATCCCGATCGACACCATTGCGGTGCGCGGCGTGCGCGGCAAGGGCTTCACCACGTTGCTGGCCGCTCCGGTCAAGCTGCTGTCCGCAGTGCGGCACGCCGTGGCTGTGCTGCGCTCGCGGCGCCCGCGCGCGGTGATCAGCTTCGGTGGCTATGCGGCCGGGCCCGGTGGCCTGGCTGCGCGCTTGGCCCGGATCCCCTTGTTCGTGCACGAGCAGAACCGCGCGGCAGGCATGACCAACCGCGTGCTGGCCCGCCTCGCCCAGCGCGTGTTGACGGGGTTCCCGGACACCTTTGCCAACGAGGAAGTAGTCGGCAACCCGGTGCGCGAGGAGATCCTGCAGGTCGCCGCGCCGGCGCAGCGCTTCGCCGGCCGCCAGGGGCCCTTGCGCCTGCTGGTGCTGGGCGGCAGCCAGGGCGCGCGCGCCTTGAACACCGCCGTGCCGCAGGCGCTGTCATCGCTCCGCGAGCGCATTGGACCGGTCGAGGTGCGTCACCAGTGTGGCCAGGCGCAGGTCGAGGACGCCGAGCGCCGCTACGCCGAAGCCGGTGTGCCCGCCAGCATCGAGCCCTTCATCCCCGACATGGCCGTTGCCTACGCATGGGCCGACCTGGTGGTGTGCCGCGCCGGTGCCCTGACCCTGGCCGAACTGTGCGCGGTCGGCATGGGCAGCGTGCTGGTGCCGTTCCCGCAGGCGGTCGACGACCACCAGACCCGCAACGCGCGCTACCTGGTCGACCGCGGCGCGGCCGTGTTGCTGCCGCAGGCGCCTGCCGACGACCTTGCCGAGCGCATGGTCGCGACCATCGAGACCATCTCCGGGCGCGACGAGCTGCTTCGTCTCGCCACTGCTGCACGTGCGCTGGCGTTGCCGGACGCCGCCAGGCGCGTCGCCGACATCGTTCTGGCCGGATCGGCCGGCCGCGAGCTTCCTTCTTCCCCCCAATCTTCCCAGGAGCCCGCTCCATGAGCAGTACCGTGCGCCGCCGGCTGCAACACGATGGTGACCTGGCCAAGGCCTTCCCGCGCGTCCATTTCATCGGCATCGCCGGCACCGGCATGAGCGGCATCGCCGAGGTGATGTGCACGCTGGGCTACCAGGTGTCCGGCTCGGACCGCGCCGACAACGCCGTGACCCGGCGCCTGTCGCGCCTGGGCATTGACGTGCATCAGGACCACGCTGCCGCCAACGTGCTGGGCACGGACTGCGTGGTCGTCTCCAGCGCGATCCGCGACGACAACCCGGAAGTGGTCGAAGCGCGCACGCAGCGCATCCCCGTGGTCCCGCGAGCCGAAATGCTGGCCGAGCTGATGCGCTTCAAGCGCGGTATCGCGGTTGCCGGCACCCACGGCAAGACCACGACCACCTCGCTCACCGCCAGCGTGCTGGCCGAGGGCGGCATCGATCCGACCTTCGTCATCGGCGGGCAGCTGCTCGCCGCCGGTGCCAACGCCAAGCTGGGCGGCGGCGACTGGCTGGTGGCCGAAGCCGACGAGAGCGACGGGAGTTTCCTGCGCCTGAGCCCGCAGATCGCGGTGGTCACCAACATCGATGCCGACCATCTGGAGAATTACGGCGGCGACTTCGCCAACGTCCAGGCGGCGTTCGGCGAGTTCATGCTGCGGCTGCCGTTCTACGGGCTGGCGGTGCTGTGCATCGATGATCCCGAAGTCGCCGCGCTGGCCGAGCGCACGCCGCGCCACGTGATGACCTACGGCCTGTCGGCGGAGGCCGACGTGCGCGCCGAGGACGTCACCCAGACCGGCGCGCGGATGCATTTCACCCTGTGCCTGCCCGGTGGCGAGCGCTGCCCGGTCACCCTGGCGCTGCCCGGCGGGCACAACGTGCTCAACGCCCTGGCCGCGGCCGCGGTGGGCTGGCAGCTGGGCGTGGAGCCGGCCGCGATCGCCCGCGCGCTGGAGGCATTCGCCGGCATCGGTCGCCGCTTCAACGTGCTGGCCGACATTGCCTTGCCCCGGGGCGGCACGGCCACCGTGGTCGACGACTACGGCCACCACCCCAACGAATTGGCGGCGGTGTTCCAGGCCGCCCGCGGCGGCTGGCCCGAGCGCCGCCTTGTGGTCGCCTTCCAGCCGCACCGCTACAGCCGCACCCGGGACCTGTTCGACGATTTCGCCGCCGTGCTGTCCGACGTCGATGCGCTGATCCTCACCGAGGTCTACGCCGCCGGCGAGGCGCCGATCGCCGGCGCCGACGAGCGCGCCCTGGCGCGCGCGATCCGCGCGCGGGGGCGCATTGACCCGGTCGTGATCGGGCCAGTGGCCGAACTGCCCGAGGTCCTCGTCGACGTGCTTGAGGACGGCGACCTGCTTCTGTTGATGGGCGCCGGCGATATCGGCCACGCCGCGCAGCAGCTTGCCCTCGATGGACTCCCCACGACCCAGGAAGGTGACGCGTGAGTACCCCGACTGCCCCGCACATCGCCCCGCAACGCACCACCGATCCGGCCCGATTCGGCCGGGTGGCGGTGCTGATGGGTGGCACCAGCGCCGAGCGCGAGGTCTCGCTGGATTCCGGCCGCAACGTGCTCGAAGCGCTGCAGGCGCGCGGCGTCGACGCGTTCTCCGTGGACGGCGTCCCGGCGCTGGTCGAGCGTGTGCGCCAGGGCGGCGTGGACCGCGTGTTCAACATCCTCCACGGCAACAAGGGCGGAGGCGAGGACGGCGTGTTGCAGGGCGTGCTCGAGGTGCTGGGCGTGCCCTACACCGGTTCCGGCGTGCTCGGCTCGGCCCTGTCGATGGACAAGATCCGCACCAAGCAGGTCTGGCTCAGCTGCGGCCTGCCGACGCCGCGCTTCGTTCGCCTGGTCAACGGCGATGACATGCAGGCCGCGGCGCGTTCGCTCGGCCTGCCGGTGTTCGTCAAGCCGTCCTGCGAAGGCTCCAGCGTCGGCGCGTTCCGGATCCAGGAGGAGGCAGATCTCGCCGCCGCGCAGGCCTTTGCCGCCCACTACGACGGCGAGTTGCTGATGGAGCAGATGATCGTCGGCGACGAGCTGACCGTGGGCGTGCTCGATGACGGCACCGGCCCGAGCGCGTTGCCCTCGATCCGGATCGTTCCCAAGGGCGAGTGGTACGACTACAACGCCAAATACATGGCCGACGACACCCAATACCTGTGTCCCGGGGTGGAAGACAGCGCCGAAGCCGAGCTGCAGCGCATCGCGCTGGACGCATTCGAGGCCGTTGAATGCCGCGGCTGGGGCCGGGTTGATGTAATGCGCGACCGCGCAACCGGCGCGTTTTACCTGCTCGAGGTGAACACCGCGCCCGGCATGACCAGCCATTCGCTGGTGCCCAAGGCCGCCGCCCAGCTCGGCATCGGCTTCGAGGAACTGTGCTGGCGCGTTCTGGAAGGGACCCTCGCGGAGGTGGCCGGCCGGTGAACGCCCTTCTGCGCCTGCTGGGTTGGCTGCTTGCGGTGGCGCTGGTCGTCCTGCCGGTGGTCGGCCTGCTCAACGGCTGGGTCGGTGCCGAGCACTGGCCGCTGAGCAAGCTGCGCGCCACCGCGCAGTTCCAGCGCGTGGACGAGACCCTGCTGCGCGACACCCTGCTGCCGTTCGCGCGCCAAGGCTATTTCGCGGTCGATCTGGACGCGGCGCGCGCGGCCGTGGCCGCACTGCCCTGGGTCGAGCACGCCGAGGTGCGCAAGCGCTGGCCCGACGTGCTGGAAGTGCACCTGGCCGAGCACGTCCCGTTCGCGCGCTGGGACGACAACCAGCTGCTGTCCGAGCAGGGCCGGCTGTTTCCCGCCGCCAACATCGACATCCCCGCCGAGCTGCCCTTGCTGGGCGGGCCGGACACGCGCATCGACGAGGTGGTCGAACTCTACAACCAGACACGGACGATGTTCGCCCCGCTCGGACTGGAGGTGCGCGAGGCCCGCCTGGACCCGCGCGGCAGCTGGACGCTTCGCCTGGACAACGGCGCCGAGGTCATCGTCGGCCGCCACGAGGCGCGCGGTCGCCTCAACCGCTTCGTGCGCCTGTTGCCGCAACTGCTGGCCCAGCAGGCGCAGGTACTGGCGCGCGCCGATCTTCGCTACACCAACGGTTTCGCACTCGTGTGGGCCGACAGCAGGGAAAACCATGAATCGCAAGGGTGACAAACATCTGATCGTCGGCCTCGACATCGGCACCTCCAAGGTGGTGGCGCTGGTGGGCGAGTACAGCCCCGGCCACACCGGCCCGGACAACCCGATCGAGGTCATCGGCATCGGCAGCCACGAGTCGCGCGGTCTGCGCCGGGGCGTGGTGGTGGACATCGAGTCCACCGTGCAGTCGATCCAGCGCGCGATCGAGGAAGCCGAGCTGATGGCCGGCTGCGAGATCCGCTCGGTCTACGCCTCCATCTCCGGCAGCCACGTGCAGTGCCGCAACTCGCAGGGCATCGCCCCGATCCGCGACGGTGAGGTCAGCGTGGCCGATCTGGACCGGGTGCTGGACGCGGCCAAGGCCGTCGCCATTCCGGCGGACCAGAAGATCCTCCACGCGATCCCGCGCGACTACGTGCTGGACCATTCGCAGGAAGGCATCCGCAACCCGATCGGCATGACCGGCGTGCGCCTGGAAGTGCATGCCCATCTGGTCGTGTGCGCGCAGTCGGCCGCGGCCAACGTCAGCAAGTGCGTGCAGCGCTGCGGCCTGCAGGTCGACAGCCTGATCCTGGGCGTGCTGGCCTCGGCCAACGCGGTGCTGACCAGCGACGAGCGTGAGCTGGGCGTGGTGCTGGTCGACATCGGCGCTGGCACGACCGATATCGCGGTGTTTGTGCAGGGCGCGATCGCGCACTCGGCCAGCCTCGGCATTGCCGGAGACAAGGTCACCGAGGACATCGCCCACATGCTGCGCACGCCCACCCCGGAGGCCGAGCAGATCAAGGTCCGCTACGCCTGCGCGCTGGCGCAGATGGCGACCGCCGAGGAGTCCATCCAGGTGCCATCGGTTGGCGACCGCGCGCCGCGCCGGATGCCGCGTGCCTCGCTGGCGCAGGCGGTGCAGGCGCGTTACGAGGAAATCTTCGAGATGGTCCAGGCCGAGCTGCGCCGCAGCGGCTTCGAGCAGCACGTGCGCGCCGGCATGGTGCTCACCGGCGGCGCTTCGAAGATGGAAGGCGTGGTGGAACTGGCCGAGGAAATGCTGCAGATGCCGGTGCGGGTGGGCATCCCCCAGCACGTCACCGGCCTGGGCGAAGTCGTCGGCAACCCGGTCCACGCCACCGGCGTCGGCCTGCTGCTGATGGGCAGCCAATTCGAGAATCCGCGCAGACCGGTGATCAATACCGGCCGTGCGGGTTCGCTCTTCAACAAGCTCAAGAGCTGGTACAGCGACCACTTCTGAGCGGCGGTGCACGACAGCGGCGGCGAGGGACGGCAGGCAACAGAACAAACGCGGCACGCAACACGAAAGACCACGGCAGCAACCAAAACTAGACCAACGAGGACACGGACATGGCACATTTCGAACTGGTGGAAAACATGGCGCCCAATGCGATCATCAAGGTGATCGGCGTCGGCGGCGGCGGCGGCAATGCGGTCGCCCACATGGTCAGCAACAACGTTGACGGGGTGGAGTTCATCACCGCCAACACCGACTCGCAGGCGATCAAGAACTGCGGCGCCAAGCTGCAGCTGCAGCTGGGCAACAACGTCACCAAGGGCCTGGGCGCAGGCGCCAACCCCGAGGTCGGCCGCCAGGCCGCGCTGGAGGACCGCGAGCGCCTGATGGACGCGCTGGAAGGCGCCGACATGGTCTTCATCACCGCCGGCATGGGCGGTGGCACCGGGACTGGCGCGGCGCCCGTCGTGGCCCAGCTGGCCAAGGAGATGGGCATCCTGACCGTCGCCGTGGTGACCAAGCCGTTCCCGTTCGAGGGTCGCCGCCGCATGCAGGTCGCGCTCAAGGGCATCGAGGAGCTGAGCCACCACTGCGATTCGCTGATCACCATCCCCAACGAGAAGCTGATCACCGTGCTGGGCCGCAACGCGACCATGGTGCAGGCGTTCCGCGCCGCCAACGACGTGCTGCTGGGCGCCGTGCAGGGCATCGCCGACCTGATCGTGCGTCCGGGCCTGATCAACGTCGACTTCGCCGACGTGCGCACCGTCATGTCCGAGATGGGCCTGGCGATGATGGGCAGCGGCGCCGCCAAGGGCGATGATCGCGCCCAGGCCGCCGCCGAGGCCGCCGTGCTCAACCCGCTGCTGGATGACGTCAACCTGCAGGGCGCCAACGGCATCCTGGTCAACATCACGGCCGGCCCGGACTTCACCATGGCCGAGTTCGACGAGGTGGGTCGCACGGTGGAGGCGTTCGCGTCCGAGGACGCGACCATCGTCATCGGTACCGTGCTGGACCCCGACATGCAGGACGAAGTGCGCGTGACCGTCGTTGCCACCGGCCTCAACCGCGGTGCCGGCAGCAAGGTCAAGGGTGTCGAAGGCAACCGCGCGCCGATCCAGCTGGTCCGCAACGCCACCACCGGCCAGCCGGAATTCCCGGTCGACGCGGTCTCCTCCTCGTCAGCCTCCTCGTCGGAGTCGCGCGCGCCGTCGGTGCCGAGCTTCAGCAGCAGCCTGCGCGGTGAATCGACCAAATCCGAGCCGGCCGCGGCGACCGGCGCGGCCGACTTCGGTCCCGACAGCTACCTCGACATCCCGGCATTCCTGCGCCGCCAGGCGGACTGATCCGCCTGCAGCCGTGTAATGCCATCGCTTGAAGTTGTAATGCCGTAGTCCGGTTCGTCTTGGCTCCGCGGGTGTCCTCGCGGGGCATTTGGGCCGGTCGTCCGCCATCAGGCGCGGCGACCGGTCATTTTTCGGCCGTGGGTGCCCACGCGCTGTTCAGGGCCAATTGATCTGCCTCCAATAGGCTGCGTGGTACCGTTACCCGGTTTTTCCCTCTTCAGGCACACCTATTCCATGCTGCGTCAGCGCACCCTCAAGAACGTGATCCGCGCCACCGGCGTGGGGCTGCACAGCGGCGAAAAGGTCTTCCTCACCATGCGTCCGGCGCCCGCCGACGCAGGCATCGTTTTCCGGCGCATCGACCTGGATCCGGTGGTCGATATCCCCGCGCGCGCCGACCTGGTCACCGAGACCACGTTGTGCACCGGCCTCAGCCTGGGCCCGGCCAACGTGCAGACGGTCGAGCACCTGATGTCCGCGCTGGCGGGACTGGGCATCGACAACGCCTACATCGACCTGTCCGCGGCCGAAGTGCCGATCATGGACGGCTCGGCCGGCCCGTTCGTGTTCCTGCTGCAGTCGGCAGGCATCGTCGAGCAGGACGCCGCCAAGCGCTTCATCCGCATCCTGCACCCGGTCGAGGTGCGCGATGGCGACAAGTTCGCCCGCTTTGAGCCGAACGACGGTTTCCGGGTCGGTTTCACCGTGGTGTTCAAGCACCCGGCGATCCCCGATTCGCAGTCGCGCGCCGAGGTCGAGTTCTCGACCATCAACTACATCAAGGAAGTCAGCCGCGCGCGCACGTTTGGCTTCATGCGCGACCTGGAGTACATGCGCGAGCGCAACCTCGGCCTGGGCGGGTCGATGGACAACGCCATCGTGCTCGACGAGTTCCGCGTCCTCAACGAGGACGGCCTGCGCTACGCCGACGAGTTCGTGCGGCACAAGATCCTCGACGCCATCGGTGACCTGTACCTGGCCGGCCACGCCATCATCGGCGCGTATGAAGGCTTCAAGTCCGGCCATGCGCTCAACAACAAGCTGGTCCGCGCGCTGCTCGCCGAGCAGTCGGCCTGGGAGATCGTCAGCTACACCGAAGACGAGGATCCGCAGGCAATTTCGACCGCGTTTGGCCGCCTCGCGACGGTCTGAGCGTTACTCCAGTGCCCGTCCAGCGTTAGCCGTGCATGCATCACGAATGTGACTGCTTCACGCCGTTTTAACGTTTTCTACACGATATGACCTCGGGTTTTTAACAAATCCGGGGTTTTTGACCTTTAGGATGCCCCGTCGATGTTCACTTGTTCGTCACGGCGAGACACTCGCAGGATGAATTCAAGCGCTCATCCGGCGTCGTCCGACCCATCGGGGTCGGTGGATTTGAGGGACGCCAGCGCAGCCTCGAGCGATTTTTTCGCGGCCGCGGACATGGTCACGGTTTTCGCGGGTGCCGGAGGGGCCGGTGCGCGCGAAGGAAGGCTTGTCTTGATGACGACCTCCGCCGCGTCCAGACCCATGGATCGGGCACCCGACATCAGTTCCGGAGCGAGCAGGCGCAGTTTGGCCCGCCACACCGGTGAATCCACCAGATAAACGAGCCTGCCGTGCTCGTGATTCGCCAGCCGCGCATGCGCGGACAGCGGGAACGGCAGGAGTGGCCTTAACCGGCGGTCCAGTTCGTCGAGCCAGAGGGCGCGGCGGAGCGTGTTACCTGCAGGCACCGCCAGCAGCGCATCCAGCGCAGCGGTAGGCGTCGAAGGCGGACGCGTTGACTTGCCCGGTTTTGGTTGGAATTCAGACATCGGACCTATGACCTATCAAGACATCCTAAATAAATCGCGTGGCACTTGGGCCTCACTGGCCCACCGCGCGCTTCAGGCCGCCATGCAGCGCCCGCTGGGCGCCGGCGCGGTACTTCTGGGCGGCGGGCTCATGCTCGGCCTGGGTACAGGCTACGCGGCCAACCACGGCTTGCGCGACCAGGTCGCCCAGCAGCAGGTGCAGATCGACTCGGCCCAGGCCGACGCCCAGCGTGAAATCAATGCCCTCGCCGCACGCCTGGGCGAGCTGCAGGCCGAAGCCAACCGGCTCAACGCCCTCGGCAAGCGCCTGACCCGCATCGGCCAGCTGCAGGACGGCGAATTCGACTTCAACGAGCCCGTCGGCGTCGGCGGCGTCGGCCCGGTGGAAGACATGCCCAAGGGCGAGCTCGACCAGGGCCTGTCGGAGCTCGGCGACCAGTTCCGCGCCTCCGGCGAGCAGCTCTCGGTGCTGGAATCGCTGCTGTTCAACCGCCAGCTGGACATGAACGCGGTGCCGTCGCGCGAGCCCATCGAGAGCTACATCACCTCCAATTTCGGCCACCGCGCTGACCCGTTCCGCGGCGGCCGCGCCTTCCATAAGGGCATCGACTTCAAGGCCCAGGTCGGCGATCCGGTGATGGCGGTGGCCGACGGCGTGGTCAGCTTCTCCGGCGTGCGCAGCGGCTACGGCAACACCATCGAGATCGACCACGGCAACGGCTACGTCACCCGTTACGCGCATAACTCGCGCCTCAGCCGCAAGGTCGGTGGCCTGGTCCGCGCGGGCCAGGAAGTCGCCAAGGCCGGCTCCAGCGGCCGTTCCACCGGTGCCCACGTGCACTTCGAGGTGTGGCAGAACGGTCAGGCCGTCAATCCGAAGAAATTCCTCAACCAGCAGTCGCCGCTGCACGGCTGATCCGGTCGCGCGCAGAGGGAGTTTGCGCTGGTGGGTGGCAATGCCGGCGGGCTTGATAGGCGCCCGCCCGCCCCCACGCTAGAATAGGCGTTTACCAAGACAGGGTGCCCCGCGCCCTGTTTTTGTTTCCGCCGTCATGACATCCGACTGGAACCATCCATGCTCAACAACATGCTTACCCGCGTCTTTGGCAGCCGCAATGACCGTCTTCTCCGCCAGTTGCAGCGCACGGTCGTCAAGATCAACGCGCTCGAGCCGGAGATGGAGAAGCTCAGCGACACCGAGCTGCAGGCCAAGACGCCGGAGTTCAAGCAGCGGCTGCAGGACGGCGCCAAGCTCGACGACCTCCTGCCCGAGGCGTTCGCGGTCTGCCGCGAAGCCTCACGCCGCGTGCTGGGCATGCGCCCGTATGACGTGCAGTTGATCGGCGGCATGGTGCTCCACCTGGGCAAGATCGCGGAGATGCGCACCGGCGAGGGCAAGACCCTGGTCGGTACCCTGCCGGTCTACCTCAATGCGCTCACCGGTGACGGCGTGCATCTGGTCACCGTCAACGATTACCTGGCCCGGCGCGACTCGGCCTGGATGGGCAAGCTCTACAGCTGGCTGGGCCTGAGCGTGGGCGTGGTCTATCCCAACATGCCGCACGGCGACAAGGCCGAGGCCTACGCAGCGGACATCACCTACGGCACCAACAACGAGTTCGGCTTCGACTACCTGCGCGACAACATGGCGCTGTCGAAGGAAGACCGCCACCAGCGCGGCCTGAACTTCGCGATCATCGACGAGGTCGACTCGATCCTGATCGACGAGGCGCGCACGCCGCTGATCATCTCCGGCCCGGCCGAGGATTCCCCCGAGCTGTACATCAAGGTCAACCGCATCGTGCCGTCGCTGGTGCGCCAGGAGACCGAGGAAGGCGAGGGCGACTACTGGGTCGACGAGAAGGGCAAGCAGGTCCACCTCTCCGAGGAAGGGCAGGAGCACGCAGAGCAGCTGCTGCGCGACGCCGGCATCCTCGGCCCGGACGAGGACGAAGGCCTGTACTCGCCGGCCAACCTGGCCGTCGTCCACCACCTGAACGCCGCGATGCGCGCCCACGCCATCTACCAGAAGGACGTGGACTACATCATCCGCGACGGCGAGATCGTGATCGTGGACGAGTTCACCGGCCGCACCCTGGCCGGCCGGCGCTGGTCGGACGGCCTGCACCAGGCGGTGGAGGCGAAGGAGGGCGTGCCGGTCCAGCGCGAGAACCAGACGCTGGCCTCCATCACCTTCCAGAACCTGTTCCGGATGTACAACAAGCTGGCCGGCATGACCGGTACGGCCGATACCGAGGCCTTCGAATTCCAGAGCATCTACGGCCTGGAAGTGGTGGTGATCCCAACAAACCGCCCGGTCAAGCGCATCGACAGCCCGGATGCGGTGTTCCTCAACCGCGCCGGCAAGTACCGCGCGGTCGCCGCGGAGATCAAGGAAGCCCACGCCAAGGGCCAGCCGGTGCTGGTGGGCACGACCTCCATCGAGGTCTCCGAGATGCTCAGCCAGCAGTTGACCGCCGAGGGCATCCACCACGAGGTGCTCAACGCCAAGCAGCACGAGCGCGAGGCGACCATCGTCGCCCAGGCCGGCCGCCCGGGCGCCATCACCATCGCCACCAACATGGCCGGTCGCGGTACCGACATCGTGCTGGGCGGTTCGGTGGACAACGAGATCGCGGTGCTGGAAGCCGAGACCGGCGAGCCCGTCGACGAGGCCACCCGCGCGCGCCTGAAGGCCGAATGGAAGGAGCGCCACGAGGCGGTCAAGGCCGCCGGCGGGCTGCACATCGTGGGCACCGAGCGCCACGAAAGCCGCCGCATCGACAACCAGCTCCGCGGCCGCGCCGGCCGCCAGGGCGACCCGGGATCCTCGCGCTTCTACCTGTCGCTGGAAGACAACCTGATGCGCATCTTCGCCGCCGACTGGGTGCAGAAGGTGATGGCGCGGATGGGCCTGAAGGAAGACGACATCATTGAAAGCCCGCTGGTGTCCAAGCAGATCGCCAACGCGCAGCGCAAGGTCGAGGCGCACAACTTCGACATCCGCAAGAACCTGCTCGACTTCGACGACGTCAACAACGACCAGCGCAAGGTGATCTACGGCCAGCGCAACGAGCTGCTGGAGGCCGAGAGCGTCCAGGACAACATCGAGGGCATCCGCGAGGACGTCATCAACGCCGCGATCGCCCGCTTCGTGCCGCCCAACTCGATCGACGAGCAATGGGACCTGCCCGGTCTGGAGGCCCTGATGGCCGCCGACTTCAACATGCAGATCGACGTGCAGGGTTTCGTCAACGGCCGCGAAGAGATCGACGACGAGGCGGTGACCGAGTTCGTGGTGGACGAGGTCAATCGCCAGGTCGCCGAGCGCGAACGCCAGCTGGGCGCGGAAACCATGCGCATGCTGGAGAAGCACTTCATGCTCAACGTGCTCGACCAGAGCTGGAAGGAGCACCTGGCGCAGATGGACTACCTGCGGCAGGGCATTCACCTGCGCGGCTACGCCCAGAAGCAGCCCAAGCAGGAGTACAAGCAGGAGGCCTACCTGCTGTTCTCCAACATGCTGGAGAAGGTCAAGCACGACGTCATCAGCCTGCTGGCGCGCGTGCGCATCCGCAGCGAGGAGGAGGTCGCGGCGCTGGAGGCGCAGGAGCGCGCGCAAGCCGAGGCCAAGGCCAAGCAGATGCAGTTCCAGCACGCCAGCTCGGGCGGCTACAGCGCCGATGAAGAGGCGGCCGAAGCCCAGCAGGCGCTGGCCCGCGGCGCGGCGAATGCAGAGGTCGCCCGCGTCGGCCGCAACGAGCTCTGCCCGTGCGGCAGCGGCAAGAAGTACAAGCATTGCCACGGGCAGCTCGTCTGACCGGAACTCCGCCAACGCGCTTCGTGCGCGTGGTTGCCGGAGTGATAGGCGATGCGCGCGGCCGCATCCTGCTGGCCCAGCGCACCGGCGCCAGCGACTTGGGCGGTTTGTGGGAATTCCCCGGCGGCAAGATCGACCCCGGCGAGAGCGCCGAACACGCGCTGGTACGCGAGCTGGATGAGGAACTGGGCATCCAGGCCGAGGTCGGCGAGGCGGTCATCACTGTGCCCCAGCTCTACCCGGACAAGCGCCTGACCCTGGACGTGCGCCACGTGACCCGCTGGCAGGGCAACCCGCGCGGACGGGAAGGGCAGGCGCTGCTGTGGGTGCCGCCGCGCAAGCTCGCCCTCTACCGGATGCCGCCCGCCGACCGGCCGGTAGTCGCGGCCCTGCAGCAGCCGGACCGGTATCTGGTGACACCGGATGTGGGGCAGCTCACTGCCGGGCTGAGTGGTGCGGAGCTGGAGGCGGCCGAGCAGGCGTGGCTGGACGCGCTGGCGCGAACGCTGGAACGCGGTGCCTGCCGGGTGCAGTTGCGCTCACCGACCGCCGATACGCAGCGATGGGCGCGCATCGCCGCGTCCGCGGTCGAGTTGTGCCAGAGCGCTTCAGCGGAAGTCCTGGTCAATGGCAATCCCGAGCTCGCCGCGCGGCTGGGCGTCGGCGTGCACCTGCGCTCGGGTCAGCTCGGTGCCTACCTCGATCGACCGGTTGGTGGCGACGTGCCGCTGGCGGCGTCGTGCCACACGGTGGACGACCTGCGCGCGGCGAAGCGCTTGGGCTGCAACTTCGTGGTGCTGGGTAACGTGAAGCCGACCGCGAGTCACCCCGGCAGGAAAGGCATGGGCTGGGAGGCGTTTGCTGCCATGCGCGAGCACGTCTCTATGCCGATCTATGCCATCGGTGGAATGGGAATCGACGACATGGATGACGCGCGCGCCCATGGAGCGCAAGGGATTGCGGCGATACGTGGGCTTTGGGTCAACTGAGCTGTTGGGGAGGTCTCGCCAGCGTCCCAAGGATCTCGCCGTGCGCGGCAAATGCCTATCCGGCAGCGCTAATCTGAACGGAAGCGTGCCAAGGCGTGCTGCCTGACGTCTGCAGCAATTCTCAGCCAGCGGGCGCCATTGCCAGCGCCCGATAGCCTCGATCCAGCGCCGCGATGTGCTCATCCAGCGCATCGAGCCCACCGTCGTTGACGATGATGTCATCCGCGATCGCCAAGCGCTGCGAGCGAGTGGCCTGGGCGGCGATCATCGCATCCGCGAGCGCCGCATCCACGCCGTCGCGCTGCATCAGACGGGCGTGCTGGACCGCGACCGGCACATCCACCACCAGGATGCGCCCCAGCCACGGATAGGCCGTGCGTCCGCCACCTTCGGCCAGCAGCGGCACTGCCGCGATGGCGTAGATACCCGGCGCCTGCTCGCACATGGCGCGCACCTTGGTCCGGATACGTGGATGCACGATGGCTTCCAGGCGTTTGCGCTCATCGGTGTCGGCGAAGACCCGCTCGCGCATCGCGGCGCGGTCGAGGTCACCGTCGGCGGTGAGGATGCCGGGGCCGAAGGCATCGACGAGTTCCGCCAGGCCGTCCGAACCGCGGGCGACCGCCTCGCGTGCGGCGACGTCGGCATCGGCGACGACCACGCCCAATGCCTCGAAGCGCCGGGTGACTTCACTCTTGCCCGCGGCCACGCCGCCGCTAACTCCGATGATGTAGTTGCTCATGCGGGGCAGGATGTCATGGCGCGGGATTTCGTGGATCGCGACACGAGCGGACAAGGAGCCACGCTGCTCGCGCGCACTTCCGTCAGGCCAAACCGGAGATCCGCATATAGCCGCCGATCAACTGCTCGCCCCAGAAGAAGATGATCCAGCCCGCCACGGCCAGATACGGCCCAAACGGAATCGGCGTGGCCTTGTCGCGGCCTTTCGCCGCCAGCCAGATCGAGCCGATGATGGCGCCCACCAGCGATGACAGCAGCACCGTAGGCAGGATGCCTGCCAGGCCGGTCCAGGCACCAATCGCGGCCAGCAGCTTGAAGTCGCCGTGGCCCATGCCTTCCTTGCCGGTGATCTGCTTGAACAGCCACCACACCACCCACAGGCTCAGGTAGCCGACGACGGCGCCGATTACTGCCGGTTTGGCGGCTATGTAGAGGTTGTCGACGGCCGCGATCAACCCGAGCCACATCAATGGCAGGGTCAACTGGTCGGGCAGGAGTTGCGTCCGCAGGTCAATGCCGGACAGCGCGATCAGAAAGCAGGTGAACACCATCGCGCCGAAGCCCTGCCAGCCGAAGCCAAAGCGCGCCACGCAGGCGACCATCAGGACCGCCGTCAGCAGCTCCACCAGCGGGTACTGCGCCGAGATGCGCGCCTTGCAGCTGCGGCAGCGCCCGCGCAGGGCCAGCCAGCTGAACAGCGGAATGTTCTCGTACCAGGACAGCTGGTGCTTGCAGTGCGGGCAGTGCGAGCGTTCCACCACGATGCCCGGCGGCGGCGGATCGTAGGTCTCCGGCTCGCCGAGGATCTCGCGGCTGTCGCGCTGCCATTGCCACTCCATCCGGCGCGGCATCCGCAGGATCACCACATTGAGGAAGCTGCCCAGCAGCAGGCCGAAACCGGCGACCAGCGGGTAGCCGATTTCGGGGTTCTGATCGAGGAATGCCATGCGCTATTTTGCCTCAACCCACCACGGCGCCAAGCTTGAAGATCGGCAGGTACATGGCAATCACCATGCCGCCGACCACCACGCCCAGGAACACCATGATCATCGGCTCCAGCAGGCTGGACAGCGCGTCCACCGCGTTGTCGACTTCCTGCTCGTAGAACTCGGCGACCTTCAACAGCATCGTGTCCAGCGCGCCGGCTTCCTCGCCGATGGCCACCATCTGCACCACCATGTGCGGGAACAGGTTGACCTGCTTCATCGCCATGTTGACCGAGTAGCCCACGGCTACATCGTCTCGGATGCGGTGCACGGCCTTCTCGTAAACGATGTTGCCGGTGGCGCCGCCGACCGTATCCAGGCCTTCCACCAACGGCACGCCGGCGCGAAAGGTCACGGCCAGCGTCCGCGCAAAACGGGCAATGGCGGAGTTGTGGATGATCTGGCCCACGACCGGGACCTTCAGGATCATCCGGTCGAGGAAGAACTGGAAAGCGACGGACCGGTTCTTGACCATGATGAACGCGACCACCGTGGCCACCGCGACGATCAGGATCAGCCACCACCATGCCACCATGAACCGGCTCAGCTTGATGATCAGCATGGTGAACGCCGGTAGCTCGGCGCCGAAGCTCGCAAACACGTCCTCGAACATCGGCACCACGAACACCAGCAGGATCGCGCTGACGATCAATGCGACCGCAACCACGGCTGCCGGGTAGAACATCGCCTTCTTGATCTTGCCCTTCAGCGCCTCGGTGTTTTCCTTGTAAGTCGCCACCGTATCGAGCACGGTTTCCAGTACACCGGCCGACTCGCCTGCCGCCACCAGGTTGCGGAACAGCAGGTCGAACTGGACCGGATGCTTGCCCAGCGCCTCGCTCAGGGACGAGCCGCTCTCGACCTCGGACCGGATCGAGTTGACCAGCACCTGCATCCTCGGGTTCTTGTTTCCGCTGGCGATGATCTCCAGCGCGCCGACGATGGGCACGCCGGCCTTCATCATCGTGGCAACTTGGCGCGCGAAAACTGCGATGTCCTGCGGCGACACTTTCTTGCCGGCGCTGAAAAGCGGCTTGGGCTTGATCTTCACGACCTTGGGTGTGATGCCCATCCGGCGCAGCTCGGCGCGCACGAAGTTGGCGTTTTTCGCGGTCTGCTCGCCCTTCATGGTGATGCCGCGCTTGTCGGTGCCTTCCCACACGAACAGCGGCGTCGCTTCGGCGCGGCGTGGCGCCACGACGGGTTTCTTGGCGGCAGTGCGGCTGACAGACATAGCGTGTTTCCCCAGTGTCACTTGTTGATTATTGCAGCGCGGCGCGCCATCGGCCCGCCATCCCCGGGCGATCCGCAGCCATCCCCGGGCCACGGATCACCGGCACGGACCCGCAACGTCAAACGGGACATGCCGTGCGCCAGCATATCCTGACCCAGTGCGTCGCGATAGCAACGCCGGTCACATACGCCTGATCAGTCCTTGGTCACCCGGTTGATCTCCGCCAGGCTGGTGACACCGTTGCGCACCTTCATCAGCGCCGACTGGCGCAGGTCGCGCACGCCGGACTTCTGCGCGGCCTCGGCGATCTGCATCGCGTTCCCGCCGGCCAGCACGATGCCCTGGATCTCGTCGGTCATCGGCATGACCTGGTAGATGCCGGTCCGGCCCTTGTAGCCTTCGGTGCAGTCGGCGCACCCGACCGCCTCGTAGATCGTGAAGTCCTCCGCCGCGATTTCCTCCGCGGTGAATCCCTCGGCCAGCAAGGCATGCTCTGGCAGTTCGATCTTCTGTTTGCAGCTGTGCAGGCGGCGCGCCAGACGCTGGGCGATCACCAGCGACACCGATGAGGTGATGTTGAACGGCGCCACGCCCATGTTCATCAGGCGGGCGATGGTCTGTGGCGCGTCGTTGGTATGCAGGGTCGAGAGCACCATATGACCTGTCTGTGCGGCCTTGATGCCGATCTCGGCGGTCTCCAGGTCGCGGATCTCACCGACCATGATCACGTCCGGATCCTGGCGCAGGAAGCTGCGCAGCGCGGCGGCGAAGGTCATGCCGCGCTTGACGTTCATCTGCACCTGGTTGATGCCCGGCACGCGGATCTCGACCGGGTCCTCGACCGTGGAGATGTTGCGGGTCTCGTCGTTGAGGATGTTCAGCGCGGTGTAGAGCGACACCGTCTTGCCGGAGCCGGTCGGACCGGTCACCAGCACCATGCCGTAGGGACGCTTGACCGCGGCGAGAAAAATGTCGCGCTGGTCGTCCTCGTAGCCGAGTTTCTCGATGCCCAGCTTGGCCGCGCTGCCGTCCAGGATACGCAGCACGATCTTCTCGCCGAACAGGGTCGGCAGCGTGCTGACGCGGAAGTCGATCTGCTTGGTTTTGCTCAGGTTGAGCTTGATGCGCCCGTCTTGCGGCACCCTGCGCTCGGCGATGTCCAGCTGCGCCATGACCTTCAGGCGCGCGGAGATGCGCGGCTGCAGCTTGATCGGCACCTTGGCCGACTGCTTGAGCAGGCCGTCGATGCGCAACCGGACGCGGTATTCGGTCTCGTATGGCTCAAAGTGGATGTCGGAGGCGCCGCGGCGGATAGCGTCCACCAGCACCTTGTTGATGAACTTGACCACCGGAGTGTCGTCGGTCTTGGCGTCGACCCCGGAATCAGCGGACAGGTCGTCCTCCCCGCCACCGATATCCAGGTTCTCCAGGCCCTCGTCATCCTCGCCCATGACGTCGCCGAGTGCGTCGGCGCTTTCCAGCCAGCGATCCAGATGGCGCTTGATGCTCTCCTCATCGACCAGGATCGCCTCGACCGTGAAGTTGGTCTGAAACTTGATCTCCGCCAGCGCGTGGGTGTTGGTCGGCTCGGCGATGCCGACGAACAGCCGGTTGCCGCGCTTGAACAGCGGCAGCACCGTGTGCTTGCGCAGCAGCTCTTCCTTGACCAGCTTGATCGCGGACTGCTCGGGGTCCATCGCCGCGGCATCGAAGATCGGCACGCCGAACTCGACTGAGTTGGCGGCGGCCAGATGCGCGGGCGCGACCAGTCGCTTCTCGATGATGTAGCTGGCAAGCGGCTTGCGCTGCTCAGTGGCAGCAGCCATGGCTTCGCGGGCGGCGGACTCGGACAGAGCACCGTCCTGTACAAGGCGGCGGGCGATGCCGGTGATGCCGACAAGGTTGGCGGTAGCTACGGCATTCATGGTGATCCCCTGTGGTTCCCGTATGGCCGACTTTACTGCAATCGTATACTTTCGACCTGTGGCCCAGAATCGCACAGAGCTGCGTGCTTCATGGTGTGGCAGGCAACCGCTAGACGGAGACCCGGTCCGCTTCCTTTCGCTTCCCTCTCGGCAAAGTTCCTGCCCCACCGGCGCCATCTGCACTTTACTGTAGCTCGCGCCGCGCCGCGCCGGTGGCGGTATCCTCGCCCAGTGCTATGAACTTCGGGTGGGGCTTAACGCGCGCATCACTGCAGATCAAGGTTCGCGTGCACGCGGACCGTCCGAGCACCCACGGTAAAGCCGCCAGGTCTGCGCGCCCGGCTTGCAGGCGCACATATCCGGCCACTTTCCGGACTCCCTCAATTGCCCCCCCCCCCCACTCCGAGGTGCAGAGCATATTCATTAAACTAGAAAAACATTTGTCGTGCCAACGGAAAAAACTTTGGACTCCTTTAGCTAACTATATAAACACAAAAAAGCCCCTCCAGAGAGGGGCTCGTTGCTTTGTCACATTAGTTGCTGTGTCACATTATTCGCGGCATTCCGCTGGAACATACTTGGTATCGCTTGGGTTGTTGCAATCCCATGTTACGCCACCGGTCGCAGCAGTCGGAACCAAGTCAAAGGTGACGGTAGTCGCCGAGTTCGCGGCAACAGATGCACTCAGCGTGCCGGCAGCGCAGCTAATCGTAGTGTCACCAAGCGTCGTGGTATTAACCCCAGCGCAAAGGTCAGTCGTTTCCGCCATGATATTTTCGGAGACGGTCACTTTCGCAGCACTGGCTTGAACGATGCCTTCGGACACCTTCGCCCTGATCATGTAATCCTGATAAGCCGGCAGAGCAATCGCAGCCAAGATCGCGATGATCGCAACAACGATCATCAGCTCGATGAGCGTAAAACCTTTCTGTACGTTCTTCATGGTGTTTCCCCTAGGAGTGGTCAGTATTCACGTGCCGTCTGAGCCGGGCGTTCCGGTCCTCGGGCAGCCGTGCTGGTTGGCACGTGCACGGTAAGGTACGCATTTCCCGTGCCAAGTGTGGTTTTTCCTGCTTTGCATCTCGAAACTGAACCGCCAGTCACGTTTGGCCGGTGACTTCGATCCTTCAGGTGACGCAATTGGTCTGTTTTGGCGTGCGATGTGACGGAAATGGTCACCGATGGGGCGGCTCATAGAGCAATGGTTGCTGTCGCTCCGTTTGCGCCTCCAACGGGTGTGGGTGTCCTTGGGTGCGAAATAAAGGAGGAGGCGCCGGCTTCGGTGCCGGGGGACATTCGCACCCAAGGACACTCACTCCCGGTGCCCCGGCCTCGCCACACAAGCGCCGCTATCACTTGGGAGACGGGATACCTCTTCCATCCGGAACGGCAGCGAGACCAGCCGCATGCCGCGGTTCACCTGTACGGCGAAGTGCAGGTGCGGGCCGGTGCTGAAGCCGGTGTTGCCAGACCAGCCGATGTGCTGGCCGGCACGCACGCGCTGTCCTGGTGCGACTACCGCGCCATCTCGTTGCAGATGCGCATACACGGCCATCGTGCCGTCGTCATGCAGAACGCGGATGAGGTTGGCGTTGCGCAGCAGAGTGTCAGCCGGTGCGGCGCCGCGGTGTTGCGTTGTGTTGTTGCGGGGCGCATCGAGGTGGCGGTCAATCACCTGCATCACTACGCCGTCGCGCGCGGCAAGTACGGCGGTGCCGACGGGTACGGCGAAGTCGATGGCGTAGCGGTTCTCCTCGTCGTCGTGGCTGTAAGTGCCCGCAAAGCCCTGATCGATCATGACCGGCGCGTCTTTCGCGAGCGGCAGCAGATAGGTCACATCGCGCGGCTGAGCGCTCGGATTGCCGGGCACGCTGTCCAGGATCAGGTCGAAGTCGAGCGCGCGCGAGGGATCGGCGGCACGGAAAGCCGCGACCACGGTGCTGCCGCCGGCGGGGATCGTGGCGCGTGCGGGCAGCTCCGGCGATGCGACGGTGTTGTGGCGCTGCCGGTACCGCAGTCTCACTTCGATCGGGCCGGGCAGGGGGTTGTCGGCCCAGGCTTGATAGCCGTCGTCGGTGGTTTCAATGCGGACGCGGGCGGCGGCGCTGCCGTCTGCGGCGCCCGCAGCGGGAGGAGCAGCTTTGACGGAGGCCAGCGATGCGAGCGCAAACGCTAGTGCCACCGCCGCGAGTGTTGGCGCCGCGTGTACCCGCAGGCGCCGCGCGCGAGTCACCGCGAGCCGGTGCATTCCGCAGCAAGCTCCAGGCTGCGGGCGATATCGGCCAGGTCGAACGCGCTGACCGCTTCGTCCTTGTGCATGGCAAACAGTGCGCCGTCCGGGAACGCGGTTGTGCCGGCCGCATGCACGGCGACGCCGTCGGACATGGCGGTGGTCATGCCGCGAAAGCTGCCGGCAGGCGCGAGGTCGACACGGTTGAACAGATGGAAGGCGGTCCGCGTCTCGCGCTGGTCCACCGCAACCCAGTAGCCGGTGTCGGGGCCGCAGGCCCACAGCGCGACGCCCTCGGCTTCGGTGGCGAAGGTGTCCTCGGGCAGGCTGCGGCCGGTGAAGGCGCCGGCCAGGGTGTATTCCCGCAGGGTGGATGCGTTGCGCCCGGTGCTGCCGGGGAAGCGCTCGTCGGCGATCATCAGGCGGTCAAAGGCCGGGTCGCCGGCGATGGACTCCACCACCCGCAGCGCGCCGGGCTCGGCCGTGTCGCCAAACGACCCGAGATAACTTGCCCTGAAGCCCTCGCCATCCAGCTCGATATGGAAACGGCGCACGCGCTGGTCGAGTTCCTCCAGCGGCGGCACGATCTCGAAGCGCTTGCCGTACATGAAGCTGTCGGTGACATACACATCCAGCCCGCCGGGCGAGACCTCGTTGATCCACAGGCCATACGGGCTGCGCAGTTGGTCTTCGCCGAAGGTGCCGAGCGGGGCGAAGTCGGGCAGGGCGAGCATCTGCACGCGGTGGTTGTCGCGCTCGGCGACGAAGAGGCGGTCGCCGTGCACGGCCAGGCCGTTGGGACGCTTGAACGTGCGCGCGGCGTCCTCCTTGCCACCCACGGTCTGCAGCCATTCGCCGGTATCGGCGTCGAACACCACCAGGGTGTGCGCGGTCTTGGCGCTGGCGATCAGCCAGGTGCGGCCGTCCGGTGCGGGCCAGGTGGCGAGCGAGTCCAGCTCCACGCCGGGGTGGGCCGGCGAGACATAGCGCTCGGGCACCACGCGCTCATCGACGGGGAAGGCCGCGGCGTCGACAGCGCTCACAGGGGCCATGTCGCTGTTGCGTTGCAGTCCGGTGGCGCAGCCGGCCAGCGCGAGGAGCACGCCGGTCGCGGCGAGGAATCGGCAGAGAGTCATGGCGGGCAGTCTAGTGCCTGCGTGTGCGCAGGGCAGTGGCGGGTGCGCAACAACCGGATCGCGCAAGGCATCGCTTTATGCGGATAAAGCGATTGACATCGCTGAAAAGCGCGGGCACACTGCCTGCCATCCATCGAGACCGGCAGAGGGACAGGCCCTTTGAAGCCGGGGCAACCCATCGCAGCGCAAGCCGCGAACGGGTGCCAAATCCTGCGGTGCCGCGTTTCAGCGGTGGCCGGAAGATGGTTGCCGGCACGATCCCGTGTGCGTTGGCAGCCATCCCTCGATGGCTCCCCGCCACTTCGGATAGCCCTCATGAGCCTGCAACTCGCTTCGCGCACCACCGAAACCCTTTTCCAGCCCCGCCACGTCGCCGTATCGCGGTTCCCGGCCGCGGCGCGGAAGATGGCGGCGCGCGGCGAGATCGAGGTCCAGCTGGAGATGCGCCACGCCGGCACCCGCGCGGTGACCCTGCGCTATGAGCGCGTCGGCGATCCGTCCTTGCCGGTGCTGTTCGTGGCCGGCGGGATTTCCGCCAACCGTCACGTCGGTGCCAGCGACCAGTTCAGCGATGCCGGGTGGTGGCAGGAGCAGTCCGGCCCCGGCCGTGCACTGGATCCCGCCCAGCACTGCATCCTAGCCTTCGACTGGGTCGGCGGCGACGGCACGCTGGACGCCGTGATCGATCCCGTGGACCAGGCGACGGCGGTCGTGGCGCTGCTGGACGCGCTGGGCATTGCGCGACTGAGCGCCTTCATCGGCAACTCCTACGGCGCGATGGTCGGCCTGCACCTGGCCGCGCTGCATCCGCGTCGCGTCGGCCGGCTGGTCGCGATCAGCGGCTTCCACCGTGCCCATCCCTACGCGAGCGCCTGGCGCGCGTTGCAGCGGCGTGCGGTCGCCTTGGGCGCGCTGCAGTGCGATGACAGCCAGGGCGTGGCACTGGCCCGCCAGCTGGCCATGCTCAGCTACCGCACCGCCGACGAGTTCGACAGCCGCTTCGGCGCCGCCAAGGTGGTCAACGGCCGCGTCCAGGTCGCCGCCGAGGACTATCTGGACCACTGCGGCCAGCAGTTCGCCGACCGCGTGGCGGCGCAGGCCTTCGTGCGCCTGTCCGAATCCATCGACCTGCAGGCGGTTGATCCGGAAACCGTGCAGGTGCCGGTGACCGTGGTGGCCGTGGCGGAGGATCTGCTGGTGCCGCTGGCCGATGCCTACGACCTGGTCCAGCGCCTGCGCGGCGAGACCCGGCTGCACGTCATCCACTCCCGCTTCGGCCACGACGCGTTCCTGAAGGAGTCGCGCGCGATCGACGGGATCCTGCGCGAGGCCTTGCTCGACATCGCCGCCGATGCGGACGCCGAGGCGCTGGCATGAGGGCGCAGCACGTGCAGGCCCGCCCGTCGCATCGCTGTACGACGGCCGTGCGCGCCGGCATCGACCGTGACGAGGCTTTCGGCGCGGTCACCCCGCCGCTGGTGCTGTCGTCCAATTTCAGCTTCGCCGGCTTCAACGACCGGCGCACCTACGACTACACCCGCAGCGGCAATCCGACCCGCGACCTGCTGGCCGAGGCGCTGGCTGAACTGGAAGGCGGCGCGGGCGCGGTGGTCACGGCGACGGGTATGGCCGCCATCACGCTTGTGCTGAACGCGCTGCTGAAACCCGGCGACCGGCTGGTCGTGCCGCACGATGCCTACGGTGGCAGCTGGCGGCTGTTCAACGCGCTGGCGGAGAAGGGTGCGTTCGAGTTGACGACCGTGGACCTGACCTCGCCGCGCGCGCTGGCCGAGGCGTTGGCGCTCGGGCCGGCGGTGGTCTGGATCGAGACGCCATCCAACCCGCTGCTGCGCGTGACCGACCTGCGCTTCGTGATCGAGGCATCCCACGCCGCCGACGCGCGGGTCGTGGTCGACAACACCTTTCTGTCGCCGGCGCTGCAGCGACCGATCGAATTTGGGGCCGACGTGGTAGTGCATTCCACCACCAAGTACATCAACGGCCACAGCGATGTGGTCGGTGGCGCGGTGATCGCCCGCGAGCAGGACCAGCACGAGCACCTGGCGTGGTGGGCCAACTGCATGGGCATCACCGGCTCGCCCTTCGACAGCTTCCTGACCCTGCGCGGCCTGCGCACGCTGGATGCGCGCCTGCGCGTGCACGAGCGCAACACCGCCGCGCTTGTGGACCTGCTCGACGGCCACCCGGCGGTGCGCGCCGTCCATTACCCCGGGCTGGAA
The DNA here is from genome assembly GCF_015209725.1 of Lysobacter ciconiae. Lineage (NCBI taxonomy): Bacteria > Pseudomonadati > Pseudomonadota > Gammaproteobacteria > Lysobacterales > Lysobacteraceae > Novilysobacter > Novilysobacter ciconiae. The sequence continues at coordinate 2,297,209 of NZ_CP063656.1, read as the reverse complement.
AGCCATCCCGGCCACGCGCTCGCGGCGCGCCAGCAAGACGGCTTCGGAGCGATGGTTTCGCTGGAGCTGGAAGACGGCGGCGCCGGTGGCGAGTCCGCGGTGCGCGCGTTCTTGGATGGGCTGGAGTACTTCACTCTGGCCGAGTCGCTGGGCGGCGTGGAAAGCCTGATCGCCCATCCGGCGACGATGACCCACGCGGCGATGACGGTGCAGGCACGTGCCGCGGCGGGCATCACCGACGGCCTGCTGCGTCTGTCGGTCGGCATCGAGCACGCCGAGGACCTGCTGGCCGATCTGGGCGCGGCGTTGGAGCGCGTCCAGCGTATCCAGCTTGCCCCGTGTGCAGCGCAATGAGCGCGGGCGTGGTGGGTCGTTTGCGGGTTGACGGTGACGTGAGTCCGCGATTGAACGCGAGCGTACGGTCCGAGAGGCGCGCGGACACGCATGTGCGCACGGAGACCGCAGCGGGTTCGCAACACGGTCAGCACGTCCACCGAACGCCGAGTGAGCCATCCGCCCGAGTGGCGCTGCTCGGAACCGGCAACGTCGGCAAGGCCGTTCTCGACCGGTTGGCAGGGTGGGATGGCACCCCGCGCGGAGATTCATTGGCGTTGGTGCATGCGGGCAACTCCCGCGGCGCGCTGCGCGGCGAGCGGCTTTGTCCCGCCGACATCAAACGGCGGCTCGTGGATGGCAGTCCGTGGCAACCCGATCCCGCACTGGCGAACCTGTCAGGTGTCGCCGACGCGCTTGCCGGCACCGGTCCGGCGCACCGCATCATCATCGACGCGACCGCCAGCGGCGAGGTGGCCGACCACCATGCCCGCTGGCTGGCCCAGGGCATCCACGTTGTGACGGCCTGCAAGCTCGGACTGGGCACGACGCTGGAGCGCTGGCAGGACATCCACGACGCCGCGGCTCACGGCAGCACCCGCTACGGCGACAGCGCCACCGTCGGCGCGGGCCTGCCGCTGCTGCGCAACATCCGCGACCTCCAGGCCGGCGGCGACACCATCCACGCCATCGCGGGCGTCCTGTCCGGATCGCTGGCGTGGCTGTTCAACCACTACGACGGCAAGAAGCCTTTCTCGGAACTGGTGGACGAAGCGCGGCAAGCCGGCTACACCGAACCGGACCCGCGCGAAGACCTGTCCGGCGATGACGTGCGCCGCAAGATCCTGATCCTCGCCCGAGCCGCCGGCGTCCCGCTGGCCAGCGACGAGGTGGAAGTGGAGTCGTTACTGGATCCGGCGGGCCCTGAGACGGGGCAAGACCGACATGGCGCGAGAGGCGAGGACACCGGAGTTTCTCCGTCCCTCGACGCTCTTCTGCAACAGCTCCACCGGGCTGCAGCAGCAAAGGGCGAGCAACTGCGCTACATCGCCCGACTGCATAACGGACGCGCGACAGTACGCCTGGAAACGCTGGACGCGACGCATCCGCTTGCCAGCGGCGCCGGCACCGACAACAAGCTTGCAATCTGGTCAGACCGCTACCGCGAACAGCCGCTGGTGATCCAGGGGCCTGGCGCAGGCGCGGAAGTCACCGCCGCCGGCCTCCTCGACGATGCATTGCGAATCGCGCGCTCAACGCCTGATTGAACGAAAAGTGGGGGTCTTCGCTCGATTCTGCGACTTGGCCGCGACCTGCAGGGCTTCCCGGCGAATGTCCCCCGGCCCACGCCTGCGGCGCAGCCTCCTCCTTTATTTCGCCCGGAAGCCCTGCAGGTCACGTCTGTCAGCCGATTTCTGCCGTGCGCGGGGCGGCCGGCTCTGTGCCTTATCAAACACCGCGATGCCCCACCGACGGGCGCCAGTGGAGCGAAACAAAAGAGAAGGCACCGTCCACCTGTGCCGCAAGCCGTTACGAGGGAGCGGGTGCCCTTGGGTGCGAAATAAAGAAGGAGGCACCGGCTTCATCGGTGCCGGATGACATTCGCACCCAAGGGCATCCGCTCCCGAGCTAGCGTCAATCCAGCCGATCAGCACTCGATGACGTTCACCGCCAGCCCGCCCCGGCTGGTTTCCTTGTACTTGTCCTGCATGTCGCGCCCCGTGTCGCGCATGGTCTTGATGACCTTGTCCAGGCTGACCTTCTGCGAACCGTCACCGCGCATCGCCAGCCGCGAGGCGTTGATCGCCTTCACCGAGCCCATCGCGTTGCGCTCGATGCAGGGAATTTGGACCAGCCCGCCGATCGGGTCGCAGGTCAGGCCCAGGTTGTGTTCCATGCCGATCTCCGCCGCGTTCTCGACCTTGACCGGACTGCCGCCCAGCGCTGCGGTCAGGCCGGCGGCGGCCATCGAACAGGCGACGCCGACCTCGCCCTGACAGCCCACTTCGGCGCCGGAGATGCTCGCGTTTTCCTTGTAGAGGATGCCCACCGCCGCGGCGGTCAGCAGGAAGGTCCGCACGCCCTCGATGTTGGCGCCCGGGATGAAACGCTCGTAGTAGTGCAGCACCGCCGGGATGATCCCGGCCGCACCGTTGGTCGGCGCGGTGACCACGCGGCCCCCGGCGGCGTTTTCCTCGTTCACCGCCAGCGCGAACAGGTTGACCCAGTCGAGCATGGTCAGCGGGTCCTCCAGGCCGGCGTCCGGGCGGGCGGAAAGATCGGCGTACATCGCCGGTGCACGGCGGGTTACCCGCAGCCCGCCCGGCAGCGTGCCCGGCGAGCGGATGCCGCGTTCCACGCAGGACTTCATCGCGTCCCACAGCTGGTCCAGGCCGGCGTCGATCTCGTCCGCGCTGCGCCAGACCTGCTCGTTGGCATGGATCATCTGCGCGATCGACAGGCCGCTGTCGCGCGCGCGCATCAGCAGCTCGTCGCCGGAGGAAAACGGGTAGGGCACCACGCTGGTGTCGGCGACGATGCGGTCCTCGGCCGCCTCGTCCTCGTTGACCACGAAGCCGCCACCCACCGAGTAGTAATCCCGCGTGGCGATCACCTCGCCCGCCGCGTCGTAGGCGGTGAAGCGCATGCCGTTGGTGTGGAAGGGCAGCTTCTGGCGCTTGTTCATGATCAGGTCGTGCTTCTCGTCGAAGCCGATCTCGTGGCGACCTTGCAGGCGGATGCGCTTCTCGCCGCGAATCCGCTCCAGCGTCGCCGGAATGATGTCCGGGTCGATCCGGTCCGGCCAATGGCCTTCCAGACCCATCATCAGCGCCTTGTCGGTGCCGTGGCCGCGCCCGGTCATCGCCAGCGAGCCAAACACCTCGGCGCGCACGCGCGCGGTGCGCTCAAGATCGCCGTTGTCGACGATCCAGCGCTCGATGAAGCGGGCAGCGGCGCGCATCGGCCCGACAGTGTGGGAGGAACTCGGCCCGATGCCGATCTTGAACAGGTCGAAACAGCTGACGGACATGCGGATCCAGTACTGAAAACAGCGGTGGGTGGGCGTGGCGACCGCTCAGGGTCGGCGCTGGTTGGGCGTGCAAGGGTCGCGGCCAGCCGACGCGCAACCGACCCGCTCAGTCGGCCAGGCGCTGGTAGGTTCCGTCGACGGTGCCGCTGCCGGCGTCCAGCGGACTCAGCGTGATCTGGTTCCCGGCCTCGTCGGCGGACACCTTGAAGTGCCACGCCAGGTTGCTGTCGGCGCCGTTGAGGGCGAGGCGGCAGTCGTCGGCCTGATAGCTCCATGAACCGCCACTGACTTCCGGGCGCTCGTGCAGCCACGAGTCGAAGCGGCGTTCGCCGTTCTGCGTGACCAGCGAGAACTGCTCGAAGGTTCCGGCGTCGCCGCTGCGCTGCCAGTCGCCGATCAGGGCAGCCTCGGCAACATCGCACGCAGGTGACTGCGCGGCAGTGGCGGAGGCCTGCTCGGCGCTGCACGCGGCCAGTGAGAACATCAGCGCGGCGGAAAGAAGAAACCTGGTCACGGCTGCGGAGCCCTCCGGAATGAACGCCTATGATAGCCGCCGCCCCCGGGCCATTGCAGAGGCGCCCCGAGACGATGCAGCTGATCCTTTACCAGCGTGATGATTGCCACCTGTGCGACCTGGCGCTGCTGGAGTTGGCGCGCGCCGCGGTGCCGGACTTTGTGAGCGTGTTCATCGACGAGGATCCGGACCTGGAGCAGCGCTTTGGGGTGCACGTCCCGGTGCTGCTCAATGTGGCCACCAAGCGGGAGCTGGCGTGGCCGTTTGACGCGGACACCGTCCGTCACTGGTTGTTCGCTGGCGCGTGACGCGTTTGCCCCGAGCGGGTATGCGTTGGTGCGCTCTCCGGCCGGGCCTACACCGCCGGGATCAATCGAGCTTGAACAGCGCCTCGGGCGCGCCATAGTCCGCCGCCCACGGCTGCCAGGCCATGTCGGTCGGGCCGATCGCCTGGGCGCGAACCACCCACTGGCCGTCTTCCTTCTCCAGCAGGCCGGCATAGACCTGGGAGACAAAGCCGGCCTCGGCCGCCTCCGCCATCGGGGTGCGCGCGTAATCGACCGGGCCACCGTCGCTGGCCTGCATGTGCGCGTAAAGGAACGCCCACTCGCCCTGAATCGCCAGTCGCTCGACCACGAACTGGACGGTGCGGCCGATCTCCTTGTCGATGGAATCACGTGCGCTGTCGAGGACGGCAGCACGCTCGGGGGATCCGGGGTTGGGGATGTGCAACGCGGACGGTGTCTGGGCGTGGTTGGTTGGCATGCAGGCAAAACCCATCAGTAGGAGCATCAAGAATGACAGGGTTCGCATGCGCGTCTCCTGACGGACCGGTGCGACCGGTCTATCACTTGCGGGGCGGCGTCAGGTACCAGGCGTTGCCGAACGGGTTGCCGTAGCTGACCTTCTGCGGCCCGGAGCCGCCAGCGGTGTTGTTGGAACCGATCAGGGTGATCTTGCCATTGTTGTTGCTGTGCACCAGCTCGACGTGTCCGCCGTTGTTGACGATGGCCACGTCACCCGGCCGCGCCTGCGACGCAGGCACCACGGTCCAGCCGGCGGCCTTCAACTTCGTGCCCAGTGCCTGCGGGTTGCCGCTGTTGGAGCCGGTAACCAGGTTGGTGTGGAAGTTGATCAGCCCGGCCTTCTGCAGGACGGCGGACACGAAGTTGGCGCAGTTGACGGTGTTGGGGACGCTGGGATCCATCGGCAGGTGGCCGCTGACCTTCAGGTCGCCGGCCCACCAGCCCAGATACTTCTCGGCGATCCTGGCGGCATCCGAACTGCTGCCGCCGACCGGCGCGGAGGTATCGACCTTGCTGTCGCCGCGGACCGGGGGATTGCCGGGAGTGCCGGCCGCCGGCGCGCCCACGGCGGGGTTGCCGGGGATGTGGACCGTCTGGCCGGGATGGATCAGGTGGATGTTGCGGATCTGCGGGTTGGCCGCGCTCAGCGCCGCCAGCGACACGCCGTGCTGTTGGGCGATGCCGCCCAGGGTGTCGCCGCTGCGGACCGTGTGGCTGGCCGCCGCACCGCTGCCGCCGGGAATCTTGACGACCTGGTTGGGGAAGATCAGGTCGATGTTGCGGATCTGCGGATTGGCCGCGGCCAGCGCGGAGAGCGAGACGCCGTGCGCCTGCGCGATGCCGCTGAGGGTGTCGCCCGAGCGCACCGAGTAGGTTCCCGTGCTGGCCTGCGGAGCGGTCGGTGCAGGAGCCGTCGGAGCGGTGGGAGAGGTCGGCCTGGTCGGCGTTCCGCCGCTGGCCACCGGCGGCGGGTTGCTGCCGGCGTACTTGGCGTAGGCGGCCGCCATCTTGCCGTCGTAGTTGTTCTTGGCGTAGCCCGGACCGTTGTAGCCGCGCGCAAAGCCGGCCCAGTCCTTGTTCTGCAGCTTGCCCTTGAGACCGGCTGACTCGATAAAGCTGACGAACGCGTCCAGCTGGCTGCCCGCCGAGCTGCGCATCGCGTCGACAAACTTGCCGACGCTGTCGAAGCCGACCATCTTGTGGTTGAAGCCCATGATCTGGAATTCACCCCAGGAGGCCGACTTCATCGCTGCCGCCGGGTCGAGCTTGAACGCCCGCTCGAAGCGGGCGTGCTGGTTCGCGCCGCCAGCGCCGTAGCCACCCGGCGCGCCGCTGATGCCCGGATGCGAGCCGTTGAAGCGGCCACCGGTTTCGCGAGCGAAGATGTGCCGTTCGAACAGGATCTTGGGTCGGCCATCGGCGAGGAAGCCGCCGCCGGAGGACTCCACATCCGCGACCGCGCGCACGGTGGCGACGTCCACGCCGAGGGTGTTGGCCGCGCGCTGGTAGTCGGCGATGGTCAGCTGGGTGGAGCCGGCCATGGCGGCGGTGCTCCCTGCCGCGGCCTTGTCCGCCTGCACCGGCGCGCCGCCGGCACTGCTCTGCGCCTGGGCGCCCGGCACCGCGATGCGGTCACCGGAATAGATGACGTTGGGATTCAGGACCTGCGGGTTGGCGGCCTTCAACGCGGACAGGCTGACGCCGTACTGTTTCGCGATCCCCGACAGCGTGTCGCCGTGCTGGACGGTGTGCTGGCGGCCGCGGCCGGCGTCGATGCGTTGCGGCTGCGCCGCTGAGATTGCACTGAGAACGGTCATTCCCTGATCCTCGCATTTGGGCAGTAACCCACGATTCGCGGGTCATGCCTGCATTCCAACACTGCGGCCGGGCGGGGTCACTCGGGGCATCCCCCAGCTGGGGTTTACCCGAGGTTGGCGGCATTCACGGCGCGGGCGTCAGGTTGACCCGGGTGCTGACCGCCACCTTTGCCGGAATCATGCCCACGTCTGCCCAGTCGCCGCCGCCGACGCCGAACGCCAGCCGGTCCACGCTGGCGCGCCCGGTGAGCACCGGCGTCGCGCCGTCCTGCCAGGTGAAGCTCAGGGTCACGGGCTGTTTCGCATCGCGCAGGCTCAGGGTGCCGTCCGCCGCGTAGCGGTCCTCGCCCAGATGACGGAACCGCGTGGCGACGAAGCGGGCCTGCGGGAACAGCTTGCTGGCGAAGAAATCGCTGCCCTGCAGGGTCTGGTCACGCTCGGGATTGGCGGTGGTCGCGGTCGCCAGCGGAATGGTCACGTCCAGCCGCGCCTGCTCCAGTTGCTGCGGGTCAAAGCGCATCGTGGTGGTGAAACCGGCGAAGTGGCCGGTGAAGATCTCGCCTTCAAAGCTTGAGGCAAAGGTCAGCGTGGATCCGGGAGCCTGCACGTAATCGGCAGCCAGCGCGCTGCTGCTGGCGAAGGTCAGGCCGGCGGCCAGTGACAACGCCTGCAGGAAGGAGGGGCGGGTGGGGGAGCGAGTCGCGCGCACGGTGGGGGTCATCACGGGTTCCGGTTGGAAGAGGGGAGCGGTGTCCGGCGGCCGGGCAGCATCCGCCGCAGCGTGCCGTCGCCGACAAAGTAGTGGTGGTAAAGGGCTGCGCCGGCGTGCATGACGATCAACAGCGCCAGTACCCAGAAGATCCAGCCGTGTGCGTCGCGCGCGATTTCGCGCACGCCGGTATTGGGGCCAATGAGCTTGGGCACCTGGAACAGGTTGAACCAGCGCAGCGGACGCAGCCCGCTGGCGGAGTCGAACAGCCAGCCCGACAGCGGCATGGCGATGATCAGCCCGTACAGCAGCCAATGGGTGACGCGCGCGAGCCACCGTTGCCAGCCCGGGATGCTCGCCATCGGGGTTGGCGCGCCGGCGTAGAGCCGCCACGCCAGCCGGACCACCGCCAGCGCGAGCACGGTCAGGCCCAGCGATTTGTGCAGGTTGAACACCCAGAAGTAGCTCGGCGACTTGGGCAGGCTGTCCAGCGACAGGCCGATGACCGCCATCGCCAGGATCGCCACGGCGATGGTCCAGTGCAGGAACTGGCTTACCGCGCCCCATCGGTCGGCGGGGTTTCTCAGACTCATTGCAAAGCTCCGGATACGGGTTCGGGTTCGGGTTCGGGCGTGAGTTGCGGTTGCGGTTCGGATGGAGGCTCCGGTTCGGGTGGGCGTCCGGCCGCGCGCGAGCGCACCGCCTCCGCCTCGATCCGGATGGTGACCTCATCGCCGATGACCGACGGCCAGGCGGTGATGCCGAAATCGCTGCGGCTCAACACCGCCGTGGCGGAAAAGCCGGCCGTGCGGCGGAAGGGCGGCATCGGATGGCGCTTGACCGCATTGACGGTGACGTCCATGCACAGCGGGCGGGTGACGCCGTGCAAGCTGAGCTCGCCGCATACGCGGATGCCGCCGCTGTCCGAGGCGACGGCGCTGTCGGAGGTGAAGCTGGCGGCGGGGTAAGCCTCCACATCCAGCAGGCGCGGCGCCAGCACCGCCCGGTTCCAGTCCGGGTCGCCCAGATCCGCGCGCGCCAGCGGCACGCTGGCCTGCAGGCGCGTGCGCTGCCAATCGTCGGGATCGAAGACGAGCGTGCCGGTGCTGCCGGACACGGTGCCCAGCGCCTGCGAGAACCCGGCATGCGACACCACGAACATCACCCGGGTGTGCACCGGGTCCAGGTTCCAGGTCGGTGCATCGCGCGCGCTGGCCGGCGCGGCAACGGCCAGCAGGCAGGCCAGCGCAGGAGCGAACCGGCACAGGGGCGCCAAGCCGCGTTCCGCCGTTCCGGTCGTGCGGTGCCGATAGCGGGTGGACGGGAAGGAAGGTTTGCCGTGCATGCCCCGATTCTAGACAGGTCCAGCGCTGTCAGGTCCGTAACAGACAGGACCGTTAGAGACAGGTCCGTTACAGGCAGGTCCGATCCGACAGGTCCGATGCCCGGCAGGCCCCGCCATGCGAGCGTGGGCGCGAACGACTTGCCCCGGCCGGCACAATCGTTGAAGGTTCGGCGGGGGAGGGCGCGGGAAGTGAAGCTCGCGCAGGTGCACAAAAAGGGGCTGGGATGCGACACATCATGGCGTGGCTGCTGCTGGTTACCTGCGGGCTGCTGCTGGCGCCGGCCGCCGGCGCGCGCGTGCCCGAGATTCCGCGACTGCGGCATATCGACGTGGCGGCCGGCCTTCCGTCGAGCACCGTCAAGAGCCTGAAATTCGACGCCGACGGCTTCCTGTGGCTGGCCACCACCGACGGGCTGGCGCGCTACGACGGCGTCGGCATGCAGGTGTGGCGACACGACCCCACCGATCCGACCTCGCTGTCGGCCAACTTCGTCACGCTGGTCCACGTCGATCCGCAGGGGCGCATCTGGGTCGCCCCGGAAGGACACGGCCTGAGCGTGCTCGACAGCGCGCACGAGCAATTCCGGCATTTTCGCGTGGCGACCCATCCGGAAATCGGCAGCGACGACATCTGGGCATTGGTAAGCCACGAGGGCGCCCTGTGGATGGGCGGCTACGGGGGCGGCGTCTCGCGCATGGCCGCCGACGGGACCATCAGCCGGTTCACGGCCAGCGACCAAAACCCGCGCAGCCTGCCGTCCGACATCATCCTGTCGCTGGCGGTGGATGGGCAGGGCACGCTGTGGGCGGGATCCACCAAAGGCCTGGCGCGCTGGACGGGCACGGACTTCGAGCGAGTGGCGCTGCCCGGCGCTCAGCCGACGCCGATGATCTATTCGCTGGCAGCCTTCGACGGCCGCCTCTGGGTGGGGACGTCGGTCGGCGTGTTCCGGCTGGCCGCGGACGGCGGGTGGGACCAGCCGGAGTGGTCGGCGATGTTCGAGCAACCCAACGCGGTGCTGAGCATGCTGCCGGGCGAGGACGGCGAGCTGTGGATCTCGAGCCAGCGTCAACTGTGGCGGGTCGCCGACGGTCAGGTGCCGGTGCCGGTGCCGGTCGGCGCCAAGGGTCCGGCGATCGCGATCGGGGAGATGGTCAAGCAGGACACCGGCGCGATCTGGATTCCGGTCCCCGGGGTCGGCTTGGGCTATCTGCCGGTTGATTGGCGCCGGATCGCCCAGTTCAGTCGCGATCATGATGGCCTGTCGGCCGATCTTTACAGCGCCATCGCCCCCGCGCGCGAGGGCGGCGTCTGGCTGGGCGGAATGCGCGCCGAGCTGGAGCGGCTGGATCGCGACGGCAACGTGATTCCGGTCAAGCCGGCGATCTTCGAGGCGTTGGAGGGCATGAGTTCCTACGCCCTGCGCGAGGACCCGGCGGGCCGCCTGTGGGTCGGCCAGCGCCGGCAGCTGGTGCGGATCGACCTGCACGGCGGGATCGCGCGCTGGGGCCAGGACGGCTCGCGCGATGCGACCTTGCCCGGTCCGTTGACGCTGATGGAACTGGCGCCTGACGGGACCCTTTGGATGTCCTTCGCCGGTGCCGGCGTGCAGCAGCGCGAGCCGGCCAGCGGCCGCGTCCTGCGCACGGTGCCGCCCGGGCCGGAGCACGGGCTGGGGATGGGCGACCACCATGCCATGGCCTTCGACGCGGGTGGCGCGCCCTGGTTTGGCGGTGCCGATGGCGTGCTGCGCTGGAGCGCGGAGGCGGGGCGATTCGAACCGGTGCCGGGCATCGTCGGCGAAGGCCGGGTGTTTGCGCTCGGCTTTGACGGTGCCAACGACGTGTGGCTGCAGCGGCTGTCGGGTCTTGAGCACTACCGGCGCGCCGACGACGGCTGGACGCAGGTGGCCACCATCGGCGCACGGCAGGGCATCCCCGCGGTCGAAGGGGCCGGCCTGCAGATCGACCGGCTCGGCCGGGTCTGGCTGTCGACCCCGCGTGGCCTGTACCGGTGGGATCCGGAGGCCGGCAAGAGCCGCCATTTTGGCCTCTTCGACGGCTTGCGCAGCCAGGAGTTCGTCAACCGCACGTTGATGCAGACCCACGACGGGGTAATGGTGTCGGCGCAGGCCGATGGCGGCGTCGTGATGGTCGACAGCCTGGCGGCGGACCCGACGCCGATCCGCTCGCCGCTGCACTGGGACCGCTTCGAGGTCCGTCGCGACGGGCGCTGGTTGCCGATGGACCTGCTCGGGCCGCTGGCTCTGGCGCCGGGCGACCGCGAAATGCGCGTGCAATTGCGGCTGCTGGCCTACGACAAGCCCAAGGCCAATGCCTACGTGACGATGCTGGAGGGCTACGACCACGCCTGGGTGGACCACGGCGCCGAGGGCGAGCGGATCTTCGCAGGCCTTGCGCCGGGCAAGTACACCCTGCGCGCCCGCGCGCACGATGCCGTGGGCAACGAAGCCGCCGAGCAGGTGCTGCACTTCGATGTGCTGCCGCCGTGGTGGCAGACGGGCGCCGCCCGGCTCGCGCTGGTATGCCTGCTGCTGTTGATGGGGTGGTGGACGGTGCTGGAATCGCGCCGTCGCATCGAACGCGGCCAGGCGTGGAAGCGCGCCGAACACGAGCGCGAGGTCGCTCATGAGGCCTCGCTGGCCAAGACCCGTTTCCTGGCCACCCTCGGCCATGAGGTCCGCACCCCGATGACCGGCGTGCTGGGCATGAGCGAGTTGCTGCTTGGGACGCAGCTCAACACCCGCCAGCGGAGCTACGCGACCTCGATCCACCGCGCCGGTGAGCATCTGCTGCGGCTGGTCAACGATGCCCTGGACCTGGCCCGCATCGAGTCGGGCAAGCTGGAACTGGCGGCGGAGGTGTTCGATCTGCACGCGCTGATGGACGAGCTGGCCGAGATGAGCGCGCCACTGGTGGAGGCGCGCGGCCTGACCTTCGTTGTGGACCGCGATCCCGCCACCCCGCGGCTGGTGCGCGGCGATGCCATTCGGGTCCGGCAGATCCTGCTGAACCTGCTCGGCAACGCGGCCAAGTTCACCGAGCGCGGCTCGATCCGCCTGGCGGTCGCGCCGGCCGATGCCGGCGGCGTGGTCCTGTGTGTCAGCGATACCGGTCCCGGGCTCAACGCCGAGCAGGTGTCGCGCCTGTTTCGCCGCTTCGAGCAGGCCGACGGCTTGCGCACCGCCGCGCGCTACGGCGGCAGCGGTCTGGGCCTGGCCATCTGCCAGGAGCTGGCGGCGGCGATGGGCGGCACGATCGAGGTCACCAGCGCGCCCGGCGAAGGCGCCAGTTTCGCCGTGCGCCTGCCGCTGGAAATCGTGGCCGATCACCCGCCGCACCCCCGCGTGATCCCGTCGCGCGAGCCGCTGCGCGCATTGGCGGACTCATCCCTTCCCACGTCGTCACCCGGCAAGACGGCCCCATCGTCAGCCGACCTGGATCCGGCCGGAAAGGCCGGCCTCTCGCTGCTGCTGGTGGAGGACGATCCGATCGTCGCCGACGTGATCATCGGCCTGCTGCACGGCCAGGGGCACGCGGTGGTTCACGCAGGTCACGGGCTGGCGGCGTTGGCCGAGTCGAGCATGACCCGCTTCGACGCGGCCCTGCTGGATCTGGACCTGCCCGGCCTCGACGGCCTGTCGCTGGCGCGGCAGCTGCGGGCGCAGGGTTTCACCCAGCCGCTGATTGCAGTGACAGCGCGCGCCGACACGGACGCGGAGCCACACGCACTGGCCGCCGGCTTCGATCGATTCCTGCGCAAGCCGGTGACCGGGGCAATGCTGCGGGAGGCGCTGGCCGCCGCACCCTGAGGGGTGCGCGGGGGCTAGACCTGCAGACCTTCAGGGCGAATGTCCCCCGGCCTCCGCCTGCGGCGGAGGCCTCCTCCTTTATTTCGCCCCGAAGGTCTGCAGGTCTCGCTTGCGGGAAACCTCAGTGCTGGGGCGGACGCCAAGCTGGCAAGCCGGGTGCGACTGCCCTTGGGTGTGAAATCAAGGAGGAGGCACCGGCTTCATCGGTGCCGGGGGACATTCACACCCAAGGGCAGTCGTTCCCGGCGTGACCAACCCAGCGCTGCCCGTGTCACCAACCCAGCCAGCGCTGATCGGTGTCGAGACCTCAGCGCGCGCTGAGCTCGTGCACCGCCTCGACCATCACCGCGACATGCTCGGGCTTCATGTCCGGCGACATGCCATGGCCGAGGTTGAAGACGTGACCCTCGCGCGAGCCGCCGTTGCCCTCGCGGTAGCTGTCCAGCGCGCGGCCGACATGTTGGCGGATCGCCTCGGGATCGGCGTACAGGGTGACCGGATCCAGGTTGCCCTGGATGGCCACCTTGCCGCCGGTGCGGCGCACGGCATCGCCCAGGTCGATCGTCCAGTCCACGCCCACGCCTTCTGCGCCGGTCTGGGCCAGCTCGCTGACGTAGGCGCCGTTGCCCTTGCCGAACAGGATCAGCGGCGTGCGGTCTGCGCCGTGGCCGCGCTCGACCTCGGCCGCGATGCGCTGCATGTAGCGCAGCGAGAACTCGCGGTACATCGACGGCGACAGCACGCCGCCCCAGGTGTCAAACAGCTGCAGCGCCTGCGCACCGGCGGCGCGCTGCGCCGAGAGGTAGGCGATCACGGCATCGGTGGTCACGTCCAGCAATTGGTGCATGGCCGCCGGGTCGTTCATCGCCAGCGACTTGACCCGGGCAAAGTCCTTGCTGCCGCTGCCCTCGACCATGTAGCAGGCCAGCGTCCACGGGCTGCCGGAGAAACCGATCAGCGGCACCTTGTTGTCGAGCTCGCGGCGGATCGTGCGGATCGCCTCCATCACGTAGCCCAGGTCGCTTTCCATGTCCGGCACGCCGAGTTTGGCGATATCGGCCGCGGTGCGAACAGGGCGCTCGAACTTCGGGCCCTCGCCCTCGACGAAATGCAGGCCCAGGCCCATCGCGTCGGGGATGGTGAGGATGTCGGAGAACAGGATCGCCGCGTCGAGCGGGAAGCGCCGCAGCGGCTGCAGGGTCACTTCACACGCCAGGTCCGGATTGGTCGCCAGGCCCATGAAACTGCCGGCCTGGGCGCGGGTCGCGCGGTATTCGGGCAGGTAGCGACCGGCCTGGCGCATCAGCCAGACCGGCGTGTGGTCAACGGGTTCGCGACGCAGGGCGCGCAGGAAACGATCGTTCTGGGGCTGGATGGACAAGGCTGTGGTTCCTCGAAAAGTCGTTGCCCGGGCAGGGCAGGCGAAGCGGCAGGGCGGTGCCGGAATGGAGCGGGGCACCCGATGCGGGATGGCGTGGTTCAGCGGGGCGCCGCGGCCCCCTGGGTAAACATCTGCTGGAAGCCGCGCTTGAGCTGCTGGTCGCGGGCGCGTTCAAAGGCGGCGATCGCGCTGTCATGGTCCAGGAACTGCTCGCGGCGGACCTGGCTGCGACCGCCCATCACGCCGGTCTCGCGGACCAGCAGCCAGCCGCCGAGCAGGTCGGGCTGCAACATCAGCTGCACGAAGCGGGGCGCCTCGGCGTCGTCGGGTCGTTGTTGCATCAGCAGGCGCATGGCTTGATTGTACGGGCTTGCGCTGCCGCCGGCCGGCGAGCATGGGCCGCCGGCCCTGCCTGTTCAGCCAGCCAGCACGGCGAGCACCGTGGCTTCCTCGACCCCTGGCACGACCCGGGCGCGGCCGGCGCCGTCGGCGAGGATGAAGCGGATGCCGGCGGCGTCGGCTTTCTTGTCCAGGCGCATGCGCGTGAGCAGCGCGTCCGGGGCTAGACCTTCCGGAATGGAGGTCGGCAACTCCAGTCGCTGCAACAGTCGCTGCAGGCGGTCGCCGGCGCTGGCCGGAGCGAGCCCCAGCGCCGCTGACAGCCGCATTGCCAGGACCATCCCAACCGCCACCGCTTCGCCGTGGTTGAGGCCGCCGCCGTGGGTACCGGCGTAGCCCTGCTCAACCTCGATCGCGTGGCCGAAGGTATGGCCGAAGTTGAGCAGGGCGCGGTCGCCGTGCTCGAGCAGGTCGCGACCGACGACGGCGGCCTTGAACGCGCAGCAGCGCGCGATGGCTTCGGCAGTGATCGCCGGCTCGCGCGCCAGCAACGCCTCGGCGTGCGCTTCCAGCCAGTCCAGGAATCCGGCGTCAGCGGGGTCCAGCGAAACGGCCGTCACGCCGTACTTGACGACCTCGGCGAGCCCGGCGCGCAGCTCCCGGTCGGGCAAGGTGTGCAGCACACTGGTGTCGGCGATCACCGCGCGCGGCGGGTGGAACGCGCCGACCAGGTTCTTGCCGGCGGGCAGGTCGACCGCGGTCTTGCCGCCCACCGAGGAGTCGACCATCGCCAGCAGCGTCGTTGGAATCTGGACGACGTCGATGCCGCGCATCCAGCAGGCGCCGGCGAAACCGGCCAGGTCGCCGATCACGCCGCCACCCAGGGCGATCACCGCCGCGTCGCGGGTGGCGCTAAGTCCGGCGAGCGCATCCAGGACCTCGCCGAAGCGCTGCAGGGTTTTCTCGTGCTCGCCCGGGGGAATGACCAGCCGGGCGATCGTCAGGTCCGGCCGGACGGCCTGCAGCGCGGCCTGCACACGGTCGGCGTAGAGCGGCGCGACATTGCTGTCGCTGACGATCAGGGCATGGCGGCCGCGGATCGTCGCGGCCAGCAACACGCCGTCATCCAGCAGGTCCGCGCCGATGGAGATCGCGTACGGATGCGCACCGTCGACGGCGACCTTGAGGACCGCGCTCATGCGCCGGCTCCGCTGCGCAGCCAGGTCGGCAGTCCGTCCAGGATCCGCGCGCAGACCTCCGACGGCGCGAGGTCATCGGTATCGATGCGCAGCTGGGCCACGGCGGCGTACAGCGGGTCGCGCTCGGTCGCCAGCGCGTGCAGGACTGCTGACGGATCGGGTTGTTGCAGCAGCGGCCGAGCGGTATCACCGGCGGCCCGCGCCAGCTGGGTGGCCGGACTGGCATGCAGGTGGACCACGAGCCCACGCTCGGGCAGCAGCGTCCGGGTGCCGGCGTCGAGCACCGCGCCGCCGCCGGTGGCGAGCACGATGCCATCCTGCATTAGCAGGTCGGCCAGAATCGCCCGTTCGCGCCTGCGGAATCCCGCCTCGCCTTCGCGCGCAAAAATGGCCGCAATGCTGGCGCCGGCCTCGCGCTCGATCTCCGCATCCGCGTCCACGAGGCGCAGACCGCAACGCTGCGCCAGTTCGCGCCCGAGCCGCGATTTTCCGGCGGCCATGGGGCCGACAAGGATGATGTTGCGCGGTTCACGGACGGGTTCGCTCATGGCGTCGATTGTAGGTCGCCGCGCGCCGGCGTTGCCGGGCTGTTGCATGCCTTTCACAGGAGGCTGGCTAGGGTCGGAGCTTCCGGTCGCATGACGCCAAACCGGTGCAAAGGAGAATCAATCATGTCAGTCGCAAAAGTCATCGAACTCAACGCCGCCTCGGAAAAGAGCATGGAAGACGCGGTCCAGCGTGGCCTGAAGAAAGCCGCTGAATCGGTCAAGAACATCAAGGGTGCCTGGGTCAACGAAGTCAAGGTCGTGACCGACGAGGGCGGCAACATCACCGAGTGGCGCGTCAACATGAAGGTCAACTTCATCGTCCAGTAAAGCGACGCCCGCCAATCCGGACGGGTGCGGTCAGCGCCGCATCCGGCCCACAATAGGCGCATGACTACCAACGACCTGCTGGCGGAAGCCAACGCCACCTTTGCCGCGCTGTTCGAACAGGCGCGGCAGGCCGGTGAGCCTGATCCGACCGCGATGAGCGTGGCCACCGCGTCCCTGGGTGCCCGCCCGTCCACGCGCATGGTGCTGCTCAAGCAGCACGACGAACGCGGATTCGTCTTCTACACCCACTTGGACGGGCGCAAGGGCCGGGAACTGCAGGACAACCCCTACGCCGCGCTGCTCTTCCATTGGCCGCGGGTCAAGGCCGGCGTGCAGGTCCGCGTGGAAGGCGGCGTGTCGATCGTGGCGGACGAGGAGGCCGATGCGTATTTCGCATCACGCCCGCGCGGCAGCCAGATCGGCGCGTGGGCGTCGCTGCAATCGGAGACGCTCGACGACCCGGCGACGTTCCACCAGCGCGTCGCGCAGGTCGAGCAGGAATTTGCGGGCCGCGAGGTTCCGCGTCCGCCGCGCTGGACCGGGCTTAGGGTCCGGCCGATGTCGATCGAGTTCTGGTACGGCGGCAACTTCCGCCTGCACGAGCGTTGCCTCTACGAATGCGACCCGGCCGGCCACTGGAGCAAGCGGATGCTGTACCCCTAGGCCGCGCACGGCACCCACTGAGAAGGAACGCGCCGAGCCGTGGCTGGCGCCGTGCTGTCAGGCCTGGCGGTGCGCCCAGCCCTGGATGATTGCTTCCAGTGCATCGATGCCGTCGGTCAGCGCCGCCGGTCCGGGCTGCAGGATCAGCGGGGATTTGACCTCGTGCAGTTCGCCGTTGCGCACCGCCGGCACATCCTCCCAACCCGGACGCGCGGCCACGTGGGTGGGCTGGAACTTCTTGCCGCACCAGCTGCCGATGATGATGTCGGGCTGGCGCCGCGCCGCCTCCAGCGGGTCGGCGAGGATGCGGTCACGGCCCAGTGACATCACCGCGCGTTCTGGAAAGATGTCGTCGCCACCGGCGATGCCGACCAGCTCGGACACCCACTGGATCGCCGAGATCTGCGGCTCGTCCCACTCCTCGAAATAGACCTTCGGCCGCCGCGGCAGCGTGGCCGCACGGGCGCGGATGTCTGCCAGCCGCCTCTCCAGGGTCGTGGCGAGGTCCGCCGCGCGATGCCCCGCACCCACCAGCGCGCCAAGGCGCCGGATGTAGTCGATGATTCCGTCCACGCTGCGGTGATTGCTGATCCAGACCTCCACCCCGGCGCGGATCAGGTCGGCGGCGATGTCGGCCTGGATGTCGGAGAAGCCGATCACCATGTCCGGCTTGAGGTCCAGGATGCGGTCGATCTTGGCACTGGTGAACGCGCTGACCTTGGGTTTCTCGCGTCGCGCGCGCGCTGGCCGCACGGTGAACCCGCTGATGCCGACGATCCGGTCCTGTTCGCCGAGCAGGTACAGCGTCTCGGTGGGTTCCTCGGTCATGCAGACGATGCGCTGCGGGCCCATCGCGCGCGTGGTCATTGGGGCTGGAACTCGCGGGTGAACTGCATGGTCTTGCGCGCGCCGTCCTCCAGGGTGATGTCGATCTCGAACTTCAAGGTGTCCGGCAGGCTCACCGGAACAGTGCCGACGTAGTCCATCAGCTCGCCGCTGCTCAGCTCGCGCAGCTCGATGGGGCGACGCCCGCCGCGCAGGTCGCTGACCGTCGCCACCACGTTCGCGGGCACCGAGACCTCCGCGCTGCCCTCGCCGCGACGCAGGCCGACCAGCAGCATGATCTGGTCTTCGGCGCGGCGGATGCCGTACTTCTCGGCGACCAGGCTGCCCAGCATCGCGGTCGGCATCACCGTCGCCCGCGCGGTCACGTCGCCGATGGTGACGACGGTGTCCTGCGAGTCGGCCAGCGTCGCTGCCGGGACCGGCGCGGCCGGTTCACCGCTGCACGCGCTCAGCAGGCCGACGCCCAGCGCCATGAAAAACAGGGAGGTTCGCAAGATCGTGCTCCTGGAAAGCGGTTGTCGGGACCGCGGCGCGGTGTCAGTCATCGTTGGCGGCGGACAGTTCGCGGCCACGCGCGGCGGCGGCGGCCACGGCGCGGTCGACCAGCTCGCGCAGGCCACCTTGCTCGAACGTCTCCACCGCCGCGTGGGTGGTCCCGCCAGGCGAGGTCACGTTGCGGCGCAATTCCGCGGCTGGCTCGTCGCGCTCGGTGAGCATCCGGCTCGCGCCCAGCAGGGTCTGGTTGGCGAGCAGGCGCGCGGTGTCCGCCGACAGGCCCTGGCGGATGCCGGCCGCCTGCAGCGCCTCGGCGAACAGGAACACGTACGCCGGGCCGCTGCCCGATACCGCCGTCACCGCATCCATCTGCGCCTCGTCCTCGATCCAGACCGTCGGGCCGACCGCGTCCAACAGGCGCTCGGCCTGCCCACGCTGGGTCGGGTCGACCTGCGCGTTGGCGAACAGGCCGGTCATGCCTGCGCCGATCAGCGAAGGGGTGTTGGGCATCGCCCGGATCACCGCCGCATCCCCGCCCAGCCAGGTCGAGAGCTGCGTGCTGGACAGCCCGGCGGCGATGGAGACCGCCAGCGGCCGGGCGTTGCGCGCGATGTCCACCACCTCGGCGCATACGGTGCGCATCACCTGCGGCTTCACCGCCAGCACCCACACGCTGGCCTGGTCGACCGCCTCGGTCGCGCTGGCGAAGACCTGCACGCCGAAGTCGGCGAACAGCGCCTCGCGCACGGCGGCCACCGGATCAGCGACGCGGACGCGGGTCGGGTCGGCGCCGCGCGTGATCATGCCGCCGATCAGGCTTCGCGCCATGTTGCCGCCACCGATGAAGGCGACGATCGGGGCGGATGGGGAGGTCGAGGGGGTGCTATCGCTCATGGAACCTGCCTGTGGTTTGCGGTGATGGCCTGCCAGGGCATCAGGTCACCCAGTGTAAGAGCCTGCGCCGCTGCCTGCCTCCCGCGCAGGCCGACGCGTGGGTCCCGGAGCGCGCCAGGTGCTCCCGCAGCGGACGACGAAGGCTGTGATCGGGTACTGGATTGACGGCACCGGTCCGGGGCTATACTCCGGGCTGGGGCTATCCGTAACACCATTTGCCTGCGCGCCGTCGGCGGCTGCGGGCGGAGCGGGGCGCGGATTTCCGAAATCAACGGTTCAAATCCGCGGTTCAGGGGAACATGCATGGATATCGCCGAGCTGCTGGCGTTTTCAGTCAAGAACAAGGCATCCGATCTGCACCTGTCGGCCGGCATGCCGCCGATGATCCGCGTGGACGGCGATGTCCGCCGGATCAACATCCCGGCGCTGGACCACAAGACGGTCCACGCGCTGGTGTACGACATCATGTCGGACAAGCAGCGCCGGGACTTCGAGGAGTTCCTGGAAACCGACTTCTCGTTCGAGATTCCCGGCCTGGCCCGCTTCCGTGTCAACGCGTTCAACCAGAACCGCGGCGCCGGCGCGGTATTCCGCACCATTCCCTCCGAGGTGTTGACGCTTGAGGACCTGGCCACGCCGCGGATCTTCAAAGACCTGATCGACCAGCCGCAGGGCCTGATCCTGGTCACCGGCCCGACCGGCTCGGGCAAGTCGACCACGCTGGCGGCGATGATCGACCACATCAACAAGCCCGAGTACGGGCACATCCTGTCGGTGGAAGACCCGATCGAGTTCGTGCACACCTCGCAGAAGTGCCTGATCAACCAGCGCGAGGTCCATCGCGACACGCACGGCTTCAACGAGGCGCTGCGCTCGGCGCTGCGTGAGGACCCCGACTACATTCTGGTCGGCGAGCTGCGCGATCTGGAAACCATCCGCCTGGCACTGACCGCCGCGGAAACGGGACACTTGGTGTTCGCCACGGTGCATACCAGCTCGGCGGCCAAGACCATCGACCGCATCATCGACGTGTTCCCCGCCGGCGAGAAGCCGATGGTGCGCTCCATGCTGTCCGAGTCGCTGCGTGCGGTGATCAGCCAGGCGCTGCTGAAGAAGGTCGGCGGCGGTCGCACCGCGGCGTGGGAAATCATGGTCGGCACGCCAGCGATCCGCAACCTGATCCGCGAGGACAAGGTCGCGCAGATGTATTCGGCCATCCAGACCGGCCAGAACAGCGGCATGATGACCCTTGACCAGCATCTGCAGGACCTGGTGAAACGCGGGCTGATCCTGCGTCCGCAGGCCCGCGAATACGCCAAGGACAAGCGGCTGTTCGATTGACCGGCCGATCCACTGAACGCGCCGCCAGGCCGGGTGCCTGCGGACGGGGACATCGCAATGAACACGACCCAGAGCACCAACGAGACGATCGACTTCACGTCGTTCCTCAAGCTGATGGCGCACCAGAAGGCCTCCGACCTGTTCATCACCGCCGGCATGCCGCCGTCGATGAAGGTCAACGGCGTCCTGCAGCCGATCACCAAGAGCCCGCTGACGCCGCAGCAAAGCCGCGACTTGGTGCTCAACGTGATGAATCCGGCCCAGCGGGAGGAGTTCGAGAAGACCCACGAGGCGAACTTCGCGATCGGGCTGGCCAACGTCGGCCGCTTCCGCGTCAGCTGCTTCTACCAGCGCAACCAGGTGGGCATGGTGCTGCGCCGGATCGAGACCCGGATCCCGACCATCGACGAGCTGAACCTGCCGCCGGTGCTGAAGACGCTGGCGATGACCAAGCGCGGGATCATCCTGTTCGTCGGCGCCACCGGTACCGGCAAGTCGACCTCGCTGGCGGCGATGATCGGCTACCGCAACCAGAACTCGACCGGCCACATCATCACCATCGAGGACCCGATCGAGTTCGTGCACAAGCACGAGGGCTGCATCATCACCCAGCGCGAGGTCGGCATCGACACCGACAGCTGGGAGAACGCGCTGAAGAACACGCTGCGCCAGGCGCCCGACGTGATCATGATCGGCGAGGTGCGCACCCGCGAGGGCATGGACCACGCGATCGCCTTCGCCGAGACCGGCCACCTGGTGCTGTGCACGCTGCACGCCAACAACGCCAACCAGGCGATGGACCGGATGATCAACTTCTTCCCCGAGGACCGGCGCAACCAGTTGCTGATGGACCTGTCGCTGAACCTGAAGGGCGTGATCGCCCAGCAGCTGATCCCGACCCCGGACGGCAAGGCGCGCCGGGTCGCGATGGAGATCCTGCTGGGCACGCCGCTGGTGCAGGACTACATCCGCGACGGCGAGATCCACAAGCTCAAGGAAGTGATGAAGGAGTCCACCCAGCTGGGCATGAAGACCTTCGACCAGGCGCTTTTCGAGCTGTACCAGGCCGGCGAGATCAGCTACGAGGACGCCTTGCGCTACGCCGACTCGCAGAACGAGGTGCGCCTGCGCATCAAGCTTGCACAGGGCGGCAACGCGCAGACCCTCGCCGCGGGCATGGACGGCGTGGAAGTGGCCGAGATCCGCGACTAGCGGCGACCGGCGCCGACGGGCTGAGAGGGCCGGGTACGCGCTCTCTGCGCACATGTCGTCGACAGGAAAACAGCCGGGATTTCCCGGCTGTTTTCGTTCGTGATGCGTCGCTGCGCGCGGTCTTCCGCGGTCGGCGACGTCCGTGCGGCCCAGTCGGAGTCGACAGACCGTTGGGGCTCACGGAGCGACCTGCTCCGACTCCACCACCATGTCCAGCACGTAGGCGACCGAGGAGCCATCCGCCGGCGGATTGGCGACCTGGTAGCGCTTCAGGCGCAGCACGTTGCGCACGCCCGCCTCGTGGGTGTAGCCCTCGATCTCCTGGTACAGCGGCTCCCATTCGCCGGGCTCGCCGGCGACCGTGCCGTCGTCGCGGTAGGTCCGCTCGCGCACCTGCAGGCACTGCTTGTCCGGAATCAGCGGGTGGCTGCACGGGACCGTCTGCGCGGCGACTTCCATGAACACCTGCTCGCCTTCGCCGCCGTAGCGCGACGCGGCGGTGGGCTCGCCGGCGAAGACCAGTTTGTCGCCGGCCTCGCTGGTCAATTCCAAGCGTGGTGCTTCCTCGCTGCCGGTCAGACGGATGCGCGGACTGCCTTCGAACCGGCTGCTTACGGCCCGATCCAGTTCGGCCAGCTTGGGATCGGCGCAGGCCATCAGCGTCTGCTGCAGCGAGTCGATCTTCAGTTTGTCATCGTCCAGCCGGTAGCCGCCGTTCATCAGGTTGCAGGTGTTGCTGATGGACAGCCGCTGGTCGGCGAAGTCCAGTTGCACCGGTTTGTCGTCGCGGGCAAACAAGGCATCGATGTGGGCGCCGTAGGCATCGCTCGCCTCGGCCAGCTGCCAGTGGTAACGCCCCAGCGTCGCAGCGTCGAGGACCATCGATGCGGCGACGGGTGTCTTCTGCGCCGCGGCCGGCACCGGCGTGTCGGTTGCGGGAGTTGCCGGTCGTTCGGCGGTGCATGCGGCCAGGGCAAGCGGCAGGAGAAGCAGATGGAATTTCATGGGCTGACTACTCGCGCGGGAGGATTGCGCAGCAGTCTATGAGCCCGAACCGGAACGAGGCGTGCACGGCAATTCGTTTCCCCATGGCGCGCCGGCTGCCACGGTGCGCGCGTGAACCGGGCAGTCGCTGCGATGCGCGCCCGGCAGGTAGCCCAGGCTCATCAGGAACTCGCCGGTGATCTCCGGCCCGGTGAAGCGGAATGTCTGCCGGAACAGCGTCACCCAGCCGGCCTTGTCGCGGAGACGGTCAGCGTCCCTCAGGTGCGCATCCAGCCAGTGGGCAAAGCCGCCGTGGCTGGCACGCAGGCGCTGGATCACCTGCGCGTTGTGGATTGCCGCGTTGATCTTCAGCCGGTTGCGGATGATCGCCGCATCGCCCAGCAGGCGGTCGCGGTCGGCGTCGCCATAGGCTGCGACGCGGTCGACCTCAAAGCCCCCGTAGGCCTGCTGGAAGGCCTCGCGCTTGCGCAGGATGGTCAGCCAGCTCAGGCCGGCCTGGTTGATTTCCAGCACCAGCCGCTCGAACAGGACGGCTTCGTCGCGCTGGGGGAAGCCGTATTCATCGTCGTGGTAGGGGCCGTGCAGCGGATGGCCGGGTGCGCTGTCGCAGTAGCCGGATGGCGCGGCGGGCACGGGCTGCGGGCTAGAATGCATGCATGGATTTTGGCCCCACACCCCTTGCCAATCAATTGCTGATCGCCCTGCCTGCGCTGGAAGAGGGCGCGTTCGCGCGCTCGGTCGCGCTGATCTGCCAGCACGACGAGGACGGTGCCATGGGCATCGTGGTGAACCGTGCCTCGGAGTACACGCTGGGCGAAGTGCTCGGCCAGATGAGCATCAGCGGAGGCAGCGATGCGCTGCGTGCGCAGGTGGTGCTCGCCGGCGGTCCGGTGCATCCCGAGCGCGGCTTCGTCCTGCATGACGGTGGCAGCCGCTGGGACTCGACCCTGGCGATCACCGATGCGCTTTCGCTCACCACCTCGCGCGACATCCTGGAAGCGATGGCCAGCGGCGAGGGTCCGGCGAACGCGGTGGTCGCGCTGGGCTGCGCGGGCTGGGGCGCCGGCCAGCTGGAGCAGGAGCTGACCGACAACGACTGGCTGACCGCGCCCGCCGACGCGGAGCTGCTGTTCGACGTGCCCTTGGAAGCGCGCTGGGAGGCCGCCGCCGGCCGCATCGGCGTGGACTTCGCCCACCTGGCTGGCTATTCCGGCCGCGCATGAGCGGGAGCGACGAGGCGGAATCTCCCGCTGACGCCCTGCCGGCGATCCGCGGCGATGGCAGCGTGCTGGGTTTCGATGTTGGCTCGCGGCGCATCGGTGTTGCCCTGGGCACGCCGCTGGCAGGGCAGGCGCGCGCGTTGGCGGTGGTCGACGTGCACGCCGCCGGCCCGGACTGGGCGGCAGTGGACCGCCTTTATCGCGAATGGCGGCCCGACGGATTCATCGTCGGCGATCCGCTGACCCTGGATGGCGGCAGCCAGCCCGCGCGTGAGCGGGCGCACGGGTTCGCCCGGCAGTTGCAGTCCCGCTACCGCCGGCAGGTGCTGCTGGTGGACGAGCGGTCCAGCTCGATGGAAGCGGCGCAGCGTTTCGCCCGCGCGCGCGCGCAGGGCCATAAACGCCGTCGCGATGCCGTGGCCCTGGACGCCATGGCGGCGGCGGTGATCGTGGATCGCTGGATGGGCGCACCGGGCGATGCCATCGACATCCGCGCGGTCGCGCCGACCGGCGACGATCCCTCAACCGCGTCCGGGACCGCCACGACAGACCCCGGGAAGACCGCATGAACACAGCAAAAGACGTGCTCGAGCCTCTGCGCCACCTGCTCAGCCTGGAACATCTGCCGCGCGCACAACTGATCGCTCTGCTGGATCGCGCGCAGTGCTTTGTCGACGGCGAGGGTGACCGCGCCGCGCTGGCGGGGATCGCGATCTGCACGCTGTTCTTCGAAGCCTCCACCCGCACCCGCCTGAGCTTCCAGCTCGCTGCGCAGCGGCTCGGCGCCGACGTACTCAACTTCGATGTCTCCACCTCGTCCACCCGCAAGGGCGAGACCGCGCGCGACACCCTGCGCACGATCGAGGCGATGGGCGTGCGCGGGTTCGTCGTGCGCGACAACGAGGATGGCAGCGTGGCCGCCCTGGCCGCCGCCGCCGGACCGGGCACTGCACTGGTCAATGCGGGCGATGGCCGCAGCGACCACCCCACCCAGGGCCTGCTCGACATGCTGACCCTGCGCCAGGCCAAGGGGGCCGACTTCAGCCGTCTCAGGGTGCTCATCGTCGGTGACGTGAAGCATTCGCGCGTCGCCCGTTCCGACCTGCACGCGCTGCGCACGCTGGGCGCCGGGGAAATCCGCGTGTGTGCGCCGCCCTCGCTGTTGCCCGTGGGCGACACCCTGGCCGGGTGCACCGTCAGCCACGATCTGGACGCCGCGCTGGAGGGCGTGGACGCGCTGATGATGCTGCGCCTGCAGCGCGAGCGCATGGAGGAAGGGCTGGTGTCCTCGCTGGAGGACTATCACCGCGACTACGGCCTCACCGCCAGCCGCCTGCGACACGCGGCCCCGGATGCGGTGGTGATGCATCCCGGACCGATCAACCGCGGGGTGGAGATCACCGACGAGGTGGCCGATGGGCCGCAATCGCTGGTCCTGCGGCAGGTCCGCAACGGCGTGGCGGTGCGGATGGCAGTGCTGGAAACCCTGCTGGGGGGACCGCTGCGTCCGTGTTGATGCAGATACAAAAAGCCCCGCGAATGCGGGGCTTTTTTTGCGCCGGAAGCGCTGTCACGCACCGGCCGGCGCAGCGCGATCAGGACACCATCGGCTCGCTGAACGCCTCGATCTCGCCTTCGTACTCGTTGATCGGCACGCAGGCGCAGAACACGTTCTTGTCGCCGTAGATGTTGTCCACGCGGGCAATCGGCGGCCAGTACTTCTGCTGCCGCAGCGAAGGCAGCGGGAACGCCGCCAGCTCGCGCGGGTAGGCGTGCGACCACTCGCTCGCGCTGACCTGCGCCGCCGTGTGCGGGGCATGCTTGAGCGGGTTGTCCTCACGGTCCAGCGAGCCGTCCTCGATGGCCCGGATCTCCTCGCGGATCTGGATCATCGCGTCGATGAAGCGGTCCAGCTCGTGCAGCGACTCGCTTTCGGTCGGCTCGACCATCAGCGTGCCGGCGACCGGGAAGCTCAGGGTCGGGGCGTGGAAGCCGAAGTCCACCAGCCGCTTGGCCACGTCCTCGGCGCTGACGTCGGTGGCCTTCTCCAGCGGACGCAGGTCGAGGATGCACTCGTGCGCGACCAGGCCGTTGCGACCGGTGTACAGGGTCGGGTAGTGCGGCTCCAGACGCTTGGCCACGTAGTTGGCGTTGAGCATCGCGATCTCGCTGGCCCGGCGCAGGCCGTCGCGGCCCATCAGGGTGATGTACATCCAGCTGATCGGCAGAATCGAGGCCGACCCGAAAGTGGCCGCGCTGACCATGCCCACCTCGCCCTGGCCGCCGAACGCGCGCGGCAGGTAGGGCGCCAGGTGCGACTTCACCGCGCACGGGCCCACGCCGGGACCGCCGCCGCCGTGCGGGATGCAGAAGGTCTTGTGCAGGTTGAGGTGGGAGACGTCCGAGCCCCATTTGCCCGGCTGGGCCAGGCCGACGATGGCGTTCATGTTGGCGCCGTCGGTGTAGACCTGGCCGCCGTGGGCGTGGACGATCTCGCAGATCTCCACCACGCCTTCCTCGAACACGCCGTGGGTGGAGGGGTAGGTGATCATCAGCGCGGCGAGCCGGTCGGAATACTTCTCGGCGTTGGCGCGGATGTCCTCGACGTCGACGTTGCCGTTGGCGTCGCACTTGGTCACCACGACCTTCAGCCCGCAGAGCTGCGCGGAGGCCGGGTTGGTGCCGTGCGCGGACTCGGGAATCAGGCAGATGTCGCGCTGCTCCTGGCCGTTGGCGCGGTGCCAGGCGCGGATCGCAAGCAATCCGGCGTACTCGCCCTGGGCGCCGGAGTTGGGCTGCAGGCTGACCGCGTCATAGCCGGTGATCTCCGCCAGCATCGCCTCCAGGCCGTCGATCAGCTCCTTGTAGCCCAGCGCCTGGTCGGCCGGCGCCAGCGGGTGGATGTTGGCGAACTCCGGCCAGGTGATCGGGATCATCTCGGCGGTGGCGTTGAGCTTCATGGTGCAGCTGCCCAGCGGGATCATGGTGCGATCCAGCGCCAGGTCCTTGTCCGCCAGCGAGCGGATGTAGCGCAGCATCTCGTGCTCGCTGTGGTGGGTATTGAACACCGGGTGGGTCATGAATTTGGATTCGCGCAGCAGCGCGGCCGGAAGCGCGTCGGCGGTTCCCGCGTCCAGCTCGTCGATGCGGTCCAGGTCGATCTGCACGCCAAACAGGCCGGCCAGCGCGATCACGTCCTCGCGCGTGGTGGTCTCGTCGAAGCTGATGCCCACGCTCGTCGCATCGATCACGCGCAGGTTCATGTGCGCCTGCACGGCGCGGTGGTGCATGTCGGCCGCGTCCACGCCGGTCAGGTGCAGGGTGTCGAAGAAGCCCTCGCCGACGGCGACCCCCGCGTTGCGCAGGATGCCGGCCAGGATGCCCGCCAGTCGGTGGGTGCGGCGGGCAATGCGGATCAGGCCGTCCGGGCCGTGGTAGACGGCGTACATCGCCGCCATCACCGCCAACAGCACCTGCGCGGTGCAGATGTTGCTGGTCGCCTTCTCGCGGCGGATGTGCTGCTCGCGGGTCTGCAGGGTCAGGCGATAGGCCGGGTTGCCCTCGGCATCGACCGACACGCCGATCAGGCGGCCCGGCATCGAGCGCTTGTAGGCGTCGCGGCAGGCCATGAACGCGGCATGCGGACCACCGAAGCCAAACGGCACGCCGAAGCGCTGGGTGTTGCCGACCACGATGTCCGCGCCCCATTCACCGGGCGCCTTCAGCAGGGTCAGGGCGAGCAGGTCGACGGCGACGGCGACCAGACCGCCGCGCGCGTGCACGGCCTCGGCCAGTTCGGCGTAGTCGTTGGCGCGGCCGAAGGTGTCGGGGTACTGCAGCAGCACGCCGAAGGCGTCAATCTGCGCCGCATCGGCGTCATCGCCCACCACCAGCTCGATCTCCAGCGGCTCGGCGCGGGTGCGCATCACTTCGATGGTCTGCGGGTGCACGCCGCTGGAGACGAAGAACACGTTGCTTTTGAGCCGGCTGGAGCGCCGCGCCAGGGTCATGGCCTCGGCCGCCGCGGTGGCTTCGTCGAGCAGGGACGCGTTGGCGATCTCCATGCCGGTCAGGTCCATGCACATGGTCTGGAAGTTGATCAGCGCTTCCATGCGGCCTTGCGAAATCTCCGCCTGGTAAGGCGTGTAGGCGGTGTACCAGCCGGGGTTCTCGAGGACGTTGCGCAGGATCACGTTGGGCGTGTGGGTGCCGTAATAGCCCTGGCCGATGAAGCTGCGGAACACCCGGTTGCGCTCGGCGATCTCGCGGATCCGGGCCAGCGCGTCGACCTCGGTCACCGCGGTGGGCAATGCCAGCGGCTCGGGCGAGCGGATCGAGCCGGGCACGATCGCATCGGTGAAGGCGTCCAGCGACTCGTGACCGACCACGCGCAGCATCTGCGCGATTTCCGCGTCGTTGGGGCCGATGTGGCGCGCCACGAACGCATCGTGATGCTCAAGCTCGCGCAGGGAGAGTGGGGTGTCGTGGCTCATGTCAGGGGTCCGTTGGCTGGGTGCGGTGCGTGACCGCGGGAAGGACGTTCGCACGCCGTCCGCCTCCTGGCCGACGGACGCTTGCGGGTCCCTGGCTTGCGCCACGGGAATCCCCGCTCGCCCCTCTGTCCTTTTGCCTGAGAGTTTTGGAAGCCGACCCGGTCCGGGTCTGCGCTTCGTGCCCCTTCGGCGCCGGATTCAACCGGTCTCTCCAGAGTGGTTCACAGCCGGTGGTACGGGAGCCTGAACGATTACGGGCGTTGCGTCTTCGGCAGCGGGACGGCCTGTCAGACCGCGATCCGCTTCTCCCACCGGATGTATTTACCTGCGCGGATTATAGGCGATGCAGCACCACGGGGGCGGCAGCCGCCAAGGCCCGAAGCGCCGCGCAGGCAGCCTGTTTCCGCGTCGGCACACCGGCGTCGCCGCCAACCCTACGCGGAGCACGTCCAGCCCGTACCATGGCGGGTCGTTCGACCGCTGGATTTCCGTGGACACATCGCAAAAGCCGGTGAGCCTGGCCCGGCTCACCCTGATATTGGCCGGGCTGTCGATGTTCGGCCCCTTCGCCATCGACACCATCTTCCCCGCATTCCCGGTCATGGGCGCGGAGTTCGGCGCCGACAAGCTGGCGATGCAGCAGACCATCAGCGTCTACCTGGTGGCGTATGCGGTCACCAGCGTCCTGCACGGGCCGCTGTCGGACGCGTGGGGCCGGCGCCGGGTGATCCTGGGCGGGCTGGCGATCTTCACCCTGGCCTCGGTCGGCTGCGCGATGTCGACCCGGCTTGACACCTTGCTGGTGTTCCGCGCGCTGCAGGGACTGTCGGCGGGCACCGGGCTCATCGTCGGCCGGGCGGTGATCCGCGACGTGCTGCAGGGCGACGACGCCCAGCGCCTGATGAGCCACGTGTCGATGATCTTCGGCATCGCACCGGCGATCGCGCCGATCATCGGCGGCTGGATCCTTGGCTGGAGCCACTGGTCGACGATTTTCTGGTTCCTGGTGGTGTTCTCGGCGGTATTGCTGGCGGTCACCTGGTGGCTGCTGCCGGAGACGCATCCGGTCCAGGCGCGGCTGCCACTGGTGCCCTCGCGGCTGCTGCGCGACTACAAGGCGATCCTGATCAATCCGCGTTTCCAGCGCCTGGCCGCCTGCGCGGCGTTCAACTTCTCGGCGCTGTTCCTGTTCATCGCCTCCGCGCCGGCCTTCGTACTGGACCTGCTGCAACGCAACGGCGAACCGATGGGCCCGGGCGACTTTGGCTGGTTCTTCATCCCGATGATCGGCGGCATGGTACTGGGTGCGTTCACCTCCGGCCGCGCCGCCGGACGCATCCGCGGCTCGACCCTGGTGGCGATGGGATTCGCGGTCTCCGGCTTCGCGGTCACCCTGGGGCTGATCTTCAACCTGTTGACCGACGCTCCACAGATCCCCTGGGCGATGATTCCGATCAGCCTGAACGCGTTCGGCATCGCCCTGGTCTTCCCGATCGTGACCCTGGCGATCCTGGAGATGTACCCGCGCATGCGCGGCGCGGCGTCCTCGCTGCAGGCGTTCACGTCACTGGTGCTGAACGCCGTGGTCGCCGGGATCATCTCGCCGTGGCTCAGCGGCAGCGCCCTGCATCTGGCGATCGCGGCTGCGGCGCTGGTCCTGATCGGCTGGCTGTTCTGGCTGTGGGAATCGATCGCGTCGCAACCGCTGTCCGGCCGCTCGCGCAGCGGGACGCGGGTGCCGGGCGATTCGATCTAGCCCGCAGCGGGCGCGGGCCGCGCGGCGGAAGGCGCGGGAGCGCCCGCTGCCGCGCTCGCCTGCCAGCCGCAGGTCTGTCCTTCGTTCTGCTGCTGCAGCCACTCCTGCAACGGGGCGAAGTACTCCAGCACCGCGCTGGCATCCATGCTCTCCCCGCCGGTCAGCTCCTTCATCGTCTGCTGCCAGGGCTGGCTCGCGCCCTTGGCCAGCATCGCCTGCAATTTCCGGCCCGCGGCCTTGTTGCCGTAGAAGCTGCACTCGTTGAGCGGCCCCGTGTGGCCGGCCGCTTCGCACAGCGACTTGTAGAACTGGAACTGCAGCACGTGCGAGAGGAAGTAACGGGTGTAGGGCGTGTTGCCCGGCACGTGGTACTTGGCGCCCGGATCGAAGAACTCCTCGCCGCGCGCCTGCACCGGCGCCACGCCCTGGTACTTGGCCTTCAGGTCCCACCACGCCTTGTTGTACTGATCGGGCGGGATCGAGCCGTCGAACACGCCCCAGCGCCAGCGATCGATCATCAGGCCGAACGGCAGGAAGGCCACCTTGGCCAGCGCCATGCGCATCTGCGCGTTGATCAGCGCCTGCTCGCTTTGTTGCTGCGCGCTGGCCAGGCCGATCGACTCCAGGTACCTGGGCGTCATCGCGAGCACGATCGTGTCGCCGATCGCCTCGTGGAAACCGTCGTGGGCGCCGGTCTGGAACAGCGGCGGCTGGTCGTTGTAGGCCATGTAGTAATACACGTGGCCCAGCTCGTGGTAGATGGTGGTGAACTCTTCCTCGTTGGGCTTGATGCACATCTTGGTGCGCACATCGCCCTTCATGTCCATGTCCCACGCGCTGGCGTGGCAGACCACGTCGCGGTCGCGCGGCTTGATGAACTGGGTGTGCTCCCAATAGCTGTCGGGCAGCTTGGCCATGCCCAGGGAGAGGTAGAAGTCCTCGGCGCGTTTGGTCATCTGGCGTGCGGAGGCGTCCTTGGCATCCTCGTCCAGTTGCGCCAGCCGGGCGGGACTGCGGTCGCCGGTGTTCTGGGCAAGCTTTTGCCGGTGGATTTCGTTGTAGCGCGCTTCCAGCGCGCCGGTGATGTCCATCGTGCCGGCGTTTTCATACGGCACCAGCAGGTCCCACAGGTTGCTCCAGTCCTGCTGCCACATGTTGCCCATCAGGTGGGCGGGCAGCATGCCGCCGGCGACCTCGCCCTTGTCCTTCCCGTACTTTGCGTCCAGGCGGGTGCGTGCGTAGCAGTGCAGTTGCTCGTAGAGCGGCTTGACCTGGCTCCACAACCGGTCGGTTTCGGCGGCCAGCTCGACCGGGCTCATGTCGTAGCCGGAGCGCCACATCTCGCCGGTGTCGGCAAAGCCCATGGCGTCGGCGCCCTCGTTGACCAGCGCGACGAAGCGCACGTAATCCTTGCGCATCGGCTGGGAGATGGTGTGCCAGCCGCGCCATGCGTCCAGCTGCGCGTCGTAGTCGCGGCTGCTGCGCAGCACGTCCTCCAGCTCGCCCAGCTGGCGGCAGCTGCGCGCGTCGCCCTCGCCGGTGCAGTACTTGCCCGAGCCGTAGGCGCCTTCCATCCTGCTGGCGATGCCGGCCAGCTCGGCCAGCTTGGCCGGGTCGGTGGGCGCCGGCATCGAGGTCGACAGCTTGAGCAGCTGGATCGCGCGCGCCGTCTCCGGCGTCATCTGCTGGCCCTCGAACCGCCTGGATTGCTCGATCCACTCGTTCAGCTGCGAGAGGTAGCGCTCGTTGGATTTGGCCGCCAGGAATTCGGTGTCATCGTTGATGAAGGTGTTGGACAGCCACTGCGGCTTGGTCAGCTCGGGTTGCATCGCCTTCCACTCGCCGTTGATGCGGGCGATGAACTGGTCGGCGTTCTCCTCGGCGGTGGCGGTGGTGCCGCCTGCCGGCGTGGTCGGTGTGGGCGTGCGCGACTTCTCGCAGGCCGACAGGCCGAGCACGGCAATGGCGATGCTCAGCGCGAGGACGGCGCGGATGGGCTTCATCGGGGTCACCTCTGGGTTTGGAGCGCCGCGACGACGCCAATCCCCGAAGGCTAGGTCCCGCGCGCGCGGGGCGCAAGCGTGCGCGTCCGCGGATCGACTAGGCCGCGCGCGGCGAGCCACTGCCACGCGGCATCCGCATCGTGGTGGAAATAGGCGGCCGCCGAACCGAGGCGGAAGGTGTAGCCCCACGCGTCCATGTCGGCCAGGATGCGCTCAGCGCCCACGCCGGGCAGCGCATCGCCCAGCAGGGCCTGCAGGACGCACACCGCGTCTTCTTCCTCGATCGAATCGGTCGCGTCGGTGTGCACCCGGGCGCGATCGGCCGCCGGCAGCACGATCAGGTGGCCGGCCTCGTGCAGCAGCGAATGCACCGGCGTGTCGCCGCGGGCATACACGGTCTCGCCGATCAGCCCGGCCTCCGCGTCGCCCCAGTAGCTGCCGGGGATTGGCTCGCCATTGGCCACCTCGACCAGACGCAGGCCGTAGCCGGCCAGCAGGCGCGCCGGGGCCTCGAAGCCGATGTCGGACAAGGTCAGCATGTCATCGACTTCACAGGGCGCTGCGAGTGCGGGCAGGGCACCGGCGCATGTCCCGCGACCCGTGTCGGCGTCGCGGGCAGGGAAGCAACTGCCGCACGCCTCAGCCGTTGGCGACCGCCGCGCTTTCCGGCAGCGAGACCGAGATATCCAGCACCTTGTCGTCGCCCTCGCCGAGCAGGTCGACCTTGACCGCGTCGGCGTCCACGTTGACGTATTTGCGGATGACCTCGAGCAACTCCCGTTGCAGCATCGGCAGGTAGTCCGGACCGCCGCGGGTAGCGCGCTCGTGGGCGACGATGATCCGCAGCCGGTCCTTGGCGACCGAGGCGGTCTGCTTCTTGACCAGCAGGAAATCCAACAGACCCATGACTATCCTCCGAACATCTTGCTGAAGAAACCCTTTTTCTCAGGGGTGATGAAGCGCATCGGGCGCGTATCTCCCAGCAGCCGGGCGACGGCGTCGTCGTAGGCCTGGGCGGCGTCGGATTCAGTGTCCAGGATCACCGGTTCGCCCTTGTTGGACGCGTTGAGCACGTCGCTGGACTCGGGGATCACGCCGATCGTCTTCAGCCCGAGGATCTCCTCCACGTCGGTGATGCTGAGCATCTCGCCGGTTTCCACGCGCTTGGGGCTGTAGCGGGTCAGCAGCAGGTGCTCCTTGATCCGCTCGCCCTTCTCGGCGCGGCGCGTCTTGGAGGCCAGCAGGCCCAGGATGCGGTCGGAATCGCGCACCGAGGACACTTCCGGGTTGACCACCACCAGCGCCTGGTCGGCGAAGTACATCGACAGGTAGGCGCCCTTCTCGATGCCGGCCGGGGAGTCGCAGATGATGTAGTCAAAGCCGTCATCGGCCAGTTCCTTGAGCACGCGCTCCACGCCTTCCAGGGTCAGCGCGTCCTTGTCGCGGGTCTGCGAGGCGGCCAGCACGAACAGGTTCTCGAAGCGCTTGTCCTTGATCAGCGACTGCTTGAGGCTGGACTCGCCATTGACCACGTTGACGAAGTCGTAAACGACCCGCCGCTCACAACCCATGATCAGGTCCAGGTTGCGCAGACCGACGTCGAAATCGATGATCGCGACCTTGTGGCCGCGGCGGGCAAGGCCGCAGGCGAGGCTGGCGCTGGTCGTGGTCTTGCCGACGCCTCCCTTGCCCGAAGTGACAACGATGATTTCGGCCAAGTTCAAATCCTCCAATTGATGGGGTGGTGCGCAGGGGAAAACGCCGCCGGGTGACCGGCCGATGCTGCGCGCGCGGGGGCGGCGCAGTCCGTGTCAGTGCCGCGGGTGGCGGCAGGCGACGTGGCGTGGGGAGACAGCATGAAGGGTTTGCGGGTCATGGCGCGTCCAGCGCGGCCAGATGGATCTGGCCCTCGTTCAGCCACACCTGGACGGGCCGGCCGCGCAGTTCGGCGGGGATGTCTTCCAGGACCCGGTAATGGCCGGCGATGGCGACCAGTTCGGCGTGGAACTCGCGGCAGAAAATGCGCGCGTTCTCGTTGCCCTTGGCGCCGGCCAGGGCGCGGCCGCGCAGGGGACCGTAGATGTGCACGGAACCGTCGGAGATCACTTCCGCCCCGGCGCCGACGCCGGTCAGCACGGTCAGGTCGCGATTGTCGGCGTAGACCTGCTGGCCCGAGCGCACCAGCGGCAGGTGGACCATTCCCGGACCGTGTGCATCCTCGCGCGGCGGCGCCGCTGCCGGCACGGCCTCGGTTGCGCGCGCGGGGCTGGGCGCGGGCTCGGCGGCGGCGGTTGCGGTCCTGCCGGCGCTGTCGACGCGCTCGTACTGGGCGCGGAACTTGGCCAGCAAGGGCAGTTGCAGGGCTTCGGCCAGGCGTTCGGTTTCGGGGGTGCCGTAGGCCAGCGCCACGGGCAGCACGCCCGCGCCGCGCAGGCCTTCGATCAGGCTGCGCGCGGTCGCGGTATCGGGCATTTCCGCCAGGCCGCCGAAGTCGAGAACCACCGCCGCGCGAGAGAACAGGTTCGGTGCGCGCTGCACTCGGTCCTTCATCTCGGTCGCAAGGCGCTCCACGTCCAGGCTGCGGATGCGCAGGTTGGCGATGCCCACCTGGCCGATCTTCAGCTCACCGGCGGGCTCGAAATCCAGTGCCGACCTCAATGACCGGTACCGGTGGAGCGCGCGGACAGGGGCTGGACCGGCAGCTGCCGCGCCGCGGCCCACGCCACGTGCGGCAGGTCGCGCCCGTAGGTTGCGTTGACCCACGGGTAACTGCACAGCTCCTTCATCAGCATGGCCGCGCGGATGCCGGTGCCCGGCATGACGTGCTGGCCGACCTCGCGGAAGCCGAAGCTGCCATGGAACAGCAGGACCGGGTCGTTGGTGCCTTCCAGGAACACTTCACAGGCGATGTGCGGGTAGCGCAGCTCGGCGTAGCTCTGCGCATCGGCGTAGAAGGCGCGGCCCACGCCGCCGCCTCGACGCCGGCTGGCGACCACGATGCGGTCGATATAGAAGAAGTTCGGGTGGCGTTCGCGGAACCAGCGGAAGTTGCTGCTGTCGTGCTCGGCGTCGCTGCCCATGCCGATCAGGAACCCGGCCAGGGTGCCGTCGCGCTCGGCGACGCGGAAATACTCCGCGGTCTCAAAGAAATGGCGCAGCCGCGCGGCGTCCAGCGGCAGGATGGCCGGACCGGCGGCGTTGTTCAGGGCGAGGACGGAATCCAGTTCGTGCTCATGCACGTCGCGGACGACGATCGACATTCCGATACTCCAGGAGGTTGGTGCGTCATTGCCAGTGTTGCGGCACCGATTATCGCATGCACGGACGGGCCGGACACCGCCCCGGAGCGGCGAAAGCGCCGCCGCAGGCCTGTTCAGCAAGCACCATGCATGGCTCCCGCCGGGGATTCGATGCCGGTAGCATGCGGGGATGCTGAGACGCCTCAACCATACCCGACTGCTGCGCTACGCCGGTCTGTTCACCTGGGCGATCCTTGGCTTCTGGCTGGTCACGATCGTGTTCGATCCCTCCACCCTGCAGGGCGGCGCGGACGATCCGGCGTTCAACCTCGTCATCGGCCGCTGGCTGGCGGTGTACCTGAGCTTCGGCGGGGTCTACTGGTGGATCACCCGGTCGCTGGGCCATCAGCGCCGCAACTGGGTCGATCACGTCCTGCTGCTGGTGCTGACGGGCTGCGCGATCGGGGTCAGCTATTTCTCCGGCACCGGCCTGGGCAGCGTGCTGCTGATGGTGGTGGCCGGACTGCTGCCGTGGCTGCTGCCGGTGCGTGTCGGTGTCGCCTGGCTGGTGGCCAGCAACCTGGCGGTGATTCCGGTGTTCGTGGGCGCGCCGTGGAACTTCCCGCCCCTGATCGCGGTGTTGCAATCCCTGTTGTATGCCGGGTTTTCCAGCTTCGTGTTCGTGACCGCGCTGGTCGCCATGCAGCAGGCCCAGGCGCGCGAGGAGCAGCGCCGGCTGAACTCCGAGCTGCAGGCGACCCGGCTGCTGCTGGCCGAAAGCGCGCGGGTCAACGAGCGCACCCGCATCTCACGCGAGCTGCACGACCTGCTCGGCCACCACCTCACGGCGCTGAGCCTGAACCTGGAGGTCGCCGGCCACCTGACCGAGGGCAGGGCGCTGGAGCACGTCACCCAGGCGCATACCCTGGCCCGGCTGCTGCTGACCGACGTGCGCGAAGCGGTCAGCCAGCTGCGCAGCGGCGGTGCGATCGACGTCGGCGTCGCCCTGCGATCGCTGGCCGAGAACGTGCCCGGACTCGACATCCACATGGACATCGAGCGGCCGCTCAGCCTGGACGACCCCGAGCGCGCGCAGGTGCTGCTGCGCTGCACCCAGGAGATCATCACCAACGTGGCCCGCCACGCCGGCGCCCATAACCTGTGGATACGGCTGTGGCACGAGCACGGGCGTATCCTGATGGACGCGCGCGACGACGGTCGCGGCGCCGCCCAGGTGATCATCGGCAACGGCCTGCGGGGCATGCGTGAGCGCCTGGCGGAATTTGCCGGCGAGTTGAGCATCGATACTCGGCCCCAGGCCGGTTTCCGGCTGCAGCTGTCGCTGCCGGTCTCCACCCAGATTGCCATCGAGGTCGCAACACCATGAGAACCCCCCGGCCATGAAAACCACCCGCGCAGACGCTCCGATCCGGGTCCTGCTGGTCGATGACCAGACACTGGTGCGCCAGGGCGTGCGCTCGCTGCTGTCACTGGCCGACGGCATCGAGGTGGTGGCCGAAGCCAGCGACGGCAAGCAGGCGGTGCAGGTGATCCCGCAGATCGCCCCGGACGTGGTCCTGATGGACATGCGCATGCCGGTGATGTCCGGTCTGGAGGCACTGCAGGCGCTGGCCGCCACCGGCGAACTGCCGCCGACCATCATCCTGACTACCTTTGACGATGACCAGATGGTGCTGGCGGGCATCAAGGCCGGCGCAAAAGGCTACATGCTCAAGGATGTCTCGCTTGAACAACTGGTGGGCGCGATCCAGACCGTGGCCGGCGGCGGCTCGCTGGTGCAGCCGGCGATGAGCCAGCGCCTGCTGTCGGGTCTGGAGCACATGCGCAACGAATTCGTCAGCCTGGAGAAGCCCGATCCGCTGACCGAACGGGAGACCGAGATCCTGCGCCTGATGGCCGGCGGCTTCTCCAACAAGGAGATCGCCAACTCGCTGGGGGTCGCCGAGGGCACCATCAAGAACCACGTTTCCAACATCCTGTCCAAGCTGGGCGTACGCGACCGCACGCGCGCGGTGCTGAAGGCATTTGAGCTGCAATTGGTGTAAACCGGCGCTAATGGCCTGATTGAGTCATTCCCCGGGGCTGCGGCGGGAGCGGTTTCCTTGTTAGGATTGCCGGTCTGCGCCCTCGTCCCGTTCCGGGTCCGGCCCTGGAGAGAACCTGTATGACCCGTCTGATTGAAGTGTTGATTTCGCTGGCGATCGTTGCCGCACTGTTCGTGATCGTTGGTTTCATGCTGCCTTCGCACCGCCACATCGAGCAGTCGGTCGAGACCAACCGCAAGATGACGATCGTCTACGACACGCTCAACAGCTTTGCCCGGTTCAAGCAATGGAACGTCCTGCCGCTGCACGATCCGGCGATGGACATCAACATCTCCGGTCCCAAGTCCGGCCCCGGCGCGCAGCTCGACTACAGCTCCAAGGAGCGTTCGGTCGGCAGCGGCAGCTGGAAGCTCGTCGACAGCGTCCCCGGCAAGAGCGTGACCTACGAGATCACCAACAAGGAGCCGGGCACCAACAAGATCACCACGTTCAAGCTGGAGCCGACCGGTCGCGGCGCGGTCAAGCGCAATGTGCGCATCACCCAGACCTACGACGTCGATTACGGCATGAACCTGTTCGGCCGTTACGCCGGCATGTATGTCGCCAGCGGCATGGGCGACAGCATGAAGATGAGCCTGGGTCGCCTGAGCAACCTGCTGGCCGCGGTGCCCAACTTCGACTACACCGAGCTGAGCAAGGACGATCCGGCCAAGGCGCCCAGCATTGTCGAGCGCCCGGCCGCCAACCTGCTGCTGGTGAGCACGTCGGTGGAGCGCAACAACGACGTCGTCGAGCGCACCATGAAGAACAACATGCAGTGGATCGAGAAGGTCATGAAGGCCAACAACCTCGTGGCCGATGGTCCAGTGCGGGTGATCACCAACGAGTTCGGTTCGGAGACCTACTCCTTCGATCTGGCCCAGCCGGTGCGCAAGGCGTCCGGTGCCGCCGATGCCAAATCCGACGAGCCGGACGCCACCGCTGCCAAGGATGCGGAAGCGGACGCGGACCAGGTGGCCGCCACCGACGAGGCTCCGGCCCCGGCCGGCAAGCTGTCGATCAAGCTGGAAGGTCCGGTTGAGCACGTCTATGAGGAGCCTGCCCGCGTTGCGGTGGTGCCGTTCTCCGGCCACATGGCCAACCTGCCCAAGGTGCGCGACGCGCTGCGTGCGTGGGTGCTGACCCAGGGCATGGAGACCGCCGGTCGTCCTTACGAGTCATGGGATGCGGGCATCGAGAAGGGCTTCATCGATGAAGGCGAGTTCCGCGTCTACTGGATGCTGCGCTGATCCGCTCCAGTAACGCCTGACTTCAGAACGCGCCGCGGCTATCCGCGGCGCGTTTTTTTGTGCTGCGGGCGCGACTGCTATCGTCGGGCTCCTTTTTGTGCCGGACGCTGCCATGAATCCATCCACTGCTGGCGCCACGACCGCAGCCGGCCCCATCGCCCTTCGACTGCTGGCCTGCGTGGGCGCTTTGCTGGCCGGCCTGTCGGTTGCCCTGGCCGCCTACGCGGTCCATGCGGCCGACCCGGCTGCCCAGCAACGCCT
Organism: Lysobacter ciconiae; assembly: GCF_015209725.1. Lineage (NCBI taxonomy): Bacteria > Pseudomonadati > Pseudomonadota > Gammaproteobacteria > Lysobacterales > Lysobacteraceae > Novilysobacter > Novilysobacter ciconiae. Next base: position 2,258,244 of record NZ_CP063656.1, on the reverse strand, counting down.
GCAGTCGGCAGCCTGGTTTGCCTTCGGCCACGGGATTGCGCTCGCCGCACTGGCGCCGCGCGCCGTTCGCCTGCCTGGATTGGCTGGGCTGGCGTCGCTGGCGATCGGCACGCTGCTGTTTTCCGGCAGTCTGGTCGGCGGGCACTTCCTGGCCACGCCGACGACGCTGGCGCCGTTGGGCGGTGGTCTGATGATGCTGGGCTGGCTGCTGTGGGCGGCCGCCTCGATCAGGCGCTGACCACGCTGCGGTTTCGCTTCAGGCGCCGTCTGCCCCGGCGGTCCAGCACCAGTGCCAGGGCTCGTAGACAATGCCGTGGGGGTTGTCGCGCGGATAGCTCATGCGAAAGTCGTGATCGGCGGCGTGGGCGGTCAGCCAGGCGAATGCCCCGGTCTGCTCGAAGGATTCCTCCGCGGGAGGTTCGCCGGGGGTGCCGATGTCCAGCGCGCAGCCTGTGTGGTGCTCGCTGTAGCCGGGCGCCGCGTTGACGGTGAGGATTTGGCTGACGGCCTGCCCACGCGCCAGTTTCCGCTGGAAGATGCCGAGTTGGTAATCGTGGCTGCGATAGCCCGAGATCGCCTCGAGCACGACGTCGTCGGCCAGCGCGGACTCCTGCATGCGTGACCACGCCCGGGCAGCGCCGTGTCGCAGCCACAGGGCGCGGCGATAGCGGTCAAACCCGGCGAAGGCGAGTTCGGCCGGCTCGGCGACCAGCGGCAGGCCGGTGTCCCGGCCGTAGCCATCGTCGATGCCGAGCGCGTCCAGCAGGCGGTGCAGCCGATCCAGCGGCAGCTCGGGTGCGGGCGATGCAAAGGCCGCCGGTGGAGCTCGATGTTCGGCAAGGGCCGCGATGGCCGCATCGATGCCGGGCTCGCGCTGCCAGCCGTGCAGCAGTGGCCTCAGTCCTGCCGGAGTGGCGGCGGCGAGATAACGGCCGTCGTACTTGCGCCGCAGCACGTGGCGGGCATGTGCCAGCAGCCGGGCATCGTGGTTGCTGCGGGCCGGCAACAGACCGTGCGGCCACAGCTCGACGTGGGGGGTGTTGATCAGGGAGGTGCTGATGAGAACCGGGAGTTGTCCGCGCATCCGCTCAGGTTAGCGCCGCGGTTGTGGCGGGGCCAAGGGGCGTGTGAGTCGGACGCGGAATCAATTCCGCGTGGACCGCTGGTTGATCCATGACGCGATGTCGGCGATCAACCCGGCGTCGACGTGACCGGCCTGTTGGTACTCGGCCATGCTGCCGCGACCGCTCCCGGTGATGCCCAGATGGTTGAGCGGGGCGTAGTGCTTGAGGGTGGCATTGGCATGCCCCGCCAGGGCGCGTTGCCACAGCTGCCAATCGGTATCGACCACCTGGAAGTCGCGGCCCCCTTGCAGGAGAAGCAGCGGCACGTCGACCGCGAGTGCATCGGCAACCGGGTCGATCGTGTCGAAATCCCGCCAGTAGGCGGCGGGCAGACCGAGCGGGGTGTCCTTGTCCGGCATCGCTTGGCCGGAGCGCACGCGCGCGATCTTGGCATCGAGGTCGTCGAGGAAGGCCTGCTCGGCCGGGAGCATGTCGCCGTCGGCCTGGAGCAGGTAGCGGTTCTGCTCGGGCAGGATGTCGAGCAGCGAACGGGCCGGCGCGGCCAGCATCACCAGGCCGGCGACGGGCGCGCCGGACTGCGCGACCTTGCGCGCAATGCGGGGAGCCAGCATGGCGCCCTGGCTGTGGCCGAGCACATAGATGCGCGAGGCGTCGATGCCCGGCGTGCCGCGCAGCGCGGCGACGGCGAGTACGGCGTCGTTGGTGGTTTCATCATCGACGGTGTACTCGCCGGCGCTGAAATCCTGCGGCCGCGCCATCGTGCGCTTGTCGTAGCGCAGCACCGCGATGCCCTGGGCGGCCAGCCCGCGGGCGATGTCGAGGAACGGACGGTTCGGGCCAATGGTCTCGTCGCGGTCATGCGGCCCCGAGCCGTGGACCAGGACGACGGCGGGCCAGCCGCTGCCTGGGGGCTGGCCTTTTGGCAGCGCCAGCGTCCCCGGAAGGCCGGTCTCCGCGGTGCCGACCTGGAAGGGCTGCTCGCTAAAAGGGGCATCAGCTGCCGGGGCCGCCGCTTGCGGGGCCGGAGCCGGCTTGACCAGGAACCCGCTGATCTGGCCCTTGTCGTTGATCGCGACCTGGGCCAGCAGTTCGGCCTTCTCGTAATGCAACGGGATGGCCACCATCTGCAGGCCGTTTACGTTGCTGACTCTGGCCTCGCCGCGGCCCTTGGAGGCGCCCACCTGAGCGGGCAGCGACGCCCACAGCTCCTTCAGTTTGGCGGCCGGTACAGCGGCGGCCATCTGCGCATCGAAGCGGGCTTCGGCACCGGCAAAATCCCCCGCATCGAGTTGGTCCAGCAGCCCATTGGCGGTCGGCGCGGCTGCGGCCGGCGCGGCGTTGGCGGAAGGCGGGTCACTGGCCGCGGCAGCGGGGGCCGCAGCGAGGACCAGCGCGGCAAGGACAGCGCACAGCGATCGCAGGTGCATATCAGTTCTCCTTCTTGAGGACACAACGGATCGGCTCCAGAAAATGCATGTGGGTCACCGACACCAGCTCCCACCCCAGCTTGCCAAGGCGGTTGAGTTCGTCTTCCAGTCGCACCGTCACCGAGCCGCCCAACAGTTTCGGCTTCAGCTCCAGCACCTTATAACTCCATCGATCGCTCATCGCATTCACTCCTTTTTCGCAGGTTTCTTCTTGTCCGGAAGCCGCCCGGCCTTGCGCAGGGCATCGCGCAGGACGTACTCGATCTGGGCGTTTACGCTGCGCAGCTCATCGTCCGCCCAGCGCTGCGTCGCCGCGAGGATCTCGGCGTTGATCCGCAGTGCATAGCCTTTTTTCTGTGTCATCGGGACCTAGTACAGCGAGCCGGCGTTGACCACCGGCTGGGTACCGCGCTCGCTGCACAGCACCACCAGCAGGTTGCTGACCATGGATGCCTTGCGCTCCTCGTCCAGCTCGACCACGCCGTTCTTCTTCAGGTCGGTGAGGGCCATCTCGACCATGCCGACGGCGCCGGCGACGATCCGCGTGCGCGCGGCGATCACCGCGCTTGCCTGCTGGCGCTGCAACATGGCCTGGGCGATCTCCGGCGCATAGGCGAGGTGGCTGATGCGCGCCTCGATCACGTTCACACCAGCCGCGCTGAGCCGCTCGGTGAGCTGATCTTGCAGGTGGTGGGAGATCTCCACCGGATGGCTGCGCAGCGAGATCAGGCCGTTGTCATCGCTGTCATACGGGTAGCTTGTGGCCATCGCCCGCAGCGCGGCCTCGGACTGGATGTGGACGAAGCTCTCGTAGTCATCGACGTTGAAGACCGCCTCGGCCGAATCGACCACCTCCCACACGATCACCGCGGCGATCTCGATCGGGCTGCCTTCCAGTTCGTTGACCTTGAGCTTGCCGCTCTCGAAGTTGCGCACGCGCAGGGAGACCTTGCGCTTGGAATAGAAGGGGTTGTTCCAGCGCAGGCCGCTGTCCTTGACCGTGCCCACGTAGCGGCCGAACAGGCTCAGCACGGCGGCCTGGTTCGGCTCGACCATGTACAGCCCTACCAGCATCGTGAGCACCCCGAGCGCGACGACGACGGCGATGCCGACGTGGTCGAATTGCTGGGTGCGCAGGCCGTTGATCGCCAGCCAGCCCATGACCAGCAGCAGCGGGACGAGGACCAGCACCACGGGGATGCCGGGAAGGGAGCGGGTTGGGTTCTCTTTCATGGCGGTTCTCGGAAACGGGTCTGTGTTATTGATATCAAAGTGATATCAGAAAGGCAAGAAATTCCGGGCCCTCCATCCGTGTGGATGGGTCAGGGTGATCACTGAAGGGGCCCGCGACGCGATCAGCGCTGGCGGTTGGAACGCCACGAACCGTTCAGGGCGTGATGCGGTACAGCGGCGCCGGGATGAATTCGCCCGTGGCATACAGGCTCTCGCCGTCCGCTGACCAGCCCAAGGCCTCGGCCTGCGGCAGCCACGGCAGCACGCTCGTGCGTGGCGTTCCGGCGACCGCGCCTGCCCAGTCCTGCTGCGCGCCGCGCGGATACAGCAGCAGGTAGCGGTAGGTCATCACCGCCAGCGTGCGCCGGTCCGGCGATACGGATGCGGCGGTGACCTGGCCGTCCAGACGCGCGCGTTTGGGATTGCGGCGCAGCGTTTCCGGATCCGGCTCGGGAACGCCGGCCAGATGGCCCACCCGGGTCGCGGTCAGGAGCTCGCGGTCCGGAGGTTGCAGCGGCAGGACAAACAGCTCCGGCGGCTCTCGCTTTTTGGAGATCAGCAGGATCTCGCCGCGTTCGGCGTCCACGGCCACCGCCTCGCAGTCGCGGGCGCCATCGGGCCAGCGGAAGGCGATCGACCAGGCCGGCTTCAGCCGGGCGTTGGTCAGGGTCGTCGGCTCCTCGACCACGTGCAGTTGCAGGGTGCGTCGCAGGCCGCCGTTGTCGCCGGTATCGGCGATCAGCAGGTAGCGCTTGCCCTGGAATTCGAACGCATCCATGTCCTCCCAGTCGGTCTTGACCACGTCTTCGACACCGAACGTGGCCAGCCGACGGCCGCGGGTACTGACGGCGAACAGGCGCGCCGGATTGCCGCCGTCGTCGTGCATCCACAGCACGCCTGGATGGATGTGCGAGGCGGCCAGGCCGCTGATCTCGTCCATCTGCATGTCCAGCAACACCCCCGACAGGCGGGCCTCGGGCGCATCGGGATCGGCCGCGGTGTCCGGCTGCGCGGTGCAACCGAGCGCCAGTGCAACCGTCAGGGCGATCAGTGCGAGCGGGCGCGGGACGTGTGGCGGATTGGGTGGCATCTGAGAAGGATGGCACGCGCTCCGCATCGGGGTAAGCATCAAGCGCCCAATCCCGGCGCCGAAGTTAGACTGTCCGGTCCTGACTGCCTGACTGGATTGATCGCCGCCATGACCGAGACCTTCGCGCCGCCCGCAGGCAACGTCACCCTGGGCACGCCGCTGTCTCCGGGAGGGTTCCGCGTCCTGCTGCTGGGCTCGGGCGAGCTGGGCAAGGAGGTCGCGATCGAGCTGCAGCGCTTCGGCGTGGAGGTGATCGCCGTCGACCGCTATGCCCACGCGCCGGCCATGCAGGTGGCCCATCGCAGCCACGTCATGGACATGCTGGACGGCGCCGCGGTCCGGGCCGTGGTCGCCGCCGAGCGCCCGGACCTGATCGTGCCGGAACTGGAGGCGATCGCCACCGCGACACTGGTCGAGCTGGAGCGCGAATTCGCCGCCGATGGCCGGCCGGCGCGTGTCATCCCGACCGCGCGCGCGACGCAACTCACCATGGACCGCGAAGGCATCCGCCGGCTCGCCGCCGAGGCCCTGGGCGTGCCCACATCGCCCTACCGTTTCGTCGACACGCTGGAGGACTACCGCGCCGCCGTTGAGGCGATCGGCATTCCCTGCGTGGTCAAGCCGGTGATGTCCTCATCGGGCAAGGGCCAGTCGCTGGTGCGCGCGGCGGCCGACATCGAACCCGCCTGGGATATCGCGCAGACCGGCGGGCGGACCGGGGCAGGGCGGGTGATCGTCGAGGGCTTCGTCGACTTCGACTACGAGATCACCCTGCTGACCGTCCGCCACGCGGGTGGGACCACCTTCTGCGCGCCCATCGGCCACACCCAGGTCGACGGCGACTACCGCGAAAGCTGGCAGCCGCAGCCGATGTCGGCGCTGGCACTGGAGCGCGCGCAGGCGATGGCGCGCAAGGTCAGCGACGACCTGGGCGGCTGGGGCGTGTTCGGCATGGAGTTCTTCGTCAAGGGCGACGAGGTGTGGTTCAGCGAGGTCTCGCCGCGGCCACACGACACCGGCCTGGTGACGCTGGCCGGTCAGGACCTGAGCGAGTTCGCCTTGCACGCCCGCGCGATCCTCGGCATGCCGGTGCCGGTGATCCGTGCGCGCACCGCATCGGCGTCCTGCGCAGTGTTGGCCGAGGGCCATGGCGTCCCTGAGTTCAGCGGGGTCGACGCGGCCCTGGCCGAGCCCGATACCCAACTGCGCCTGTTCGGCAAGCCGCGCGTGGATGGCCAGCGGCGGGTGGCGGTCACGCTCGCCCTGGGGAGCGACGTGGATCATGCCCGCGCCAAGGCGCGCAATTCGGCCGCGCAGCTCAAGGTCACCCTGCGCTGACCGGGCGCGGTATCCAGGAACCAGAACAGCAACGGGAGTTTGGATGGAAGACATGAACGGCTACGCGGTGTTCTTTTTCCCGCAGGCGCTAGCGGCACTGGGCGAGGTGATCAAGCCGTTCCTGCGCGAGGGCGCTGCAGGCACGCATGTGGTGTGCCGCGCCATCGATACGGGCGGCGCGATGTTCAAGATGGATCTGGACGGCCAGACTACGGCCGGGGATCCGGTCGCGCTGGAGATGATGATCCCCGGCAGCATGGTCCGGCTGATCGTGTCGGCGCGGATCGAGGAGTCGTTCGGTTTCGGCCCGCGCATCGCGGTTTCCTCGCTGGTGCCCGCAGCGCAGGCAGCCGGCGCGGTACCCGTGGTCGCACCGACTGCAAGCGGCGCGTCGGCGGACCCGGAGCCGACGCGCGGGAAGGCGAAGTCGAAGTCGAAGGGGACGTCCAAGACGGCGTCGGAGTCGACGCCGAAAGCGAACGCCGGGCCAAAAGCGAAGCCCGCTTCCCAAGTGGAACCGAAGGCAAAGTCAAAGCCCAAACCCGCCAGGAAAACCGCCGCGAAGAAACCGTAACTCCCGTCCAGCCGCGCCGCCGGTCAGTTATCGCGAACCTCAGTTAGCGGGCACCAGATCCAGCCACACCAGGTGGTGATCGCTGGCGTCAACGATGTCGCTGCCCGGCTCCCCGCTGGCCGGCCAGAACACGCCGCCGTCGGCGACGCGCAGGCCGGTCGAGGGCAGCACGTAATCCAGACGAAGCGTGCCGCCTTCGGGGCCAAAGTCGCCGGTGTGGCTACGCAGGTCGCCGCGACGGGCGATGCCGCGCTCGGCGGCGCGTGGCGCGGCACCCGTGCTGCGCGGCACGAAGCGGGCATTGACGCGCGGGTGGTCGAGCAGTTGCGCGATCGCGCCGGGCACGCCGTCGCCATCCACCGGGTCGGCGTTGTAGTCGCCCACGATCACGAAGTTCGCATCGGCCGCCAACCCGCCGCAGCGCCCGCGATCGTCACACAGCCATGCCCGGTCACCGGTGGGGTTGATGTACTCCGCCCACAGCCGGATCTCGTCGGCGTTGCGCCGGCCGTTGCGGTCTTCGGGCCCGTCGAACACCGGCGGGGTGGGGTGGGCGGCAAGCAGATGCACGATGCCGTGCGGCGTGCTGATGGGCACGTCCCAGTGCGACTTGGACGACAAGCGCAGCTGCGCCCACACCTGCGGTGGGTACCACGGCGCGCCGGTGGTCGAATCGACCGGCGCGCGCGCGCCCGGCATGGCGCTCCACTTCAGGTGCTGGAAGCTGCGCACCGCGGCGGCGTCGATGGGATAGCGCGAGAGAACGAGCATGCCGTACTGGCCAGGATGCAGGCCGTAGCCCCAGGCATCGTTGCCACGGTCGCGGCCGCTGCCACCCACCTCGCCGTTGCGGTCCAGGTCCAGGCCGCTGGGCACGCCGGTGTTGACCGGCGCCAGGTATCGATACGGGTAGGCGAGCGCTTCGCCTCCGCCGGGCTGCGCGCGGGCCAGGTAGCGCTGCTGGAAGAGGTCGGCGGCGCGTCCATCGGGGTCGTAGTCGAACTCGTTGAGCAGCACGACGTCCGGACGGATCCGCTGCAGCACCGCGGCGATTTTCCGTGCCTGCGCGTCCTCGCCCTCCAGCTGGCGGATCAGTCCGCCGGCCTCCTCGCTGTACAGCGAGACGTTGTAGGTGGCCACCCGCAGGGGCGTCGAGTCGGTCATGGGGCGGTTGGCCTCCTCGTAGGCCCCCCGGTCGCCGTGCACCGACACCCGCACACAGCCGCCCACTGCCAGGGCCAGCACCAGCAGGGCCAGCGAGCGAAGCGCGCTTCTCCAGTTAAAAGGGCCATTCCGGCGGAGTCGGGTGCGGGTGCGGCGTCGCGTCATGTGGATTCTCCAGCGTCCATGTCGCGCCAGTTGCGACCGTTGAAACCTTCCAGCGGGCGGAAGCGGCGTTTGTAGTCCATCTTCGGGTGGCCCTTGATCCAGTAGCCCAGATAGAGGTGCGGGTAACCCTGCTCGGCGGCCCATTGCAGTTGCCGCAGCACCGCAAGCGTGCCCAGTCCGCGCCGGGCCTGGTCGGGGTCGAAGAAGGTGTAGACCGCCGACAGCGCGCCGGGTACGACGTCGGTGACGGCCACGGCCAGCAGCGGTCCCGGTCCATCGGAACCCGGATCGCGCAACTCGATGAAGCGGCCATTGCTCCAGCGCCCGGTCAGGAACTGGTCGAATTCGCTGGGTCCGTGGTCGTCCATGCCGCCGTTGCGATGTCGCGCGCCGAGGTAGCGTTGATAGAGCGCAAGTTGCTCGGGCGTGCGCTCCGGCGGGAGCACCCGGGTCACCACGTCGGCGTTGCGCGCGAGGCAGCGGCGCTGGCTGCGGTCGGGCCGGAAGCGCATCACGGGGATGCGCACCGCCACGCAGGCGCGGCAACCCTGGCAGTGCGGGCGGTAGACGATGTCGCCGGAACGCCGGAACCCCCACTGCAGCGCCTGTGGATACCACCGCGGGAGTTGCGGGTCGCGCGGGTCCATGACCAGGTCGCGGGCGATGCGCTGCGGCCAGTAGCCGCACGGGTGCTCGGCGGTGTGGAACAGCCGCAGATCGTCGATGTCCTGGCTTTTTTCGCTGCCCATGCCGCTCAGGATAGCGCCGCTTTGCGGCCGCGGGCGCACGGCGCGCGGCGGCAGCGATGCCCACCTTGTTCATCTGCGGTTGCGGTCGCGGGTCAACGCCGGCCGGGGTGGCCCGTTGATCCCTGCGACCGTGCCGTACTGGCACCGATGCAGGAGAACCCGCATGAAGCACCCAATGATCCGGATGTCCGCCCTCGCCGTGGCAATGCTGGTGGCGGGCGCCGCGCTGGCCGCGCCACAGGCGACGGCGACCGGCAAGACCGGCAACGAGAGCCCCCGCCATGACCGCTGGCTCACCCTGGATACCAACAAGGATGGCGTGATCGATCGCAGCGAAGCGGCCAGCCACCCGCGGCTGGCAGAGCACTTCGACCGCCTGGACCGCAACAGCGACGGCAAGCTGGAGCGCAGCGAATTGCAACGCAAACACGGCCAGCGCGGGCGCCGCGGTGCCGGCGGCGGTCACCGGTCCGGCGGCATGGGCCAGTGGGGTGGCCACGGGGGGATCGCCCGCTACATCGCGCTGGACAGCAACGGTGACGGCCGCATCAGCAAGCTGGAAGCAGAGGGCTCGCGACTGGCCGAGCGTTTTGCCGGGATCGACACCAACAAGGACGGCTACCTGGTGCGCAGCGAGCTGCTGGCCGACGCCGCGCGCCGCCGCGCGGAATTCACCCGCAAGGCAGACGAGCGCTTCGACCGGCGCTTCAAGCAAGCCGACAGCAATGGCGACGGGCGCCTGAGTCGCGCCGAATACGAGGCGGCCTGGCCGGGCAATGAAAAGGTTTTCGCCTTCCTGGACGAGGATCGCGACGGTTATCTCACCCGCGCCGACCTCGCTCCGCGTCGCGGCCGCTGACCGAGGTCAAAACCCCATCAGGCCGCGGCTTTCCACGCGCTTGATGACCTGGGTCACCTGCCAGCGGTCATCCCGCCGGGCCACCTCCAGCGTCAGGTAGGTGGCCTGGCCGCGGTGGTGGTACGCGCTGACCTCCACGGTGCCGTGCTCCGGCGCCGACGGCCGGAACACATGCACGTCCACCATCGTCGCTGCCCGTCCAGTGGCGCGCTCGTAGCTGCCCTTGTCCTCGTCGGCGACCTCCTGGCACGCGGTCGCCGGCACCAATGCCAGGCCCGGCTGCGCGCCTGCCAGCTCGCTGATCAGTGCGGCCGGCGCATCGCCGCCATCCACCCCAAGGCAGGCCACGGGCGTATCGACCTCGCCCAGGTTGGATTGGAATACCGCGCGCGCGACGGGTGCCAATGTCGCCGCAATGGTTCCATCAAACGGCGGCGAGGCAAACTGTGCGTCGACCAGCGTGACCGGCTCCGGCGTGGCCGCCGGCACGGGCGGCTGGTTCAGGGTGTGCATGCCACCGGCGACCACCACCGCCACGATCAGCGCCAGCACGCCCAGCTTGATCCGCAACAGCTTCTTGCGCGCCGGTGAACGCGCCTGTGCCAGTTCCACTTCGCTGCGGAAGGTGGGCGTGGTGTAGCCGTCGCTCGGCCGCGTGGTGTCGATCAGGCCGGCGTCGCGGAGGATCTCGCGGGCCAGGCGCTGGTCATCGGAACGCACCACCCAGGCTTCCGACACCGGCGCGGACGGGTCGGAATAGCTGAAGGTCCGGCGGCGGTTGCCCTTGTAGGAGCGGCCATTGAGGATGCGCACCTCGATCCCGGCCTGGCGCAGCAGCTCGGCGACGCCTTCGGTGTTTTCCAGCCGATGGCTGCTGAATACCTTGCGCATGGCGGGCGCTCAGCTCCGCGCCGGGACATGCGTCGCGGCGTCGGCGTCGGGTACCACGCGGATCAGGCCTTCCTGCGCCGTGCTGGCGATCAGGACGCCGTCGCGCGAATAGATCTGGCCGCGCGCCAGGCCGCGCGAACTCTGCGCGCTGGGGCTGTCGATGGAGTACAGCAGCCAGTCGTCGGCGCGGAACGGGCGGTGGAACCACAGCGCGTGGTCCAGCGAGGCCATCTGCACGTTGGGCTGGTAGTAGCTGATGCCGTGCGGATAGGTCGCCGTGCCCAACAGCTGGAAGTCCGACGCGTACGCCAGCAGGGCCTGGTGCAGGTCAGGAGAGTCGCCGACCCGGTCGGTCAGGCGGAACCACACCTGCTGCTGCGGCGGTCGCTTGGGCGGGTTGAGCTCGTCACGCGGATAGACGTGGCGGAACTCGAACGGCCCTTCGCGCGACAGCCAGCGCTGGATCTTGTCGGGCAGCGTGGCCATGACCTTGTCGGGCACCGACGGCGAGGGCTCGATGTCCTCGGGCACGGGCACCGACGGCATCGATGACTGGTGCTGGGCACCGGGCTCCTCGGCCTGGAATGACGCCGCCATGAAGAAGATCACCTGGCCGTGCTGGATCGCGGTCACCCGGCGGACCGAGAAGCTGCCGCCGTCGCGGGTGCGGTCGATCTGGTAGACGATCGGCGCCTTTATGTCGCCGGCACGCAGGAAGTAGGCGTGCAGCGAATGCGCCCCGCGGGTCTCTGCCAGGGTGGCGCGGGCGGCGGACAGCGCCTGGCCGAGCACCTGGCCACCGAACACGTACTTGGTGCCGATGTCGCGGCTCTGGCCGCGGAACAGGTTGTCCTCGAGGCGCTCCAGCGAGAGCAGGTCGATCAGCTCGGAAACGGGGGGCGTCATGCGGCGGACCAATACGGGTGACCGGCAATTATAGCCGCCGGTGGCACGCGGCCGGTCCTGCCGGTCGTGCGATTCAGGCCGGGCAAAGACACCGGCCAGCGCTCAGCCGGGCAGCCGTTCCAGCGAAGTGGCGGCCAGCACGTCCGCCCAAGGGAACCGCGGTCCCGGATCGCGCTTGCGCGGCACGCGCCGGCCGGGATCGTCGCTCGCCACGGCCAGCTCGGTATCCAGATCCTCGTGGCCGGCGATCCATCGCAGCGAGGGCATGCTGCCGGCCAGCCAGTCCAGCAGCGCGATCAGCGCAGCTATCTGCGCCGGCGGATAGGCTTCGTCCATCGACTGGTGGCGGGAATCGAGCCAATCGGGGTAGCGGCCGCTGTTGACCAGCTCGATGCCGATTGAACGCTGATTGACGCCGCGCACATGGTGGGCAATGCGGTCGAGGTCGACGTACTGGTGGATCGTGCCGTCGCGGTCGATGTAGAAGTGGCCGCTGTTGCCCGTGCCCGATTCCGGATAAAGCACACGCTCCCCGTACTCGCGCGCCATGGCCAGGTCCGGCAGCTCGGTGCAGTGGATCACCACCAGGTCGATTGACGCCGGATCCCGCTGGGACAGACGCGCCTGATACGGCAGCGGCGCTGGGTGAATGGCAGGGCCGGCAGCGGCGGCGTCAGGCTCAGTGGGCATGGCCCGGATGCTAGCATCGCGGGCCCCAGCCACCGCTGCGCGCGCCGTGCCCGCCACGCCGTCGCCGCCGTGCGTTTTTACTTCCGGATTCACCATGCGCGGACACTGCATCCTTTCCCACGGCTTTGAAAGCGGGCCCGACGCGACCAAGGTCACCGCGCTCGCGCAGGCCGCCGCGGAGCTCGGCTGGACCTGCGAGCGACCCGATTACACCGACCTGGACGCCTGCGCCGACATCAGCCCGCTGGGCGATGTGCCGCAGCGCCTGCAGCGGCTGGTGGAATTGACCCGCGCCGCAACGGCGCATGGGCCGGTCGTGCTGGCCGGATCCAGTCTCGGTGCGTTCATCTCCGCGCACGCGTCCCTGCAGGTTTCGGTGGCCGGCCTGTTCCTGATGGCGCCGCCGATCCGCATGAACCAGGCGCATCCCATCGATGCCGCCGATGTGCCGCTGAGCATCCTGCACGGCTGGGACGATGAGCTGATTCCCGCCGCGGACGTCGTCGGCTGGGCGCAGGAGCGGCGCGCCCGCCTGCTGCTGGTCGATGACGATCACCGGCTCTCCCGCCACGTGCAGGCCAGTGCCGACGCGTTCATGCGCCTGCTGTCGAGCCTGCAAACGTCGAACGATCGCGGGGACGCGCAATGAAGTTTTTTGCCAGTTGCGGCAAGGGCCTGGAATACCTGCTGGCCGAGGAGATGCTCGCGCTGGGTTGCACGCGGGCGACGGCGACCATGGCCGGGGTGAATGTCGAAGGCAGCCTGCTGGACGCGCAGCGCGCGGTGCTGTGGTCGCGTCTGGCCAGCCGCGTGTTGTGGCCGATCGCCGATTTCGATTGCGCCGATGAGCACGCCCTGTACGCCGGCGTGGCCGCGATCGACTGGCCCGCGCAGCTCGGCGAGGGAGACACCATCGCGGTGGATGCGCACGTGTCGGGAACCGGCCTGACCCACGCCCGTTTCGCGGCCCAGCGCGTCAAGGACGCGATCGTGGATGTGATGCGCGAGGCCACCGGCATGCGCCCGAGCGTGGATGTGGATACGCCGGATGTGCGCATCAATCTGGTGGTGCGCAAGGACCGCGCGATCGTGTCCATCGACCTGGGCGGTGGCCCGCTGCACCGGCGCGGCTGGCGACAGCAGCAGTGCGAGGCCCCGCTGAAGGAAAACCTGGCCGCGGGCGTGTTGATGCGCGGCCGCTGGCCGCAGGTCTACGCCGACGGCGGCGGACTGCTCGACCCGATGTGCGGCAGCGGCACGCTGGTCATCGAGGGCGCGCTGATGGCCGCCGACGTCGCCCCCGGCCTGCTGCGCCACGGCGGCTTCGCCCCGACCCGCTGGAAGGGCTTCGACCCGGACGCCTGGCAGTCGCTGCACGATGACGCGCGCCAGCGCGAGCTCGCCGGACGCGCGGCGCTGCGGCCGGTGTTCTTCGGCCGTGACCGCGATCCGCAGGCGATCGCCGCCGCGCAGGAGAACGAGGTCCTGGCCGGACTGGCCGGGGTGATCCAGTGGCAAGCCGCCGCGGTGGAAGGGCTGCGTCTGGGATCGATCCCCGTGCTCCCCTGGGCGGAGGTCGACCCCGAAGCGAACGCCGCGCCCGGCGGACTGGTGGTCTGCAACCCGCCCTACGACCTGCGCCTGGCGGCGGACCCCGCGCTGTACCGCGCGCTCGGCGATGCGCTCAAGCGCGCGGTGCCGGACTGGCGGGCCAGCCTGCTGTGCGGTGACGCCGAGCTGGCCCACGCTACCGGCCTGCGCGCGCTGAAGAAGTACCAGATGTTCAACGGCGCGATCGAATGCACCCTGATCACCGTCGATCCGGTGGCACCGCCGCAGCGCGAGCGCAAGGCGGGCGAGGAGGCGCCGGCACTGGCGGAGGGCGCGCAGATGGTCGTCAACCGCCTGCGCAAGAACCTGCGCAAGTTGAAGACCTGGCGCCAGCGTGAGGCGGTGACCTGCTTCCGCGCCTATGACGCCGACCTGCCGGAGTATTCCGCCGCGATCGACGTCTACCAGACCGACGAGGAGTCGCCGCGCACCTTCCTGCATGTGCAGGAGTACGCGGCGCCCGACGACATTCCCGAGCCCCTGCAGCGCCGTCGCCTGAATGAGCTGCTGGCCGCCGCGCGCGAGGTCTTCGACGTGCCGCGTGAGCACGTGGCTCTGAAAACACGTTCGCGCGGCAAGGGCGGCTCCAAGTACGGCCGTTTCGACCAGCGCGGCGAGTACCTGACCGTGCGCGAGGGCGATGCCCGCCTGCGGGTGAACCTGTTCGACTACCTCGACACTGGCCTGTTCCTGGACCACCGGCCCCTGCGTTTGCGGATCGCCGCCGAGGCCGAGGACACCCGCTTCCTGAACCTGTTCGGCTACACCGGCGCCGCCACCATGCACGCCGCCGTCGGCCGCGCCCGCCAGACCACCACCGTCGACCTGTCGCCGACCTACCTGCAATGGTGCGCCGACAACCTGGCCGAGAACGGCATGGGCGGCGCCCGCCACCGGCTCGTGCAGGCCGACGCCATGGCCTGGCTGGAGGCCGACCAGGCCGAGTACGACCTGGTGTTCTGCGACCCGCCGACCTTCTCCAACTCCAAGCGCGCGGACGATTTCGACATCCAGGCCAGCCACGTCCGGCTGCTGCGTGCGGCGGTCGATCGGCTGGCGCGCGACGGCGTGCTGTACTTCTCGAACAACTTCCGCCGCTTCCGTCTGGACGAGGCGGCGGTGGCGGAATTTGCGTCCAGCGAGGAGATCAGCGCGCAGACCATCCCGCCGGATTTCGCCCGCAATCCCCGGATCCACCGCTGCTGGCGGCTGCAGCGACGCTGACGCCGCGTCGCACGGGTGGATGCCGGCGCGCGCCGTGACGTTGTCCACCGCCGCGGTCTGGCAGAATCGGGCGATCCACCGCGCCGGGCGACTTTCAACCGCCCGTCCGGTTCCGACGCGGCCCCGGCCGGCGTCATCCCACACAGGAAGACTCCATGCGCATCCTCGTCATTGAAGACAACCAGGACATTGCCGCCAACCTTGGCGACTTCCTCGAAGACCGTGGCCACACGGTCGACTTCGCCGCCGACGGCATCACCGGCCTGCACCTGGCCGTTGTGCACGATTTCGACGCGATCGTGCTCGACCTCAACCTGCCCGGCATCGATGGCCTGGAGGTCTGCCGCAAGCTGCGCAACGAGGCGCGCAAGCAGACCCCGGTGCTGATGCTGACGGCGCGTGACACCCTGGACAACAAGCTGGCCGGGTTCGATTCGGGCGCCGACGATTACCTGATCAAGCCCTTCGCGCTGCAGGAAGTGGAGGTCCGCTTGAACGCCCTCGCGCGCCGCGGACGCGGGGTCAAGACCCGCGTGTTGACCGCCGCCGACCTGGAATACAACCTGGACACGCTGGAGGTACGGCGCCAGGGCAAGCTGCTCCAGCTCAACCCGACCGGGCTGAAGATCCTGCAGTCGCTGATGGAGTCCTCGCCGGCGGTGGTCACCCGCCAGGAGTTGGAAACGCGGGTCTGGGGGGAGGAACTGCCGGACTCCGACAGCCTGCGCGTGCACATCCACGGCCTGCGCGCGGTGGTCGACAAGCCGTTCCCGACCTCGCTGATCCACACCCGCCACGGCATCGGCTACCGGATCGCCGAGCTCGATGCCGAAAGCTGAGGTTCCCAGGGCGGCGGCGGCCAGCGGCCCCGCCCCCAGCCGGCGCATGCGCTACCGGCGGCGGCTGCGCAGCCGCATCATCCTGTCGTTCGTGTTGCTGGGTTTCAGCCTGACCCTGCTGTTCGCCTGGGCGACCAACTGGACCCGGGCGCGGGTGGAGAACCAGTTGATCGAGGATGTGATGAACCGCAACCTCGCCAACGCCGCGCACCAGTTCGAGGTGGACCCCAACAACCGCGAGTTCCCCTTCGACCAGGTCCGCGCCTACGTCTATACGCCCGACAAGTTCGAGTCGGTGCGCCTGAGCCGGCCGGAGTGGTACGCGCTGTCGGACGGCATCACCGGCATGGTCGGCACCGACCCGGACGGTACCGAGTTCGCCTACAAGCTGGCCGTGCGCAAGACGCCGCAGGCGTGGTTTTTCCTCGCCTACGACATGACCCCGTCGATGCGCAGCGAGGAGCGGTTCAACCACGCCCTGTACGCGTCGGTGCTGGTGTTCACCCTGCTCTCGCTGGTGCTGGGCTGGTGGTCGGCCTCGCGGGTGATGAGCCCGGTATCGGAGCTGGCCCAGCGGCTCAAGGAGTCCGGCCGCAGCGCCGCTGCCGAGTCCCTGGCCGATCATTTTCCCGACGACGAGGTCGGCCAGCTCGCCGAGGCGCTGGACGATTACGCCGGCCGGCTCACCGAGGTGGTCCAGCGGGACCGCGAGTTCAACGCCGACGTCAGCCACGAGCTGCGCACGCCGCTGGCGGTGATCCGCGGCGCGGTCGAACTGCTGCTGTCCAACCCGCAGCTGGACGACAAGACCCGCATGCGGCTGATGCGCATCCAGCGCGCCGAGCAGCAGTGCACCGACCTGATCAGCGCGCTGCTGCTGCTGTCGCGCAACGAGCGCGGCCACGGCGCGACCGACGTGGCCAGGCTGGCGGCGCAGTCGCTGGACGTGCATCGCACCCAGCTGGCCGGCAAGCCGCTGGTGCTGCGCCTGGAGGACAACACCGGCCCGCTGGTGGTCGATGCGCCCGAGGCGGCGGTCGCCGTGGCCCTGGGCAACCTGATCGGCAACGCGGTCAAGTACACCACCGAGGGCGAGGTCATCGTGCGCATGCTGGACGGCGCGGTGCAGGTGATCGATTCCGGCCCCGGCCTCAGCGCCGAGGACGCCGCCGGCATCTTCCAGCGTGGCTACCGCGGCACCCATGCCGGCCACACCCACGGCGGCGGCATCGGCCTGTCGATAGTGCGCCGGCTGTGCGCGCTGTACGGCTGGAGCGTGTCGGTCCAGCCCGGACGCGAGTTCGGGGTGATCGCGACCCTGGCCTTTGACGCGCAAAGCCCGCTGACGGGCGGCGAGGGTACCGATTCCGACGCCGGCTGATCGGCCGGGGAACAGCGGGCGCGGTACCATCACCGGTCCACCCGCACGAGCCTGACCGCATGACCTGCCGCACCCGCTTTGCTCCCAGCCCGACCGGATACCTGCACATCGGCGGTGCCCGCACCGCTTTGTACTGCTGGCTGGAGGCGCGCCACCGCGGCGGCGAGTTCGTTCTGCGCATCGAGGACACCGACCGCGAGCGCAGCACGCAGGCGGCGATCGACGCGATCCTGCAGGCGATGGACTGGCTGGGCTTGGACTACGACGGTGCGCCGGTCTACCAGACCCAGCGACTGGAGCGTTACCGCGAGGTCGCCGAGCAACTGGTGGCGGCCGGCCACGCGTACTACGCCTACGAGACTCGCGACGAGCTGGACGCGATGCGCGAGGCGGCGATGAAGGCCGGCACCAAGCCGCGCTACAACGGCGCCTACCGCGACCGGAACGCGGGGTTCCGCGAGGACCCCAATCGGGTGATCCGCTTCCGCAACCCGCTCGACGGCGTGGTCGCCTGGGAGGACAAGGTCAAGGGCCGCATCGAGATCGCCAACAGCGAGCTGGACGATCTGGTGATCTTCCGCTCCGACGGCTACCCGACCTACAACTTCGCGGTGGTGGTCGACGACATGGACATGCGCATTACCGATGTCGTGCGCGGCGATGACCACGTCAACAACACCCCGCGCCAGATCAACATCTACCGCGCCCTGGACGTCGAGGTGCCGCACTTCGCGCACCTGCCGATGATCCTGGACCCGGACGGCGCCAAGCTCTCCAAGCGGACCGGCGCGGCGGACGTCATGGATTACCGCGACGCCGGCTATCTGCCGCACGCGCTGCTGAACTACCTGGTGCGCCTGGGCTGGTCGCACGGCGATCAGGAAATCTTCTCGATCGAGGAGATGACCTCCCTGTTCGACCTCAAGAACGTCCACGCCAGCGCGTCGCGGCTGGACATGGCCAAACTGGGCTGGCTCAACCAGCAGTACCTCAAGACCGATGACCCGGCGGCGGTGGCGGTGCACCTGCAGTGGCACCTGCAGCAGGCCGGCTACGACCTGGCCAATGGACCGGCCGCGGTCGACATCGTGTTGGCCCTGCGCGACCGCGTGCAGACGCTCAAGGACATGGCCGAGCGCGCGGCGGTCTGGTTCGGGCCGTTAACCGCCTACGACGAAGCCGCCGTGGCCAAGCACCTCAAGTCCGCCGCGCGCGCACCGCTGGAGGATGCCCGCGCCCGCCTGGCCGCGCTGGCCGACTGGAATGCGGAGGCGATCAACGCCGCGCTGCACGACACCGCCGCCGCGCTGGAGCTGGGCATGGGCAAGGTCGCCCAGCCGATGCGCGTTGCGATGACCGGCACCCAGGTCAGCCCCGACATTTCCCACACCGTTTACCTGGCGGGCCAGGCCGAAGCGGTACGCCGCATCGACGCGGCGCTTGCCAGGATCCCGCTGGAGGATTAGACCGGTCGCAATGGCGCGCTTGCCGCGCCCGTTGCAGGCCGCACCGACGACATGAGCCCTGTCCACGACTGCACCGATCCGCAACACCACGTCCATGATGGCGACGCCTTCGTGCTCGAGGTGGAGCGGCTGTGCGCGCAGCGCGGATTGCGCCTGACGCCGATCCGCTCCCATGCCCTGCGCTTGATCGCCGATGCCGAGCGGCCACTGAAGGCCTACGAGTTGCTGGACCGGATGAAGGCCACGCACGATGCTGCGGCGCCGCCGACGGTGTATCGCGCGCTGGATTTCCTGCTCGAGCACGGCTTCATCCACAAGCTGGCCTCGGTCAACGCGTTTGTCGGTTGCCACCATCCCGGCGGCGAGCAGCACGCGGTGCCCTTCCTGATCTGCGACGGCTGCCAGTCGGCGACGGAACTTGAGGACGACACCATCGTGGAGGCACTGGAATCCCGCGCACGCGGGCTGGGGTTCGTGCCGCGGGCGCAGATCCTGGAAGTGCACGGCCTGTGCGCGGAGTGCGTCCGCGCGGCAGGCAGGTAGGCGGCGACCATGCATGCGTCGCTGCGAGCCCTGCGAGAGGATGACGTGCCAGACGTGTTCGCGCTGCAGGCGGAAAGCTACCCGCCGGCATTGCGTGATTCGCTTCCGGCATTTGCCAGCCGCCTGCGCATCGCGGCAGGGTGTTGCCATCTCGCCGAGGCCGATCACCTTGCAATGGGATACATCCTTGCCCATCCCTGGCTCAGCCAATGCCCGCCCGCGGTCGACACCGTGCTCTCGGCGCCGCCAGCCGAGGGCCCACGGATCCTGTACGTGCACGATCTGTCGGTTTCCGCCCGCGCCATGGGCACCGGGCTCGGAGGACGGCTGGTGGACACCGCCCTGGAGGCGGGCCGGCGCGGCGGCCTGCTGAGCGCCGAGCTGGTGGCCGTGCCCGGTGCTGCCGGGTTCTGGCAGCGGATGGGTTTCCGGTCGCTGGACGTGGCGCCGAACCTGGCGCGCAAGGTCCGGCAGTACGGGGACGGCGCCTTGTACATGGCGCGCGCGCTCTAGGCTTCGCTCAGAAGAACGCGCGCACCCCGAAAGCAATGCCGCGGCCGGGCAGCGGCGCCAGATCCTTCAGGAACGAGGTGTGCGGGCGGGCCTCCTGGTCGAGCAGGTTGCTGCCGTCGAGGAACACCTCCCAGGCGTTGCCCGACGGGGTGTCGCGGTGCCAGGCCAGGTGGGCGTCGACGAGCGTGTAGCCGGGCGTCGTCGTTTCGTTGGTCGCGACCCGGTCCTGCTTCAGGTAGCGCACCGCGCCCAGCGACGCGCGCCACGTGCCGTTGCTCCAGGACAGTTCACTGCCCAGCCGCGCCGGCGCCAGGCGCGGCAGGTTGCCTTGCTCGCTGATCCGCGCCGCGTGCCGGTGCACGTGCCCGCCGTGGAAAACCTCCACGTCCACGTCGCGCTCTCGGCCCCCGGACGCGAGCTTGCCGCGCACGATATCCCCGAACACCCGCAGGTCCCACGCGCCACGGTCATTGTCGACCAGCGCGATGGTGGCGTCCGCCTCCATGCCGTGGAAGCGGGCATCGGCCTGGTTCCACAGGCGCACCGGCACGCCACCGTCCAACAGCGGATTGCCGGGGTCGTCCAGCGACGTCGGGCTGGCCTGGTAGATGAAGTCGGCATAGCGGATGCCGTACACGGCCGCGCCCAGATCGATGCGCTCGCCGTGCCAGCGCAGTCCCAGCTCGAGCCGGTTCGCGGTTTCCACGCCGAGGGTCTCGTCGCCGACCTCCATGGTTCCGGTGGCGACATGCAGGCCGCTGGAAAACAGCTCCTCGGCGGTCGGTACCCGCTGGGAGCGGTCCAGCCCGAGGGAGGCGTGGAACCGGTCGCTGAGCTCCCACTGCACCGCCGCGGACCCGCTCAGCGCTTCGAACTTTCGCGAGTTGGCCCGAAGCGGCGCGAGCGGCTGCGGCACCGCATCGATGGTGTTGCGGTCATGCCGCGCGCCCAGTTCGAACTTGAAGTCGCCGCTGCGGCGCTCGCCGATCCAGAACAGGCCGGTGTCGTTGCCTTCGGTGCCCGGCACGAACGCTTCCGCGCCGACGGCGTCGAACTTCCGGTGCGCCCATTGCACGCCGAACGCGCCGCGCCAGCCGGCCCAGGGCTGGTGGACCAGTTCCAGCCGCGCTTCCTTGCTGCTGTTGTCGAACACCGTGCCGATCGCCTCACCCTCGAACTCGGTGTGGGTGTAGCGGGTGTCGGCGAACTTGATCCGCAGGGTCTCGAACACGCCCAGTTCGTCCAGACCGGCGCGCACTTCGGTGCGACGCTGGTCCATCAGGATGTGCACGGCGTCATCCCCATGGGTGTCATCCCCGTGGTCGTGGCCATCGTCCGCGTCGTGGCCATGACCATCACCATCGTCGTGGGAATGGCCCGGCACGCCGTAGTGGGTGTTGAACAGCGAGTAGCCCACGCCCGCGAAGCCGCGCTCGCCGACCCAGGACATCCCCAGCGCGCCACTATCGGTGCGCAGGGCGCTGTTGGCCAACGTTCCGGAGGTGGCGGGATCGGGCGTCTCGCCCTCGGCGGCCAGCTGGCGGGCGCTCTCGGCAAACCCGGGGATGGCGTAATCACCGGTCTCGCGGTGCAAGGCATCGAAGTGGAACACCAAATGGCCCGAGGCGGAGGTGCCATCGAGCCGCAGCATGCCGGTCTTCTCGTCGTTGACCGTGCCGGCCCGCAGTTCCGCCCGGCCTTGCAGCGGCTCGTCGGTGGCCGCCTCGGGGATGCGCCCGTCGATCACGTTCACCGCGCCGCCGATGGCACCGCTGCCGTAGAGCAGGGTGGACGGTCCCTTCAGTACCTCGATCTGGTTGGCCAGGAAGGGCTCGATGCTGACCGCGTGGTCGGCGCTGACCGTGGACACATCGCCCGAACCCAGCCCGTCGCTGAGCACCTGGACCCGCGCGCCGTCAAAGCCGCGCACGATCGGGCGGCCGACGCCGGTACCGAAATAGGACGACTGCACGCCGGGCAGCTTGTTGACCGTCTCCCCCAGCGAGCTGGCCTTGGCCGCGTCCAGCCGTTCACCGGCGAGGACCTCCACCGGGCGGGCCAGGTCCTCGACCGTGCCGGGCAGGATGGATGCCCGCACCTGGACGGCGCTCAGGTCGACCGGCTCATGGTCCGGATCGTGCGCCTGCATGGATGCCGAATCGACGCCGGCGGCAAACGCCGCTGGCGTGACCAGCAGGGCTGACAGCAATGCACGGGCGAGAAGACTGGGCTGCAACGAAAACGGAGACATCGGGAACGCTGGGGACACGGAAATCCTGCAAAAAGTAGCGGCACAGGATCGGAATGTTATATTATTCTAATCTGTCGGCAAGTCCCCACAAGTCATGTATCCATCGAAGGTGTCCTGATGTCACCGCGTAACCAGCGTTTGCTCGACCGCCTTGGCGCATCGGGTTCCATCATCTGCGCAGTGCACTGCGCGCTGCTTCCGGTCGCCATCGCGTTGCTTCCGGCGGTCGGGTTGATGAGCCTGGGCAGCGAGCGGTTCGAGCAGGCGTTCGTGCTGTTTGCCACTTTGCTGGGCGTGTTCAGTCTCGTCCAAGGCTACCGGAGGCACGGTGTCGCGCGGGCACTGTGGCTGTTGTTGACGGGCCTGGGCGTGCTCTGGGCGGCGGTGCTGTACCACCCGCTGCACGCCAGCGTTGTACCGCACGCCGTTGCCATGACGTTTGGCGGCACGCTGGTGGGCGTGGCGCATGTGATCAACCTGCGGCTGAACCACGGACACGTGCACGACGCCTGCTGCCACCACTAGGCAGACGGCCGGGCGGACGCCCATGTTAAGATTTGGCGGTTCCCGCGCCACGCGTGGCGCCGGCACCATGCGCCGGTGATCACGCCTGAGGTGCGGGTTTTTCAATCGTATCAACACCCAACCGGGAGCAAAATCATGGGCAAAGGCGACCGCAAGACCGCCAAGGGCAAGCGCTTCAACTCCAGCTACGGCAACTCCCGCTCGGCCGTATCCAAGGCCGCCGGCACCGCCAGCGCGCCGGTAGCGAAGAAGACTTCCGCCAGCAAGGCCGCGAGCAAGGCAACGACCAAGAAGGTCGTCGCCAAGAAGACCGTCGCCAAGGAATAAGCACCGGCGCCATGCCGTTGTGAGCAGAGGCCCCGCGAATGCGGGGCTTTCCTTTTTTGCCCCGATTGTTTCAGGTGCTGGGGAACCCGGTTGCGCTAGCGGGCACCGGCCTCGATCGCGGCCCAGGTCCGCAACAGGTTGCCGCCAAGGATCTTGCGGATGTCGGCATCGCTGTGGCCACGGGCCTGCAGCCCGCTGATCAGGTTGGGGAAGTCGGCGACCGTGCGCAGGCCATCGGCCAACTCGCCATCGACGCCGTCAAAGTCCGAGCCGATGCCGACGTGGTCGACCCCGATCAGCTGCACCGCGTAGTCGATCTGGTCCAGGACGGCCTCGATTGGCGTCTGCGGCGCGGGGTGCGCCTGCGACCATTCGCGGTTGAACGTCTCCCGGTCGAGATCCGGCTTGCCGGCCGCCCGCAGCTCGGCGTTGCGCTGGTTGAAGTCGTTGATGGCGCGGAAGTGGGCCTGCGTGTCGGCCGCACCCCGGGGATCGACGAACGCGGTGCCGAAGGGAATCTGGACCACGCCGCCCTTCGCGGCAATCGCCTTGGCCAGCTCATCGCTGATGTTGCGCTCGAAGTCCGGGGTGAAATGGCGGAACGCGGAGTGGCTGGCGATCACCGGCACCGTGCTCAGTTCAATGGCCTGGCGGGCGGCTTCATCGGAGACGTGGGAGACGTCGACCATGATCCCCAGCCGGTTCATCTCGGCCACGACCTGCCGCCCGAACGGACTCAGGCCGTTCCATTTGCGCTCGATGGCGTAGGAGGAGTCGGCGATCCGGTTGGCCGCGCTGTGGGCCAGGGTGATGTAGCGCACGCCGCGATCGAAGAAGAACTGCAGGTTGGCCAGGTCGTCGCCGATGGGCGCGCCGTTTTCCATGCCCAATGGCAGCAGCACGCGCCCGCCCTGGCGCAGGCGCTCGACGTCGCCGGGCGAGTGCAGCAGCGCAAACCGGTCGGGATGGCGCTGGACCAGCGCCTCGACCGAGTCGATCATCTCGTTGGCGGCCTGCCAGGCCACGCCGTCCTCGTCCTGCTTGGCCGAGGTGTAGATCGACATGAAACCCACGTCCAGGCCGCCGGCGCGGGCCTTGGGATAGTCGAACTCGCGCCCAGGTGCATCGCTACCCAGGTCCATCCAGCGATCGGTCAGCATGCCGGGCGCGTCGATGTGGGTGTCCACGATCACCGCCTCCTGGGCCAGCGCGCGGGCGGCGTCGGTGGCGCTCAGCTGCGAGGTCGACTGGGCGAAACCGAGGGCGGGAACGAGTGCGAGCAGCAGGACGGGCAGGGTGCGATGCATGATCTCTCCAGTGGGTCCGCAGGTCTGTGCGGCGTGGGTAACGAGAGCCCGATAGTGCAGTAATCGGGCGGCTCGGCGTTACCGGTGATGCACGCGTTGGCCACCGATCCAGACGCCGCCGGCGAGGTCACCGCCCAGCCAGTAGCCCAACTCGGCCGGATGGTGGATCTTCCAGCGCACGAAGTCGGCACGCATGCCCACCCGCAGCGCGCCGCGATCGCCCAGTCCCAGCGCGCGCGCGGCGTTGACGGTCGCCCCTCGCAGGCCCTCCTGCGGCGTGAGGCGGAAGTGGGTGCAGGCCAGTTGGATCGCCTGGCGCAGCGACAGCAACGGCGAGGTGCCGGGGTTGCAGTCGGTCGCGATCGCCATGGCCACGCCGTGTTCCCGGAACGAGGCCAGCGGCGGCAGCCGGGTTTCCCGCAAGACATGAAACGCGCCAGGCAGCAGGACGGCGACGACGCCGGCCGCGGCCATCGCGCGCACGCTCTCCTCGCTGGTGTGCTCGAGATGGTCGGCTGAAAGACCGCCGAATTCTGCCACCAGCGCCGCGCCACTCAAGTCACTGAGCTGGTCGGCGTGCAGCTTGACCGGCAGATCCAGCGCGCGCGCAGCCTCGAACACGCGGCGCGTCTGCGTCGGCGTGAAGCCGATGCCCTCGCAGAACGCATCCACCGCATCCACCAGCCCTTCGGCGTGCAGCCTGGGCAGCCACTGGACCACTTCCTCGATGTAGGCGTCGGCCTGTTCCCTGTACTCGGCGGGCAGGGCGTGCGCGGCCAGGTAGGTGGTGCGCACGCCGATGCCCAGTTCCTCGCCGATCCGGCGCGCCACGCGCAGCATCCGGTGCTCGCCTTCGAAGTCCAGGCCGTAGCCGGACTTGATCTCCAGCGTGGTCGCGCCGTCGGCGAGCAGGGCGCGCGCCCGTGGCAGCGACTGCCGCAGCAGCTCGTCTTCATCGCAGGCGCGCACCGCTTCCACCGTGGACAGGATGCCGCCGCCGGCGCGGGCGATTTCCTCGTAGCTGGCACCCTGCAGGCGCAACTCGAACTCGCGCGCGCGATCGCCCGCAAACACCAGATGGGTGTGGCAGTCGACCAGGCCCGGGGTGATCCAGCCGTCGGTGGTGATGACCTCCCGCGCCAGCGCTTCCGGCGCGCCTGGCAGCCCGTCGCGCGGACCGACGTAGGTGATCAGTCCGTCGAGCCAGCCGAGCGCGGCGTTGCCGACCTCGCCGTAACCGTCGGCGCAGTCGAGCGTCGCCAGCGACGCACCCAGGATCAGGCCGTCCCAGCGTCCGTTGGCGGCGCCCGGGGCGTGGTTGGCGGCCGGCTTCGCGGCGCGGAGGTCGTTGGTTTCAGCGGAAATCGTCATCCGGTCATTGTAGGGAACACGCGTGCGCCTGCCAGACCGGCCGCCGGGGCGGGTCGCCAGCGCCGCCGCAGCGGGCGACAATCAGGCAATGAACAGCAATGCGACGGCCAGGATCTGGCACCCCGAGGGTTGGCGCGATGGACAGCTGCCACAGACTGGGCCCCGTGCGGACGGGCTCGCGCCACGCCACGTCTCCAGCGCGCCGCAGCGCGTGGTGCCGGGCATCGCGAACCTGCATTCGCACGCCTTCCAGCGCGCGATGGCGGGGATGGCCGAGGCGCAGACCGATCCGGCCGATTCTTTCTGGACCTGGCGCAAAACGATGTACCGCTTCGCCGACCGGTTCACCCCCGAATCGCTCCATGCCGTCGCCGCGCAGTTGTATGCCGAGATGCTGGAAGCCGGCTACACCACCGTGTGCGAGTTCCACTACCTGCATCACGGCCCCGGCGGCAAGCCATGGGCGCACCCCGCGGCGATGTCCACGGCGCTGGTGGAAGCCGCGGCCGACGTGGGCATCCGCATGACCCTGTTGCCGGTGCTGTACATGACCGGCGGGTTCGACGGCCGGCCGCTGGAGCCGCGCCAGCAGCGCTTCGGCCACAGCGTGGACGCCTATCTGCGCCTGCTGGACACGTTGCGGGCAAAACAGAGCGGGCGTCTGCGCATCGGCTGCGCGCTGCACAGCCTGCGCGCGGTACCGGAAGCGGCGATGCGCGAAGTACTTGCGGCGCTGCCCGCAGACAGCCGCATCCATATCCATATCGCCGAGCAGCTACCCGAGGTCGAGGAATGCCTGCAGCTGCGCGGGTCGCGTCCGGTGCAGTGGTTGCTGGACAACGCGGAGGTCGACGAGCGCTGGACGCTGGTGCACGCCACCCACCTGGACGACGCCGAACTTGCCGGCGTGGCCAAATCCGGCGCCACGGTGGCAATCTGCCCGACCACGGAAGCCAACCTCGGCGATGGCCTGTTCCGGCTGCGCGACTATCTGGACGCCGGCGGCCGCTGGGGCGTCGGCTCGGACTCCAATTCGTCGGTTTCGCCGGTGGAGGAGCTGCGCTGGCTCGAATACGGCCAGCGCCTGGTCACGCGCCGACGCAACATCGCGGTCAGCGTGGACTCGCCCAGTGCCGGCGAGACCTTGCTGCGCGGCGTGGTGGCCAGCGCATCCGATTCCACCGGCCACCGGCTCGATCCATCCCACGCGGACGTGCTGGTGCTGGACGGCGAGGCACCGCAGTTTGCCGGCGCCACCGACGCGGACACGGTGGATCGCTGGATCTTCAGCGGCAACCGCCCGCTGGTGCGGCAGGCCTGGGTGGACGGTCGCTGCGTCGTCGATGGCGGCCGGCACGTGGACGCCGACGCGATCGCGGCGCGCTACCGCCAAGCCGTCGCCGGGCTGCTCGCGCGCGAGCGATAGCCCGAACCGGCCCGCCCAGGCCGGAGGCCCCCGGCAGACGCAACGCCAACCCGCACTGCGGCTACTGGCCGGCGATCGCCTTGGCGGTACGGCGGGTCGAGAAATCGATGTCGCGGGTCAGCTCGAAAGACTGCTGCAGCTGGTCCTGCGAGGGCGCCTGCATCCATACGTGCGCGCTGCGACCGTCGTCGAGCTTGAGCAGCGTCTCGCGTGCCTCGATCCCCGGCTGCCCGGCCAGTTCGGCCCGGTACCACTGGACCTCACGGCCGCCGATGCTGCCGTTTTCCACCCGGTTGCTGCGCTGCGGCGAGAAGGTCGGCTTCTTGCTGATGTACATGCCGAACGCTTCGGACCCGTCGGCGCGCAGCGCGCGGCAGAAATCCGCGCCGTTGCCGCCGCGGTATTCCCAGGTCAGGCCCGTACTGGCGTCCAACTGCGGGCAGGCGTTGGCCTGCTGTGCGTGGGCGCCACCGGCGACCAGCAACAGCGGCAATAAGAGTGCCGTCTTGTTCATTGGTATTCCCCCTGGTTGCGGAAACGCTCCGCATCGAACGCGCAGTGCATCACCCCGCACTGCTGAACCGACCTTAAAGCACGCCGTGGGGATTGACAATCGCCGGCGGAATTGCTTCGGCTACTGGCGTGGATCGCCCGCCGTGCCAATCACGACGGGGTCAGCGAGATCAGCAGAGCGCGCGCGGCAGCAATGCGCGCCGGGGGCTCAGGCAGTTCCAGGCTGAGGCGCAGCTTGTCGGGGCCGTCCATCCGGTACAGGTTGGGCTGGCCCTGGATCATGCGGATCACCGCCATCGGGTCGACCTTGGGCTTCTCGACGAACTGCAGCCGGCCGCTGGTGGGACCGATGTCCAGTTTGCGCACGCCCAGCCCGGTGGCCTGCAGCTTCAGTTCGGCGATGGCGAACAGGTGTTTGGCCGGGTCGGGCAGCAGGCCGAAGCGGTCGATCATCTCCACCTGCAGCTCGCGCAGATCATGCGCGTCGCGGGCGCCGGAGATCCGCTTGTACAGCGTCAGGCGGGTGTGCACGTCGGGCAGGTAGTCCTCCGGGATCAGCGCCGGAACATGCAGCTCGATCTCCGCGCCGCGCTCTTCGGTGGCGTCCAGGTCGGGCAACTTGCCCTGGCGGATGCTGCGCACGGCGCGCTCCAGCAGCTCGGTGTAGAGGCTGAAGCCGACCTCGGCCATCTGCCCGCTCTGGTCCTCGCCCAGCAGCTCACCGGCGCCGCGGATCTCCAGGTCGTGGGTGGCCAGGGTGAAACCGGCGCCCAGTTCGTCCATCGCCGCGATCGCGTCCAGCCGCTTCTTCGCATCGGCGCTGATCGAGCGCGTGTCCGGCACCACCAGATAGGCATAGGCGCGGTGGTGCGAGCGACCGACGCGCCCGCGCAGCTGGTGCAGCTGCGCCAGGCCGAACTTGTCGGCGCGGTTGATGATGATGGTGTTGGCGTTGGGGATATCGATGCCCGACTCGATGATGGTCGAGCACAACAGCACGTTGAAGCGCTGCTTCTGGAAGTCCAGCATCACCCGCTCCAGCTCGCGCTCGGGCATCTGGCCGTGGGCGATGCCGATCCGCGCCTCCGGCACCAGCGCTTCCAGCTCGCGCTGCATGCGGCCGATGCTTTCCACGTCGTTGTGCAGGAAGTAGGCCTGGCCACCGCGGGAGATCTCGCGCTGGAACGCCTCGCGCAGCTGGCTGTCGTCCCACGGC
Source organism: Lysobacter ciconiae (assembly GCF_015209725.1). Classification (NCBI taxonomy): domain Bacteria; kingdom Pseudomonadati; phylum Pseudomonadota; class Gammaproteobacteria; order Lysobacterales; family Lysobacteraceae; genus Novilysobacter; species Novilysobacter ciconiae. The sequence continues at coordinate 2,229,560 of NZ_CP063656.1, read as the reverse complement.
ACCACGAAGGTCTGCACCGCCATCCGGTGCGCCGGCGCGGTGGCGATGATCGACAGGTCGCGCAGCCCGGCCATCGCCATGTTGAGGGTGCGCGGGATCGGCGTGGCGGTCAGGGTGAGCAGGTGGACGTTCGCGCGCAGGGCCTTCAGCGCCTCCTTCTGGCGCACGCCGAAGCGCTGTTCCTCGTCCACGATGACCAGTCCCAGGTCCTTGAAGCGGACATCCTTCTGCAGCAGCCGGTGGGTCCCCACGATCACATCGATCGTGCCTTCCGCCGCCTTTTCCAGCTCGGCCTTGATCTGCTTGGGCGTCTTGAAGCGCGACAGCACTTCCACCTTCAGCGGCCAGTCGGCGAAGCGGTCACTGAAGTTGCGGTAGTGCTGCTCGGCCAGCAGCGTGGTCGGCACCAGCACCGCAACCTGCTTGCCCGCCGCGGCGGTGGCGAACGCGGCGCGCACGGCGACCTCGGTCTTGCCGAAGCCGACGTCGCCGCAGACCACCCGGTCCATCGGTTGGCTGGACTGCAGGTCGCGCAGCACCGCCTCGATCGCGGCGTGCTGGTCGGGGGTCTCCTCGAACGGGAACGCGGCCGCGAACGGCTCGTACATCGCCCGGTCCAGGTCGATCGCCAGTCCGGCGCGGGCGCGGCGCCGGGCCTGGATCTCCAGCAGCTCGGCGGCCACGTCGCGGACCTTTTCCTGCGCCTTGCGCTTGGCCTTGCTCCATTGCTCCCCGCCCAGCGAGTGCAGCGGGGCGGTTTCCACCGAGGCGCCCGAGTAGCGGTTGATCAGGTGCAGCTGGCCGACCGGCACGTACAGCCGGTCGCCCTTGGCGTACTCGATTTCCAGGTATTCGTTTTTCTCGCCACCGGCCTCCAGCGTCACCAGCCCGCGGTAGCGGCCCACGCCGTGGTCCTCGTGGACGATCGGCGCGCCTTCGGACAGCTCGCCCAGGTCGCGGACGATCGCCTCCGGCTCACGTCCCGCGCGACGCGGACGACGCGGCTGGGTCGCCCGTTCGGGGAACAACTGGCGCTCGGTCAGGACCGCGAGCGCGGGCGCGGTGAGGGCGAAACCATCTTCCAGCGGAGCCACGGCGATGGCGAAGCGGGTGTCGCCCGCACTGTCTGTCGGCGCCTTGGCGGTAATCCGGTTGCTGCCCAGGAACGCCTGGAAGTCCGGCAGCACCTCCGGCTCCAGCTCGGCAGCGCGGAGGATCTCCAGCAGCGCCTCGCGGCGTCCGGCCGAATCGGCGGCGATCAGGACCCGGCCCGGGTAATGGCCGAGGAAGGACTTCAGCTCGCCGGCGGGAACCTGGTCGCGCGCACTGATCGGCAGCGCGGGCGCCGGCTGGCTGGCCAGCACTTCGGCACGCGCACCCTGCGGATGCGATTCGCCGCAGACCTCGATGCGGGCGCCCTGGTTGAGCCGCTCGCGCAGCGCATCCGGTGACAGGTAGAGTGCGTCCGGCGGCAGCAGCGGTCGCTCCAGGTCGTGCCGGCGCTGCTCGTAGCGCTCGCCGGTCTGGCGCCAGAACGCGTCCGCGGCCTCGTTGACGCCTTCGCCGAGCAGCGGCAGCGTCGCCTCGTCCAGGTAATCGAACAGGGTGGCGGTCTGGTCGAAGAACAGGGGCAGGTAGTACTCGATCCCCGACGGCGCCGTGCCGGCCTTGAGGTCCTGGTACAGGCCGCTGCGGCGGGTATCCAGATCAAAGCGCTCGCGCAGCGCGTCCAGCGCGCGTTTCAGTGATGCCTCGTCCAGCGGCAGTTCGCGCCCGGGCAGGAGTTTGACCGCATCGATCTTGTCCTCGGAGCGCTGGGTCTCCGGGTCAAAGCCGCGGATGGTGTCGATCCGGTCGTCCAGCAGCTCCACCCGGAACGGCTGCGAGGCCCCCATCGGGTACACGTCCAGCAGGCCGCCGCGCACGGCGAAGTCACCCGGGTCGAGCACCTGCGGCACGTGGTGGTAGCCGGCTGATTGCAAGCGTCGCTGCTCGGCATCCAGGTCCAGGCGCTGGCCGACGGTGACATCGAAACTGCCGCCGACCACATGGCGCAGCGGCGCCAGTCGCTGCAGCAGGGTCTGCACCGGCACGACGACAATCCCGCGCTGCAATCGCGGCAAGCGGTTCAACGTGGCCAGTCGCTGGCTGATGATTTCCGGGTGCGGGCTGAAGTGGTCGTAGGGCAGCGTTTCCCAGTCGGGAAAGTGCAGCACCGGCAGTGATGCCGCGTCGCTGGCGGACGCCACAGGATCGCCCGCCGACGCGCCGGAACCCAGCAAGGTATGCAGGTCCGCCTCCAGCTGCTGCGCGGACTGGTTGTCGCGCACGATCGCCAGCAGCGGCCCCGGATGGGTGGCGGCAGCGCGGGCGATGTGGAAAGCGAGGGCCGAGAGCGACGCCGGCGCGCGCCACCAGGCACGCAGATGGCCCGCTTTCGGCAGCGGCGGAGTGGGGGAGGGGGAGGCAGGCATCAGCCGGCCATTTTAGCCGATGGTGCCAGCAGCCGTCCGGGCTGGGGCGTCAGGCCGCTTCGTCCGTCGGGGTCAATTGCAGGGTGACCCGAACGAGGCCGTCCTGCTGCCACTCGCGCACGAAGCCCAGCGAATCGGCCAGCGAGAGCATCGGCAGGTTGTGCTCGAAGACGTCGCCATAGACGCGCTCGAGCTGTTTGCCGCGCGCCCATTTCACCAGCCGCGTCATCAGGTAGCGCCCCAGGCCCATGCCGGCGATGAAGTGGCTGACCAGGATGGCGAACTCCGCATCGCGCCCGTTGGGGTCGATCGAGATGCGCGCGACCGCGCCGACCAGCGCTTCCCCGGGCGGCAGCGGCTCGGCGGCCACCAGGGCGAACTCGGTTTTGGGCTGGATCCGGGTGAAGCGCTCCACCGATTCCTGCGAGAGCTCCTTCATGGAGTGCAGGAACCTCTGGCGGATCTCGTTGGGCTGCAACAACGAGAAACCGGCACGCAGTGGCTCCGCATCCTCGGGACGGATCGGGCGGATCAGCAGCTCACGCCCGTTGGGCAGGCGCTGGCGTTCGTGCCACGGCGGGAGTCGTTCACGGGTACTCATGCGCAGATGGTGGCACACGGCATGTAAAGGCCGTATTCATCCACTGATTGCCGGCCCGGCAGCGTCGGTGAGGAGCGCAAAGGCACGCTGCGCATACATTTGCCGGTGCTAGACTCGCGATCCTTCAAGCGGAAAGACGCCATGTCCGGAAGTGGAGATTCGACCCGCGCGATCCTGTACGCCCTGTCTGCGAACTTCGCCATTGCCGTGGCCAAGGGCGCGGCGGCGTTCTTTACCGGCTCCAGCGCGATGCTGGCCGAGACGATCCACTCGCTGGCAGATTGCGGCAACCAGCTGCTATTGCTGCTGGGGATGAAGCAGGCCCGCCAGCCGGCGTCGCCGGAGTATCCGCTGGGCCACGGGCGCGAAGTGTATTTCTGGTCGTTCCTGGTCGCGGTGATGCTGTTCACCGTGGGCGGGATGTTTTCGCTCTACGAGGGCGTGCACAAACTGCGCGCGGGCGAAACCGAGCCCGGCAGCAGCCTGTGGTGGGCGGTGGCGGTGCTCGTATTTGCGCTCATCGCCGAAGGCATTTCACTGCGGACCTGCCTGCAGGAGGTCGACAAGTCGCGCGGCCATCGTAGCCTGTGGCGCTGGTTCCGGGAAAGCCGTCAGGCCGAGCTGGTGGTGATCTTCGGCGAGGACCTGGCCGCGCTGGTCGGACTGGCGTTCGCCCTGCTTGCGGTGCTGGCAACGATCATCACCGGCAACCCGGTGTGGGATGCGATCGGCACGCTGGGCATTGGCGCGCTGCTGATCGTGGTGGCGGTCCTGGTCGCGATCGAGATCAAGGCCATGCTGATCGGCCAGAGCGTGGACCCGGACCGGCAGCGACAGATCCGCCAGTTCCTCGACGGCCGACCGGAAATCATCCGCGTGATCAGCCTGATCACCATGCAGCTGGGCAACGAGGCGATGGTTTCGGTGCAGGCGCACATGCGCGAGGAAAAGGACGTGCCGCTGCTGGTCGATCAGATCAACGCGATCGAACTGGCCATGAAACAGGCGTTTCCGGAAGTGCGCTGGAGTTTCTTCGAGCCGGACGTGCGCGCCGGCGTATAAGCGCGGGTGCCCAGCCCGGGTGGCGAGCACCCGGGTGGCGAGCGGCTGGGCTCAGTCGGCCTGCTTCAGCCACTCCACGCGCCAGGACCCGTCGCTTCCAGCCAGCGCCTTCTGCACCAGCGGCAGCGCTTCGCGCATCGTGGTGTCGAACTGCCATGGCGGATTGAGCAGTAGCATGCCGCTGCCGTTCATGCGCAGCGGCGAGTCGTCCGGGTGGACCATCAGCTCGGCCAGCAGCGATGACTTCACCGGCAGCGTCGCGGCGCGGCGGAAGAACTGGTTCAGCGACCGCCGCAGCTTGATCGGATACCAGACGCCGTAGCAGGCGTTCGGCCAGCGGACCAGGGCGTCGCGCAGGGCGGCGATGATGGTGTCGAACTCCAGCAGCTGTGCCTCGTAGGGCGGATCGATCAGCACCAGCCCGCGGTTGTAGCGCAACTCGCCCAGGCGCGGCGGCAGCAGGGCCTTCATCGCCTCGTAGCCGTCGCGGGTGTGGGTGGCGACGCGCGGATCGCCGGCGAAGTTGGCCTTCAGTTGCGCGGCTTCCTCGGGCAGCAGCTCGCACACCGCGATGCGGTCTTCCTCGCGCAGCGCGTGGGCGAGCAGCCACGGCGAGCCCGGGTAACTGGTCGGACCGTGCTGGGCGCGGCAGGCCTTCATCGCGGCCAGGTAACGGGTGATCGCCGGGTGCCGCGGGGCTTCGGCAATCAGGCGGCCGATGCCGGCCTCGGCCTCACCGGTGCGCTGGGCGGAGTTGCTGTCCAGCGCATACAGGCCGCGCCCGCCGTGGGTATCCAGGGCAAACAGCGGCGAAGGCTTGGCGAGCAGCGCATCGCAAACGGCCAGGGTGGTGATGTGCTTGAAGACGTCGGCGTGGTTGCCGGCATGGAAGGCGTGGCGATAGTTCATCCGCACAGGGTATCGCGGCGGCGCGCGTACAGGCGGACCGGTGAGTCCGGCTCCGCAAATTGCAGCCGGGCGGCCGGCGTGACGGCCGTCACGTCCACGGCTTTACGGCGCGCACACTTTCGTGCGCTACAGTCCGGCGGATGACCCATCGCCGATACCGCGAGGACGATCGCATGCCAGGCATGAATCCGCTCACCGAAGTCCAGTCCCGGCATGAGAGCCATCCCAGCCAGCGCAGTCTGACGGTCAGCTGCAGGACGGGCACCGAGGTCGCTGCGGTTCTGGATGATGTCGCGCGGTTGCGGGCGAACGTGCTGCAGGCGTGGCCCGACCTGCACGATGGCGATGCGCGCGCCGAGCGGGCACGTCTTGAAGGTTGGGCCAAGTCCTGGCGGGGCATCGCGGTACTGGTCATGGACCAGGCGCGGTTGGTGGGCGCGGCCTTGGGGCTGCCGCTGGAAGACGAGGAGGGAGTCGTCCGCGACGCCTTCGATGCGGCCGGGCGCGCCATTGCGCCGGTGTTCTTGCTGGCAGGCTCGGTGCTGCTGCCGGGCTATCGCGGTCGCGGTCTGGGCCATCGCTTCTTCAGCGAGCGCGAGAACCACGCCCATTCGCTGGGCGGCTTCGAGTCGACGATGTTCATGGCCTTCGAGCGCGATCAGGACGATCCGCGACGTCCGCCGTTCTGGCGCAGCAACGAGGCGTTCTGGCGGCGGCGGGGTTACTCGCGCAATGACGCGCTGACGCTTCCGCTGAAGGCAGGACCGGAAACCGCGGCGTTCCCTCCAGCACGACAGGTCGCATGGGCCCGCCCGCTGGAGCGCGGCTGCTAGTCCGCCCATGCCGTTGCTCCGGACTTGGTGACAAAGCGGCGGACCGCTTTACCGCGCGCAGTTGCCGAATATTAATGGGGGAGCGCCTAGGCTGGGCGCTTTTCCCCTTTCCGGTATCCGTGTGGACCGTCGTGAACTGCTGATCGCGGGTTTGTCGCTGCCGCTGGCAGCCTTGGTGCGTCCGGCGTCGGCATCGCCCCTGTCGTTCCTCCTGGACGGCGGCGCGCAGGCGGCTGCGCTTACGGTCGGCACGCCTTTCGGCGCCGACACCGTGCCCGCCCTGGCGCGGGAGCTGGCGGCGCAGCCTTTCCAGCCGGCCAGCAGTGCATTGCCCGAGGCGCTGCGCGGCATCGGTTACGACCAGTACCGCGACATCCGCTTTGATCCGTCGCATTCGCTATGGCGCGCAGACGGTCGGCCCTTCCAGGCCCAGTTCTTCCATCGCGGCTTCCTCCACGCGCAACGCGTGGAAATCCACGAGGTGATCGCTGGCATCGCCCGGCCCGTGACCTACAGCCCGGATCTTTTCACCTTCGGCGCCGCGTCGAAGCCCGACGACGCCGATCTGGGCTTTGCCGGTTTCCGCCTGCATGCGCCGATCAACCGGCCCGACTACTTCGACGAGGTGTGCGCGTTCCTTGGCGCCAGCTATTTCCGTGCGGTCGGGCGCGGCCAACGCTACGGTCTGTCCGCGCGCGGGCTGGCGTTGGGCACCGCCGATCCGGCCGGTGAGGAATTCCCGGTCTTCAAGGCGTTCTGGCTGGAACGCCCCGCGCCGGGCGCCGCGCAGATCCGCGTCCACGCCTTGATGGACAGTCCGAGCGCTGCAGCCGCCTTCACCTTCGTCATCCATCCCGGCGCAGACACGGTGTTCGACGTGAGCATGCGGCTGTACCCGCGGGTGGACCTGGCCCGGGCCGGCATCGCGCCGCTGACCAGCATGTTCCAGTTCGACGCCGGCGACCGCGTGGGGATCGATGACTACCGGGCGGCGGTGCACGACTCCGATGGCCTGGCCCTGTTGAACGGTGCCGGCGAGCAGCTGTGGCGACCGCTGCGCAATCCCGCCTCGGTGCAGGAGAGCCTGTTCCTGGATCGCCAGCCGCGTGGGTTCGGCCTGATGCAGCGCAAGCGCGCATTCAACGACTACGGTGACAGCGAAGCGCGCTACGACCTGCGCCCCAGCGCATGGGTGGAGCCGCAGGGCGACTGGGGCGACGGCGCCGTGTACCTGTTCGAGCTCCCCACCGCTGACGAGTACCACGACAACATCGTCGCCTTCTGGCGTCCTCGGAAACCGCTGGTCGCCGGCCGCGAACATCGCTTCGACTACCGCCTGCACTGGTGCGACCGGCACCCCTGGAACCCCTTGTTGGCCCGCGCCGAGGCCACCCGGGTGGGCGCCGTGGTGTCGGCGGGGCGCCTGCCGACAGCTGCTGCCGGCGCTGGCGCGCGTCGGTTCGTCATTGATCTGGCCGGCGGCGGCCTTCAGGATGCTGCGGCTGCGTCAGCGCCGCACGCGGAAGTGGACGCCAGCGCAGGCCGCGTTGCCAACGTCGTCGCCCAGCCGGGGGCGGTGGATGGCACCTGGCGCATCGCTTTCGAGCTTGATCCCGGGAGCGACCCGGTCATCGAGCTGCGCGCACGTTTGCTGGGCGCGGACGGAACCCCCCTTTCTGAAACGTGGTTGTACCGATGGACCGCATGAGCACGATGCACTCCCTGACTGAGCCGAACACAGGCGCCACCGGGACCGCGCCTGCCGAAATCCCGGCGCGCTCGCTGGAGATGGCGATGGTGCCGCCCGAGGCCGCGCTGGCAATGCCCGTGCAGTCATTCGAAGACTCCGCGCCTGCCGCCGCGCGCCTGGCCGGGTCGCCGCTGGACATCGTCTGGCGCCGGCTGATCGTGCTTGGCGGAACCGCCGGCCTGACCCTGCTGGCGACCTACCAGCTGTGGTGGGCAATGCGCGGGGGCGGTCACAGCGCGCTGGAGTGGCTCAGCCTGGTGTTGTTCGCGGCCTTGTTCGTCTGGGTCGCGCAGGGTTTCATGAGCGCGCTCGCCGGCTTTGCATTGATCGTCAACGGCTACCGCCGGCGCGACCGGCTGGGGGTGATCGATGCCGGTCCGCTGCCCGCGTTGACCACCCGGACCGCGTTGCTGATGCCGACCTACAACGAGGATCCCGAGCGGCTGATGGCGGGCCTGCAGTCGATCTGCGAATCGGTGCTGAAGACCCGCCGCGAAGACGCCTACGACTTCTTCGTGCTCAGCGACACCACCCGGCCCGAGGTGCAGCAGCGCGAGCTGGCCGCCTTCCACCGCCTGCGTGACACGCTCGGCGGCCAGGTGCGCCTGTACTACCGGCATCGCCCGCAGAACATCGACCGCAAGGCCGGCAACATCGCCGAATGGGTGCGCCGCTTCGGCGCGGCTTACCCGCAGATGCTGATCCTGGATGCCGACAGCCTGATGACCGGCAAGGGCATCAACCGCCTGGCCGTGGCCATGGAGCGGCACCCGGAAGTCGGCCTCATCCAGACCCTGCCGGTGGTGGTGAACGGCAGCACGATCTTCGGCCGCATGCAGCAGTTCGCCGGCCGCGTGTACGGTCCGGTGCTGGCCCACGGCAACGCGTGGTGGCACGGCACCGAAGGCAACTACTGGGGCCACAACGCGATCATCCGCACCGCGGCATTCGCCTCCTGCGCCGGCCTGCCGGAGTTGCCGGGATCGCGACCGTTTGGCGGCAGCATCCTCAGCCATGATTTCGTCGAGGCCGCACTGCTGCGCCGCGGCGGCTGGGAGGTGCACCTGGTGCCCGCGCTGGGCGGCAGTTACGAGGAAGGCCCACCGTCGCTGACCGACATGCTGGTGCGCGACCGGCGATGGTGCCAGGGCAACCTGCAGCACGGCGGCGTGATTCCGGCCAAGGGCCTGCACTGGGTGAGCCGTTGGCACCTGCTGACCGGCATCGGCCACTACATCACCGCGCCGCTTTGGGGCGCCCTGATGCTGATCGGGCTGGTGATGACGATGGCCAGCTCCGGCCTGCAGTGGGACTCGCTTGTGTTCCCGCGCATCGGCTCAGCGGCTGACTGGACCGGGCCCAAGGGCATGGAGCGCTTCTTCTGGGTGTTCATGCTCACCATGTCCCTGCTGCTGGGGCCGAAGTTGCTGGGCTTCATCCTTGCCCTGACCGATCCGTGGGCACGCCGAAGCTGCGGCGGCGCGCTGCGCCTGACCGCCGGCGTGCTGGTCGAGACGCTGCTGACGACCCTTATGGCTCCCGTCACGATGTACGTGCAGTCGCGCGGGGTGATCGAGGTGCTCGCCGGCCGCGACTCGGGCTGGGAAAGCCAGCGCCGCGATGACGGCACGCTGACCCGCGCCGAGCTGTGGCAACGCTACGGCGGCGTCACCGTATGCGGCGTCGTGGGAGCGGCGTGGAGCTTCGCGGTATCGCCCTGGCTGATGCTGTGGATGTCGCCGGTGTTGCTGGGCCTGATGCTGTCGATGCCGTTGGTGGCGCTCACCGCAGACCCCGAAGCGGGCAGACGGCTGCGTCGCTGGGGCATCTTCCTCACCCCCGAGGAAGTCTCGCCACCGCCGATCCTGACCCGCGTGCAGGGCCTGCGCGGCGGGCTGACGCAACCGGTGGCCGCGTCCGGCCAGGAGGCAGGGGGCGCCAGCGTTATCGCGTCTGCAACCGCAGGCTGATTCCCAGCGGCGCGATCTTGGCCGGCTCGTCGTCCAGGTCGGCCTTCAACAGCGGGCGCGCATCGAACCAGCGCTCGTCGAGCGTCAGCGTGAGTCGATCACCGTCGACCTGGGCGTCCAGCCGCGGGATCGGGTCCGCCTCGTGCGCGCGATGGATCAGCACCGCCAGGCGCAGCAACGCGGCGGTGTGCCGCGCCGCCGGCAGCAGGCGGTCGGGCAGGGCGTCGAAGACGTGCTTGGGGATCTTGCGCCGCTGGCTGCGGATCACCGCGGCGAGGAATTGCTGCTGCTGGCGCGAAAAGCCCGCGATGTCGGTGTGCTCGACCACGTAGGCCCCGTGCACGTGGTACTGGCTGTGGGCGATGGTCAGGCCGAGTTCGTGCAGCCGGGCCGCGCGGCTCAGCATCAGGCGGTCGTCGATCTCCAGCTGCCACGCTCCGGCCACCTGGTCGAACAGGCGCAGCGCGGTTGCCTCCACCCGGCCGGCCTGCAGCGTGTCGATCCCGTAGCGCTTCATCAACGCCAGCACGGAGCTGTCGCGGGGGTCGTCATCGCCGCCGCGCTCGAGCATGTCGTAGAGCACACCTTCGCGCAGCGCCGCCTTGCTGACCGCCATGCGCTCAAGCGCCAATGCGTGGAAGGCCGCCTCCAGCACCAGCAGCCCGCCGGCGATCACCGGCCGCCGGTCCTCGGGCAGGCTGGGCAGGTCGATGGTGTCGATGCTGCGCGCGCGCAGCAGTTGGTCGCGCACCGGTGGCAGCGCATCGGCGAGGACGGAACCCTTGGTCAGCTTCATCGCCGCGCAGACATCGCCGATCGCCTTGTTGGTGCCCGAGGTGCCGATGGCATCGTCCCAGCCCAGCTCGCGGTAGCGCGCGGCAAAGGGCTGGAACGAGGTTGCGACATCGGTCAGCGCGGCATTCCAGCGTTTGCGGCTGAGTTTGCCGTCGCTGAAATACTTGCGGGTGGTCGCCACGCAGCCCAGCTGGACACTCTCGCGCTCGATGGTGTCCAGGCCGCTGCCGATGATGCATTCGGTCGATCCACCGCCGATGTCCAGCACCAGCCGCAGGCGACCACGCTTGGCTGGCTGGGTGTGGGCGACGCCCAGATAGATCAGGCGAGCTTCCTCGCGGCCGGCGACGACTTCGATGGCATGGCCGAGCGCGCTTTCGGCCGGCATCAGGAAGGCCTGCGGTGACGCCAGCTTGCGCACGGTGTTGGTGGCGATCGCGCGCACCCGCTGCGGCGGGATGTCGCGGATGCGCTGGCCAAACCGCGCCAGACATGCGTAGGCACGCTGGCGCGCCTCCGCTGACAGGCCGCCGCGGGCATCCAGCCCGTCGGCCAGGCGCACCGTCTCGCGCAGCCGGTCGACCACCCGCAGCTGACCGAGCAGGTACTGCGCCACCACCATGTGGAAACTGTTGGACCCCAGGTCGATGGCGGCCAGCATTTCGCCCTCCTGCAACGGCAGCGGGGTCGGGTGGAGGTCGGTCATCGGGGCAGTTTCGATCATCCGCACAGTTTGGCCAACAACGACGCCTGGGCCGAATGGGGCAGGGCGTCGTCCGCGCGTTCAACGAGGCGGTATTCGCCGCCGGGCTGCAGTTGCCAGGCGTTGAGGTTGTCGTCCAGGTAGTTCTCCAGGGCCTCGTCGAACACCCGCCTGGCGACCGCGGGGTCCAGGATCGGGAAGCAGGTCTCGACCCGGCGCAGCAGGTTGCGCTCCAGCCAGTCGGCACTCGCGCAGAACAGCTCCGGCGCGCCGTCGTTGGCGAACCAGTAGGCGCGGCCGTGCTCGAGGAAGCGGCCGACGATGGAGCGCACGCGGATGTTCTCGCTTACACCAGGTACGCCCGGGCGCAGGGTGCAGGCGCCACGCACGATCAGGTCGATCTCGACGCCCGCCTGCGACGCCCGGTACAGCGCGCGGATCACCTGCGGCTCGTTGAGCGCGTTCATGCGCGCCACGATCCGTGCCGGACGCCCGGCCTCGGCATGGGCGCGCTCGCGGTCGATCCGCTGCAGCATTCCCGCGTGCAGGGTGAACGGCGATTGCAGCAGGCGCTTGAGCGTCATCGACGGCGCCAGGCCGGACAGTTGCTGGAAGATCAGGTGGACGTCGTTGCCGATCTCCGGATGGGCCGTCATCAGGCCCAGATCGGTATACAGCCGCGCGGTGCCGGCATGGTAGTTGCCAGTGCCCATGTGCACGTAACGGCGCAGCTTGCGCCCCTCGCGGCGCACCACCAGCATCATCTTGGCGTGGGTCTTGTAGCCCACCACACCGTAGACAACCTGCACCCCGGCCTCCTGCATGCGGTCGGCGAAACCCAGGTTGGCCTCCTCGTCGAAGCGCGCGCGCAGTTCGACCACCGCGGTGACGTCCTTGCCATTGCGCGCGGCGTTGATCAGCGCAGCGACGATCGCCGAATCCTTGCCCGACCGGTACAGCGTCTGCTTGATGGCCAGCACCGCAGGATCCTCGGCCGCCTGGCGCAGCAACTCCAGCACCGGGGTGAAGGCATCGAAGGGGTGGTGCAGCAGCACGTCACCGGCGGCAATCGTCTCGAACATCCGGTCCATCCCGGGCAGCGCCCTCGGCTGGAACGGCGGGAACTTCAGGTCCGGGCGATCGACCAGGTCGTATACCTGGATCACCCGGTTGAGGTTGACCGGCCCCTTGATCCGATACACCGCCTCAGGCGCCAGGGCGAACTTCTCCAGCAACAGGTTGACGATCGGCTCCGGGCACGCGTCGGCGATCTCCAGGCGGACCGCGCGCAGGTAGCCGCGGCCGGCCAGCTCGTCGCGCAGCGCCAGGGCGATGTTGTCCACCTCCTCCTCATCGACGAACAACTCCGAGTTGCGGGTCACCCGGAACTGGTAGGCGCCCTGGACCTCCATGCCCGGGAACAGCTCATCGACGAAGCTCGACAGCACCGCGGACAGGAACACGAAATCGCTGGCGCCGCCGCTGACGCGCTGCGGCACCTGGATGATGCGCGACAGCGACCGCGGCGCCCGCACGATCGCCAGCCCGCCGCTGCGGCCGAACGCGTCGCGCCCCTTCAACACGACGACGATGTTGAGCGACTTGTTGAGGATCTTCGGGAACGGGTGCGCGGGATCCAGCCCCAGCGGCGACAGCACCGGCATGATCTCGTCGCGGAAATACGCGCGCAGCCAGCGGGTCTGGCGCATGCTCCAGCTGCCGCGGGCCAGCACGCGCACGCCCGCCTCGGCCATCGCCGGTCGCAGCACGCTGTTCCAGCATTCGTACTGCGCCTCGACCAGGGCGGCGGCCTCGTCGTGGATGCGGCTCAGCAGGGCGGACGGCGCCAGCCCATCGGGCGCCAGCGGGCCGCCCACGTCCAGGGCGTGCTGGACGGCACCGGCGCGGATCTCGAAGAACTCGTCCAGGTTGGTGCAGCTGATGCAGAGGAATTTGAGCCGCTCCAGCAACGGCACCTCCGGGTCCTGCGCCTGGGCCAGCACCCGCACGTTGAACGCCAGTTGCGACAGCTCGCGGTTGAAGTACAGCGACGGATCGTGCAGCAGGCCGTCGGCGGCGGTGTCGCTGTAGAGGCCGAGATCCAGCGGCGCATCGTCGGGCAGCATCTGCTCCAGCTCGACCTGCAGCGGCGGCGCCGAGGGTGAGGACGGCCGTTGGGGGGCGTTCATTGCGTGGCCTCGCTGGGAGCAGGGTGACTGGCGCCGGGCTCAGGTGGACGGACCCGCGCAGCCGTGAAGTGACAGGAGAACATGCTGCCATCGCCGACCCGGCTGCGCACCTCGAGACGGGCTTGGTGCCGCTGCAGCACGTGCTTGACGATCGCCAGCCCGAGTCCGGTCCCGCCGCTGATGCGTGAGCGGCTGTTGGACACCCGGTAGAAGCGCTCGGTGAGCCGCGGCAGGTGCTCGGCGGCGATGCCTATGCCGCTGTCGATGACCTCCAGTGCGACACCGCCCGCTTCTGCGGCCGGCCCGTCCTGGTGGCCGTCATCACGCCGGAACCGGATCAGCACCTGCCCGCCGTCGGGCGTATGCCGCACCGCATTGCCGACCAGGTTGGAGAACGCGCTGTGCAACTCGGCGCCCGATCCCCATAGATCCACGCCTGCCGTGTTTTCCACCACGATCCGGTGCCTGCCCTGGCCGAGCGCGAGACCTTCGCGGCGCAGCGTGTCGAGCAGGGGCGCCATCGGCACCCGCTCGTCGACCGGCGCACCGTCCGCGGACTCCAGCCGCGACAGTGCCAGCAGGTCCTCGACCAGCCGGGCCATGCGTTGCGACTGGCGCTGCATCTCGCCCAGCATCGGGGCCAGGGCGCGGTGCTCGTCTGGATCGATCATGTCCAGGTAGCCGTGGATCACCGTCAGTGGCGTGCGCAGTTCGTGGGAGACGTTGGCCACGAAGTCCCGACGCATCTGCTCCAGCTGGAGCAGTCGGGTGACGTCGCGTGCCACCAGCAGCCACAGGTTTTCCGAGTATGGGATCAGGCGCAGGCTCAGGCGGATGGCCGGGCTGACCGGTGAGGCGACCTCGATGGTGTCGGCGTGGCGGCCACTGGCGAGCCATTGCGCCATGGGCAAGGGGTGCAGGCGTGGGACCAGTGGCGCGCCGACATCGGCCGGATAATGCAGTCCGAGCAGCTTGGCCCCGGCCTGGTTGAACCAGCGGATCCGCTGGCTGTTGCGCTCCACCACCACGACCGCATCGGGCAACGCGGCCGCCGCTGCCCGGTAGGCCCGCAGCATCTCCAGCAGACGCCGCTTGCGCAGTCGGCGCTCGCGCTGGTCGCGATCGTGCAGGCGATCCAGTTCGTCCCAGGCCCCCCGCTTGCCGGCAAGCCGGGGCCAGCGGCGCGCGCCGAGCCGGTGGAGTACACGGCCCAGTTGCCAGTGTTGCCAGCCCAGCATCGCCACAGCTGCCAGCGCCAGTACGGGCCAGAAGTGCCCTGCGACGATGCCGAGCGCGCCCGCGATCACGAGACCGGCTGCGGTCAGGCCAAGGGTGCGCAGCCAGGCGTTGCGGGCGTCGGGAGTCATGGCCCAGTATCCAACAGGTCCCGCGCGGCTCAGGTGGTGGGGGCGGCGGAGAAGCGGTAGCCCACGCCACGCACGGTCTGGATCATGCCGTCGAGCGCGAACGGCTCCAGCGCCCGGCGCACCCGGCGCACATGCACGTCCACGGTCCGCTCCTCCACGTAAACGCTGCCGCCCCAGACGTGATCCAGCAGCTGGGGGCGGGAGTACACGCGGTCGGCGTGGGTCATGAAGAAATGCAGCAGGCGATACTCGGCCGGTCCGATCGCGACCGCTTGCTCATTGCCCGGATCACCGGCGAACACCCGGTGGGCAGCGCCATCCATGCGCAGGGCACCGATCCGGATGCTGCCGTCTTCGTCGTCCCGCGCGCACGGCGCAGCACCGCGCGGATACGCGCCAGCAACTCGCGGGTGGAGAACGGCTTGACCACGTAGTCGTCGACACCCGCCTCCAGGCCGCCCACCCGGTCGTCCTCCTCGCCGCGGGCGGTGAGCATGATGATCGGGATGTCGTGGGTCAGCGCGTGCCGACGCCAGCGCCGGGCCAGTTCGATGCCGCTGGTGCCCGGCAGCATCCAGTCCAGCAGGATGAGGTCCGGCACGCGGTCGGCAATGGCGAGCTCCGCCGCCTGCGCGTCGCAGGCCGTCACCGGCTCGTAGTCGCTGCGCGATACCGCGAAGGCGACCATGTCGCGGATGGCGGGCTCGTCTTCGACAATCAGGATGCGTTTTTGCAAGGAAAGCTCGACTGCCTCGGGAGGTAGGGCGGGAATCGCCGCGATCGACCCGGCAGCTTCCGCTCCGGGCAGTACACCACGGCTCCATGACCGGTTGATGACAGCGTCGAAACGCTTGCCGCTCGCCGCTGAGGCTAGCGCCGTTCCAGTACCTCGTCGCGGATGCCCTGACGATGCAGTTCCAGCACCGTGGGCGTGATCCGGGCGATGCGCGCCTCGATCCGCGCCCGCGCGTAATAGTCCACCTCCGGGCGCTTCTTCAGCACGTTCAACTGCACCAGGGCCTGCTCGGCGCGGCCGCTCAGGAACGCCGCCTCGGCGTAGGCCTCACCGGCGCGGATCGGCTCGCCGGCGATTTCACTGGCGCGCGCAAAACTGCGCTGGAACTCGGGGTCGTTGGCGGACTGGCCGGCCAACGGCCGCAGCACTGCCTGGGCGCGCTTGCCCGATTCCAAGTCATCGCGTTCCAGCAGCGCGGAGGCATAGGTCAGGACCACAGCGCGATTGCGCGGCAATCGCTGCGCGAGCGCTTCAAAGCGGGTGTCGGCACTCGCCTTCCGGCCGCTGCGCGATTCCGCCTCGGCCAGGCCCAGGTTGATCCACAGGTCCGCCGGACGATCCTTCATCAGGCCCTGCAGCAGGGTCACCGCCGCGGGTGCCTGGCCGGCGCGCAGGCGTGCGATCGCCAGGCCGTAGCGCTGCGCTTCGTCCAGTTCGCCGCGCCCGGCGATCTGCTCGTACTCGCGGATCGCCGCCGTCGGCGATTCGGCACTGAACACACGCAGTCGCTCGCGGGCGAGGTCGAAGTAACCGGTGCCCTGGCTGGCGCTGGCCTGGATGACCAGCCCGTCCGGCAACAGCGGATTGTCGGTGGCGATCGAGCCGGGCTGGAAGCGGCCGGTGCTCGCGCCCAGCCGCGCCGCCCGCTCCTTGGCCTCGCTGATGCGGGTCGTGGTGACCGGGTGCGTCATCAGGTAGTCGGGAATGTCATAGGCGCCGGCGGCATTGGCCCGCGAACGCGCCTGCATGACGAGGAAAAAGTCGGCCATGGCGCTGGCGTCGTAACCGGCGCGGGCCAGCGTCTGCAAGCCGATGCGATCGGCCTCGTGCTCGTTGGAGCGGGTGTAGTTGATCTGGCGCTGCTGGGCCAGGCCCATCGCCGACATGATCGCGGCCTGGGTGGCCTCGCCCGACGAGCTGCCCCCTGCCGCCTGGGCGGCGACGATCGCGCCCAGCATGCCCAGCAGGAGTGGCAACTGATCGCGCTGCGTGCGTTCCGCGCCGCGCAGCACGTGTTGCTGGGTGACGTGGGAGATCTCATGCGCCAGCACCCCGGCGACCTCGTCCTCGCGATCGGCTGCCAGCACCAAGCCGGCGTTGACGCCGATGTAGCCGCCGAGGGTGGCAAAGGCGTTGATCTGGCGTTCGCGCAGCATGAAAAAGGTGAACGGCTGGGTCGGCCGGTCACTGCTCGCACCCAGCCGGCTGCCCAGCGCATCCAGCCAGCTGTCGATCAACGGGTCTTCCAGGATGTAGTCGTAGTGACGCAACTGCGCCAGCATCATCGCGCCGTATTCCTCCTGCTGGCCCGGGGTCAGCAACTCACCGGCGGACGAGCCGATATCCGGCAGGGAGTCCTGCGCCGGGGCACAGACACTGGCCAGAGCAAAGGTGAGGGCGGTGGTGAGCAAGACGATGCGGCGCAAGTGGAGGCTCCTAGTACCGGTGCTGCAGGGTGGCGCGGTTGATCGAGGATGGTGCGTGCGGCGGCGTCGCGGGTTAATTGCCGGTTAACCGCGATGGCGATGATCAACGGCAAGAGTGCCGGGCGGATTAGACTGGAACACACACCGGTTCGGCGTAGTGCGACCCATTAACGCATCTGCTGGCCCGGACGGCGCCGCGAGCTACCCATTCGGCGCCTGTCCACCACGACCGGTCGTATGACCGCCAACCGCCCCCCGAGTTCACTGCAGGAGAGACGTTTTGACTTCCAACGCGACCCCCGAGATCCTCATCTACACCAGCGCGACCTGCCCGTATTGCGTGGCGGCGGGCAACTTCCTCAAGAGCAAGGGCCTGGAATGGCGCGAGATCCGCGTCGACCTGGACCCGGCCGAACGCGAGAAAATGGTCGCGCTCGCCAAGCGCACCAGCGTGCCGCAGATCTTCGTCGGCGACACCCACGTGGGCGGTTTCGACGACATGATGGCCATGCATCGCGCCGGCAAGTTCGAGCCCTTGCTGGAAGGCGCGCAGTGAGTGAGGTGGGCGAAAGGCCGGGAAGCGCCGACGCCGAGGGTTTCGCCGACTTCCGCCAGCGCATGAACGACCGCATCCTGGCCGAACCCAACCAGGTCGTGCGGCGGTTCTTCGCCCTCGACACGCAGACCTACAAGGCCGGCGCGCTCGACGTGAAGACCAAGGAACTGCTCGGCCTGGTCGCCTCGATGGTCCTGCGCTGCGACGACTGCATCAGCTACCACGTCGGCCAGTGCCATCAGGCCGGGGCCACGCGCGAGGAGCTGTTCGAGACGTTCTCGGTCGGCCTGGTGGTTGGCGGCTCGATCGTGATCCCGCATCTGCGCCGCGCCGTCGACTTCCTCGACCGGCTCGAGCGGGGCGAGGGCACGGCACCGGCGGTGCATGACCACAGCTGACTTTCCGTCCGCGCCGGCCTGCAGGCCGGCCGGCGATCCGGCATAATTACGGGGCTAACCCTTCGGCGCCGCGCAGCACGCAGCGCGCTCCCCCAGCTGGAAGAGAATCCCACATGACTCAGACGATTACGGTCATCCATGGCGACGGCATCGGCCCGGAAATCATGGATGCAACGCTCCACGTGCTTGACGCGATGAAGCTCGACCTGGCCTACGAATACGCCGACGCCGGCATGGTCGCGATGGAGAAGACCGGCGAGCTGCTGCCCGCCGCGACCATGGATTCCATCCGCAAGAACCGGATCGCCCTGAAGAGCCCGCTGACGACGCCGGTCGGCGGCGGCTTCTCCTCGATCAACGTCGAGCTGCGCAAGCGCTTCGACCTGTACGCCAACGTGCGTCCGGCCAAGTCCTTCCCCAACACGCTGACGCGTTTCCCGGCCGACGTGGACGTGATCACCGTGCGCGAGAACACCGAAGGCGCCTACAGCGCGGAAGGCCAGGAAACCGCGGCCGACGGGCAGAGCGCGATTTCCGTCACCCGGACCACCCGCAAGGGCTCCGAGCGCATCGTCCGCTACGCCTTCGACCTGGCACGGGCGGCTGGCCGCAAGAAGGTCACGGTGGTCCACAAGGCCAACATCCTCAAGTCCACCTCGGGCCTGTTCCTGAAGACCGCGCGCGAGGTTGCCGCGCTGTACCCGGACATCGAGTGCGAGGAGATGATCGTCGACAACGCGTGCATGCAGCTGGTGATGCGCCCCGAGCAGTTCGACGTGCTGGTGACGACCAACCTGTTCGGCGACATCATCTCCGACCTGTGTGCCGGCCTGATCGGCGGCCTGGGACTGATCCCGGGTGCCAACATCGGCGCCGACGCGGCGATCTTCGAAGCCGTTCACGGTACGGCCCCGGACATCGCCGGCCAGGGCAAGGCCAACCCGTGCGCGCTGTTGCTGGGCGCTGCGCAGATGCTCGACCATCTCGGCAAGCCCGAAGACGCCACCCGCCTGCGCAAGGCGATTGTGGCCACGCTGGAAGCCAAGGACAGCCTGACCGGCGACCTGGGCGGCACCGGCACCACGATGGGCTTTGCCAAGGCGATCGCCAGCCGGGTCTGACCTGGAAAACTGTTTACGTCCGCTGATGGTATTTCGGACCCGACGGAGCGCCACTGGCGCTCCGTTTTTTTTTCCGGGTGTGGCGCCAATGAAAAGGGCGCCGAAGCGCCCTTTTCGTGACTTGTGCCAGCGCAGCCCTCAGCGCGACTGCAGCTTGGACAGCAGGCGCAGGAACTCGATGTACAGCCACACCAGTGTGACCATCAGGCCGAATGCGCCATACCACTCCATGTGCTTGGGCGCGCCCTTGGCCACCGCGTTCTCGATGAAATCGAAGTCCAGCACCAGGTTCAGCGAAGCCACCACGACCACCACCAGGCTGAAGCCGATGCCGACCATGCCCGACTCGTGGAGCATCGGAATGTTCACCCCGAAGAACCCCATCACGATGCTGGCCAGGTAGACCAGGAAGATGCCGCCGGTCGCGGCCACCACGCCGAGCTTGAACTTCTCGGTCACCTTGATCATCCCGCTGCGGTACGCAAACAGCATCGCGAAAAGCGTGGCAAAGGTCAGCAGCACGGCCTGCATCACGATGCCGTCGTACAGGTGGTTGAACATCGCCGAGATCGCGCCGAGGAAGAAGCCTTCCACCAGTGCGTACAGCGGCGCGGTGATCGGCGCCCATTCCTTCTTGAAGATGGTGGCGAACGCGAGCACCAGCCCGCCGATCAGCCCGCCCCACATGTAGGGAGCAGCGCCGACGATGCCGGCCGGGGTGGAGACCTGGCTCCATGCGAACGATGCGGTGAGGACGCAGAGCAACAACAGCATGCCGGTCTTGTTGACCGTGCCGTTGAGGGTCATCACGTCATTGCCGCCGCGCACGACGGTGCCGCTGTTGATGTCCAAGAAGCTGGACTCCTTCAACGCCGGATTGCTGCTGCGGATCATGCAAGCCTCCTGGGCCGTAAAAAGTGGATATCTGCCCCGAGGATACACCGCAGCCGCGCGTTTACCGCTGAACCGTTGACAGTACCCGGGCCCGGCGCCAGAATGGTCGGCCTTTCGCGGCATTGGCGTGCAACGAAGGCCCGGATCGGGGCATAGCGCAGTCTGGTAGCGCATCTGGTTTGGGACCAGAGGGTCGGGGGTTCGAATCCCTCTGCCCCGACCAACAAGTTCCACGGCGTCGGTATGATTTCCACAGGCGCCCGTAGCTCAACCGGATAGAGCACTAGCCTTCTAAGCCAGTGGTTGCAGGTTCGAGTCCTGCCGGGCGCGCCAGTCACCCGTATGTTTTGGATATGATCCTGCTGTCGTTTCGCCTGTTGTTGTTTTGCCTGTGGTGGATGTAGCTCAGTTGGTTAGAGCATCGGATTGTGATTCCGAGGGTCGCGGGTTCGAGTCCCGTCTTCCACCCCACTTTTTCAGGGATTGTGCTGTACAATTCCGCGTGTTCCGGGCCGTTAGCTCAGTTGGTAGAGCAGTTGACTCTTAATCAATAGGTCGATGGTTCGAATCCATCACGGCCCACCAGATAGAACGGGTGCCAGGGATCAGTCCCCGGCGCCCTTTTTATTGTCTGGCACCCGCGTTCGCCCTATCCTGCGATCGCCGTGGCCATGTCCCAGCAAGCGAAAGTGGCGGAATTGGTAGACGCCCTGGCTTTAGGTGCCAGTGCCGCAAGGCGTGGGGGTTCGAGTCCCCCCTTTCGCACCACCGCGGTCGTGATCACGGCGGTGGGAGTGCTGGCCTGGCCGGCAAAAGACTGGCAGCGAGGGGAGGAATCCGCCAGACTATCGCGTTGACCCGCGCCGGGCGCCGCCCGCCGCGGCCCGCCTTGGCCCAACATCAAATCAACGTGCCGTCGGTGTTCGCCGCGGTTGCAGGAGTGGATATGCAAGTTTCGGTCGAATCGCTCGGTGCCCTTGAACGCCGCATGACCTTCAACCTCCCGTCGGACCGCTACCAGAGCGAAGTCGGCGGCCGTCTGCGCGAGATCTCGCGCACGGCGCGGATCAAGGGCTTCCGTCCCGGGCGCATCCCGCCCAAGGTCATCGAGCAGCGTTTCGGCCAGCAGGTCCGTGCCGAGGTGCTTGACGCGCTCGTGCGCGACAGTTTCGGCAACGCGGTGCGCGAGCAGTCGCTGAAGATCGCCGGCAGCCCGGCCATCGAGCCGGCCAGCGACAGCGCCGACGAACTGGCCTACGTGGCGACCTTCGAGGTTGTCCCCGATTTCGGTGACATCGACGTGTCCGGCCTGAAGATCGTCCGCAACACCTCCGAGGTGAAGGATGCGGACATCGATACCATGGTCGAGAACCTGCGTCTGCAGCGCCGAAGCTGGAACGAAGTCGAGCGCGGCGCCCAGGAAGGCGACGCGGTCGAGTTGGAGACCTTCTCCACGGTGGAGGGCGAGCGCATGCCGGCCGAAGGCGCCGAGCGCGGCACCACGGTGATCGGCTCCGGCGGCATGCTGCCGGCCATCGAGGCCGAGCTGAAGGGCATGAAGGCCGGCGACGAGAAGGACGTGGACGTCCAGTTCCCGGCCGATTGGCGCGTGGCCGCGCTCGCCGGCAAGACCGTCGTGGTCAACCTGAAGGTCGGAAAGGTCTCCGAGCCGCACCTGCCCGAAGTCGACGCCGAGTTCATCAAGAGCTTCGGCATCCGCAGCGGCGATGCGGAGCAGTTCCGCTCCGACATCCGCAGCAACCTGGAGCGCGAGCTCAAGGGCGCGTTGATGAGCCGCCTGCGTCGCGAGGTCAGCGAGCAGCTGGCCGCGGCGTATGCCGGGGTGGAGATGCCGCCGAAGCTGGTCGAGAACGAGGCGCGCGACATGGCCGCGCAGGCCGCCGAACAGGCACGCCGCCAGGGTCGCAACGCCGAGCTTCCCGCCGACGCGCACCTGCAGTTCATGGACGGCGCCCGCAGGCGCGTTCTGGTCGGCCTGCTGGTGGGTGAAGTCGCCCGCAGCAACGAGCTCAAGCTTGATCCCAAGCGGGTCAACGAAACCCTGAACCTGATTGCCTCGACGTACGAAGAACCCGAGCAGGTCATCGAGCTCTACCGCAATGACCAGGACCTGATGCGCGGCCTGCAGGGGCGCGTCATGGAAGAGCAGGTGATCGACTGGATCGCCGAGCGCGCCGAGCACACCGAGCAGCCGCTCGAGTTCGCCGACGCCATCCGCCAGTAATCGATCCGGCTTGCCGGTTCCCGCCTGACGCGGGCGCCGGCGGCCCTTGCGTCGTGGCCCGGTCGACCCCACGTTGATTGGGTCAGCCCATGCAATGCCAGCCAAGGTGCCGTTTTGATGGATAAGCAAACAAAAGCCCTGAACCTCGTGCCGATGGTGGTCGAACAAACCAGCCGCGGTGAGCGCGCGTACGACATCTACTCGCGCCTGCTCAAGGAGCGGGTGATTTTCCTGGTCGGTCCCATCGATGACCACGTGGCCAACGTGATCGTGGCCCAGATGCTGTTCCTCGAGGCGGAAAATCCCGAGAAGGACATCAGCCTCTACATCAACTCGCCCGGTGGCGTGGTCACCGCCGGCATGGCGATCTACGACACCATGCAGTACATCCGGCCCGACGTGAGCACGATCTGCGTCGGCCAGGCCGCGTCCATGGGCGCGCTGCTGCTGGCGTCGGGCGCGAAGGGCAAGCGGTACGCGCTGCCCAATTCGCGGGTGATGATCCACCAGCCGCTGGGTGGCTTCCAGGGCCAGGCCACCGACATCGAGATCCACGCGCGCGAGATCCTCGCGCTGAAGCAGCGCCTCAACGAAGTGCTGTCGCGCCACACCGGCCAGCCGCTGGAGACGATCGCGCGCGACACCGACCGCGACAACTTCAAGGGTGCCGAGGCGGCACGTGACTACGGTCTGGTTGACGAGGTGCTGGAGCGCCGGCCCGAAGAGTCCATCCAGGCCAGTTGAGTCCAACGCCGCACGAGCTCCCGGGCGATTTAGCGCAAGCTACTGATTTTAAACGGTATTGAGCGGCGGGCCCGTGAGTTTTCGGGTCCGCCCGCTGTGCTACCCTCAAACCAAACCACGCCGGAACCCATCGCCCCCGTACTCGCGTTCCGCGGGTGCCATGTTCCAAATACAGATGTTCCAGCCAAGACGATCCAGGCAAGCGCATGACCGATGACCGACAGGGCCGCAGCAGCGGCGACAGCAACAAGATCCTCTACTGCTCCTTCTGCGGGAAGAGCCAGCACGAGGTGCGCAAGCTGATTGCCGGTCCGAGCGTATTCATCTGCGATGAGTGCGTTGAACTGTGCAACGACATCATCCGTGAGGAACTGGAGGAGAAGGCGCAATCCGCGCGCAGCCACCTGCCCAAGCCGCGCGAGATCCTTGCCGTGCTCGATGAGTACGTGATCGGCCAGGCGCGCGCGAAGAAGACCCTCGCCGTTGCCGTCTACAACCACTACAAGCGCATCGAGAGCCGCCAGAAGAGCGACGATATCGAGCTGGCCAAGTCCAATATCCTGATGGTTGGTCCGACCGGCTCGGGCAAGACGCTGCTGGCCGAGACGCTGGCGCGAATGCTCAACGTTCCCTTCACGATGGCCGACGCAACCACGCTGACCGAGGCCGGCTACGTCGGCGAGGACGTGGAAAATATCATCCAGAAGCTGCTGCAGAAGTGCGACTACGACGTGGAGAAGGCGCAGCAGGGCATCGTCTACATCGATGAGATCGACAAGATCTCGCGCAAGTCCGACAACCCGTCCATCACCCGCGACGTCTCGGGCGAGGGCGTACAGCAGGCGCTGCTGAAGCTGATCGAAGGCACCGTGGCCAGTGTGCCGCCGCAGGGCGGTCGCAAGCATCCGCAGCAGGAGTTCCTGCAGGTCGACACCCGCAATATCCTGTTCATCGTCGGGGGTGCATTCGCCGGCCTGGACAAGATCATCCAGCAGCGCAGCACCGAGGCCGGCGGCATTGGTTTCGGCGCCAAGGTGAAGAGCAGCGACCGCAAGGTCGACATCGGCACCGTGCTGGCCGAGGTCGAGCCCGAGGATCTGGTCAAGTTCGGCCTGATCCCCGAGTTTGTCGGCCGCCTGCCGGTGGTCGCAACGCTGGAGGAACTGGACGAGGCCGCGCTGGTGACCATCCTCACCGAGCCCAGGAACGCCATCACCAAGCAGTTCCGCAAGCTGTTCGAGATGGAGGATGTGGAGCTGGAGTTCCGCCCCGACGCGCTGGTGGCCATCGCCCGCAAGGCGCTCAAGCGCAAGACCGGCGCGCGTGGGTTGCGCACCATCGTCGAGTCGGTGCTGCTGGACACCATGTACGAATTGCCGTCGCTGGAGGATGTCAGCAAGGTGGTCGTGGACGAGTCGGTGATCGAGCACAAGACCGAGCCGTACCTGATCTACGAGACGCCGTCGGTGGCGCCGCAGAAGGCCGCGTCCGGCGACTGAGCCGACTCCGAAGGACGGATTCGCCGTCCGGAATCGCGATCAGCCACCTGCGCCTGCAAGTGGCTGATTTTGTTTTCGGGGCATGAATTTTGCCCGTACCGGCTGAACAAGCCGCTTGCAACCTTGTCGCACGGGCCCCATAAATCGTGTCATGGCCGGCAATTCCCGGCACCCTTCTTTTTTATGCGGCCGCGCCCTGCGTGGGCGACCGCTTGAACGACCGGAGTTCAAAATGAGCGAATCCACAGACCGCGTGACCAGCGACGAGGGACCCCTGGACCTGCCCGTGCTGCCCCTGCGCGATGTCGTCGTGTTTCCACACATGGTGATCCCGCTGTTCGTCGGGCGCGACAAGTCCATCCGTGCCCTCGAGGCGGCGATGGAAGGCGACAAGCAGATCCTGCTGGTGGCCCAGAAAGCCGCCGAGACCGATGATCCGGGCCCCGGGGACCTGTTCGAGGTCGGCACGCTGTCCCAGGTCCTGCAACTGCTGAAACTGCCCGACGGCACCATCAAGGTGCTGGTCGAGGGCGTGTCGCGGGCCAAGGTCGACCAGGTGGTCGAGACCGACGGCGCGCTGCGCGGACGGGCGCAGGAGATCCCGGCCGAGATGGATCGCGAAGAACGCGAGATCGAGGCGGTGACGCGTTCGCTGATGAGCCTGTTCGAGCAGTACATCAAGACCAACCGCAAGCTTCCGCCCGAACTGATGCAGACCCTGTCGGGCATCGATGAGCCGGGGCGGCTGTCCGATACCGTCGCCGCGCACCTGGGCGTGCGCGTGGCCGACAAGCAGCGCCTGCTGGAAACCCATGGCATCGGCGCCCGGCTGGAGCAGTTGATCGGTCTGCTCGACGGCGAAATCGACGTGCAGCAGCTGGAAAAGCGCATCCGCGGCCGGGTCAAGGGCCAGATGGAGAAGAGCCAGCGCGAGTACTATCTCAACGAGCAGATGAAGGCGATCCAGAAGGAGCTGGGCGAGATCGATGACATGCCCAATGACATCGAGGAGCTGACCCGCAAGATCGCCGAAGCGGGCATGCCGCAGCCGGTGGAGGCCAAGGCCAAGAGCGAGTTGGCCAAGCTCAAGCAGATGTCGCCGATGTCGGCCGAAGCTGCGGTCGTGCGCAACTACCTGGACTGGCTGCTGGGCGTGCCGTGGAAGAAGCGCAGCAAGGTGCGCAAGGACCTCAAGGCGGCCCAGGACGTGCTCGATGCGGATCACTACGGGCTGGAGAAGGTCAAGGAGCGCATCCTCGAGTACCTGGCCGTGCAGACCCGCGTAAAGCGCATGAAGGGCGCGATCCTATGCCTGGTCGGCCCGCCCGGCGTGGGCAAGACCTCGCTGGGCCAGTCGATCGCCAAGGCGACCAACCGCAAGTTCGTGCGCATGTCGCTGGGCGGGGTGCGCGACGAGGCCGAGATCCGTGGCCATCGCCGTACGTATGTCGGTTCGATGCCCGGCCGCGTGGTGCAGAACCTGACCAAGGCCGGCACCCGCAATCCGCTGTTCATGCTCGACGAGATCGACAAGATGTCGATGGACTTCCGTGGCGATCCCTCGTCCGCCCTGCTGGAGGTGCTGGACCCGGAACAGAACGACTCCTTCAACGACCACTACCTGGAAGTGGACCTGGACCTGAGCGAGGTGATGTTTGTTGCGACCGCCAACTCGCTCAACATCCCCGGTCCGCTGCTGGACCGCATGGAAGTCATCCGGATCCCCGGCTACACCGAGGACGAAAAGGTCAACATCGCGATGCGCTACCTGCTGCCCAAGCAGCTCAAGGCCAACGGCCTGAAGGACGGGGAGCTGAAGATCGCCGAGGCCGCGGTGCACGACATCGTGCGCTACTACACCCGCGAGGCCGGCGTGCGCAACCTGGAGCGCGACATCGCCAAGATCTGCCGCAAGGTGGTCAAGGAAATCGCCCTCGCCGGGCCCAAGGCCAAGGCGCGGAAGAAGCCGCTGGTGGTCGACAGCAAGAACCTGGACAAGTACCTGGGCGTGCGTCGCTTCGACTTCGGCCGTGCCGAGGAAGAAAACGAGATCGGCCTGGTGACCGGCCTGGCCTGGACCGAGGTGGGCGGTGAATTGCTGCAGGTCGAATCGACCCTGGTTCCCGGCAAGGGCCAGCTGCTGCTGACCGGCCAGTTGGGCGACGTGATGAAGGAATCCGCGTCGGCGGCGCTGTCGGTCGTGCGCGCGCGTACCGAGCGGCTCGGCATCGATCTGGGATTCCTGGAAAAGCACGACGTCCACGTCCACGTGCCCGAGGGTGCGACGCCCAAGGACGGGCCCAGCGCGGGCATCGCCATGGTGACCGCGCTGGTGTCCACGTTGACCAAGAACCCGGTCCGCGCCGAGGTTGCCATGACCGGGGAGATCACCCTGCGCGGTCGCGTGCTTCCCATCGGGGGATTGAAGGAGAAGCTGCTTGCGGCCCTGCGCGGCGGGATCACCACGGTGGTCATCCCGGAGGAAAACAAGAAGGATCTGGTCGATCTGCCCAAGGCGGTGACGGAAGGGCTGAAAATCGTCCCGGCACGCTGGATCGACGAGGTGCTCGACATCGCCCTGGAACGCCCGCTGACGCCACTCCCGCCCGCCGGGCAGGCTGACCTGCCGGCACCGCGCAAGGGCGAGCGCAGCGCGCGCGCCGGGGTCAAGCACTGATCGCGGCGGGCACACGAAAAAAGCGCCGGATATGGCTGAAACCCGCGTCGTTGCTGGGTTTCAGTCTTGCGCGGTGAAAACCCCACTGGTATAACGGCCAGCAACCGTTTCGCGAAAGCCGGTTTTCGGCAGGGCGCAGCGGCAAGGTCGATCGAGGAGCTGTCATGTACGCTGGCACTTCGATTTCAAGCACACGCGGTGAAACCGCTCAGGGAGTCAAATTGAATGAACAAGTCTGAATTCGTCAGTGCCGTCGCCGATGCTGCGGAGCTTTCCAAGGCCGATGCATCCAACGCGGTCGACGCGATGGTCAGCGTGATCACCGATGCACTGAAGAAGGGCGACTCCATCACGCTCGTTGGCTTCGGTACGTTCCAGGTTCGCAACCGTGCCGCCCGTCAGGGCCGCAACCCGAAAACCGGTGAGACCATCCAGATCAAGGCCTCCAACAATCCGGCGTTCAAGGCTGGCAAAGCACTGAAGGACGCTGTAAACTAAGCGGCTACCCACCGGGCGGTCGTATTGCCCAGGTCTGAATTTCGGGTGCTTAGCTCAGTGGTAGAGCGTCTCCTTTACACGGAGAGGGTCGGGGGTTCGAAACCCTCAGCACCCACCAGCGCCGGGTTACCAAGCTTAAAAGTGCGGAGTGGTAGTTCAGTTGGTTAGAATGCTGGCCTGTCACGCCGGAGGTCGCGGGTTCGAGTCCCGTCCACTCCGCCAGTTCTACTCCGGTTCGCCAGCCTCGCGGGCGGCCGGTCCGGGCAGCAACGCCGATCCGGCATAACGGATTCGCTGCGGTTGGGGAAAGTTCAAAGCGCGGAGCGGTAGTTCAGTTGGTTAGAATGCTGGCCTGTCACGCCGGAGGTCGCGGGTTCGAGTCCCGTCCGCTCCGCCAGTTTATCCAGAACGCCTGCAAATCGATGATTTGCGGGCGTTCTGCCTTTCCGGCCTCTGGCCACCATCGCGGTGGAAGTGCGGTCTTCCGCTGGCGTTGGCAGTGACAGAAGTCCGGCCGGTCCGGCGCAGGACCCGCGGCGCCTATCCACGGTAAACTGTGCGGCTTCCGCCCTGACCAGACTGCATCATGCTGCGAAAAATCCGAGAAAAGACCACCGGCTGGGTCGCGATGGCGATCCTGGGGATACTGATCGTGCCCTTCGCGCTGTTCGGCCTGGACCAGTACCTCGTCCAGAGCGGCAGCAGCACCGTCGCCTCGATCAAGGCGCCTCCTGCCTGGTGGTCGTCGGCGCCCTCGTTCTGGCCGGCATCGGTGTTCTGGCGTCATGAGGAAGTCGGCACCGAGGAATTCCGCAACCGCTTCGAGCAGGTGCGCCAGCAGCAGCGTGCCGAACAGGGCGACGCCTTTGACGCCCGCGCGTTTGAAGCGATGGAGAACAAGCGCGCCGTGCTGGACAGCCTGATCGACCAGAAGATCCAGGCGATGGCGGCCCAGGCGGCCGGGGTGACGGTGAGTGATGCGATGGTGATCAACGAGATCCAGCGCATCCCGGCTTTCCAGGTCGACGGACGCTTTGACCCGCAGCGTTACCAGCTGGCGCTGGCCTCGCAGGTACCGGCGCGCACACCGGCGCAGTTCGACCAGCTGGTGCGCGAGAGCCTGGAGCAGGGCCTGGTGATGACGGCGCTGGCGGAAAGCAGCTTTGTGACCGACGCGGAGATGGATCGGCTGATCAGGCTTTTGGGCGAGCTGCGCGATGTCTCGGTATTGCTGGTGCCCGCCGCGGATGCCGGCGCCGAGGCGATCGGCGATGCGGATGTGCAGGCGTGGTACGACGCCCATGTGGCCGATTACCGCGCCCCGGAGCGCGTGACCATCGAATACATCTCGCTGGATGCGGCCGACCTGCCGCCTGTCCCGCCGGCCGACGAGGCCACGCTGCGCCAGCGCTACGAGCAGGAGTCGGACAAGTTCGCCCAGCAGGAGGAGCGGCTGGCCTCGCACATCCTGGTCGAGGTGAGCCCGGACGCGGATGCCGCTGCCGTGCAGGCGGCCGAGGCGAAGGCGTCCGCGCTCGCCGCACAGGCGCGCGCCGCGGGTGCGGATTTTGCCGCGCTCGCACAGAACAACAGCGACGACGCCGCTTCAGCCGGCGGCGACCTGGGCTGGATCAGCCGCGGCATGATGCCTGGTGCGCTGGAGGATGCGGTGTTTGCGATGTCCGCCGGCGAGATCAGCGACCCGGTCAGGACCGAGTTCGGTTTTCACGTGATCCAGTTGCGCGAAGTGAAGGCCGGAGAGCGCGAGCCGTTTGAAGCCGTGCGCGACACCCTGGCCCGCGAGCAGGAGACCGCTGATCGCGAGAGCCAGTTCAATGATCTGTCCAGCCGTGTCGTGGATGCGGTGCTGCAAAATCCCAGCGGCCTGGCGCTCGCTGCAGAGGCGGCCAACGTCAAGGTGCAGAAGCTGGGGCCCTTTGACGCCGGTTCCAATGACGGGATTGCGGCGAGCCCTGCGGTCAAGCGCGCCGCGTTCTCGGACGTGCTGATCCAGGACGGCACGGTCAGCGACCCGATCGAGGTCGGTCCCGACCACAACGTCTGGATCCGGGTCGTGTCGCACACGCCGGAGGAAGCCCAGCCATTGGCGAAGGTGCGCGACCAGGTCGTGGCCTCCATCCGCGCCGAGCGCAGGGAAACTGCCGCGCGCGAACGTGCGCTTGCTCTGCAGTCGCGGCTGGAGAAGGGCGAATCGCTGGCCGCCCTGGCCAGTGCCGAATCGCTCGCGGAACCCGAAGTGCTCACCGCCGTGCCGCGTGGCGCGCCGCTGGTCGCCCCGGGTGTCGCAGACGCGATGTTTGCGCTGCAGGTCAAGGACGGTGGCAAGGCGGTGGGAAGCAAGGTGCTCGACGACGGCCGCATCGTGTTGTTCACGGTGGACAAGGTCACTCCAGGCAACGCTGCCGAGTTCCCGCAGGAGCAGCGCGAAATGCTGCAGCAGCAGCTCGGCCAGGCCGCGGGCATCGACGATGTGCAGGCGCTGATATCGAGCCTGCGCAAGAGCATGAAGATCCGCGTGCTGGAGGAAAACCTCTAGCACGCACGCCGGCACCGGGCGGCAGCGCCCGGTCGCGGACACGAAAAAGCCCGGCAATGCCGGGCTTTTTTCATAGAGCCTGTTTCAAAGCGCCTGTTTCACGGGGCCTGTTTCGAAGGCCCCATCTCACAGCGCCCATCTCACAGCGCCTGCTTCAGGGTCTGGTTTGCCTCAGTCGTCGCTGCCGACGCCGCTCATGCCCATGATGTTGTAGCCCGAGTCGACGTATGTCACCTCACCGGTGATCCCGCGGGCCAGGTCTGAGCACAGGAACGCGGCCGTGTTGCCGACGTCCTCGATGGTGACGGTGCGGCGCAGGGGCGAGGTCTTCTCGAACTGGCCGAGCATCTTGCGGAAGTTGGAGATGCCGGCCGCCGAGAGCGTCTTGATTGGACCGGCCGAGATCGCGTTGACCCGCGTCCCTTCCGGTCCCAGGTTCAGCGCCAGGTAACGGACCGTGGCTTCCAGGCTGGCCTTGGCCACACCCATCACGTTGTAGTTCTGCAGCGCGCGCACGGCTCCCAGGTAGCTCAGGGTCAGGATCGCGCCGTCGCGGCCCGCCATCAGCGGCCGGGCGGCCTTGGAGATCGCGGCCAGTGAATAGGCGGAAATGTCGTGCGCCACGGCCCAGTTCTCGCGTGTCAGTCCGTCCAGGAACTCCCCTTCGATCGCTTCGCGCGGCGCAAAGGCGATCGCGTGGACGAGGATGTCGAAACCATCCCAATGCTTGCCCAGCTGATCGAAGCAATCGGCAATCTGCTCGTCACTGGAGACGTCCAGCGGCAACACGATGTCGCTGCCCAGCGCGGCGGCGGCCTTTTCAACGCGCGGCTTGAGCTTGTCGTTCAAGTAGGTAAAAGCCAGCTCCGCGCCCTCGCGGTGCATGGCTTCGGCGATGCCGCTGGCGATCGAGCGATCGCTGGCGATGCCGGTGATCAGCGCACGCTTGCCTTGCAGAAAACCCATGGTTGCTCCTCATTGACCAGCGCCACGACCGGCGTGGTCGGGCAACCGGGCTAGTGTACCCGCGCGGTCGCCTTCTAATTGATGCCCAGGTCGGGTGCCAGCAGGCGCACCTGGCCATCGCCACTGGTCGCGATCGGCCCGTCGCCGAAGACCGGGTTCAGCCGGCCGACCCGCGCCGGATCCTGGCCATGCCGGTCGGCCCAGTCAGTGATGCGCCGGGTCTGCTTGTCCAGCGTGATGGCCTGCAGCCGCGGCGCCGGTCGGTCCATGGCCTTGACCCAGGAATCCTGCTGCTTGGCATCGCCCAGCACGCAGGACAGCGCCTGCAGCTTGCGCACGTACGCCTGCGTGGTTGCCGGCACACCGGCCAGGCTGGCCGGATCGGCGCTGCGCGCCTGCTGGCCGCCGCTCTTGAGTGCGCCCAGGATCCGGTACTCGCCGGCGTTGTAGGCCATCGCGGCCAGTCGCCAGTCGCCGGCGAACATGCCATGCAGGGTCTTCAGGTAGCGCACTGCGGCGCGGGTGGAATCCACTGGCGACAGGCGGCCGTCGTAGCCGGCGCGGATCGGCACTTTGTGGTTGCGCGCGGTGCGCTCGATCATCTGCCACAGGCCGACCGGTCCGGATGGGCTGCGTGCGTCGGGGCGGTAACCGCTCTCCACGAACGGGATCAAGGCGTATTCGCTGGGCAGGTGTGCAGCGCGCACCGCGTCAAGCACGTAGCCGAACAGCAGCAGGGTATCGTCGCTGGGCGTCGCCAGGCGCTTGGGCGCGGCGGCAAAGTGCTTGCTCCAGCGTGGACTGACGTCACTGCTGCATTCCTGCTCGGCGCGTCCCTGCTGGAACTGGCGGTAGATCTCCAGGCCGCGTCGCGGCACTGGCGGGCCCATCGGTGTCGGGACGTCGGCTTCGGTTGCGGTCGCCGCGACTGCCGGCACCTCGGGCGTGCTTGCAACGGGCGCGGATGCCGCCGCGGGAAAGGCCAGCAGTGCGGTCACCGCCAGGGTGGACAGCATCCTCGCCGCCGACTTGCGGTTGCGCGGCCGATGGCGCGCGCTCATTCGCTGAACCCGTCTTTCCATCGCCGAAGCTCGGCGAACACCTCGACCTCATCGGCTGGCTGGTGCCCGAGGCGGCCAGCGACCGCGGCCTGCACCCGCGGTTGGCCGCAGCGGAGGAAGGGATTGCAGGCCAGCTCGCTTTCCAGCGTGCTGGGCAGGGTGGGGAGGGCATTGTCACGCATGTGTTTGGCTTCCTGGGTGCGGCGCGCAAGCGCGGCATTTTCGGGCTCGACCACGCGCGCGAAGGCTGCGTTGGACAGGGTGTACTCGTGCCCGCAATACAGCCGGGTGGAGGCGGGCAGAACGGCCAGGCGGGAGAGCGACTGGTGCATCTGCAACGGGCTACCTTCGAAAAGTCGCCCGCAACCCAGGCTGAACAGCGTGTCCCCGCTGAACAGCGCACCGCCCCCGGGCACCCCGCAGAAGTAGGCCACGTGGGTCGAGGTGTGCCCCGGAACCGCGATCACCTCCAGCTCGAAACCCGCCGCGCGGAAGCGTGCGCCGTCCGCGACCACGTCGGTCGCGGAACCGATGCGAGCGTCGTCCGGCGCAAACACGCGCAGCTGCGGCCAGCGCTGCAGCAACTCTTCCACGCCCCCGATATGGTCGTGGTGGTGGTGGGTAAGCAGGATGGCGCTTGGCCGCAGGCCGGCATCGGCCGCCGCCAGAACCGGAGCCGCCTCGCCTGGATCGACCACCAGTGCGGTCCCGTCCGTACCGGTGGCGCACCAGATGTAGTTGTCACTGAATGCATTCAGGGCCTGCAACTGCATACGGGGACTCCTTGGGATTGCCCGCGGCATGCAGCAGAATCAGGGATCCGCCGTATTCGACCGAGGGACAACCCGCGACCATGCCCGCGTTCACCTACCACCGTCAACTGGGGAAACCGCCGCCGAGCACGCTCGGCTGGTTCGAAGGCGCGGCAGGAAACGCGCTTCTGGACAGTGAGGTTGCGGCGGTGGGGCGGGCGTTGGCAATGTGCCCCGCCTTGCCGTGGCTGTGGATCGGCCCGGATGCGGCGCTTGCACCCGACGCCGCCCGCGGGGTCCGCCTGCATCGCACACCAAGTGGGTTTGCCGGTGATCTGCAATGCGACCTGCCGCTGCCGCTGGCCAGTGAGTGCTTCGGCGCGATATTCCTCCAACACGCACTTGATGACGGGCATCAGGTGCAGGACATCCTGGAGGAATGCGCGCGGCTGCTCGCCCCCGGCGGTCGGCTGTGGCTGGCGACACTCAACCCGTGGAGCCCCTACCGCCTGCGCTGGACCGGCGCGGGCGTGCGCTCGAAGGGCACCGGTGCCTGGCAGGCGGCGATTCGCCGAGCGGGGTTCGCGTCCGCCGCGACCCGGGTGCAATGGCTCGGCCCGAGGTGGCAGCCCCGGGTGGAGGATTCCGGGATCGGCTTCGCCGACCGCTTCCGCAGCGTGCTGGCGCTCAGCGCGGGCAAGCAGGTGCAGGCGATGATCCCGCCGACGGCGCTCCGCCAGCTGCGCTGGCAGGTCGCGCGCTGGCCGCTGCCGCCGGCGGACCGGCGGGTCGATCCGCGGGTCAGGACAAGACCCGACGCGCGCGGTCGGGGATAATGGCGCGATGACTGAAGACACCGGCGCGACCAGGACCCCCACGATTGTCGAGATCCACACCGACGGCTCCTGCCTGGGCAATCCCGGCCCCGGCGGCTGGGCGGCGCTGCTGCGCTGCAAGGGCCGCGAGCGTGAGCTGGTGGGCGGCGAGGCCGACACCACCAACAACCGCATGGAGCTGATGGCCACGATCTGCGCCCTGGAGGCGCTCAGGGAAAGCTGCACGGTGACCCTGCACACAGACTCGCAGTATGTCCGCCAGGGCATCACCACCTGGATGGCGAACTGGATGCGCCGCGGCTGGAAGACCGCGGGCGGAGCGCCGGTGAAGAACCGCGATCTGTGGGAGCGCCTGGACCTGGCCACGAAGAACCACCGGATCGACTGGCGCTGGGTGAAGGGCCACTCCGGGGATCCCGACAACGAGCGCGTCGACGTGCTCGCCCGTGATGAAGCGATCCGGTTCAAGCAGGCCGCCTCGGCAAGGCGCGCGTGATGCGTCAGGTCATCCTGGATACCGAGACCACCGGCCTGAGCTGGGAGCGGGGCAACCGCGTGGTGGAGATCGGCTGCGTCGAGTTCGTCGAGCGCCGGCCTACCGGTCGTACCTATCACCAGTACCTGAAACCCGATTGCGCATTCGAGCCGGGCGCGCAGGAAGTCACCGGCCTGACCCTGGAGTTCCTCGCCGACAAGCCGGTATTCACCGACGTGGTGGAGGAATTCCTCGAGTTCATCGCCGGGGCGGAACTGGTGATCCACAACGCCGCCTTCGACGTCGGGTTTCTGGACAATGAGCTGCGCCTGGCGGGCGCGCAGTACGGCTGCCTGGCCGATCGCTGCCGTATCGAGGACTCGCTCCTGCTGGCCCGGCATCGCTATCCGGGGCAGCGCAACTCGCTGGATGCGTTGTGCCGTCGGCTGGGCGTGGACAACGCACACCGGCAGTTGCATGGCGCCCTGCTGGACGCCCAGCTGCTGGCCGAGGTCTACATCGCGCTGACGTCGGGCCAGGAGGAGATCGGCTTTGCCGCGCCGGGGCCGGCGGCAGGCGAGCAGTCGAAGGCGTCCTACACCGCCGACGTGCGCCTGCAGCGCCCGCGGGTGGTGATCCTCGCCCCAGAACTCGCGGCGCACGAGGCGCGCCTGGCAAGCTTGCGCAAGAAGGCCGGTCGCGCCGTTTGGGACGAGGTCGCGGAGTTGGCGGAGGCCTAGCGCCTGCGCGGGCGCTAGTGCCTGCGCGGACTCAGTGGCTGCGGATGAGCACCGCGGTCACGTTGTCCGAGCCGCCGCCGTCGAGCGCGGCGGCGATCAGGGTGTCGACGCATTCCTGGGCGCTGCGGTCGCGCAGCGCCAGCACCTTGGCGATCTGCTCGTCCTCCACCTCCTCGGTAAGACCGTCGCTGCACAGCAGCAACTGCATGCCCGGCAGCATCTCGCCGCTTACCGTCGCCACGTTGAGGTTGCGCGGATCGGTCACGCCCAGTGCCTGGGTGACCACGTTGCGGTGCGGATGGCTGCGCGCCTGGTCACGGGTGATCGCACCGCTGGCGATCAGTTCCTGCACGTAGCTGTGGTCCTTGGACAACTGCACCAGCTGCCCGTCGCGCCACAGGTAGACGCGGCTGTCGCCGACCCAGGCGGCCTCGAAGCGGCTGCCGTTGACCCGGGCCGCGACCACGGTGGTCCCCATCGGTAGCGCGTCGCGGCGCTGGCGCGAGGTCCTGATGATCTCCTCGTCGGCGATGCGGATCGCATCCACCAGCGGCGTGCCGTCGCGGGTTTCGCGGGCAATCGTTTCGCGTGCCAGGGCGCTGGCGACCTCGCCGTAGTCGTGGCCACCCATACCGTCGGCGACCAGCCACAGGCCCAGCACGCTGTCGCCGTAATAGCTGTCTTCGTTGAGCTCGCGACGCAGGCCGACGTGGGTCAGGTGTCCAAATTCGATCATGGGGTGATCACGCCGGTGACGTCGTCGGGAGTGTCTTCACATACGTTAACGCTGCCGGGGCGTGCATACGGACACGCAAACGCAACGGGCGGGCACGGCAAAGGGCTGCAGAGGCAGCCGTTGCAGAATGCAAATATGGCGGAGAGGGGGGGATTCGAACCCCCGAGGCGCTATAAACGCCTGCCTGATTTCGAGTCAGGTACATTCAACCACTCTGCCACCTCTCCGGTGAACCGCCGACATCAAGACCGGGGTCGTGGGGGCGCAATGATACGGTGGCCGTGATTCGCGTACAAGCGCCGCGCGCGCCGCCCGCGATCCTGTCTGGCGGTAGACTGTCCGCTTTCCTCCCAGCGGGTGCCCCATGTCCGAAATCCTTGTTCCCGTCTCCTTTGGCGAGCTCCTCGACAAGATCGCAATCCTGTCCATCAAGTCCGAGCGGATGACTGATGCGGCCAAGCTGGAGAACATCCACAAGGAGCTGGGCGCGCTGCAGAAGACCTGGATGGAGCACCCCGCCGCGGGCAAGGACGTGGTCAAGCTTCGCGCGCAGCTGAAGGCGGTCAACGAGCGGCTTTGGGTGATTGAGGACGACATCCGGCTCAAGGAAAAAGCCGGCGAGTTCGATGAGGAGTTCATCCGTCTGGCGCGCAGCGTCTATTTCGAGAACGATGAGCGCGCGCGCCTCAAGCGCGAGATCAACCTCGCCCTGGGTTCCAGCTACGTCGAGGAAAAGTCCTACCAGGACTACCGCAACGCCGACCCCGGGTAAGCGCTGGCGGCCCGGCTTGAGCTGCCTTCAACCAAGGCAGGTTGCAGCTCAGCCGGCCGTGTCGCTGACAAAGCGCTCGAAGGCCGCGATCGCATCATCGACGGTCACCAGGTCCATCACTCCCGGCTGTTCGATCTTGGCACCCCAGCGCAACTCGGCGGCGGGCTTGCCCCGGTACCGGCGCGCGGCGTCGTCATAGCGGTCCACGCAGTAGCGGCGATCGCTGTAGGGCCCGCTGCGCGCCGGGTTGCTGGCCGCGTGCAGGCCGAGCACCTTGGTTCCCATCGCGTTGGCAATGTGCATCGGTCCCGAGTCCGGGGTCATCAGCAGGTCGGCCCGCTCCAGCAGCGCAGGCAGCTGCTTCAGCGTGTCCCTGCCGACCAGGTCGAGCGCGCTGCCGCGCATGGACTGCACGATGGCGTCGGTGGTCTGCCGCTCCAGCTCGCTGCGACCGCCGCACAGGACCACCCGCCAGCCGCGCTCGATCGCGTGGTCGGCGACGGCTGCGTAGCGCTCGGCGTGCCAGTTGCGCAGGACGTGGCTGGAGCAGGGCGAGATCATCAGCGTGCGGACATCGTCTGTCTCCCACTGGGCGCGGGCCCAGTCGCGGGCATCCGCCGGAACCGGCAGGTCCCAGCGGACCTGCTCCTGGCGCAGTCCCAGCGGCTCGCAGAAGCTGCCGATCGCATCCAGCACGTGCATTCCGTGGCGCGCCGGGATGCGCTGGTTGACGAACAAACCATGGCCGTCGCGTGATCGGGCGCGGTCATAGCCGACCCGGGTGCGCGCCGGAACCACCGCCGAGAGCAGGTTCGCACGCGCGGCAACCTGCATCTGCAGCAGCACGTCGAACTTGCCGCCGGCGCGAGCGTTCAATCGCCGGCGCAGCGCGCGCATGCCGGCGAATCCGGATTTCTTGTCGTACTCGATGAACTCCACCCCGGGCAGGCCTTCCAGCAGGCGCTGCTCGGCCTTGCCGATGATCCAGCTCAGTGGCGTTTCCGGCCATGCCGCCTGCAGCGTGCGCACCAACGGGACCACGTGGGTGACATCGCCCAGCGCGGACAGGCGCAGCAGGCAGATCGAAGCGGGTGCAGGGGGCATGCTAATTGCTAGACTCCGGGGAATGACGGGGTTCGACTCTGCCGAAGGATTGACGCCATTCCGCGAAGGCAGCGGCTATGGGGCGATTCTGTTCGACACCAAGCGGGTACGGCAAGCCGAGCCGGAGTGGTTTACTCCGACCTGGTGGCAGCATCAGGCGCGACCGGTGGAAAGCGGCGGCCGCGGCGGGGCCTGGTTCGTGGATGCGCCTTTCGGCCAGGCCGTCCTGCGACGCTACCTGCGCGGCGGGCTGGTAGCCAATCTGAGCCGCGACCGCTATGTCTGGCGCGGCGCAATGAGCACGCGCAGTTTTGCCGAGTTTCGCCTCTCGCGGGCGATGATCGAGCGCGGGGTGCCGGTGCCGCCGCCGATCGCGGCCATGTACCGCCGCGAGGGCCTGTTCTACCGCTGCGCGATCCTGATCGAGCGCCTGCCGGACGTGCGTACGCTGGCGGACCGCGCGATCGTCGCCGGCGACGGCGCGCCGTGGGAGGAAGCGGGCCGGCTGGTCGCGCGAGCGCACCGTGCCGGCCTCGACCACGCCGACCTCAATGCGCACAACCTGATGTTCGATTCGCGTGGCCGCGGCTGGGTGATCGATCTGGACCGCGGCCGCATCGTCATCCCGGCCACGGGCTGGCGCGAGCGCAACCTGGCAAGGCTGAAGCGCTCGCTGCTCAAGGTGCGCGGCAATCGCGCCGTGGCCGATGTGGAGCGCGATTTCGAGCGCCTGCGCCGGGCCTATGACAATGTCTGGGAACGGGGTTACTGACGTGGCGTGGGATCTGCGCCTGCAGGGGGTCGGCAACGCCTCGGCGGTCGAGCTGGGCTCCGCCATGGCGACCATCGAGCGCCACGGCCAGCCCTGGCTGACGATCGACTGCGGCGGCGAGGGCCTGACCGCATTCCTGGACCACTACGGGCGAGCGCCGCAGGCGTTGTTCATCACCCACACGCACCTGGACCACGTCGCCGGTTTCGAGCGGCTGTTCGTGGAGGCCTACTTCAATCCGTCGCTGCGCGGTCGGATCCGGCTGTACGTGCCCGCCAAACTGGTGCCGTTGCTGCATCAGCGGGTGGGTGATTACCCCAATCCCCTGGCCGAGGGTGGGGCGAACTTCTGGGATGCCTTCCAGGTGATTCCGGTGGGCGAGTCGTTCTGGCACCAGGGTGTGCGCCTGGAGGTCTTTCCCGTCCGCCATCACTGGCCTGACACCGCGTTCGGCCTGCGCCTGCACGGCAGCCTGGTGTGGACAGGCGATACCCGGCCGATCCCGGAAATGCTCGCCAGGATGGCCGATGCGGGCGAACTGATCGCCCACGACTGCGCCTTGCACGGCAATCCGTCGCACAGCGGTATCGACGATCTGGAGCGGGAATACCCGCAGGTGCTGCTGGAGCGCTGCCTGCTGTACCACTACGGCAGTGCCCAGGAGGGCGAAGCGCTGGAGGCGCGCGGCTACCGGATCGGCCGGCAGGGAGAATTGGTGGCGCTGAAGCCGACGACCGCAATGCAGGTCGACGTCGCCTGAGCTGCGCTCCGGCAGCCAAAAAGGTGGCAGCCCCGCCAACTTGCCTCGGCGCCCGCATCAGTCAATACCGTTGCTGCCTTCCGGCCCTGGCGGAGTTTTCAACCTAGCGTCGCGAGGGGCCGACGGGGCCACCATGGACAACTGCAACATCTGGCGGAGAGAGGGGGATTCGAACCCCCGAAGCGCGGTTTAGACGCTTACACACTTTCCAGGCGTGCTCCTTCAACCACTCGGACACCTCTCCGCATCTGAAACGCTTCAGATCCCC
The DNA here is from genome assembly GCF_015209725.1 of Lysobacter ciconiae. Lineage (NCBI taxonomy): Bacteria > Pseudomonadati > Pseudomonadota > Gammaproteobacteria > Lysobacterales > Lysobacteraceae > Novilysobacter > Novilysobacter ciconiae. The sequence continues at coordinate 2,190,034 of NZ_CP063656.1, read as the reverse complement.
GTCGCGCCGCCAATCCGGCCGGAACGCAACGAAGCCGCAAAGTCTAGCGCCGCGCGGGCAAGGGGACAAGTCAAATCCTTCTCTGGCCGCGAGGGCCGGGCGCTTGATCCGGGATGGGAGCGCGGGGCGGCGTGGCACAATGGTGGCGCTGCGTCCGTGCCGGCCGATTCCGGGGCGCGGGCGTTCCCTGCCGGACTTGCCCAAGGTTATCGATGTCCTATCTCGTCCTCGCCCGCAAGTGGCGACCCAAGCGCTTCGCCGAACTGGTCGGGCAGGAGCACGTGGTCCGCGCCCTGACCAACGCGCTCGACAGCGGCCGGGTGCATCACGCGTTCCTGTTTTCGGGCACCCGCGGCGTGGGCAAGACCACGATCGCGCGGATCTTCGCCAAGTCGCTCAACTGCGAGCAGGGCACGTCGGCCGATCCCTGCGGTGAGTGCAATTCGTGCCGCGACATCGACGCGGGCCGGTTCATCGACCTGCTGGAAATCGACGCCGCGTCCAACACCGGCGTGGATGATGTGCGCGATTTGATCGACAACGCGCAGTACATGCCCTCGCGCGGCCGGGTAAAGGTCTACCTGATCGACGAAGTGCACATGCTCTCGAAGTCGGCGTTCAACGCGCTGCTGAAAACGCTGGAGGAGCCGCCCGGTCACGTGAAGTTCCTGCTCGCCACCACCGACCCGCAGAAGCTGCCGGTAACCGTGCTGTCGCGCTGCCTGCAGTTCAACCTCAAGCGCCTGGACGAGGAGCAGATCGGCGGCCAGGTGGAGAAGATCCTCCAGGCCGAGGGCATCGCGGTCGAACCCGGCGCGGTGCGCCAGATCAGCCGCGCGGCCGACGGCAGCCTGCGCGACGGCCTGTCGCTGCTGGACCAGGCGATCGCCTACACCGGTGGCCAGCTCACCGACGCCGCGGTCGCCACGATGCTGGGTACCGTCGACCAGACCCGCGTGGGCGCGTTGCTGGACGCGTTGGCGTCCGGCGATGGCGCTGCGCTGATGGCGGAGGTCGCCGCGCTGGCGGAGTTCTCGCCCGACTGGGCCGGCGTGCTGGAAGCGCTGAGCGATGCCCTGCACCGCATCCAGGTGCGCCAGCTGGTGCCCGGGGCAAGCATCGAGGTCGATGGCGTGGCCATCGATGCGTTGGCGACCAGGGTCCCGGCTGAGCTGGTCCAGCTGTGGTACCAGATGGCGATCAATGGCCGTCGCGACCTCTCACTGGCTCCCAGTCAGCGCGCCGGTTTCGAGATGAGCGTGCTGCGCATGCTGGCGTTCCGTCCCGCGGGGCCGCAGTCGGCACGCAGTGGTCCGGCGAGTGGCGGCACTGGTGTGACCGCGGGTGGCATTGCCGGAGCCGGTTCCGCGTCGGGGCCTGCCTCAGCCTCCGCCTCCGCGCACGAGTCGCTGCTGCCGGCCACGCCCCGTCCTGCGCCAACGCCAACGCGTGCGCGCGCTCCCACTGATACGGGCATTGCCGATGTGCCTGCCGAAGCGCGCCCCGAGACGCCGGAAGCCGCCGGACGGAGCCCGGACACCTACCACCACGACGAGCGCGAGCAAGCCCCGTTCTTCAGCCTGGAAGACGAGTCGGAGGCCGTCGCCGTTGCGACGACTGCCCCCGAGCCGACAGCATCGGTCAGCGAGCCGCATCCAGCTCCGCACGCTGCATCCGATGAAGTGCCTGCAGGGGCCGTCATCGCCGATGCCGACGCCTGGCACGCCTGGGTGGTGGCCAGTCCGCTGAAGGGACCGGCGCGCGTGCTCGCCGAGCACGTGGGTTTCATCGCCTGCGAGGGACGCGTGGTGCGCCTGGGTCTGTCCCCGCAAGACGAGCTGCTCAACAAGCCCGTTCTGGTGGCGCAGATCGTCAAGGCGCTGGCCACCTCCCTGGGCGGCGATCCGGAAATCCGCTTCGAAGCGAGCACCGTTGGCGGCGTGTCGCTGCGCGAGCGCAACGACAAGGCCCGCGATGCGCGCAGGAGTGCCGCGGTGGACAGCTTCATGTCCGATCCGCAGGTGCGTGCGCTGATCGCCGGCGGCGCCACGGTGGTGGCCGATTCGATCCGGCCGCGCGGCGACGCCTGATCAGTGGCGGCGGGCCGTGCGGCACCGACCGCAGACCTGGAAGGCGGCCCTTGAGAGCCGAGCGTGCTGCCTTCATCTCTGGTCTGCCGAACATCATTCACCCACTTGGACGAGTAGACGATATGCGTGGAAATATTGCCCAACTGATGCAGCAAGCGCAGAAGATGCAGGAAGAAATGCAGCGCGCGCAGGAAGAGCTGGCCAACATCGAGGTCATCGGTAACGCCGGTGGTGGCATGGTCAGCGTGACCCTGACCGGCCGCATGGAGTGCCGCAAGGTGCGCATCGATCCGCAGGCTCTGGCCGATCCGGAGATGGCCGAGGACCTGATCGCCGCAGCGATCAACGACGCCGTCAACAAGGTCAATGCCGCGTCGCAGGAGCGCATGGGTTCGGCGACCGCCGGCATGCAACTGCCGCCGGGCATGAAGCTGCCGTTCTGATCGTGCTTCGCCCACGTAAACGCCCAGTGCGCCTTCCACGATGAGCTCGCCGCTGCTTGAGCAGTTGATCGAGGCGTTCCGGGTGTTGCCCGGCGTGGGGCAGAAGTCGGCCCAGCGCATGGCCTACCACGTGCTCGAGCGCGAGCGCGCTGGGGGCCAGCGGCTCGCGGACGCCCTGGCCGCCGCGGTGGACCGGATCGGCAACTGCGAGCGCTGCCGCGACTTCAGCGAAACCCCGGTGTGCCCGACCTGCTCCAGCGCGAGCCGCGACGTCCACCAGCTGTGCGTGGTCGAGTCCCCCGCCGACCGCCTGGCGATCGAGCAGGCCACCGGTTACCGCGGCCTCTATTACGTGCTGCAGGGTCGGCTCAGCCCGCTGGATGGCATCGGCCCGGCCGAGCTGGGCCTGGACCGGCTGGCATCACGCCTGGCCGAGGGTGAGGTGTCCGAGCTGATCGTGGCGACCAACCCCACGGTGGAAGGCGAGGCCACCGCGCATTACTTGGGCCAGCTGGCGCGCCAGTACAAGGTGCGCCCGAGTCGCCCGACCCATGGGGTTCCGCTCGGTGGCGAGCTGGAGTATGTCGACCGCGGCACGCTTTCCCACGCCTTTGGCAGTCGCAGCGAGATGTCCTGAGCGACCGGCCGATTGATCGGGACGTTCATCTGGACGTTCATCTGTACCCAACGGAGTAGTGGCATGACTGACGAGACCATCTTCGGCAAGATCATCCGCCGCGAGATACCCGCGGACATCGTCTTCGAGGACGAGCACCTGATCGCCTTCCGTGACATTGCACCGCAGGCGCCGGTGCACGTGCTGTTCGTGCCCAAGACGCCGATTCCGCGGCTGGACGACCTCACCCCGGATCAGGCGGCGGTGGTCGGCCGGTTGGTCATCGCGGCTGCGGAATACGCGCGGCGCGAAGGCCTGGCCGAGGACGGCTACCGGGTGGTGATGAACTGCAACGACCACGGCGGCCAGACGGTGTATCAGATCCACCTGCACCTGCTGGCTGGCGCGCCACTGGGGCGTTTTGGTGTGCCGGGCTGAACCGGCCGCCGCGACCTACCAGTAACCCCACCACGGCCACGGCGCCGGCCGGGTGATGACGTCGACCCGTTCCTGGATCGGCCACAGGTAGATCACGTCGGCGGCGACGCGGGGAAAGCGGTAATCGTATTCGCCGATACGCCGGTTCTCGTAGCCGTCGATGCGGCCGGTGAAGGTCACCTCGCGGTTGGTCTGGAACAGCGCCGGATCGTAGAAGCCGTCGCGACAGGCGATGAACCGGCCACCGACATCATCGGTCGCCCAGTAGGGCCGGCCGTAGACATTCAGGCGGGTGGAAATCATCTCGAAGCAGGTGCGGTTGGGCTGCGGCTCGACCTGCACGATGCGGCCACCCCAGCGCACCAGGGCGCCGGTGCGGTCGACACTGTTGGCATCGTGGGGCGTGATCTGGGCGAAATCGCCCTGCAGCGGCTTGGGCTGGCTGGCGCAGGCGGCCAGCAGCAGCGTCGCGAGGACGAGCATGGCGTGACGGATCTTCATCGGTGTTCTCCGTTTCCGGGTGAAGCGGCATGGGGCGGTGACGGCCGGTGGCGACGCAGGGACAGTATCAACTGCCGCGACGCCCGTGCGCTGTGGTCGTCACGCCCAGCGTAGCGCCAATTGCTGAAACGCCGGCTGAGCCGCAGCAAGTCGTCGGCCGGGCCGGGGCCGGCATCGGCGACCCGCTGTGCCCATGTCATGGCGGGTTCGTCGGGGTTGCGGCCCAGACCGAGCCGGCGGTAGCGACGTTCCAGCGTGTGCCACGCCCGCAGCACCGGGTCGCGCTGGCGCTCCGCCCGCCGCGACAGCCATGCCATCCACAGCAGCGCCGACACGGCCGCCAGACCGAACAGCAATCCCAGGCGGACGCCATCCAGGCGCTCGATCCCCAGCGGCCGCAGCAGGCGCGATTGGCGCTCGGCATCGAAGCCCAGCACCAGCTGGTTCCAGCTTTGCCGCAGCCAGTCGGTGGCGTTGAACAGGCGGCTGGCATCCCCGCCCAGCATCCGCCCGAACAGGCTGTCGGCGCCCGGGCGGCGGTCATCCAGGGTGTCGTAGATGCGTTCGGGTGCGACCGCGGCGGTCGGATCGACCCGGACCCAGCCGCGGCCGTCGAGCCAGACCTCGGCCCAGGCGTGCGCATCGGAGCGCCGCACCAGCCAGTAGTCGCCGATCGGGTTGCGGTAGCCGCCGACATAGCCGGTGACCACGCGCGCGGGAATGCCCGCGGCCCGCATCAGGATCACGAAGGCCGAGCTGAAGTGTTCGCAGAAACCCTCCTGCTGGTCGAACAGGAACTCGTCGGCGGCGTGGCGCCCGGCCAGCGGCGTGCTCAGGGTGTAGGCGAAGTCGCTGCGGATCCACTGCATGGCGCGGCGCACGATGGCCTGGTCGTCGTCGGCATCGCTGCGCCAGCGCGCGGCCAGCGCCCGTGTGCGCGGATTGGATCCGGCCGGCAGCGCCAGCGTCGCTTGCTGCAGCGGGCCGGCAAGATCAGCCTCGAAGGTCTCTGGCGGGGACGACTGCATCCGCCAGCGCGTCAGCGAACTCAGCGGCCGCGGGGAGAACAGCTCATGGTCATGGCCCAGCCGGCTATCGCCGGGTGCCTCGACGGGGAGTTCCAGGGCGACCATCTGGCGGCGCTCGGTCGGCTCGATTTCGACCTGGTAGTCCCACAGGACTTTGGCGCGGGTCACGGCGGCCGGGGGCAGGCCGGTGGACCGGCGGCTGCGGGCCCACGTGCGGCCGTCGAAGTCGGACAGGACCGGTCCGCGCCAGTACATCTGCGAGGTGGGCGGGGTGGTGCCGAAAAATCGCACCCGCAGCGCCGGGGTATCGTCGGCCATCAGGTCGATCCAGTCGCCCGGCGACATCTCGTCGGACAGGCCGGTTCGTGCCAGCGTGCGCTCCGGAACGCCCCACAGCGGAGTCGCAAGCCGCGGGAACAGCCAGAATGCCGCCAGCGCCAGCGGGAGGCCCAGCAGCACCAGTCGACCCACCGAGCCGAAACGAGCGCGGGTCGTGGTGGCGTCGCGGATGCCCGACTCGATGTCGGTCAGGCGCAGCAGCGCCATCAGGGCCAAGGCAACGCCCGCCAGTCCCAGCAACAGGCTCAACGGTCCTTGGTCGAGAAGGAAGGTGGCGAACGGAGCGAACAGGGCGAAGCCGAGCAGGCTTCGCGCGTCGCGAACGCCCCGGGTTTCGGCCGGCTTCATCGCCAGCATCGCGGCGAGGATCGCGCACCCGGTATCGCGGCCGAAATGCGAGCCCGACAGCGCGATGACGGCGGCCAGCAGGGTCAAGGTGAGCAGCAGGCGCACCAGCGCGTGCAGCGGCTTGCGCCACGAGAGCGCGGCGACGGCGACCGCGCTGCCACCGATCAGCAGGCCCAGCGGCGACGGCAATTGCAGAAGCAGCGGCAACACGCAGACCGCGGCAGCTGCCATCGTCCAGCGCCGGCTGTGCGGATCTAACGTCGCAACGGGTTTGCGCTCAGCCACGGGGCATCAGCGCCAGTGCGCGCAGGCAGTCGTGACGGTGGCCGGGGCCCTGCGAAGGGCCGACGGCGGGCTGCGCAGGCAGCGTGAGGCGGTAACGGCGGCCGTCGCGTTCGGCCTCGTCGACCCAGCGGGCCAGGCGGCTGATCCTTGCTTCGTGCGGCAGGGCGCCAACGCTGTGCCAGTCCAGCACGATATCGGCCCCGGCCGGCTGCTGGTATTCGCGCACCAGCAGGGATTCGTGGCGCGCCGATGGCTTCCACGCGATGGACCGCCGCGAGTCGCCATGGCGGTAGCCGCGCAGGTGGTGGGGATCCTCGCCGCTGGGGTGGAGACGCGCCTTGGCGTCCTCACCGGAGCCCTCGGGCAGAGGCGGGCCGTCGGTCTCCGGGCGCGGGTACACCAGCAGGGGAGTCTGCGGCCAGACGTGCGACCACGCCCGGGCGAGGCCGAGCGGATGGCAGGTAGCGATCCGCAGCCGCGGCAGGTCCAGCCAGCCGCGCTGCGACGTCGGGATCAACAGCTGCGCCTGACCATTGCCGGGCTGGAGGTCCAGCAAAGCCGGGTCCTCGTGATCCGGATCCAACGCGACCTGGAGGCCGCGCCGCACGCGCCCGTCAGCGGCCTTCGCATGCACGTGCAGCAGCATCATCTGGCCGGCAGGCACGGGTTCGGCATCGATCGCGGTCACCGCCAGTCCGCTGAGCTGCAGCTGCGCGGCGACCAGGCTGGCCAGGCCGGTGCCGCCGAGCAGCAGTGCCAGCAGCAGCGCGGGATTGTTGTTGTAGTTCAAGCCGCCCAGCAACATGGTCGCGACCAGGACGGCATAGAACAGGCCGAACCGGGTGGGAAGCACATAGACCCGACGCCGGTCGAAGGTGACCGGCAGCGGTTCGGGATCGCGCGGTCGGGTGAAGGTCAGGGCCCAGCCGTGCACCCGCTTGCGGATGCCGCGCGCGATCGGGACTCGCTCGATCGACGCCGGCGACGCGGCTTCTCCTGCCACCGCTGCTCAGTCCACCGCGACGGCGTGCAGGATCGCCTTGGCGAGCGCCGCGTCACTGCCGGCCTCGGCGTCGGCGACCAGCCGGTGCGCCGCGACTGCGGAAAAGAGGGCCTGCACGTCGTCGGGTCGCACGTGGTCGCGACCCAGCAGGAGCGCATACGCCCTGGACGCACGCAGCAGGGCCAGGCCGGCCCGTGGCGAAAGCCCGACGCGCACGCCCGGATGGCTGCGGCTGCGCGCCAGCAGCGCCTGCACGTAGTCGATCAGCGCATCGCTGGCGTGCACCCGGCTGACGGCGTCGCGAAGCGCCATCACGTCGTCGCGCGACAGCACCGGCGTCACCGCAGCGATCAGGTCGCGGCGGTCACGTCCGGCCAGCAGCTCGCGCTCGGCGTCATGGCCGGGGTAGCCCAGCGCCAGTCGCATCAGGAAGCGGTCCAGTTGCGAGTCCGGCAGCGGATAGGTGCCCGACAAGTCGGTCGGGTTCTGGGTCGCGATGACGAAAAAGGGCGCGGGCAGGGCATGGGTGGTGCCATCAACGGTCACCTGTTGCTCCGCCATCGCCTCCAGCAGGGCGCTCTGGGTGCGCGGCGGTGCGCGGTTGATCTCGTCGGCCAGCAGGACCTGGGTGAACACCGGGCCGGGGTGGAACTGGAAGTCGCGCGTCGCCGGATCGAAAATCGACAAGCCGACGATGTCCGCCGGCAGCAGGTCGGAGGTGAACTGCACGCGCTGGAAGTCCAGCCCCAAGGTCGCGGCCATGGCGTGGGCGAGGGTGGTCTTGCCCAGACCCGGCAGGTCCTCGATCAGCAGGTGACCGTCGGCCAGCAGGGCGACGAAGGACAGGCGCACCTCGCGCGACTTGCCCAGCACCAGGCGGTTGACCTGCGTTTGTGCGGCGTCAAGGGATTTACGCAGATGCTCGGGTAGCATGCCCGGCTTCGACACCGCGGCCTCGTGGCCCGGCGTCGGTGTTGATACCGCCATCGTGTTCTCCAGAAATCGTCCCATGTCGCCTGCAGGCGCGTTGGCGGCTGTTGCCGGTCGGCTGCAAGTAGTTCCCCGAGTGTAACTAGGACCCCTGTTGATGCGCGAAACCCCCGCTGTCGATCATCGTCAGCCCGCCGCGGCCGATTACCTGCAACCGCTGCCTGCCGAGCGTTCCGCGTACCGCTGGTTCCTGGTGCTTTTCATCGCGGTGCTGGCGGTCAAGCTGCTGGTTGCCGCGCGCCTGCCGCTGTTCGTCGACGAGACCTTTTACTGGCTGGAAGGCCAGCATCTGGCACCCGCCTATTCCGACCTGCCGGGCCTGACGGCGTGGCTGGCCCGCCTGGGCGTCAGCCTGGGCGGCAATACGGAGCTGGGGCTGCGTCTGCCGTTCCTGATGATTGCCGCCGCTGTCCCCTGGCTGATAATGCGGATCACCGCGCGTGAGTACGGGCCGGTGCACGGCTGGCAGGCAGGCAGTTTCGCGCTGCTGTTGCCACTGGCGGGGACGCTGGGCCTGTTGGCGCTGCCGGATGCAGCGATGGCGCTGGCTACGGTGCTGTGCATCGACGCCGGCGCGCGGTTGCTGCGGCAGCTCAGCGCCGGAGCCTCCCTTGAGCTCGCGCTGGGCCTGACGATCGGCGCATTGAGCCACTACCGCTTCATCGCCGTGATCGGCGTCGGTCTGTTGGCGTTGTTGCTGGTCCGCGACGGTCGCAAGGCGCTGCGTGACCCCCGCGTGTGGACTGCGATCGCCATTGGCGCCGCGGCCTGGGCGCCACTGGTGGCCTGGAACCTGGGCAACGCCGATGCCGGGCTGCGCTTCCAGCTGGTGGACCGGCACCCGTGGGCGTTCCACTGGGACGGCATTCTTTTTGTCGTCATCCAGGCACTGATGGTCACCCCGCTGTTGTTTGCCGCGCTGCTGGCAGCGGGTTGGCGGGGCTATCGGGGCGCGCTACCCGCATCGCGGTATTTCGCGCTGCTCGGCGGTCTGCTGGTGCTCGGTTTCTTTTCGCTGGGGTTCTTCGCTGACACCGAGCGGGTCAGCTTCCACTGGCCGCTGCCCGGCTATCTGGCGCTGCTGCCGCTGCTGCCCGCGGTCCTGGACGCGTGGCCGCGCTGGTTGCGTGGCCTGACCTGGCTGACCGCCGGCCTCGGCCTGGTGATGGTGATGGGCTATTACGTCGCGGTGTCGGTGCCGGACCTGCGCGCGCGCGCGGCGGCGGAGAAGTGGTACCCGTCCAACTTCGCCGGCTGGGACGAGCTGGCCGATGCCGTGCGCCTGGAGCGCGGGCAGATGGGTCCGGACGCGCGCCTGGTGGCGGGCAGTTTCAAGATCGGCGCCGAGCTCGGGTTCGCCCTGGGCGATCCGCGCATCCCCGTGCTGGACCATCCCTTGAACATCAAGCACGGCCGTGCCCCGCAGTTGCAGCTCTGGAACCTGGCGGCGGGGCCGCGTGAGTCGTGGCCGGCGCAGTTCGGTCAGGCCTGGGCCGACGCGCCGGTGCTGCTGGTGATCGCGTCCAGCGATGTCCAGTACAAGCACTTGCTGGAGCGTTATCACCACCTGTGCCGGAAACTGGGGCCGCTGCCGCCACCGCAGGTAGTGAACGTGGACCACGGGCGCCAGCGCTTCCTGCTGTTCCGCTTCGATTCGTCCATGCCGACCGCGGGCAACTGCACCGCCCCGGCGATGGCGTGGATAGACAGTCCCGTCAGCGGTCAGCGCGTGGCACGCAGCTTCGATATCGCAGGCTGGGCGTTCAAGGACGGCGTGGGCCTGGAACGGGTCGAGGTGACCCTGGACCGAAAGCCGGTGGCGGATGTCGCCTATGGCGCCAGCCAGCCCGGCACCGCCGCGTTCTGGCGCATCAGCAACGATCCCAACCAGCCGCGGGTAGGCTTCAGCGGTCGGGTGGAACTGGGCGCGGATGTCACCACGGGTCGCCACTGGCTGGGCCTGCGCCTGCACGGCGCGGACGGCAGCGTGGAGGCGTGGCCGGAGCAGCCGATCGAGGTGCGCTGAGCCAGTCGGCCCGGTTGCCAACCGGCTCAGGGAACCGCGAAGCCTGCGTCGCGCAGCAGGTCGGCGGTGGCGATCAGCGGCAGTCCGACCAGCGCGGTCGGATCGCGCGACTGGATCTCCTTGAACAGGCTGATGCCCAGGCCCTCGCACTGGAAACTGCCGGCGCAGTCGTAGGGCTGCTCGGCCTGCAGGTAGCGTTCGATTTCATCGGCGGAGAGCGCCCGGAAACGCACCGTCGTGATGTCCAGCGCCTGCAGCCGGCGGCCATCGTCGTGGCGCAGGCAGATGCTGGTGTGGAAGTGGATGGTCCGCCCGGACATGGCGGTGAGCTGACGCACGGCGCTTGCGTGGTCCCCGGGTTTGCCAAGAATGCGGCCTTCGATATCGGCGACCTGGTCAGAACCCAGTACCCAGGCGCCGGGGAAGCGGGACGCGACCGCGTCGGCCTTGGCGTTGGCCAGCCGGCGGGTGAGCGACGCCGGGAATTCCCCAGGCAAAGGCGTCTCGTCGATTTCGGGCGACGCCACGGTAAACGGCACTCGCAGCCGCTCGAGCAGTTGCGCCCGATAACGCGAGCCGGACGCCAGGATCAGTGTCGCCACGCTCAGACCTCCAGCATCTGCGCTTCCTCGACCCGTTCCAGCTGGCGCTCGATGCGCTCGCGCGCCTGGTCGATCGAGAGGCGGACGCTGTGCAGCTCCGCCACCCGCGCCTGCGCGCCCTGCTCACGCAGCCACAGTCGCTGGCGAAGCATTTCCCGCATCGCCTCATGCACCGGATCGGCGTCGCTTTCCCCGGTCACCGCCTCGATCTGTCGACGCGCTGCACGCAGGCGCGCTTCCAGCGCGTCGGCGGAGTCCAGCAGCCGCTGCATTTCCTGATGGCGACGGCGGCGCAGCCCATAGCGGACGGCGACAAGCAGGATCAGCGCCGCGGCGATGACGACCGGAAACAGGAGTGGATTCACGGGCAGCGGGCCAGTCGGGTGAGCGCCCAGTCTGCCGCGCCCGGCTCCCGCGGGGCAAACGCGGACGGCCCCGCCCGGCGGCGGCGTTCCGGCACGCTGTTGCTGCACCTTGTGCTCTCTCTGCATGATTTGACACGCCCCGGCCCGATCCCTAACATCGTCCGGCTTATGTCCGCTGACTCAACCAAACCGTCTGTGCCCGAGTTGCTGGATGCGTGGCGCATGGTGTCAGCGCGGCGCGGGCTTGCGGGACGCGCGCCACTGGCGTCGCTGCCGCGGCTGGCAGGAAGTCTTGTCGATGCGGACGGCGAAGTCGCCTACACGCTGGATTTCGGCAGCGACGAGCTGCAGGTACCGTACGCGGAGCTGCATGCGAAAGCCGAGCTGCCCTTGTTGTGCCAGCGCACCTTGACCCGCTTCCTGTTTCCGGTCGACGTCGTGCAGCGACTCGGTCTGATCCGCCAGGAAGCCGATGAAGCGGCGCTGCCGGAAGGGTACGAGCCGTTGTTGATGCCAGCAGACGGCATGTTGTCTGCGCTGGATCTGGTGGAGGACGAACTGATCCTCGCGATCCCGGTGGTCCCGGTGAAACCCGGTACCGAGGCGATGGAGGCCGACTGGCCGATTCCCGAAGCCGACCTGGAGCGCGTCAATCCCTTCGCCGCGCTGTCGTCATTGAAGAAAAAACCGGACGACCCGAGTTAGAATTACGGGCTGTTCCTGCGATCCGGCCCGGTTTCCGGGCCATCAACCTGCATATTTTTGAGTTTTCCCTGGAGTTAAGACCATGGCTGTCCAGAAGTCCCGCGTTTCCCCCTCCAAGCGTGGCATGCGCCGCAGCCACGACTCGCTGGGCACCAAGCAGTTGTCCACCGACCCGACCACCGGCGAGATCCATATCCGCCACCACGTGACCGCTGACGGGTACTACCGCGGCAAGAAGGTCATGGACACCAAGACCAGCTTCGTCGACGAAGAATAACTCCTTCGTGACCGCGTGCCGGATCGCCGGCATGCCGATCGCCTCTGGCGCCACCCGGCGCCGGGGCGATTTTTTGTGTCTGTCCTACACGCAAGGCTGAAGGGCGTGATGCGGCCTCGCCGGCTGGCCCACGCTTGCGCCTGCGCCGTCAATCGGGTCTGCTAGCTGGGGGCGCGGTTCTCCGCGTGAAGGCTTCGACCGCGGAGTGGTGATGACTGAACGTATTTATTCCCGCATTGCGGGCACCGGCAGCTACCTGCCGGAAAGGGTGTTGACCAACGACGACCTGTCCAGGATCGTCGACACCAGCGATGAGTGGATCGCCTCGCGCACCGGTATCCGCCAGCGGCATATCGCCGCGGAAGGGGAAACCACCAGCGACCTGTCCTACCACGCCGCGATGCGCGCGATGGAAGCGGCCGGGGTGGAGGCGTCCGAGATCGACCTGATCGTGCTCGGCACGACCACGCCCGACATCATCTTTCCGTCCACCGCCTGCCTGGTCCAGCATCGCCTCGGCGCCAACGGCTGCCCGGCCTTCGACGTCAACGCGGCCTGCTCGGGCTTCGTCTACGCGCTCTCGATTGCCGACAACTTCATCCGTTCCGGCGCGGCCAAGACCGCCCTGGTGATTGGCGCGGAAACCCTGACGCGGATGCTCGACTGGACCGATCGCGGCACCTGCGTGCTGTTCGGCGATGGGGCCGGCGCGGTGGTGCTGAAAGCCGATTCGGAGGCGGGCATCCTCAGCACCCACCTGCACGCCGACGGCGGCAAGAAGGAGCTGCTGTACAACCCGGTGGGCGTCTCGGTGGGCTTCAAGCCCGAGGAGCACAATGCCGGCGTCAAGGTGATGATGACCGGCAATGACGTGTTCAAGCACGCGGTCAAGGCGCTGGACGCGGTGGTCGAGGAAACCCTGGAAGCCAACGGCATCGACCGCAGCGAGATCGACTGGCTGATCCCGCACCAGGCCAACCTGCGCATCATCGAGCTCACGGCGCGGCGGCTGGACATGCCGATGGAGCGCGTGATCGTCACCGTTGACAAGCACGGCAACACCTCGTCGGGCTCGGTGCCGCTCGCACTCGACGAGGCGGTTCGGTCCGGGCGGGTGAAGCGCGGCCAGTTGCTGTTGCTGGAGGCTTTCGGCGGCGGCTTTACCTGGGGCTCGGCGCTGCTGCGCTACTGAGGACCAGCGCTCGCACGGCGGCGTGCAGTGGCTCGACTGAACCCTACGCCGCAGTACAGACGCCTTGCCGGGATGCTCGCGTATCATGGCCGGCTTTGATTGGTCGGCCGCAGCACACACCATGTCCCCATCCATCGCCTTCGTCTTTCCCGGCCAGGGATCCCAGTCCGCCGGCATGCTCGCGGAGCTTGCCTCGCAGGAGCCGCTGGTCCGGCAGACCTTTGCCGAGGCCAGCCAGGGTGCTGGCGTCGATCTGTGGGAGATGAGCCGAGAGGGCGCGGGCGAGCAGCTCAACCAGACCGAATTCACCCAGCCGGCGCTGCTGGCTGCAAGCGTCGCGGTGTGGCGCGCGTGGCAGGCCCGCGGCGGTACCCGCCCGGTCGTCCTGTCCGGGCACAGCCTTGGCGAGTACAGCGCGCTGGTCGCCGCCGACGCGCTGCCGCTGGATCAGGCAGCCCGGCTGGTGCGCCTTCGTGGCCAGTTGATGCAGGCAGCCGCGCCTGCAGGTACCGGCGCAATGGCCGCCATCCTTGGCGCGGACGATGCGCTGGTGGAGGAGGTGTGCCGCAGCGTCTCCGGCCGCGAGGTCGTGGTGCCTGCCAACTACAACTCGCCGGGCCAGATCGTCATCGGCGGTCATGCTGCTGCGGTTGATGAAGCCCTGGGGCAACTCGCCGAGCGTGGCGTGCGCAAGGCGATCAAGCTGGCCGTCAGCGTGCCCTCGCACACGCCGCTGATGCGCGATGCCGCCGACCAGCTCGCTCAGGCGATGGAGGACCTTGATTGGGCGATGCCCACCTTGAGCGTGGTCCAGAACGTCGACGCGCGAACCAACGACTCTGTCGACGCGATCCGTGACGCGCTGGTCCGTCAGCTCTACCTGCCGGTGCAGTGGACGCGCTGCGTGCTGGCGCTGGCCGGGCACGGCGCCACGGCGGTCGCCGAGTGCGGTCCCGGGAAAGTGCTGACCGGACTGGTCAAGCGCATCGACAAGTCCCTTGATGCCCGCGCCCTTGGCGCGCCGGCCGACTTCGAAGCCGCCCTGGCGGACTGGAAATAACCCACCCTTCACCGGCACTGCGCCGGTGCGAGTACAGGATCCCTCTATGAGCCATCAGCCCCTCAACGGCGAAATTGCACTGGTCACCGGCGCCAGCCGCGGCATCGGTGCCGCCATTGCCGACGAGCTTGCCGCCCAGGGCGCGACCGTCATCGGCACCGCGACCTCCCAGTCCGGCGCCGATGCGATTGGCGAACGCCTCGCGGCGGCTGGCGGGCACGGCCGCGTGATCGATGTCGCCGACGGCGCCGCGACGCTCGCCCTGATCGATGCGATCGGCAAAGACATCGGCCCGATCTCGATCCTGGTCAACAACGCCGGCATCACCCGCGACAACCTGCTGCTGCGGATGAAGGACGAGGACTGGCAGGCGGTCATCGATACCAACCTGAGCAGCGTCTACCGCACCTCCAAGGCCGTGATGCGCTCGATGATGAAGGCCCGGCGCGGCCGCATCATCAACATCGCTTCGGTGATCGGCGTGACTGGCAATGCCGGCCAGGCCAATTACGCCGCCGCGAAGGCAGGCATCATCGCCTTCAGCAAGTCGCTGGCCAAGGAGATCGGCAGCCGCGGGGTGACCGTGAACGTGGTCGCGCCGGGCTTCATCGATACCGACATGACCCGCGGGCTGCCCGAGGACAGCCGCGAGGCGATGCTGGGCCAGATCGCGCTGGGGCGCTTCGGCGACCCGGCGGACATCGCCCGGGCGGTCGCGTTCCTGGCCGGACCGGCCGCGGCCTACATCACCGGGGAGACCCTGCACGTGAACGGCGGCATGTACATGCCTTGACAAGAGCATGCCTTGATAGCGCATGCCGCAAACCGCATCCCCTGATACCGCAATGCCACAGCGCAGGACGCGCGAACCGAAGTGAAAGGGTCTGCCGGATAGTCCGCTGGCCTTCGATTCCACTACACTATTCCATCGAATATCCCGTACGGGAGGAGTGAATACCAATGAGCAGCATCGAAGAGCGCGTCAAGAAGATCGTGGTCGAACAGCTTGGCGTCAAGGAAGAGGAAGTCACCAACAACGCTTCGTTCGTGGACGACCTGGGCGCTGACTCCCTCGATACCGTCGAGCTGGTGATGGCCCTCGAGGAAGAGTTCGAGTGCGAGATCCCGGACGAGGAAGCCGAGAAGATCACCTCGGTGCAGCAGGCCATCGATTACGTCACGACGCACGTCAAGGCGTAATCCGCCCACGCGTTGCGACCGGTCATGGATCGGCGCCTCGCGTCAGGCAATGCAGACCGGGGCCGCATCATGCGGCCTTGTGTCTTTAAACGACCCAGACTTTCCCGGCGCGCTTGCCGGCTCCGTGCCAGCGCGTCGACCAGCGGAGTTGCTCCATGTCCAATCGACCGGCCTCCAGCAGGCGCGTAGTTGTCACCGGCCTCGGCCTCGTCTCGCCCCTGGGCAACGACGTTGCCAGCAGCTGGGACGGCATCGTCAATGGCCGCTCGGGCATTGGCCCGATCACCCATTTCGACACCACCGGTTTCACCACCACCATCGCCGGCCAGATCCGCGACTTCGACGTCACCCGCTGGGTGCCGGCGAAGGATGCCAAGAAGATGGACAGCTTCATCCACTACGGGGTGGGCGCGGCGATGATGGCGTTGGAGGACTCCGGCCTGGAGGTCACCGAGGGCAATGCCGAGCGCATTGGTGCGCTGATCGGTTCGGGCATCGGCGGCATCCTCGGGATCGAGGAGCAGACCGCCAGGTTCCTCGCCGGCGGCGCCCGCAAGATCTCCCCGTTCTACGTGCCCAGCACGATCATCAACATGCTGCCGGGCCAGGTCTCGCTGCTGACCGGCATCAAGGGCCCGAACTTCTCGGCGGTATCGGCCTGCGCCACGTCCAACCATTCCATCGGCATGGCGATGCGCATGATCCAGTACGGCGATGCCGACGTCATGCTTGCCGGCGGCGGTGAGCGTGGCTCCTCGCCGACTTCAGTGGGCGGTTTCTGCTCAATGAAGGCGATGTCCACCCGCAACGACGACCCGACCTGCGCCTCGCGCCCCTGGGACAAGGACCGCGACGGCTTCGTGCTCGGTGACGGCGCCGGCATCCTGATGCTGGAGGAATACGAGCACGCCAGGGCGCGCGGCGCCCGCATCTATTGCGAGCTGGCGGGATTCGGCGCCACCTCCGATGCGTTCCACATGACCGCGCCCAGCGAGGACGGCGACGGTCCGGCCCGCTGCATGACCGCGGCGATGAGCGATGCCGGGGTCACGCCGGAGCAGGTGGGTTACCTCAACGCGCACGGCACCTCCACGCCGCTGGGTGACCTGGCCGAGACGCGGGCGGTCAAGCGTGCCTTCGGCGACCACGCCTACAAGACGATGGTCAGCTCGACCAAATCAATGACCGGACACTTGCTGGGCGCGGCGGGCGGCGCGGAAGCGATCTTCTCGGTGATGGCGCTGCAGACCGGCGTCATTCCGCCGACCATCAACCTGGATGAGCCCGGCGAGGGTTGCGACCTGGACTACGTGCCCAACGTGGCGCGTGAGGCGAAGATCGACGTCGCCATGTCCAACGGCTTCGGCTTTGGCGGGACCAACGGCACCCTGGTGTTCAAGCGGCTCTGAGCAGGTCCCGCGTCTTGGCGCTGCAACCGGCATGCGCGGGTGATGGCTTGGCCGATGCGCGGCTGACCCGCGCGCTGCCGCCCGATATCGACCTGCTTTCCCTGCACCGGCTCGACCCGGCGCGCTACCCGCTGCTGCTGGAATCCAGTGCCGCCGGCACCGCGCAGGGTCGCTGGGACATCCTGCTGATTTCCAGTGGCGAGGCCTTCCAGCTGGATCGCGACGGCGTCGTACGCGACCAGACCGGACAGGCGATCGGTTCCGACTTCCTCGACGTGCTGGATGCGGCGTGGCAGCAGGCACGCCTGGGACAAACCGAATACCCGTGGCCATTCCGCGGCGGCTGGGCGTTGCTGCTCGGCTACGAGCTCGCCGGCGAGATCGAGCCGGTGCTTGAGCTCCCGGTTGCTCCCGGGGCCGTCCCGGTCGCCCGGGCAGTGCGGTGCCCGGCGGCCGTACTGCGCGATCACGTGACGGGGGAATGCATCGCCATCGCTGAACCGGGCGCAGTGGAGCTTCTGGACGACCTTGCAGCGGACTTCGCCCGAGTGGCGCAACTGCCGCCGCTGCCGGACTGGGAGATGCCGGCGACGGTGCTTGAAGACGCTCCGTCCCGCTATCTGGATGCGACCGCGCGGGTGCTCGAATACCTCGCCGCCGGCGATGTCTTCCAAGCCAATATCTCGCGCCGCTGGACCGCGGGTTTCGCACGGCCGGTCGAGCCGTCCGCGCTGTTCCAGCGCTTGCGGCAGCACAACCCGGCCCCGTTCGCCGGCCTGTTTGCCGGGCCAGCCGATGTTGGGGCCGAGCCCGGAACGAACCGAGCGGCCTGGGCAGTGGTCAGCGCCTCGCCGGAGCGCTTGGTGTCCGTGCGTGGCGATGTGCTGCAAAGCCGGCCGATCGCTGGAACCCGGCCGCGCATCGCCGGGCAGGATGATGCCGTGCGCATCAGCGAGCTGGTCGGCAACCCCAAGGAGCGCGCCGAGCACATCATGCTGATCGACCTGGAGCGCAACGACCTGGGACGCGTGTGCGAGCCCGGCAGCGTCGAGGTCGATGAACTGATGACGGTGGAAAGCTACGCCCACGTGCATCACATCGTGAGCAACGTGCGCGGTCGGTTGCGTGCCGCCGTCACGCCGGGCGAGGTGATCCGCGCGACGTTTCCGGGCGGCACCATCACCGGCTGCCCGAAGGTACGCTGCATGCAGATCATCGCCGAGCTGGAAGGCGAGGGTCGCGGCAGCTATACCGGTGCGATGGGATGGCTCAACCGCGACGGCGACCTCGACCTGAACATCCTGATCCGCAGCGCGGAGGTGGAAGGCAGAGAGGTGCGCTTCCGCACCGGAGCGGGCATCGTCGCCGACTCCGACCCGGGGCTTGAGCTGGAAGAGACCCGGGCCAAAGCGCGCGGAATGCTGCGTGCGCTGGGTGTCGCCGACGGGCCGGTGACGGTGGGTCCGGCGAGCGGAGACTGAGCACATGGCCGCAACGGATGCCGTAATCGACGCAGAGACCGCCTCCGCCCGGATCTTTCGAGGTGCAACGCGTATCCATCACGTGCCCATCGACAACCGCGGGTTGGCCTACGGCGACGGCCTCTTCGAGACGGTGCGCGGCGCGGGCGGCGTGCTGCCTTGGTGGGAGCGGCACTGGCAACGGCTGCGAAATGGCTCCGAGCGCCTGCAGCTGTCGTTGCCGCCCGAAGCACTCGCGAGGGCTGAGGCCGAGCAGTTGCTGGCCGGCGGCGATGGGGTGGTGAAGCTGTTGCTGACACGTGGCAGTGGCGGGCGCGGATATATGCCTCCGCCGCATGCCGAGCCGGTCTGGATCCTGTCGCGACACCCCTTGGCCCCACCGGCGGCCGCGCCTGTAACGGTGAGGTGGTGCCGGACCCGTCTGTCGTTGCAGCCCGCGCTGGCCGGCATCAAGCACTGCAACCGGCTTGAGCAGATCCTGGCCCGCGCCGAAGTGGGGTCTGGCGAAGTCGACGGCGACAGTGACGGCGCGGCCAGCGAAGGCCTGATGCGCAGCACGGACGGTGATGTGGTCTGCGCCACCGCCGCCAACGTCTTCGTGCTGCACGGCGACCGGTGGAGCACGCCGCTGATCGATCGCTGCGGCGTGGAAGGCACCATGCGCGCGTGGCTGCTCGAACAGGTTGCGGTCGAGCAGCGACGGGTCTCGGTGGAGCAGGTTGAATCCGCCAACGCGGTGGTCCTTGTCAACGCGGTGCGCGGTATCCTTCAGGTCGGCCGGCTGGGCGATCGGTCCTGGGCGCCGCACCCGGCCCTGTCGGCCCTCCGCCGCGCGCTGGCCTCTGCCCACCCCGCGTTTTCCCTGCCGCCAAGCGGACCCGGTCCGATGGAGTTGTCGTGAGTCATCCCCGCAAGCGCCGCTCCGGCGTACTGGTGCTGTTCCTTCTGCTTGCGGCGCTGGTGGCCGCGCTCGCCGTGGGGGCGCTTGGCTGGCAACGCTACCAGGCCTTCGCTGACGGCCCGCTGGGAGGCTTGGAGGCGGGCGGCAGCATCACGGTGGAGCGCGGTGACTCGCTGCCGCGCGTGATCGACCGCCTGCGCGCAGCGGGCGTGACGGGTGGGGAGACCTACGAGTGGCAGTTGCTCGGCCGCCAGCTGGAGGCCGCGTCGCGCCTGCACGTGGGCGAGTACGCGCTGGAGCCGGGAACCACGCCGCGCCAGTTGCTGATGGCCATGCGCCAGGGCGACACCATCCGCTACCGCTTCACCCTGGTGGAAGGCTGGAACACCCGCGAGATGCGTGCGGCGCTGGCGCGTGCCAACCCGCTCGTGCAGAAGACGGCAGGCATGACCGCCGGGGAATTGATGGAAGCGCTCGGCCATCCCGACGAGCATCCGGAGGGACGCTTCCTGCCTGAGACCTACGTCTACGGCCGCGGCGACAGTGATCTGGACGTGCTGCGCCGCGCCTACGCCGACATGGAGCGCGCCCTGGCTGCGGCCTGGGAGGCGCGCGATCCCGACACGAAGCTCAAGACGCCCTACGAGATGCTGGTGATGGCGTCGATCGTGGAGAAAGAATCGGCGGTCGCCGAAGAGCGTCCGCAGATCGCCGGCCTGTTCGAGCGCCGCCTGAAAATCGGCATGCGGCTGCAGACCGACCCGACCGTTATCTACGGCATCGGCGAGGACTACGACGGCAACATCCGCCGCGTGCACCTGACCACCGATACGCCGTACAACACCTACACCCGCGACGGTCTGCCACCCACGCCGATCGCGATGCCGGGTGTCGGTGCCTTGCAGGCGGTCGCCAATCCGGCCCCGGGCGATTCGCTGTATTTCGTCGCCGTGGGCGATGGCAGCGGGCGCCACCTGTTCGCCCGCACGCTTGCCGAGCATCAGGCCAACGTGCGCAAGTACCTGCAGAACTACCGGCAGCGGGTAAGCGGGATGGATCGCGCCGGGGAGTCCAGGTGACTCTGCAGCTGCAGCCCCGCCTGATCACCCTGGAAGGCGGTGAAGGCGCGGGCAAATCGACCGTATTGGCGCAATTGCGCGAGACGCTGGAATCGGCCGGGGAGTCGGTCGTCTGTACCCGCGAGCCCGGCGGCACGCCGCTGGCCGAGCAGATTCGCGACCTGCTGCTGTCGCCCGGCCATGAGCCGCCCACGCCTGAAACCGAGCTGCTGCTGATGTTTGCCGGCAGGGCCCAGCACGTGCGCGGAACCATCCTGCCCGCGCTTGCGTCCGGTAGCTGGGTGATCAGCGATCGTTTCACCGATGCCAGCTACGCCTACCAGGGCGCGGCGCGCGGCGGTGACCGCGACTTCATCGCCGAACTGGAACGGCGCGTGGTCGGCATCGTGCCGGGCATGACCCTGCTGCTGGACGTGCCGGTCGAGACCGGCCTGCAGCGTGTGCGCGGGCGCGGTACGGCGGACCGGATCGAGTCCGAGGCCCATGGGTTCTTCGATACGGTGCGGCGTGCCTACCTGGCGCGCGCCGACGCGGAGCGCTCGCGGTTCCGGGTGATCGACGCCAGCCGGCCGGCAACGGTCGTGGCAGGCGAGGCCGTGGCCCATTTGCTGGCCTATCGGGAGACCCTGCTGTGACCGGTTTTTCGCCCTGGCAGCAGCGCGTGCATGACCGCACCGCGCTGGCGCTGGACAGCGGACGACTCGGGCACGCTCTGTTGTTCTGTGGTCCGGCGCGGCTGGGCAAGCTGGCCGTCGCCGAGCGCCTGGCCAACCGCCTCCTGTGCACCGAGCGGACGGCGGAAGGCGGGGCTTGCGGCGCGTGCCGCAGTTGCCGGATGTTCGCCTCGCGAAGCCAGGCCGATCCGGTCGAGACCCGCCCGGATGGATCGCTGGCGTTTCCGCAAGGTCGCAGTGGCCATCCGGACCTGCTGCAGGTCAGCTTCGCGATCAACGACAAGGCGCGCCCGCCCAAGCCGCGTACGGAGATCGTGATCGAGCAGATCCGCCGCCTGTCCGAACAGATGACGCTCAGCGCCCAGTACGGGCAGACCAAGATCGCCATCATCGATCCGGCCGATGCGATCAACCACGCCGGTGCCAACGCCCTGCTGAAAACGCTCGAGGAGCCGGTCGCGGGCCGCTATCTGTGGCTGGTCAGCGCGCATCCCTCGCGCCTGTCGGCGACCATCCGCAGCCGCTGCCAGCGCATCGAATTCCGCATGCCGCCGCGCGCCGAGGCGTTGGCCTGGCTGCAGGATTCGGGGCGCCCGGCCGCGCTGGCCGAGGAAGCCTTGGATGCCGCACGCGGGCATCCCGGACTGGCCACCGAATGGTTGCAGAGCGATGCGTTGGCACTGCGCCGGCAGGTGGCGACGGACCTGGAGCGCGTGGCCACCGGCGAGGCCGGCGTGGTGGAAACCGCGCAGCGCTGGGCCGCGGACGCCAACGCGGACCTGCGCCTGCAGTTCGCCGCGGATCTGGCGGTGGCGCGTACCGCCAGCGACTTGACCGATCCGGCCCGTACCCGCAGTCTCACCGAGTGGTTCGAGCGGGCCAACCGGGCGCGCGAACTGATGCGTACCACGGTCCGCTCGGACCTGGTGCTGGTGGAGCTGTTGCGGGCATGGCGCGCCGGCGAATCACGCCGAACCGCTGGACAATCAAGGGGTTAGCAGCATGAGTGCATCGGGAGCCCGTCAGGGCATTGTGTCATTGGCCCTGAAGGACAAGGCGGGGCTCTACAACGCCTACATGCCCTACATCCGACACGGCGGCATATTCGTGGCCACGCCCAACCGCTACTTCCTCGGCGACGAGGTGTTCCTGCTGCTGACGCTGCCCGAGTCGGGCGAGCGCATGCCGGTCGCGGGCAAGGTCATCTGGGTGACGCCGGCCGGTGCGCAGGGCAGCCGCCCGGCCGGCATCGGCATCCAGTTCAGCGAAGGCGCCGAGGGCGAGACGGTCAAGGGCAAGATCGAGGCGCTGCTTGCCGGCACGCTTGACGCCGAGCGCGCCACCCACACGATGTAGGTTTTGCCGGCGGAGGTTGCGCGCCGCCCGCGAATCCGGTGCGCGCTGCGACCGGCCCCGCGGCCCGACGTTCCGTCAGCCCTGGCGAAGCGCCGCGGCGTCCCAGCCCGGCCGTGGCGCGAAGCGGTCGCCGTGTCGGGACTGGAGTTGGCGCAGCCGCTCCAGCACCGACTCCACCCCGGTCTCGCGGATGTACTGGATCGGGCCACCACGGAACGGGGCGAAGCCCGTGCCGAAGATCACCCCCGCATCCAGCAGGTCGGCATCGGCCACCACGCCATCGTGCAGACAGGCGACCGCCTCGTTGAGCATCGGCAGGATCAGGCGGTCGGCAAGATCCTCAGGCGCCTTGTAGTTCTCCGGCGCGTCGGGTTTGACCGGCTTGCCTTCCTCCCACTTGTACAGGCCCTGGCCGTCCTTCTTGCCGCGCTTGCCCGGCTCGGCCTGTTCCGCCAGCGCTGCCGGCACGGTGAGGCCGAGGAAGGGTGACAACTCCGCGCCCACACCGGCCGCAACATCCAGGCCGACGGTATCGACCAGTTCGATCGGGCCCATCGGCATGCCGAAGCGCACCGCCGCCTTGTCGATGGCCACGCCGGGAATGCCTTCCGAGAACGCCGTCACCGCTTCGAGCATGTAGGGGAACAGGACCCGGTTGACCAGGAACCCCGGGGTACCGGCGACGGGCACCGGCAGTTTGCCGATCGCCTTGCAGAACGCGGCCAGGCGCTGGCGGGTCGCCTCGTCGATACCGGCGTGCTGGACGATCTCCACCAGCGGCATCGCGGCGACCGGATTGAAATAATGCAGGCCGGCAAAACGCGACTGGTGCGCCAGTCCGTCGCGCAGTTCGTCCAGCGGGATGGAGGACGTGTTGCTGGTCAGCAGCGCGTCGGCCTTCATCCGTGGCTCGATGTCCGCATACAAGGCGCGTTTTGCGTCGGCGTCCTCGATGATCGCCTCGATCACCAGGTCGGCCTTGGCGGCGCCGTCACCGGCGAGATCGCCCTTCAAGCGCGCGGCGACTTCCGGTCGTTTGGCATCGTCGCGAACACGCTTGGCGAACAGCGTGCCGGCGCGGGTCATCGCCGCGTCGATGTAACGCTGCTCGCGGTCGTTCAAGGTGACCTGGAAGCCCTTGTAGGCCGACCAGGCGGCGATGTCGCCGCCCATGACGCCGGCGCCGATCACGTGCACGTGGCTGATGCCGTGCTGCTTGCCGCCGGTGTTCTTCAGGCGTTCCTGCAGGAAGAACACCCGGATCAGGTTGCGCGCGGTCGGGGTTGAGGCAAGCTTCGACACCGATCTGCGCTCGGCGGCCAGTTGCTTGTCCAGGCTGCCGCCGGTGCCCTTCCACGTCGCCACCAGCGAGTAGGGCGCGGGGTAGTGGTCCTTGGGCGCCTTGCGCGCGACCTGCTTCAGCGTCATCGGCGCGATCACCTGGCGCGCCGGCCAGGTGTTGGTCGCCCAGCCGAGAAAACGCTGGCGCAGTGGGCGCTGGTGGCCCTTCAGCGCCATCGACGCCGCGGCGTCCACCAGCATGGCCTTGTCCACGGTCCTGTCGACCAGGCCGCTGGCGCGCGCCGCCGAGGCCCGCACCGCGCGGCCGGTCAGCATCATGTCCATCGCCGCCGGTGCTCCGATCAGGCGTGGCAGGCGCACGCTGCCACCCCAGCCCGGATAGATGCCCAGTTGCACCTCGGGCAGACCGATCCGGGTCGAGGGATCGTTGCTGGCGACGCGGTAGTCGCAGGCCAGCGCGAGCTCCGTGCCACCGCCCATGCAGAAGCCGTGGATGGCCGCAACGGTCGGGCAGGGCAACGCGGCGACCCGCTGGAACACCTGCTGTCCGCGCTTCAGGGCGCCGGCGACCGTTCCCTTCTGGTCGAATCCCTGGAACTCCTTGATGTCGGCGCCGGCGATGAATCCGGTCTCCTTGGCCGAGCGGAACACCACCCCCCTGGGCGGGTCGATCTGGATGCGTTCCACCAGGGCGTCGAGTTCGATCAGGACATCCTGGGACAGGGCGTTGACGCTCTCCCCGGCACGATCCAGGGACAGGACGAGGACGCCGTCATCGCGCATCTGCGCAAGCCAGTGCTGGCTGCGCAACCCGTCAAAGCCGGGCAGGGGAGTGGTCGGGGGAGCCATCAGGCACCATCCATTGAAGTATGGAACAGGCAGCTATCATCCCGAGGTTGTTTCACCGGCGTCAAATGGGCGTGCGGTGGCGCCGCCCCGACACACGGGCAACCGATGGCGACGGGGCGCGCTTGCAGGTGGGCCGCGGCGCCCCAACGGTAGACAAAGGAACTTTCTCCCCGAAAGGGTTGTCCCATTGTTCGGCCAAGGCCGAGCTGACCAGGAGTGCCGGCGCGCGGTATGGCCGAGAATGATTTGGACCAGGAACTGGTCAGGCGTGTGCAGCAGGGCGACAGCACCGCATTCGATGCCCTGGTACGCAAGTACCAGCACCGCATCGTTGCGCTGATCGGTCGCTACATCGCCGACTGGAGCGAATGCCAGGACCTGGCGCAGGACGCGTTCATGCGCGCCTACCGGGCGTTGCCCAACTTTCGCGGAGACGCGCAGTTCTATACATGGTTGCACCGGATTGCAGTGAACACCGCCAAGAACCACTTGGTCGCGCAGAAGCGCCGCCCACCGAGTGCAGACATCGATGTCGACGACGCCGAGCAGTTCGATTCCGCGATCCGCCTGCGCGACAACGACACCCCGGAACGTGAACTGATGCGCCAGCAGGTGGAACAACTGGTGCTTCGCGTGGTCGAAGGGTTGCCGACGGAGTTGCGGGAAGCCATTTCCCTGCGCGAGGTCGACGGGCTGAGCTACGAAGAGATCGCCGAAAAAATGGGGTGCCCGATCGGCACCGTGCGCTCGCGGATTTTCCGCGCACGCGAGGCAATTGATCAGGAGCTGCGCCCCTTGCTTGACGCCGTACCCGATTCCCAGGAGCGGAAACACTGATGTCGAACACGCTGATATCGAACACGCTGATGTCCAACAACCACAGGGATGCCAGGGCCGGGGAGCTGAGCGCTCTGTTCGATGGCCAGCTCGGACCCGACGAGACACGATTTGCGTTGAAGCGGCTCGGTCAGGACGCTGCCTGGCGCGAGGCGTGCGGTCGCTGGCAGTTGGCCGGCGATGTGCTGCGCGGTGACGGCGTCGCCCCGGCGCCGACCGGGTTTGCCGATCGCGTCATGGCGGCCGTCGCGCAGGAGCAGCAGCACGCTCCGTTGTCGCCGTTCCCGCCGCGGCGCGTCGCTGTCCGCCACAAGCCGCGCTGGGTCGGCGGCGCACTGGCGGCCTCCGTCGCCATCGCGGCCCTGTTCGTTGCCCGACCGATGCTGGACGGTGAGGACCCGTCGGCAGGAGCGCCGTCCGGGCGGGAAATCGTCTCCACCACGTCAGGTGCGCCATCGGATGGTCCTGCCGCTGCGTTGACCGCCGGGACCGGCATCGCGTCTCAGGACGCAGCGCCGGACGACGGCAGCGCGATCCGGAACGGCGCCGCGGCGGCGACACTGGCCGCTGCGGCGGTCGCCTCGAGCACGCGTGATACGCCACGCCGCGGCGAGCGACGCCAGCGCCTGGCCGCGCGCCCCGTGGCCGGCTCGCGTACCGAGCCAGTGCTGGACAATCCCACGACCGCGCTGGCCAACGCGGATGCGACGACATCCGGCCCGGCGGCAGCGACCGGCGACGCCCGCGCGCGTCCGTTCATGGCCGACGCCATTGCAACCAAACCATGGCCGCGCGCTGCGGTTGCCGGCTATCCGGCCAGCGCCGGGATGACGGTCGGCTTCCACCCCGGCGACGCCGGCGTCGCGCCGATTTCCTTCTATCCCTTCGAGCCGTCCACCTTGCGTCATGAACCCTTGCGCGGCGAGCGCGAGCTGGCGCCGCCGGGTACGCATGCGCTGCCCGAACCTGCCGGCACCGTCATCCGTCACTGATCCCCGTTCCGTACCACGAGGCCGAACCCATGCCCCATCCGCTTCGCTCGATCGTCCTGCTTGGCGCGCTTGCCGCCACCCTGCCGCTCGCGTGCACCGCGCAACAGAGCCCGGTTCCGGCCCCTGCCGCGGTGCCGGTGGCTGCCCAGGCGGTGACCCCTCCGGCGGCGACGCCGATCGTCACCGGTCTGCCGGACTTCAGCCAGCTGGTGAAGCAGGTCGGGCCGGCGGTGGTGAACATCAGTGCGGAGACCACTCCGCGCAGGACCCGCGGCGGCGGCCCACAGTTGCCTGACGGCTTTGAGGAACTGTTCCGCCACTTCGGCATGCCGATGCCCGGTGCGCCCGGCGGTGCCGGCCCGCAGCGGGGCGGCACCTCGCTGGGCAGTGGCTTTGTCATCTCCGATGACGGCTATGTGCTGACCAACTTCCACGTCATCGACGGCGCCGACAAGGTCACCGTCACGTTGTCGGACCGGCGCGAATTCGAGGCCGAAGTCGTCGGCAGCGATGAGCAGTACGACGTGGCCGTGCTCAAGATCAAGGCCGACGGCCTGCGCTGGTTGCGCGCTGGCAGATCCACCTCGGTGGAGCCGGGGCAGTGGGTGGTGGCGATCGGCTCGCCGTTCGGCCTGGATCATTCGGTCACTGCCGGCATCGTCAGCGCGGTTGGCCGCTCCAACCCCTATTCGGGCCAGCAGTACGTTCCGTTCATCCAGACCGACGTGGCGATCAACCGCGGCAACTCCGGCGGCCCGCTGCTCAACACCTCCGGCGAGGTGGTCGGCATCAACTCGCAGATCTTCTCCAACTCCGGCGGTTTCATGGGCGTCAGCTTCGCCATTCCGATCGATCTGGCGATGAGCGCGGTCGAGCAGATCAAGACCACCGGCAAGGTCAGCCGCGGCATGCTGGGCGTCAACCTGCAGCCGATGACCAGCGAGACCGCCAGGGCGATCGGCCTGCCCGACAACCAGGGCGCGATGGTGGCCAGTGTCCAGCCCGGCAGCGCGGCCGAAAAAGCCGGGATCGAGCGCATGGACGTGATCCGCTCATTCAACGGCATCGCCATCAAAGACGTCAGCGATCTGCCGCCGATCGTCGGCGCGCTGGCGCCGGGCAGCAAGGCGCAACTGGAGGTCTTCCGCAACGGCAAGCTGCGCTCGATCAACGTGGTGATCGGCGGCGACGAGTCGGCGGCTGCGGCCACGCCGCGCAACAGCAGTCCGGGCGCGCCTGCCAAGCAGGTGCCGGGTTCGAACGCGCTGGGCCTGACCGGCCGCGACCTGGCCCCGGCACAGCGCCGCCAGATGGACCTGGGCGATGATGAAGGCGTCCTGCTGGCGCAGGTGGAGTCCGATGCCGCACGCGAGGCCGGCCTGCGCCCGGGCGACGTCGTGGTGGCCGTCGGGCGTGACAGCGTCGGCAGCCCGGCGGAACTGGACCGCAGGCTGTCGACAGCCAAGCCCGGCGACACCGTGATGCTGCTCGTGCAGCGTGGTGGCAGCTCGCAGTTCATCGCGGTCACCGTGCCCAAGCGCTGAGTCCGCATTGCTGCCCCGCGTGCCCCGCCCCTCCGGCCTCATAGCCGGGGAGGGCGGTAGCGCTTATGCGATAATCGCGTGTTGACCCAACTGGCCCCGGGCCCATCGCCGACCGCATGCACCTGATTCGCAACTTCTCCATCATTGCCCACGTCGATCACGGCAAGTCGACCCTGGCCGACCGGCTCATCCAGATGTGCGGTGGCCTGACGGCGCGCGAGATGGAGGCGCAGGTCTTGGACAACAATCCGATCGAGCGCGAGCGCGGCATCACCATCAAGTCGCAGTCGGTATCGGTGCCCTACACCGCGCGCGACGGCAAGACCTACCACCTCAATTTCATCGACACGCCCGGCCACGTCGACTTCAGCTACGAGGTCAGCCGCTCGCTGGCCGCCTGCGAAGGCGCTTTGCTGGTGGTGGATGCCGCCCAGGGCGTGGAGGCGCAGTCCGTGGCCAACTGCTACACCGCGGTCGAGCAGGGCCTGGAAGTGATTCCGGTGATCAACAAGATCGACCTGCCGACGGCCGATGTGGAGCGCGCCAAGGAAGAGATCGAGGCGGTCATCGGCATCGACGCCAGCGACGCGGTGGCGATCAGCGCCAAGACCGGCCTCAACGTGGAGGAAGTGCTGGAGGCGATCGTCACCCGCATCCCGCCGCCCAAACCGCGCGATACCGACAAGCTGCAGGCGCTGATCATCGATTCGTGGTTCGACAATTACCTGGGCGTCGTCTCCCTGGTGCGGGTGATGCAGGGCGAGATCAAGCCGGGCGACAAGATCCTGGTGATGTCGACCGGCCGCTGGCACCTGGTCGACAAGGTCGGCGTGTTCACTCCCAAGCGCAAGGACATGCCGATCCTGCGCGCGGGCGAGGTGGGCTGGATCAACGCCAGCATCAAGGACGTCCATGGCGCGCCGGTCGGCGACACGCTGACCCTGCTGGCCGATCCTGCGCCGTCGCCGCTCCCGGGCTTCCAGGAAATGCAACCGCGCGTGTTCGCCGGACTGTTCCCGGTCGACGCCGACGACTACCCGGACCTTCGCGAGGCGCTCGACAAGCTGCGCCTGAACGACGCCGCGCTGCGCTTCGAGCCCGAATCCTCCGAGGCGATGGGCTTTGGTTTCCGTTGCGGCTTCCTGGGCATGCTGCACATGGAAATCGTGCAGGAGCGGCTGGAGCGCGAGTACAACCTCAACCTGATCAGCACCGCGCCCACGGTGGTCTACGAGGTACTGCGCACCGACGGCGAAGTGCTCTCCCTGGACAACCCGGCCAAGCTGCCGCCGGCCAACCTGACCGAGGAGATTCGCGAGCCGGTCATCCGCGCCAACATCCTCACGCCGCCCGATTACGTAGGCAACGTGATCACCCTGTGCGAGGAAAAACGCGGCAACCAGATCGGGATCACCTACATGGGCAGTCAAGTCCAGGTCAGCTATGAGCTGCCGATGAGCGAGGTGGTGCTCGATTTCTTCGACCGCCTCAAGTCGGTCTCGCGCGGTTATGCCTCGCTCGATTACCACTTCGTGCGCTTCCAGGCCGGCCCCTTCGTTCGCGTCGACACCCTGATCAACGGCGACAAGGTGGACGCGCTGAGCATCATCACCCACCGCGCGCATGCCGATCGCCGGGGCCGGGAGATCTGCGAGAAGATGCGCGAGCTCATTCCGCGGCAGATGTTCGATGTGGCCATCCAGGCCGCGGTGGGCTCGCAGATCATCTCGCGCAGCACGGTCAAGGCGATGCGCAAGAACGTGCTGGCCAAGTGCTACGGTGGCGACATTTCGCGCAAGAAAAAGCTGCTCGAGAAACAGAAGGCCGGCAAGAAACGCATGAAGCAGGTCGGCAACGTGGAAATCCCGCAGGAAGCGTTCCTGGCGGTCCTGCAGCAGGACCACAAGTAGCAGCCGTCAGCGGTCGTCAACGACACACAAGAAGGAAAGACCATGCGTTGGTTCGAAATTGCCCTGGTGGCGCTTACCCTCGCCTCCGGGCTGATCTGGCTGCTCGACAAGCTGGTCCTGGCACGGCGCCGCGCCGACTATCGCGGCCTGCTCGATGACGGCAGCGAGCCGTGGTACGTGGACTACGCCAAAGCGTTTTTCCCGGTGCTGCTGGCGGTGCTGGTGCTGCGCAGCTTCATCGCCGAGCCGTTCCGGATTCCGTCCAATTCGATGATGCCGACCCTGCTGACCGGCGACTTCATCCTGGTCAACAAGTTCTCCTACGGCCTGCGCCTGCCGATCAGCAACAAGAAGGTGGTTGGCATCGGCGAGCCGCAGCGTGGTGACGTGGTCGTGTTCCGCCCGCCGCACCATCCCGACCAGGACTGGATCAAGCGCGTGATGGGCCTGCCAGGCGACCGCATCGGCTATCGCGACAACCAGGTCTTCGTCAACGGCACGCCGATGGTGTATGAAGAGATCGGGCAGTACGAGGGACGCCGGAATGGTTCGGAGATGACCGGCGCGACGGAGTTGCGCGAGCAGATAGGGGATCGCACGCACCTGGTGCTGGAGCGTACGGGTCTGCCGTTCCGCGATCCGGCCGAGGGCGAGTGGACGGTGCCGGAAGGGCAGTATTTCGTGATGGGGGACAATCGCGACAACAGCGAGGACAGCCGCTACTGGGGCACCCTGCCGGAGGAGAACCTGCGCGGCAAGGCGTTCCTGATCTGGATGAATTTCGACGGCGGGGTGGACTTCTCCCGGGTCGGCGAGCGGATTCGCTAGCAAGGGGACGTACGGCTGATGCGCGCGGCTGCGGGGCAGCGGCTGGGCAGTAGCCGAGGGGCGGGCGGCTGCATCAAGCGGGTTTGCGCGTGCCATAGATGGTGCGCGCTGGACAAATCACTGGGGAGCAATTCGACATGAAACGTACGCAAAGCGGCATCACCTTGGTCGGTTTCATCATCGTGCTCGGCGTGGCCGGGGTGTTCATCTACATGGGCATGAAGGTCATCCCGATGTACACCGAGTACTACGCGGTCAAGCAGTCGCTGGAAGGCATCGCCAAGGAGCCGGGCGTGGTCGATGAGACGCCCGCGCGGATCAAGGACATGTTCTTCCGCCGCATGAACATCAACTACTCCGAGAACGTCAAGCCGTCCGACATCAAGGTCGTGCGCAAGGATGCGGGCTACCTGGTCACGGTCGATTACGAGGTGCGCAAGCCGCTGATCGCCAATCTCGATGTGGTCGGCAATTTCAGCACCGAGAAGGAACTGCGTCGCGGTGGTGCCGGGTATTGAGCGTCGCGCGCCGGTGAAGGACCTCATCGGCCACACGTTTGCCGAGCCTGCGCTGCTGGCCCGGGCGCTGACCCATCGCAGTGCGGGATCGCCGCACAACGAGCGCCTGGAGTTCCTCGGCGACGGACTGGTCAACCTGTTCATCGCCGAGGCGCTCTACCGGCACTGGCCGGGCGCTGACGAAGGTGCGTTGACCCGCGGCCGCGCCGAGCTGGTGAGGGAATCCTCGCTGGCGAGCGTTGCCCGCGCCCTGGCACTGGGCGAGCGCCTGACGATGGGGCCGGGCGAGATGAAGACCGGCGGCCATCGTCGCGACTCGATCCTTGCCGATGCGCTGGAGGCGGTGATCGCGGCGATCTACCTGGACGCCGGCTTCGAAGCCTGCCGCGCGGTGGTGGTGCCGTGGTTTGCCGAGCCCATGGCCGCGCTGCCGCCGCCGCACAAGGTCGGCAAGGACGCCAAGACCCGCCTGCAGGAGTGGCTGCAGGGCCGCCAGAAGCCCTTGCCGGTGTACGAGCTGGTCGCCGAGACAGGCGAGGAGCACGCCAAGGTGTTCCGGGTGATCTGCACACTGGGCAGCCCGGCGCTGGTGACCGAAGGCGAGGGCCATTCGCGCCGTGCGGCCGAGCAGGTCGCGGCGGAGTCGGCGCTCGCTGCAATCGGCGTCCAATAGGCGCGGTCAGACGATCACGGTTCAAAGCATCGCCGTTGCCCGCGGTTCCGCCGCCAGCCACTACAATCACCCGATGAACCCTACGCACCGCAGCGGCCACGTCGCCGTCATCGGCCGGCCCAACGTCGGCAAGTCCACCCTGACCAACGCGCTGGTCGGCGCCAAGGTGAGCATCGTCTCCTCGCGGCCGCAGACCACCCGCCACCGCCTGCTCGGCATCGCGTCATTCCCCGACGGGCAGCTGTTGCTGGTCGATACCCCGGGACTGCACCAGGACCAGGGCAAGTCGACCGCGACCGCCATGCACCGCTGGATGAACCGGGCCGCGCGCGGGGCGCTGGAAGGCGTGGACGCGGCGATGCTGGTCGTCCGTGCCGGCAAGTGGGAGGACGCGGACACGTTCGCCTATCAGGCGCTGCACCACGCCGGCGTGCCGGTGGTCCTGGTGGTCAACCAGGTCGATCGCCTGAAGGACAAGACCGAGCTGCTGCCGTATCTGGCGAAGGTGTCCGAGGGGCGCGATTTCGCCGGCGTGCACCCGGTCTCCGCGCTCAAGCGCAAGGGGCTGGAGGCGCTGGTCAAGCAGCTGCTCGGCCTCATGCCCGAGCAGGCCGCGATCTACGAAGAAGACGAGATCACCGACAAGAGCCAGCGCTTCCTCGCCGGCGAGATGGTCCGTGAACAGCTGATGCGGCAACTGGGCGACGAGCTCCCGTACGCGACCACGGTCGAGATCGAGCGCTTCATCGTGGACGGCAAGCTGCTGCGGATCGGCGCGGTGATCTGGGTCGAGCGCGAAGGCCAGAAGGCGATCGTGATCGGCAAGGGCGGCGAGCGCCTGCGCGAAATCGGCGCGCGCGCACGGGTCCAGATGGAGCAGCTGTTCGGGTCCAAGGTGTTCCTGGAAACCTGGGTCAAGGTCCGCGAGGGTTGGTCGGACGATGAAGCTGCGCTGCGCGCCTTCGGGTACCACGAATAGCCCGCTGCGCCGCGGCCGCAACGGCCACGCGGCGCGGGGACGGCGTCGATGCGCCTGAGTGACGAGCCTGCCTTCGTGCTGCATGCGCGGGCCTGGCGCGAAACCAGCCTGCTGGTCGAGGTGCTCAGCGCGAACCACGGCCGTATCGGCCTCGTCGCCCGCGGTGTACGCGGGGCGAAGCGCCACCCGCTGCGTGCCGCGCTGCAGCCCTTGCAGTCGATCCGTCTCGATGCCGTGCAACAGGGCGAGCTGGCCCAATTGCGATCGGCGGAGGCGCTGGATGCGGCGCCACGCCTGATCGGCGACGCGATGCTGGCCGGCTTCTACATCAACGAGCTGACCCTGCGGCTGACGCCGCGTGGCGAACCCCAGCCGGACCTGTTCGTTGCCTACGCGGTGACCCGCGAACGCCTGCGTGCCGAGGCGCCGCTGGCCTGGACCCTGCGCCGCTTCGAGCGCGACCTGCTGGAAGGCCTGGGTGTGGGGTTTGACTGGAGCCAGGACGGCGAGGGCGATCCGA
Organism: Lysobacter ciconiae; assembly: GCF_015209725.1. Lineage (NCBI taxonomy): Bacteria > Pseudomonadati > Pseudomonadota > Gammaproteobacteria > Lysobacterales > Lysobacteraceae > Novilysobacter > Novilysobacter ciconiae. The sequence continues at coordinate 2,156,674 of NZ_CP063656.1, read as the reverse complement.
TCGATCCGGCCGCGCGCTATCGGGTCGATCCGGAACAGGGACCGCAGCGGGTGCTGAGCGACCGGGGCCATGGTGATCGCAGCCGGGCGGCGTCCGGGCGGGGTCTGCTGTGCCTGGCGAGCGACGGCGTGCCCGATGCGGAGGACCTGCCCGGGCTCCGCCGGGTCCTGCGCACCGTGCTCGCCCACCATCTGGGGCCGCGCGGACTCAAGTCATGGGAAATGCTTGCGGGCATGCCCAGCCGCGCACCGGCGCCCGACTAGCTGACGCGTGCGGCGCTCCCGGGCGGTTGTGACAGGGCGCCGCGCGCGGCGTCAACGAAGCGCTCCAGCAACTCCGGACTGGACGGCTCACCTTGCAAGCGCTTCACCAGCACGGCGAGCCGGGCGGCGCCGACGAAACCGCAACTGGCGCGCAGGCGGTGCAGTTCCGCGCCCACCGTCTCGACATTGTCGGCCCGGACGGCCGCTGCAATGCGCTCGCAGGCCTGCGGCAGCTCGTCCAGAAACAGGCCGCGCAGGATGGCGACGTGCTCGTCATTGCCGTTCAGCGCGGCCGCGGCAGCGCGATCGTCCCACATCGGCACCGTTGTCTCCGCGGTGCGGGGATCAGTGACGGCGGCGTGCGCCGGAAGGTGCAGCGCGCGACGCACCGCGGCCTGCACTTCCGCCGTTGGCAGCGGCTTGCGCAGCACCTCGATGAAGCCGGCACCGGCCAGTGCGGCGAGTTGCGCGGCATCGTCGCTGGCGGTGTGGGCAATCGCCGGTACGCCCGGACGATCCTCCCGCAGCCGTTGCAGGAGATCACTGCCGCTGCCGTCGGGCAGGGTGGCGTCGAACATCCACAACTCGTAGGTGTTCCGGCTTGCCAGCACCAGCGCCGTCGCCAGATCGGGGGCGATATCGACGTGTGCCGGAGTCGCGCGCGCGGCCGCAGCCAGGAAGGCCGCACTCGTCGGCTCATCCTCCACCAGCAGGATTCGGGGCAGTCCGCGTGGATCGTTCATCGGAATCGCTGGCTCCGCTGGGTATGCTGCAACGATGCTTGGGCCGCTACTATCGCCGCCGCCATCGCCCCTGTCGAACGGCGGCGCCCGACAGCGTGCGCGCGACCGCGGGATGGGTGTGCAGGCACTGTTGTTGCTGGCGCTCGTGCTCACGCTGGTCTTTGGCCAGGCGCAGGCGCGTACGCTGACCGCACAGATCGAGCGCATCGATTCGGCGATCGCGAAGCTCGACGAGGTGAGCATCCGATTGTTCTGGCCTGCCGGCGCATCGCACGGTGAATTGCGGCTGCGCGCCAGGCGGATCGATTCGCCCTCGCTGGGCTATCGCTTCGACAACCTGGACTGGCGCTGCCGGCTGCAGCGCAAGGATTCCCAGGCATGGGCGTGCGACGGCGAGGTCCGCAGCGGCAATGCCGCGCCGATGCAGCTGTCGATTGCGGTCGACGCGATGGATATCGATGGGCAGCTGGCGAGCGGTGCGAGCCGGATTGGTGTGCATCGCGAGGCCGCGAACCCGGATGCGACCCGGATCGACCTGACCCGCATTCCGCTGGTCTGGACCCAGGCGCTGTTGTCGCAGGCGTGGCCGGCGGCGGTGATCGGTACCGGCACGGGTGATGCGCGCCTGACCGTGCGCGCCGTCGACAATCAGCCGCTGCGGATCAGCGGCCCGGTGGCCCTTCATGGCGCTGGCCTGGATACCGAAGACGGCAGCATCGCCGCGGCCGATCTTGATGCAACGGTCAACGTCGATGCGCTTTTGGGTGATGCCGATCTGATCCGCTTGGAGGGCCGGCTGGATGGCGGTGAGCTGCTGTGGGGGACCACCTACCTGGCGCTGGAGCAACGCCGGATCGATCTGCGCGTCGGCGCCGAGCACCACGACGGCGAAGGCTGGAAGCTGCCGGAGCTGTACTGGAATGACCCCGGCATCCTCACCGTGGAAGGCAGCGCGGGGCTGGATGCGGGCAATGACCTCGACGCGCTGGACCTGCGCGTGCGCGCGCCGGATCTGGCGTCGCTGCGCGACGGTTACCTCAGCGGTTGGCTGGGGATGGCCGGGCTGGGGGAGATGACGTTCACCGGCGCTGCCAACGGCTCCGTGCGGATGCGCGGCGGCCAGCTGGCCGATGCCGACCTGCACCTGGCGGGCGTGAATCTGGTGGATGCGGACGAGCGTTTCTCGTTCGCCGGCCTGGAAGGGGACGTCGCGCTGTCCTCGGGCGCTGCGGTCAACAGCGCGCTGCAGTGGAGTGGCGGTACCTTGCACGGCATGGCGCTCGGCGCCGCCCTCCTGCCGTTCCGTAGCGAGGGCGGCAACGTGCAGCTGCGCGAGGCCGTGGCCGTGCCGCTGCTCGGCGGAAAGGTTCTGCTCAACCATCTGCTGATGCGTCCACCACTGGACGCCGGCGGCGCCGTGCTGCGTTTTGGCGTCGCGCTGGAGGAGCTGGACGTGTCCCGGTTGTCCGAAGCGCTGGACTGGCCAGCCTTTGCCGGCACCCTGAGCGGCAGCATTCCCGACGCCCACTACCGCGACGAACAGCTGATCCTGGACGGTGGCCTGGAGATGCAGCTGTTCGGCGGCCGGGTCGGCGTGTCGGCGCTGTCGATGGAGCGTCCGTTTGGCGTGCTGCCGACCCTGTCTGCCGACATCGTGTTTGACGACATCGACCTGACCGCGCTCACCGGCGCGTTCGATTTTGGCAGCATCAGCGGCAAGCTCGATGGCCGCGTCGCCGAGCTGCGGCTGGTGGGCTGGGAAGCGGTCGCCTTCGACGCCTGGCTGGTCACCGACTGCCACCGCGGCGTACGCCAGCGCATCAGCCAGCGCGCAGTGCAGGACCTGACCAGCGTGGGCAACGCGTCGTTCGTGAACTCGCTGCAATCGCAGTTGATCGGCTTTTTCGATGATTTCGGCTACTCGCGGCTGGGTATCGGCTGCAAGCTGGCCAACGAGGTCTGCACCATGCAAGGCCTTGCACCGGCCGGCGATGGCTTCGTGCTCGTGGAAGGCTCGGGCGTGCCGCGCTTGACCGTGCTGGGTTTCAATCGCAGGGTCGACTGGCCGACCCTGGTCGAGCGGCTGGCCGCGGTCGGCAAGGGAGAGGTGAAAGCGGTGGTCGACTAGCGTACCGTCGGCTCATAATTTCGGGTGCCCCCCAGGAGACTTACATGCGCCGTTTGATGGGAATTCCGGTTGCCGCCGTGCTGGTCACGGCATGCGTAACCATCAACGTCTACTTTCCCGCTGCCGAAGCACGCGAAGCGGCGCGGGAGTTTGTCGACAAGGTCATCGGTGACGAGGCCAGCTCGACGCCGCCCGCGGACGAGTCGGGCGACAAAAAGGACGGCGGTCCGTCAGCGATGATCGATGGGAGCACCTCGTCCCTGCGCCAACTGGCCTCGCGGGTCGACCTGTACGCGGTGGTGGGGATCGGCAGCGCCCGCGCGCAGTCGCCGGACATCAGCATCAAGACCCCGGCCATCCAGGCGATCCAGGCCAGGATGGCGGCGCGTTTCAACAGCAGCCTGCGGGCCGGCTTTGATGCCGGTGCACTGGGCTTCGCCAGCGACGGCACCATTGTCGTCCGCGACGCGGCCAAGCTGCCGCTGAAGGATCGCGCCAGCATCCAGCAGGCGGTGGCCGAGGACAATCGCGACCGCAACGCCGTCTATCGCGAAGTGGCCGTGGCCAATGGGCACCCGGAGTGGGAAGGCCAGATCCGTGAGGTATTCGCCAAGCAGTGGGCGGAAAGCGCCCGCAGCGGCTGGTGGTACCAGAGCGGCGGCAGCTGGAAGCAGAAGTAACGCTGCGCCGGGCCGAGCGGCAGCTCGCAGGGGCTTCCATCGCCCGCGCAAGCGGCTGCGCGCGTGGCGGCTGCCGTGCCCGCCGCGGCATCTGCGACAATACGCGGCCCCCGGCTGACCTCAGTGCTAGTGGCCCGTCTCGACAAAACCCCGTTTGAAGTGGACATCCACGCCCTGTCTCCCGACGGTCGCGGCGTGGCCCGCCTTGCCGGTGACGTGACGATGCTGGTGGCGGGCGCGCTGCCCGGCGAGCGCGTGCTTGCGACCCGCACCGGACGCCGGCGCGGCGTCCACGAGGCACGCACCGTTGAGGTATTGCAGGCGGCGGCGGACCGGGTGACGCCGCGGTGCGGGCACTTCGGCACGTGCGGTGGCTGCGCGCTGCAGCACCTCGACGGCAGCAGCCAGATCCTTGCCAAGCAGGCCGTCCTTCTGGATCACCTGCGCGATGCCGCGGGCATCGTGCCGCCCCGACTGCTCGAGCCGCTGGTGGATGCCGCCTGGGGCTATCGACGCAAAGGCCGCTTATCGGTGCGGCGGGTGGAGAAGAAGGGGAAAACGCTGGTTGGATTCCGCGAGACCGACCCGCGCTTCGTCGCCGAGATCCACCATTGCCACACCGTCATCCCCGAGGTGGGCACGAAGGTCGCGGCACTGGCCGAGCTGGTCGACAGCCTGCACGCACGCAGCGACATTCCACAGATCGAGTTCATCGCCGGCGATGCCACCGCGCAGTTCAATGGCGTGGCGCTGGTCATCCGCCACATGGCGCCGCTGTCGACCGATGACCAGGCATCGCTGGTCGCCTTCGGCCAGCAGCACGGCTTTGCGATCTTCCTCCAGCCCGGCGGTGTCGACAGCGTCCATCCCCTGTGGCCGCCTGATCCGGCGCTGTCGTTCCGGATGCCGCAATGGAACCTCGAGTTCGCGTTCCGTCCGCTTGATTTCATCCAGGTCAACGCGGGGCTCAACGAACGCATGATCCAGCTGGCGATGGACCTGCTGGACGTGCAGCCGGGCGATCGCGTGCTCGACCTGTTCTGCGGGCTGGGCAACTTCACCCTGCCGCTGGCGCGCCGCGTACGCGAGGTGGTGGGGGTGGAAGGTGATGCCGGCCTGGTGGAGCGCGCGCGGGACAACGCGCAACGCAATGGCATCGACAATGCCCGTTTCCACGCCGCCGACCTGTCGCTGGACCTGTCCGGCCAGCCGTGGATGGAGCAGCGCTTTGACAAGCTGCTGCTGGATCCGCCGCGCTCGGGTGCGGCGTTCGTGCTTGAGCACCTGCCGCTGGACCAGTTCCAGCGCATCGTCTACGTCAGCTGCCATCCGGCCTCGCTGGCGCGCGACACCGCGTTGCTGGCCGCGCGTGGCTGGAAGCTGCAGGTGGCGGGAGTGATGGACATGTTCCCGCAGACCGCCCACGTGGAGTCCATTGCGATGTTCGAGAAGGCCTGAGCCATGGCGATCGAGATCGAACGCAAATTCCTGGTCACCGGCGATGGCTGGCGCGCGGCTGCGCACGAGGTCGTGCCCATGGCGCAGGGCTATCTCAATGACCTGGCGGCGATGGACACCGGCGCGATGAAGGCCTCGGTGCGCGTGCGCATCGCCGGCGACGCCGCGCACCTGAATCTCAAATCGCGCGAGCTGGGGCACACCCGTCAGGAATTCGAGTACCCGATCCCGGTGGCCGATGCGCGCGCGCTGCTGGCACTCTCGGTTGGCGGCCTGGTCGACAAGCGCCGCCACCTGGTGAAGGTCGGCGGGCACCTGTGGGAAGTGGACGAGTTTCTTGGCGACAACGCCGGTCTCGTGGTCGCCGAGATCGAACTGGCCGACGCGGACGAGTCCTTCCAGCGGCCCGATTGGCTGGGGGTCGAGGTGACCGACGAGTCGCGCTACTACAACCTGGCCCTGGCCTCGCACCCGTTCTCGCAGTGGTCCGCGCAGCAACGCGCGGGGATGGCTGCGCCATGATCCGCATGACACCCGGCGCGAGCCGCCTACCGCTAATTCCCTGGAGTTGCCCATGCTCGTAATCGGCGTTGCCGGCACTGAACTTACCGCGCAGGAGCGCGACTGGCTGCAGCACGAGGGCTGCGCCGGCGTGATCCTGTTCACCCGCAACTTCGCCTCGCGCGAGCAGGTCGACGAGCTGGCCCGCGCGATCCGCGAGGCCGCGCCGCGGCCGCAGCTGATCTGCGTCGATCAGGAAGGCGGACGGGTCCAGCGTTTCCGCCAGGGCTACAGCGCGCTGCCCTCGCTGGACGGCCTGGGTCGCGACTACGCGGCCGATCCGGATGCCGCGCTGGTGCGCGCACGCGAGCACGCATGGCTGATGGCCAGCGAGATCAAGGCCAGCGGCATCGACCTGAGCTTCGCCCCCGTGGTCGATCTGGGACGCGGCAACCGCGCCATCGGCGACCGCGCGTTCGACGCCGACCCCGAAGTGGTCGCCGCGCTCACCGTCGCCTACGTGGAAGGCATGCACCAGGCCGGCATGGCCGCCACGCTGAAGCACTTCCCCGGCCACGGCTCGGTGCTGGAAGACACCCACTTCGACGACGCGGTGGATCCGCGCCCGCTGGAGGACTTGCGCGCGCTGGACCTGGTCCCGTTCGTGGCCGGCATCAAGGCCCGCGCGGACGCGGTGATGATGGCGCACGTGGTCTATCCGCAGGTGGCTCCCGAGCCGGCGGGCTACTCGCGGCGCTGGATCGAGGAGATCCTGCGCAAGGAAATGGGCTTCCGCGGCGTGGTGTTCTCCGACGACATCGGCATGGCGGCGGCGTTTTCGGCCGGCGGCATCAAGCAGCGCGTCGACCTGCACCTGGATGCCGGCTGCGACGTGGTGCTGGTGTGCCATCCCGAGCTGGTGGATGAGTCGCTCAAGGCCGTGGAAGGCCGCACGCTCAACACCATGGCGCTGACCGGCCTGATCGGCGGCGGCGCGATGGGCTGGGACAACCTGCTCGCCGACCAGCACTACCGCGACCGCCGCGACCGTCTTGGAGGCGTGGCGTGAGCGCCAGCCTGCGCGAAGTGCTGGCCAGCGCGGATGTGCTGTTCGACCGCGCGGCGGTGGAGCAGGCGATCGGCGCGATGGCCGATGTCATTCGCGACGACTACACCGACGGCGTGGACACCCGCCCGGTGTATCTGACCGTCATGCACGGGGGGATGCCGTTTGCCTCCCAGCTGGCGATGGAGCTCGGCGTTCGTGGCCTGGACCTGGAGTTCGACTACCTGCACGCGACCCGCTACCGGGGCGCGACGTCGGGTGGCGAGCTGGTGTGGAAACATCGTCCGGCCACCGCGCTGCGTGGCCGCCGGGTGCTGCTGGTGGACGACATCTTCGACGAGGGCCTGACCATGGCCGCGATCGTGGAATGGTGCCTGGCCGAAGGCGCCGTTGACGTGCGTATCGCGGCTCTTGCGGTGAAACACCACGACCGTGCGATCACGCACCTGCAGGCCGATTACGTCGGTCTGCAGGTGCCGGACCGGTATGTGTTCGGCTACGGCATGGACTACCAGGAGCAGGGTCGCAACCTGCCGGCGATCTACGCGATGAAGGACTGAGTGATGAGCGAATCGATTGAACTGGCCGTCATCGGCGGCACCGGTGTCTACGCACTGGCCGAACTGCGTGGCATGGAAGCGCACTCGCGGGTAACGCCGTACGGCCAGCCGTCCGGACCAGTACGGGTGGGACGCCTGGGCGGCCATCGCGTGGCCTTTCTGGCGCGCCACGGCGAAGGGCATTCCGTTCCCCCGCACCTGATCAACTACCGCGCCAACCTGTCGGCGCTGAAATCGCTGGGGGCCAAGCGCGTGCTCGCCCTGAACACCGTGGGCGGCATCACTGCCGCTTTCGGCCCCGGCGTGCTCGGCTGTCCGGACCAGTTGATCGACTACACCTGGGGCCGGGTGTCGACCCTGTGCGAGGAGCCCGGCAGCGAGGTCCTGCATGTGGATTTCGGTGAGCCGTATACCCCGCAGTTGCGCCAGAGCGTGCTTGCGGCCGCGCGGCAGGCCGGCGTGGCTCTCGTTGACGGCGGTTGCTACGGCGCCACCCAAGGCCCACGGCTGGAAACCCGCGCCGAGATCAGCCGCATGCGGCGCGACGGCTGCGATCTGGTGGGCATGACCGGCATGCCCGAAGCCGGCCTGGCGCGCGAGATGGGCCTGGAGTACGCGTGCCTGGCCATCGTCGCGAACTGGGCGGCAGGCGCCGGTCCGGATGTCGGCGAGGTGATCACCCTGCAGGACGTGCTGGACAACGTCGCCAGCGCGTCGGCCGGATTGCCGGCCCTGCTGGAGGCGGTGATGGTGCAGCTGGCGGGCGAAAATCCGGGCTGAGAATGGTGATGTTGTAAAGCAGGCGTTCAGTTTGCATACTCGGGCCAACCGCGCTTGCGCTCGCAGCGCGGGTCACCACCCAGCCACGAGGTCATCAAGGATATGCAGTACGGCACTGTGAAATGGTTCAACGACGCCAAGGGATTTGGCTTCATTTCCCCTGAAGACGGAAGCGCGGACGTGTTCGCACACTTCTCCGCCATCAACGCGAAGGGCTTCCGCAGCCTTCAGGAAGGCCAGCGCGTCAGCTACGAGCTGACCCAGGGACCGAAGGGCGCGCAGGCGTCCGACATCACCCCGGCCGAATAGCCGCGCCACGTGAATAAAGAAACCCCGCTTCGGTGGGGTTTTTTTGTGCGCGCTACGGGCAGCCGTGATACGGACCGGGCTTGCGCTAGATTGGTCCCAGGCCGCTATCGGAGACGCCCATGGAGCCGTTGCCGCAGGCGCAGGAGCCCGCTGCGCCGTTTGAGACCCACCGGGTGGACAACCAGTCGCCGCCATTCGGCCCGCGTGATCTGTGGCGTGATGACGCCGTGCTGCGCGAGGCACTGGCGCGGGAGTTGTCGCTTCTACAGCCGCAGCCTGAGCCGGGATCACTCGAGGAGGGTCGGCAGGCCGTCGCGAGCTACGCCGTGCTCGCCGGCGGTCCGGCTTTGGAGTGGGCCGACGACGCCCACCGTGACCGCCCGCGGCTGCTCAGCCACGACCGCTTCGGCCACCGGATCGACCGCGTCGCATTCCATCCGGCCTACCACTCGCTGATGGATGCGGCGATCCGCCACGGCGTCGCCGGCTGGTCCTGGCGCCACGATCATCCCGGCGGCCACGTGGTGCGTGCCGCGTTGAGCTACCTGCACCACCAGGTCGAGCCGGGCACGAGTTGTCCGCTGACAATGACCCACGCGGCGGTGCCGGTGCTGCGACGCGAGCCGGCGCTGGCGCAATGGGCCGAGAAGGCGGCCGCGCCGCTGTACGACCCGCTCGAGGTCCCGGTCGCCGACAAGGCCGGCGTCACCATCGGCATGGGCATGACCGAGAAACAGGGCGGCAGCGACGTGCGTGCCAACACCACCGTGGCGACGCCGTTGGCGGACGGGAGCGGCTACCGTCTGGTCGGCCACAAGTGGTTCCTGTCGGCACCTATGAGCGACGGCTTCCTGATGCTGGCGCAGGCGCCGGGTGGGCTCGGCTGTTTTCTGATGCCGCGCGTCCTGGAGGACGGCAGCAAAAATGCGTTCCGGTTGATCCGGCTGAAGGACAAGCTGGGTGACTGGTCGAACGCCTCCTCGGAGATCGAATTGTGCGGCGCGCTGGCGTTTCCGGTCGGCGCCGAAGGGCGCGGCGTTGCCACGATCCTGGAAATGGTGATGCTGACCCGGCTGGACTGCCTGCTCGGCGGGGCAGCGCAGATGCGCATGGCGCTGGCCCGGGCGATCCACCACTGCCGACACCGTCATGCTTTCGGCAAGCGCCTGCTTGGGCAGCCCTTGATGGCGAATGTGCTGGCCGACCTGGCCGTGGAGGCCGAGGCGGCGCTGGTGTTGGCCATGCGGATAGCGCGCGCGGTCGATGCTGCCGAGCGCGACCCGGCCGAGGCCGCGCTGGCCAGGATCGGTACGGCCGTGGGCAAGTACTGGGTCTGCCGACGTGCGCCGGCATTCGTCAACGAGGCGCAGGAGTGTCTGGGTGGCAACGGCTACATCGAGGAGTCGCTCATGCCGCGCCTGTATCGGCAGGCGCCGTTGAACTCGATCTGGGAAGGCAGCGGCAACATCCAGTGCCTGGACGTGCTGCGGGCGCTGCAGCGCGAGCCCGAAACCGGCGCTGCCGTGTGGGCGGAACTGGTCGCTGCAGGCGAGGGTGGCAGCGGGTACGCGCAGGCCATCGAACACCTGCGCGCCGCGCTTACCGAAGGGGCAGCGGTGGAGCCCGCCCAGGCGCGCGGGTTCGTGGAGCGCCTCGCCCTGGCGCTGCAGGCCTCACTGCTGCTTCGAGCCGGCAGCCCCGCCGCGCAGGCCTTCTGTCGCAGTCGTCTCGGTGGCGAACACGGCCTGGCCATGGGCACCCTGCCGGCGGGGGTGCCCGTGGACGCGCTGATCGAGCGGGCGCTGCCGGCCGGGCTCAGTACTTCAGGTTGAGCTTGACCCAGGCCGTGCGTCCGGGCTCGTTGATGCGCACCGGATCGGCCGGATAGCCGAAGTCGGCGTTGCCGGCCAGGTTCAGGTGCTCGCTGTAGGTGCGGTCAAACACGTTGTCCACGCCGACCGTCAGCTGGGCTAGGCTGTTGAAGCGGTATCCACCGTTGACCGCGAAGGTCGCAAACCCCGCGCTCGGCCCGAGGTCCTGGCCGACCACGCTGCCCTGGGCCAACGCGATGCGGTCCTGCGCAGCGACCGCGCGTACCAGCGCCCCGAACGACCACTGGCTGTCGTCCCAGCCCAGCGACAGGCGCGCTTCCAGCGGTGGCATCTGCGGCAGGGCGGAGCCGGCGTCCTGGTTCTTGCCCCAGGAATGGGCGAGCGTGCCACCCAGGGTCCACTGCGTGGACGGCCGGTACTCCACGCCCAGTTCGCCGCCGTGGATGCGCGCGTCCACGTTGGACACCGAGGACATCGGTCCCATCATCCCGGCGCCGCCGTAGCGGAACAGGATGAAGTCGTCGACCCGGCCGGCATAGGCGGACACCCAGGCATCCCAGGTCTTGCTGCGGTACTGCACGCCGACGTCGAGCTGCGTGGTCTTTTCCGTCTCCACCCCCGCGAAGGCGTTGGGCGTGCCGACCGGGCCCATATCGGGCGAGAACAGTTCCCAGTAGTCGGGCATGCGTTCGGTATGGCCCAGGCCGGCATACGAGGTGACCGGCTGATCGATCAGGTCCCGCTCGAAGCGGATGAAGCCGGCGGACAGGGTTTCGGTGCGGCTGCTGCCGGCGGTGGGGTTGGGCCGGCCCATCTTGCCGAGTGTGGTGCGCTCGTCGGTCGCCCGCGCGCGGTCGGCGCGCAGGCCGGCAATGACACGCTGGCCCTCGTCGGCACGCCAGGTGCCCTCGGCAAACACGCCCAGGTTGCGGAAGCGCGCGTCCACCGTCCACGGCTGCAACTGGTAGGTGTTCCGGCCGTGTCCCGAGCGGCGGCGGTGGCGGCTGTCCTGCACGTCGAGGCCAGCGGTGACATCGACGCTTTCGCCCAGCCAGGTGGCAGCGGCGCGGCCGCCGGTGGTGGCGCGTTCCACGTTGGAGGCCATCGGCATCGGCATCGCACCATCGGGGTTGGGCCGGCGCAGGCTGTAGTTGTCCATGACGTGATCGGCGCGGTTGTAGAACACGTTGGCCTCGATGGAGTCCAGCGCGCCGGGGAGGTTTTTCTTCTCCAGGCGCAGGCCGTAGCTGTCGCGTTTGAACTGCGAGCCGTCCATGCCGCGACCGGCGTAACGTGCCTCGCCGTCGCCGACGCCGGCGGTCGCTTCCAGCACGGTATCGGCATCCGGGGTCCAGCCCAGGGCGAGGTCGGCGTTCCACTTGTTCCACTCCGAGCCCACGGCGTTGCCGTTGCCGTCGCGGTAATCGTCGGAGTCGGAGCGGTTGGCGCTGATGCGCGCGTAGCCGGGCTGCGCGCCGAAGGTGGCATCGAGCACCTGGTCATTGCGGCCGAATGAGCCGCCCAGCAGGCTGCCGGCGAGTTTCACCGTCGGCTCGTCGAACTGCTCGCGGTCGCGCGAGAAGCGCACCGTGCCTGCCGAGGCGCCCGGTCCCCACAGGACGGTCTGCGGCCCCTTGACCACGACCAGGCTGTCATAGGTTTCCGGCGACACGTAGGACATCGGGTTGTCCATCCGCGACGGGCAGGCGCCGGGCATCGCGCCGTCGTTGCTGAGCAGGTTCAGGCGCGAGCCGAACATGCCGCGCAGCACGGGATCGCCGTTGGTGCCGCCGTTGCGGATGGCGGTGAAGCCGGGAATGGTCTTGAGGTAGTCGGCGCCGTCGCTGGCGGGAACCGGTTGCCGGGGAAGGCGCGGATCGGTCTCGAAGGTGAGCGCCGACACCGGCCGCGCGGAGGTCACCACGACCTGCTGGAAATCAAACGGCGCGGGTGCGGTCCGGGCCGCGTCGCCGGGCACCTCGGCGTGGACGGGCAGGCACGCCAAGGCGGTCACGATCGCCAGCGACAGGCGCGTGGAACGGGCCCGCGGCATGCGGGAGGGGAAACGGGCATTGCGGAACATGGTCAAACTCCTGGCACCGGGGTGCGCGCGGCCATTGCCGCGGATGCGGGGTCGAGAAGGGGAAACGCGGAGGGCGGAGCTCAGGCCGTGATCGGCGGTCCGCGGGAGCCCAGGCCGGTCGGGTGCCGATCCAACGTCGGGGTTCGGATCGCCGGCACCCGCACCGCGTCGCGCTGCATGGGCAACGCGGCAGGGAGCCCGGGGGCGGGAAGGGCGGTCGTGCCGGCCAGCAGCGGGCAGTACGCGCAGTCGTCATCGGAGCCGTGATGACCGTTGCCGGCAGGCGGCTGGCGATCGCCGGCATCGAGCGTGGAGGCATGCCCGTGCGCCGTGACGAGGGGGTTCTCCGGGCCCCTTGTCTCGCCGCTGTGGGAGGCATGCGCGGCATCGCCCATGACGCCGCTGCTGGCACGCGCCGCCGCGGCGGCAGGCATCGTATGCATCGGCATTGCCGGCTGGCCCGCCAGGCGGCCCAGGCTCGGTACCAGGGCCAGCGCCAGGGTGGCGGCGAGGGCCAGGTGACGCATCCAGCGGTGCAACGGGCGGCTGTTCATGTGCGGCTATTGTCGGTCAGCCGCGTTGCGGCGTGCTGATCCAGGTCAAGTCCAACCATGCTTGCGCGTATGGTGCGCGGCGCCTCCACGATTGACGTCGTTTTGCCCGGTCGTTACTGACCCGGAGAGGCAACCACCATCTCAACTCGAGCGGTCCGCCAGCGCGGCGGCGTCCAGGTCGTCCACTTCCCGGTCCGGAGCGGGGTCGGCGATCGGTGACGGTGCGCAGGCCGGGACCTCGGACGGAATGGCGACCTCGCGCGGGTCGGTCGGCAGCATCTTCGCGCTGCGCCAGCGGCCCCAGCGGTAGTACGCCAGCGACATCACCATCGCCGAGGCGGCACTCACCGGGAAACTCCACCACACCGCGTCCACGCCCATCGAGGGCTGCAGCATTTCCGCAAACGGCACGCGGACGCCCCACAGGGCGATGCCGAGGATCACCAGCGGCGGGATCACGGCGCCGGTGGCGCGCACTACGCCGGAGACCACGAAGGTCACGCCGAAGAACAGGAACGACCACACGCCGATGTGGTTCAGGTGGCGGGCGATCGCCATCGAGTCGCTGCCGTCGGGCAGGAACAGCGCGAAGCTGTAGCGATCCAGCAGGATCAATGGCGCGATCAGGGCGCCGGTCAGCAGGAAGTTGTAGCCGATGCCGGTATGCGCGGTGGCGTTGACGCGCTTCCAGTCGCCGGCACCGACGCTCTGGGCGGCAATCGAGGAGCAGGCGGCGCCGATCGCCATCGCCGGCATCTGCACGTAGGTCCACAGCTGCAGCGCCGCTCCGTAGGCCGCGGCGGTGGCGATGCCGTAGGCGTTGACCATGGTCATCATCGCGATCATCGCCAGCGAGATCAGCACCATCTGCAGGCCCATCGGCACGCCCTTGACCACCAGCGCGCGCAGGATGGTCAGGTCCAGGCGGAACAGGTGGGCGTCCGCGCGGCCGAGCCACAAGGGATGCTGCTTGCGCCGCAGGTACAGCAGCATCGCCAGCAGGCTGATGCCCTGGCCAACGACCGTTGCGGTGGCCGAGCCGGCGATCCCCATCTCCGGGAACGGTCCGATGCCGAAGATCAGCAGCGGGTTGAAAATCACGTCCAGCACCACCGACAGCAGCAGGAAGCGGAACGGGGTACGCGAGTCGCCGACACCGCGCAGCGCCGCGGACACGAACGCGAACGCGTAGATGAAGGGCATCGCCAGGAAGATCACCTTCAGGTAGCTCTCCGCCAGCGGCAGCGCCGCCGCAGGCGTGTCCATCAGCCGCAGCAGCGGATCGGCGACGAACCATCCGGTCACCGCCAGGATCACCGAAAGGCCGATGAAGAACGTCGCGCTGGTGCCCATCACCCGGCGCGCCTGGGCATTGTCGTGGGCGCCGGTGGCCTGGCCGATCAGGATCGTGGCGGCCATGCCGATTCCGAATACCGCGCCGATCAGGAAGAACATTACGTTGTTGGCGTTGGCGGTCGCCGTCAGCGCCGCCTCGCCGAGGAAGCGGCCAACCCAGATCGCATTGATCGAGCCATTCAGCGACTGCGCCGCGTTGCCCGCCATGATCGGCAGCGCGAAGACGATCATCGTGCGGCCGACGGGACCTTCCGTCAGCAGGCGCACGCTCTTGGGCTCTTTCCTGCTCAATCCAGAAACTGCAGCTTGGCCAGGTCGGCGTACAGGCCGTCCTCGCGCAGCAGCTGGTCGTGGGTGCCTTCGGCGACGATACGGCCGTGGTCCATCACCACGATCCGGTCGGCCTTGAGCACCGTCGCCAGGCGATGTGCGATCACCAGCGTGGTGCGACCCTCCATCAGTGTGTCCAGGGCCTGCTGCACGGCGCGCTCGCTCTGTGCGTCCAGCGCGCTGGTGGCCTCGTCCAGGAGCAGGATCGGCGCGTCCTTGAGCAGGGCGCGGGCGATCGCGATGCGTTGCTGCTGGCCGCCCGACAGGCGCGCGCCGCGTTCACCGAGCTCGGTGTCCAGCCCCTCGGGCAGCGCGCTGATGAAGTCGCTGGCGTGGGCAGCCTCCACGGCCGCGTCGACGTCGGCGTCGCTGGCTTCCAGGCGGCCGTAGCGGATGTTGTCGCGCGCAGTGGTGGCGAAGATGCTGGGTTGCTGCGGCACCAGCGCAATGGCGCCGCGCAGGTCGGCCGGGTCGAAACGGCGGATGTCGATGCCGTCGATGGTGATGCTGCCCTGGGCGGGATCGTGGAAGCGCAGCAGCATCGACAGCACGGTGCTCTTGCCGGCACCTGACGGGCCGACCAGGGCGACGGTCTCTCCGGGATGCACGTGCAGGCTGAAATTCTCCAGAGCCGGGTGGTCCGGACGCATCGGGTAATGGAAAGTGACCCCGTCCAGGACGATGTCGCCACGCAGCGGCGCGGGCAGCGGTTCGGGATGCGCCGGCGCGGTGATGCTGGACTCCTCGGCGAGCAGTTCCCCGATACGGCCCATGCCGCCGGCGGCGCGCTGCACCTCGTTCCAGACCTCCGCCAGCGAGCCTACCGAGCCGCCGCCGATCATTGCGTACAGGACGAACTGGCCCAGCGTGCCGGCGCTCATCCGGCCTTCGGCGACATCGTGCGCGCCCGACCACAGCACCAGGGTGATCGCGCCAAAAATCAACACGATCGCGATCGCAGTCACCCAGGCCTGCGCCTGGATGCGGCGGCGGGCGGTGGCCACGGCGATCTTCAGCGCGTCGCTGAAGCGACCCAGTTCATAGGGTTCACGCGCATGCGCCTGCACCGTGGACACCGCGCCGAGGGTCTCGTTGGCCAGGGTGTTGGCGTCGGCGACCCGGTCCTGGCTGTCACGCGAGATCCGCTTCAGCCGGCGTCCGCCGACCACGATCGGCAACACGGCCAGCGGAATGCCGACCAGCGCATACGCCGCCAGGTGCGGGCTGCTGACGAACAGCATCACGATGCTGCCCAGGAAGGTCACCACGCTGCGCAGGGCCACCGACATGCTGGTGGCGATGACGCCGCGTAGCAGTTCCGCGTCCGCGGTCAGGCGCGAGACCAGCTCGCCGCTGCGGCTGCGGTCGTGGAAGCCGGCGTCGAGGCCGATCAGGTGCGAGTAGAGGCGGTCGCGCAGGTCGGCGACCACGCGCTCGCCTAGCAGCGACACGAAGAAGAAGCGCGCCGCCGTGGCGAGTGCGAGGGCGACCGCGACCGCGAAAAGCAGCATGAAGGCCTGGTCGATCGCGCTGCCGCCGCCCTGGGCGAAGCCACGGTCGATCATGGTCTTGAAGGCGACCGGCAGGCTCAGCGTGGCCGCCGACGAGCAGGCCAGCGCGATCAGCCAGCCGGCAAACAGGGCGCGGTGGCGGCTGACGAACGGCCACAGCGCCTTGAGGTTGCCGACCGGGGGCTTGGCCACAGCGGTGTCGGAGGGCGGCGCGGGTGCTGCAGAAGTGTCACTCATGCGCGGTATTGTCCGCTATCAAGGCGGGTGCGTCGCGGAATCATCGTGGCTGGTCCGTGTCCGCGGCGGGGGTGGCCAGCCGCGCGCGGTCGCGCGTTGCATCGCGCAGCTGCTCGCCCAGCTCCTCCAGCCGGCTGGCGGGCAAGCGCAGCCGCAAGTGCGCGCCGGCGGCGGTGAACCGCTCGTCCAGCTTCTCGACCCCGTGCGCGGCCAGTGCCGCGTGGACCACGCCGGTATCGGCGAAACCGAACTGGAGCGTGCACTCGACATACTCGATCAGCGGACGCCGCCGCGCGGTGCGCAGGCATTCCGCCGCGCAGCCGCCGTAGGCGCGGACCAGTCCGCCGGCGCCCAGGTTGATGCCGCCGTACCAGCGCGTCACCACGACCACGGTCTGGTCCAGTCCCTGGCCATCGATGGCCGACAGGATGGGGCGCCCGGCGGTGCCAGCCGGCTCGCCGTCATCGCTGGACCGGTACAGCTCACCGATCCGGTAGGCCCAGCAGTTGTGGGTGGCGGCCGGATCGCCGACCTCGGCCACGAAAGCCAGTGCCGCCTCGGGCGAGTCCGCCGGCGCCGCAAGCGCAAGAAAGCGGCTGTGCTTGACCTCGATCTCGTGACTCGCACGACCGGCCAGGGTGTGGTCGCCCATCAGCGGATTCCCCGCCGCCGCGCGCGGGCGGATCGTCGGGCACCGCCCG
The DNA here is from genome assembly GCF_015209725.1 of Lysobacter ciconiae. NCBI lineage: Bacteria > Pseudomonadati > Pseudomonadota > Gammaproteobacteria > Lysobacterales > Lysobacteraceae > Novilysobacter > Novilysobacter ciconiae. The sequence continues at coordinate 2,139,582 of NZ_CP063656.1, read as the reverse complement.
GTCCACGCAGGCGGCAGTTTGGTTGAAGCGGGGAATGCATGGCGATCAGGGTAAGGCTCGGCCGCCGGACCCGCAAAGTGCGTTCACCGGCGACGCTCCGCTCCATTGTTCGGCATTCGGGCCCTCGCCGCGCTATTCTCCGTGCGGCCAAGGGGAGGAGCTGCCGAGTGCGCCACCAGACCACGTCCATTGCGCACGCCCCAGCCGATCCCGTTGCCGTGAATTGGGAGGGAGGCGGCGGGTTGCTGCCGATGATCGATGCCACCCTGCCGCCGGGGTCGCGGCTTCACGTGCGTGCGCGCGATGACCGGTCCGCGCTTGCGGAACACGGGACGCAATCACAACCGGATCCGATCGCCGCCGACACCCATCGCATCGAACTGGACTGGGACGGCGATGAGGGCCCGTCGGTGCTGGTGGTTGAGCTGCCGCACGCCATGACCGCCGCCCAGCGCACGGCGTGGATGGTGCTGGCCCGGCGCACCATCGAGCTGCACCTGGCGGCCGAGCACGCCCGCGCCCGGGTCAAGGAACTGGAGAAATCCGAGCAGCTGCAGCAGGCGCTGTACGAGATCGCCGATCTGGCCGGCTCCAGCCTGGAACTGGCCGACATGCTGGAGCGCATCCACGGCGTGGTGGCCCGGCTGATGTACGCGGAAAACTTCTACATCGTGCTGTACGACGATGCCAACCAGGTCTACCGGTTCCTCTATTTCGCCGACCAGCTGGATCCGTTCCGGCCCGACCCGGCGGTCGGCATACCCGTCGACAGCGCGCCCAACAGCCTGACCCTGGCGTTGATCCGCCACGGCGAGGCGGCGTTCGGGTCCTCCGAAGAAGTGCGCCTGCGCCTGGGCGTGCCGCACGACTCGAGCCACGGCCCCGACAGCGACGACTGGCTGGGGGTGACCATGCGCCGCGACGACAGCGTCGTCGGAGCGATCGTGGTGCAAAGCTACGACCGCCCCGGTTGCTACGGGACCGAGGAACAGGCGTTGCTGGTGTTCGTCGCCCAGCACATCCTGACCGCGCTGGACCGCCACCAGGCCCGCGAGGAGCTGGAGCGGCGCGTGGAGGAGCGCACCCGCGCCCTGCAGCTGAGCAACCGCGACCTGCACTCGGAGATCCTCGAGCGCCAGCGCGCGGAGAAGCTGCAACGCGCCCTGTTCCGGATCGCCGACCTGTCAATCACCGCCGAGACGCTGGAGATCTTCTACGCCCAGGTGCACGCGGTGGTGAACGAGCTGCTGGACGCGCGCAACTTCTATATCGCGCTGCTCTCGGAAGACGGCGCGCGCCTGGAATTTCCGTACTCGATCGACGAGCACGACATCCACCGGGCCAGTCGCCTGCTCGATTCGGGGATGACCGAGCACGTCATCGCCACGGGCCGCGCGCTGCTGACCGAGCCGCACCGCATGACCGGCTTCCAGGGCCGCGGCACCGTCGCCCATTGCTGGCTCGGCGTGCCGCTGTACCGCAACAACATCGTGGTCGGCGTCATTGCCGTGCAGAGCTATTCGCCGGAGATCAGCTTCACCGCCCGCGACCAGGACCTGCTGACCTTCGTGGCCAACCACATCAGCATCGGCTTGACCCGCAAGCAGGAGCAGGAACGGCTGGTGCTGGCGCACGCCGAGCTGGAGCAGCGGGTGGACTCGCGCACGCGCGAACTGGCCATGGCCAATGCCGAGCTGCTGGAGCAGATCGGCGAGCGCCTGCACGCCGAGCAGCAGCTGACCCACCAGGCGCGCCACGACGAGCTGACCGGCCTGCCCAATCGCAGCCAGTTGCTCGACCACCTCGGCGTGGCGCTGAGCAAGGCCCACGCCGGCGTGCACTCCCACGCCGGCGAGGGCGCGGGCGGTTTCGCGGTGCTGTTCCTGGACCTGGACCGGTTCAAGCTGATCAACGACAGCGTGGGCCACTCCGCCGGCGACGACCTGCTGGTGGAGGCCGGCCGGCGCATCGTCGCTGCCGCCCGCGAGCACGACCTGGTCGCGCGACTGGGCGGCGACGAATTCGCCGTGCTGGTCAACGACATAGAAGGCGTGCATGTCGCCACCAGCCTGGCCCAACGCGTGCTGCATTCGCTGGGCCAGGCCTATTGGATCGCCGGGCGCGAGGTGTTTCCGGCCGCCAGCGTCGGCATCGCGATGTGGCAGCCGCGCTATCACAGCGCGACCGACCTGCTGCGCGATGCGGACGCGGCGATGTACCGCGCCAAGGCCAGCGGCCGCGACCGCTGGGCGGTGTTCGACGAGGACATGCGCGAGGAGGCGTCGCGCATCCTCGACCTGGAGGCGGACCTGCGCCGGGCCATCAACGGCGACAACTTCATTCCCTACTACCAGCCGATCGTGAGCCTGGACGGGCACCACGTCGTCGGCCACGAGGCGCTCCTGCGCTGGCGACACCCCACGCGCGGCCTGCTCGCTCCCGGCGAGTTCATCGGCCTGGGCGAGGACAACGGCCTGATCGAGGAAGTCGACTGGCTGATGTACGCGCAGGTGATCACCCGCCTGTCGCGGGGCGTGGAGGGCTACGTGTCGGTCAACGTCTCGCCGCGCCATTTCCGCTCGGCGGATTTCGCCGATCGCCTGATGCGTCTGATCCACAACGCCGGCGCCAACCCGCACCAGTTGCGCATCGAGATCACCGAGGTGGCGCTGTTCGACGACATCGGGCGAACCCTCAGCACCCTGCATACGCTGCGCAGCCACGGCGTGCTGGCCCAGCTGGACGACTTTGGCACCGGTTATTCGGCGCTGTCGTGCCTGCACCGCTTCCCGATTGAATGCCTGAAGATCGACCGCAGCTTCGTGGCCGGGTTGACCGGCGAGAAGCAGGCCGAGAGCATCGCCGTGGTGCGCGCGATCCAGGCGCTGGCCGGCACCTTGGGCATCCACACCATCGGCGAAGGCATCGAGACGGAGGCCCAGCGCGACATCCTGTTCGAGCTGGGCTGCCAGCGCGGCCAGGGTTACCTGCTGGGCCGTCCGGCGGCGCAGATGCAGCAGCCGGAGCTCATCGCGTCGCTTGAGCCGGTTGAGTGAAGCCTCGCGGTTGACGATCGGTTCCGTAAAACCGTCGGCTGAGGCCCGTTGACTGCGCTGGACCGCTCAGCAATCGCGGATCACCAGCAGCCGGGTCTCGGTCATGTCCTGGATCGCGTAGCGCACGCCCTCGCGGCCGAGGCCGGACTGTTTGACTCCGCCGTAGGGCATGTTGTCGACGCGGAAACTGGGGATGTCGCCGACGATCAAGCCGCCGACCTCCAGCCGGTCCCAGGCGCGCATCGCGTGGTCCAGCCGGCCGGTGAACACGCCGGCCTGCAGGCCGAAGTCGCTGTCATTGACCGCGTCCAGCGCGTCTTCGAAGTCCTTGAAGGGCTCCATCAGCGCGACCGGTCCGAACGCCTCGCGGCGATACAGGTCGGCATCGCGCGGCACGTCTTCGAGCAGCCAAGCTGGCAGCAGGTTGCCCTCGCGCGGGCCGCCGACGATCTTTTTCGCCCCCGCCTTGCGCGCGGCAGCGATCCAGTCCTCCACCCGCTTGGCCGCCTCCTCGTCGATCATCGGCCCGATGAAGGTCTTCTCGTCGCTCGGGTCGCCGGCTGACAGCCTGGCGATGGCCGCCTTCAGCTTCTTGCGCAGCGCCTCGTAGATCGAGGCATGGGCGTGGATGCGCTGCACGCTGATACAGCTCTGGCCGGACTGGTAATAGGCCCCCGACACCAGCCGCTCGACGATGAAGTCCAGGTCCCGGCCCGGTTCCGCGTCGACGATGCAGGCGGCGTTGCCACCCAGTTCCAGCACCACCTTCTTGCGGCCCGCGCGGGCCTTCATGTCCCAGCCGATGAGGCCGCCGGTAAAGCTGAGCAGGGCGATCCGGTCGTCCTCGACCAGCGGCGCGGCGTCCTCGTTGGAGCAGGGCATGACCGAGAACGCGCCCGGCGGCAGATCCGTCTCCGCCAGGACCTCGGCGATGATCAGCGCGCCGATCGGAGTCTTGGCGGTCGGCTTGAGCACGAACGGGCAGCCGGCGGCGATCGCCGGGGCGACCTTGTGGGCGACCAGGTTGAGCGGAAAATTGAACGGTGTGATGAAGCTGCACACCCCGACCGGCACCTGCCTGCTCATGCCGCGATAGCCACGGGTGCGCTCGGAGAGCTGCAGCTCGATCACCTCGCCGCCGATGCGGGTGGCTTCCTCGGCGGCAACGCGGAACGTCTCGATCAGGCGGGTGACTTCACCGCGCGCATCGCCGATGGGTTTGCCGGCCTCGATGCACAGCACCTGCGCGAGTTCCTCCTCGCGCTCCTGGAACCGTTTCACGCAGTGCGCGAGCACGTCGCGGCGCGCATCGGGCGGGAACGCGGCCATGGCCTCGCGCGCCTTGCAGGCCGCGTCGATGGCCTGCTCGATGGCCTCGGCATCGGCGAGCGCAACCCGGGTGGCGGGTTTGCCGGTGTATTTGTTCAGCACCACCAGATCGGTGTTGGCTGCAACCGGCTTGCCGGCGAGGTAGTACGGATAGGACTTTTTCAGCGTGGGCATGGGCACCTCCAGTCCTGCAGCATTGCCCATGCCCGGTTAAGGCGCGGTCGTGCGGTTATGCGCTGCCTTAGAACAGCAACGACGACATCCGCCGGCGGTAGCGACCGACCAGCGCGGTGTCGTCGGTAATGCGGAAGGCATCGATCAGCGCCGTGCGGGGCAGGCCGCCGTCGAAGTTGCGGTCACGTGCCAGCATCTCGATGAACTGCTCCATCGCCGCCTCCGGATTGCCGGCGACGATGTGTCGGGCGCCCAGCAGATGGCGCGCGCGCAGGTCGTCGGGATCCGTGGCGACCGATTGCTGCAGCTCTTCGAGGCTCGGCGCGGTGCTGGCCAGGGCAAGGAAGGCAAGCCGCGCACGCGCATGGACGGTGCGATCGTCGGTCGCCAGGTTGGCCGGCAGCCCTTCCAGCAGGCCGGTGGCCTCGTCGGCCTGGTCGGTCTTGAGCAGGGCGAGCGCGAGGTCCAGCCGCAGCTCGGCATTGTCGGGCGCTTCGGCCACGGCGGCGCGCAGGCGCGCGACCTCGGCCTGGGGGTCGACGGGGACCGGCGCCGCGGCGTCGTCGGCCGCCGCAGGGGCTTGGGCGGGTTCCACACCGTGCTGCTTGAGGAATTCGCGGATCTGTCCCTCCGGCAGCACGCCAGGGAAGCCGTCTGCGATCTGGCCGTCCTTGACCAGGAACACGGTCGGAATGGAGCGGACTTGGAAGGCTTCCGCCAGCTGCGGTTCCTGGTCGACCTCGACCTTGGCCAGCTGGAAACTGCCGTGATACTCGGCCGCGAGCTTCTCCAGCACCGGGCCCAGTTGCTTGCACGGCTCGCACCACGGCGCCCAGAAGTCGACCAGAACCGGCGTCTGCATGGACTTCTGCAGGACATCGGTTTCAAAGCCGGCGGTGGTGGCATTGAAAACGTGGCGGGCGGGCGGGGCGTCGGGCAGTGCAGGCATCGGGCTACTCGCAGATGAAGTTCACAGGCCTAGATGGTGGCGGCGCCGCGGATTCCAACCGGATGTAAAACGTAGTTGACATCCGGTGAATTCGATGTAACTTCGAACGTACATTTAGTGCGGTGGAGGAGACACCATGATCGTGAATCGTTGGAGCGGTCTCGGCTTGCTGTTGTCGGCGATGTTTGCGCTGTGGTTGTTGCTCGCCAGCCCGGATTCACTGCTGGGGCTGGATACCGGCCACGTCGGCATGGTGCTGCTGATCACCACCGCGTGGGTCTCGCTGTTCGCCGTCAGCCGCCTGCCGCGGGACGCGGTCGCCGAGGCCGCCTCGCCGGGCGAGTGGAACGCGTGGATCGGCACCGTCTTCATGGCCGCCGCGGTTGCCTATCTGGTCTCGAACGTTGACGCCTTCAGGGCGGCAACCGTCTGGAACGATCCCGTTACGGGCCGGGTCGTGCGCAACCTGGTCGCGTTGCTGATCGCCTGGAGCGTGCTGCGCGGGGTCCTGGCCAGGCGCTGGAGCGAGGCGGTGACGGAAGACGAGCGCGACCGCGAAATCGCGGCCAAGGCTGCGGGTTGGGGACGTTTTGGGCTGGTCGCGTTTTGTGTCGGTGTGGCCGGGATACTTGGACTGTCGCCTCAGGACCGTCTGCAGTGGGCCAGTCACCTGGTGATCGCCAACCTGTTGATCCTTGGACTCATGCTCAGCTGCCTGCTCGAATACCTCGGGACGGCCATCTACTACTGGCGCGACCGGCACTGAGGCCCGGCGGCATGGCATCGACGCCCATCCAAAATTCCATCCGCGCGTTGCGGTTTGCCCGCGGCGAGATGACCCAGCAGGCGCTGGCCGAAGCGTGCGGCGTGACCCGGCAGACGATCATCGCGCTGGAGGCGGGGAAGTACGCGCCGTCGCTGGAACTCGCGTTCCGGATCGCACACGCGTTCAAGGTTGGCATCGACGAGGTTTTCCAGTGGCCGCGTACCCCATGAGCACTGCTTAGCGCGCTATCCGATTCGGTAGCAGCTTTGTTGGGCGACCGGGCTAGGCGTCCGGTTGCTTGTAGATCACCCCGTCCTTCATCACGAAGCGGACATCCAGCACCCGGTTGATGTCTTCGACCGGGTCGCCCTGCACGGCGATGATGTCGGCGCGCTTGCCGCTGTCGATCACGCCCTGGTCGTCGACGCCGAGCACCTCGGCGGCGCGGATGGTGGCCATCTGCAGGGCCACCGCGGCCGGCACGCCGGCTTCGGTGAGGTAGACGAACTCGCGCGCGTTGTCGCCGTGCGGACCGACGCCCATGTCGGTGCCGAAGGCCATTTTCACGCCGGACCGGTAGGCCTTGCCGGCAGTCGCCTGGATCAGCGCGCCGATCTTTTCCGCCTTTGGCCGGACGACGGCCGGAAAGTAGCCGTCGATCTTTGCCTTGTCGGCCACGAAGCGGCCGGCGTAGATGGTCGGGATGTACCAGGTCCCCTTGCGCTTCATCAGCGCCATGACCTCGTCGCTCATGTAGGTGCCGTGCTCGATGCTGGTCACGCCCGCCTCGACGGCGCGGCGCATGCCTTCCTCGCCGTGGGCGTGCGCGGCGACGCGGTAGCCGTAGTCCGTGGCGGTGTCGACAATGGACTGGATCTCGTCGACGCGGAACTGCGGCGCGTCACCGGATTTGGCGTACGACAGCACGCCACCGGTGGCAGTGATCTTGATCACGTCGCTGCCGTCCTTGTACCGCTGCCGCACCGCCTGTCGGGCATCGTCGACCGAATTGATGACGCCCTGGGTCGGTCCGGGCGGGCCGATCAGGTGCGACAGCGCGGAGTTGTAGCCGTTGGTGGGGTCGGCGTGGCCGCCGGTGGTGGCAATCGACTTGCCGGCCGCCCAGATCCGCGGGCCGTCGACCAGTCCCTGGTTGATCGCATCGCGCAGGTGCGGCGCCACCTCGCCGCCGAGGTCGCGCACGCTGGTGAAGCCGGCCAGCAGCGTCTGTCGTGCGTAGCCGACCGCGCGGAACGCGTAGTCGATGTCGTCCAAGCGGAAGCCTTCCGAGTAGCTGTCCGGGCTGGACTGGCTGCCCAGGTGCACGTGCAGGTCGGTCCAGCCGGGCATGCAGGTGTGGCCGGAGAGATCGACGTTGGTGGCGCCGGCGACGCTGGCATTGCCGCCGCTGACGATCCGCTCCACGCGGCCATCGCGCACCAGCACCGTGTGCGGGCCGAGGATCTTGCCGGCGCGGCTGTCGAACAGCTTTCCGCAGTGCAGGGCGCTGGCGCCGTCGGCGGCAAGCGCGGTGGCTGGCAGCGCGGCGACGGGCAGCACGGCAAGGGCAAGCAGGGCGCAGGAGAGGCGAGTCGGCACGGCGGTATCCGGTGGCGAGGGTGGGATCGATTGAAGCACGTGCACGCACCACGCGCGTGGCGCGAAAGTACCGGTGCAAACCGGGTCTGCGGAGCGTCGCGGACGGTTTCCGGACCCACCCGCATGGCGGCAAGGGAGGCGCTGGGTTAGGCTTTCCGGTCCATCTGTCTCCGGTTCCACGCCCGTGCCCATCGAAGCCTCCGCCGACCCCCGCAGCAATGACCCCGGCAGCGCCGGCGGGTCCGGTTTCGAGCCGCATGCGCTGGAGACGGCGGCCCAGCGCTACTGGGACGACACCCGCGCGTTCGAGGTCGACGAGAGCTCGGCCAAGCCGAAGTTCTATTGCCTGTCGATGCTGCCGTATCCCTCCGGCGCGCTGCACATGGGCCACGTGCGCAACTACACCATCAGCGACGTGATCAGCCGCTACAAGCGTATGACCGGACACAACGTGCTGCAGCCGATGGGCTGGGACGCGTTCGGCCTTCCGGCGGAGAACGCGGCGATCAAGCACCACACCGCGCCGGCGCAGTGGACCTACGCCAACATCGGCCACATGAAGGCACAGCTACGGCAGATGGGCTACGCCATTGACTGGTCGCGCGAATTCGCCACCTGCGAGCCGTCCTACTACGTGCACGAGCAACGCATGTTCGTGCGCCTGATGAAGCAGGGCCTGGCGTACCGAAAGAACTCGGTGGTCAACTGGGATCCGGTCGACCAGACCGTGCTGGCCAACGAGCAGGTGATCGACGGCCGCGGCTGGCGCACCGGCGCGATGGTGGAAAAGCGCGAAATCCCGCAGTGGTTCCTGAAGATCACCGACTACGCACAGGAATTGCTGGACGGCCTGGACCATCTGCCGGGTTGGCCGGACGCGGTCAAGACCATGCAGCGCAACTGGCTCGGGCGCAGCGAGGGCCTCGACATCACCTTCGCCGTGCGCGATGCCGTGGGGGCAGAGCTCGAGCCCCTGACCGTCTACACCACCCGCCCGGACACCCTGATGGGGGTGACCTTTCTCTCCATCGCTGCCGAGCATCCGCTGGCCGCGCACGCCGCCGCCAACGACACCGGCCTGGCCGACTTCGTCGCCGACCTGCGCAAGGGCGGGGCCACCGAGGCGGAACTGGAGACCCAGGAAAAGCGCGGGATGGACACAGGCCTGCGCGCGATCCACCCGATCAGCGGCGAAGAGCTGCCGGTGTTCGTCGCCAACTTCGTGCTGATGAGCTACGGCACCGGCGCCGTGATGGCGGTGCCCGGCCATGACCAGCGGGACTGGGAGTTCGCCCGTCGCTACCAGTTGCCGATCAGGATGGTGGTCGTGCCCGATTCGGTACGCGATGCCGTGCGTGAGATCGGCCAGGACCTGGGCCGGCATGCCGATCCTATGGCCAGCGCACTGGGGACGCAGGGCTCGACCGACGCCTATGACACCGGCGCGGCGGTGCAGGTGGTCAGCGACTTCGAGCAGGGTATCGCCGAGCAGGGCGCCTATACCGAGCGCGGCTGGCTGGTGAACTCCGGCGAATACGACGGCATGGACTTTCAGCAGGCCTTCGACGCGCTGGCCGCGCGGCTGGAAGCGGAGGGCCGTGGCGCACGCCGGGTCAATTTCCGCCTGCGCGACTGGGGCGTCAGCCGCCAGCGCTACTGGGGCTGCCCGATCCCGGTCATCTATTGCGAGGCCTGCGGCGCAGTGCCCGTGCCGGAGGACCAGTTGCCGGTCGTGCTGCCCGAGGACGTCGAGTTCATGGGCACCGCCTCGCCGATCAAGGCCGATCCGCAGTGGCGCAAGACGACCTGCCCGGGCTGCGGCGGAGCGGCCGAGCGCGAGACCGACACCTTCGATACCTTCATGGAGTCCAGCTGGTACTACGCGCGCTACACCTCGCCCGGCGCGACCGAACAGGTCGATGCACGCGCCAACCACTGGCTGCCGGTGGACCAGTACATCGGCGGCGTCGAGCACGCGATCCTGCACCTGCTGTATTTCCGTTTCTACCACCGCCTGCTGCGCGACCAGGGGCTGGTGGACAGCAACGAGCCGGCGACCAACCTGCTGACCCAGGGCATGGTGATCGCCGAGACCTTCTACCGCGAAGGCGAGAACGGTTCGCGCGACTGGATCAATCCGGCCGAGGTGGAGATCGTCCGTGACGAGCGCGGCCGCATCACCGGAGCGACGCTGAAGGCCGACGGCCAGCCGGTGGTGATCGGTGGCATCGAGAAGATGTCCAAGTCCAAGAACAACGGCGTAGATCCGCGCACCATGGTGGACCGGTACGGCGCCGACACCGTGCGCCTGTTCTCGATGTTCGCCGCGCCGCCCGAGCTGTCGCTGGAGTGGAACGAGGCCGGCGTGGAAGGCATGGCGCGGTTCCTGCGCCGGTTCTGGCGCGAGGTGGTCACCCACGCATCCCAGCCCGACCACCCGCCGGTGGATCCGGCCGCGATGGACGCCGGCCAGAAGACCCTGCGCCGCCAGCTGCACCAGACCATCGGCAAGGTCGGCGACGACTACGGCCGCCGCCACGCCTTCAATACCGCGATCGCCGCGCTGATGGAGCTGCTCAACCACGTCAGCAGGTTCAAGGACATGAGCGACCAGGGCCGGGCCGTGCGCCACGAGGCCCTGGAGGCGATGGTGCTGCTGCTCAACCCGGTGACCCCACACACCAGCCATGCGCTGTGGCAGGCGCTGGGCCATGCCGAGACGCTGCTGGAAGACGTGCCGTTCCCGCAGGTCGACGAGGCCGCGCTGGTGCGCGATGCGGTGGTGATGGCGGTGCAGGTCAACGGCAAGCTGCGCGGCAAGATCGAGGCTCCGGTCGGCATGGACAACGCCGAGGTGGAGAAGATGGCTCTGGCCGAGCCGCACGTGGCGCACTTCCTGTCCGGCCTCACGGTGCGCAAGGTGATCGTGGTGCCGGGCAAGATCGTCAACATCGTCGCCGGCTGAACCCTGCCTTCCACGCCAGTGCGCAGCCGCGCTTTATGCTTGCTGCACCCATCCGCCTCCTTCAGACTGCCTCGATGATCCGACGCCTGCTGCCTCTCGCCCTCGTGCTGACCGTGTCCGCCTGTGGTTTCCAGTTGCGTGATGCACTGACGCTGCCGGCCGACCTTGATCCGGTCAAGGTGGTCTCCAAGAGCCGCTACAGCCCGCTGGCCGATCGTCTGCAACAGTCGCTCACCCGCGCCGGCGCTACCCCGGCAAGCGCGGCGGAACGCAACGCGGCGGTGCTGGAGATCAAGGCCGAGCGCTGGGGCGATACCCCGTTGAGCGTCGATGCCCGCGGCCGTGCGCAGGAGTTCAGCCTGCGCTACGCGGTGGTGTTCGAGATGCGCAATGGCGACGGCACCGTGCTGGTGCCGCAGCAGAACATCGAACTCTCGCGCGACTACATCTCGGTACCGAACAATTCGATCGGCACCGAAGGCGAGCGCGAGATCCTGGTGCGTGAACTGCAGCGCGAGATGGCCGCCTCGATCCTGCGCCGGATCGACGCCGCCGGCAGCGTGGACACCGCGTCCCAGGATGCCTCCGAGGTGTTCCAGCACACCACCGACGCCGCCAGGGCCGCGATGGATGCCGCCGAAGCGATGCCGCCGCCGCCCCCACCGCCGCCGGTTCCCACCGATGACGGAACCGAGCCGACGCCCGGCTCCCAACCCTGAGCATGGAGCTCAAACCCGAACAGCTGGCCGCCCAGCTCGGATCGGGAACCTTGGCGCCGGCCTACCTGATCGCCGGCGCCGAGCCGCTGCGGGTGCTGGAGGCCGCCGACGCGGTACGCGCCGCCGCCCGCGCACAGGGCATCACGGAGCGCGAAGTCTTCGACAGCGAAGGCAGTCGCGAGCCCGACTGGGACGCGATGGCGGCCAGCTTTGGTTCGCCGGGCCTGTTTTCCAGTCGCCGCCTGCTGGAGCTGCGTCTTCCCACCGGCAAGCCGGGAAAGATCGGAGGCGAGCTGATCTGCCGGTTCTGCGCCGATCCGCCGGCCGACGTGGTGCTGCTGGTCACCGCCGGTGAATGGACTCGCAAGCACGCCGGCAAGTGGAGCGCGGCGATCGAGGGCATCGGCAAAATCGCGATCGCTTGGCCGATCAAGCCGCACGAACTTCCCGGCTGGGTCGAGCAGCGGCTGCGTTCGCGCGGCGTGCGTGCCGACGCCGATGCCGTGCAACGCCTCGTGGAACGTATCGACGGCAATCTGCTGGCCGCTGCGCAGGAGATCGACAAGCTGGCGCTGCTCGCCGACGGCGGCAGCCTGGACCTGGCGCGGATGGAGTCGCTGGTCGCCGATGCGGCGCGTTACGACGTGTTCCGCCTGATCGACGCGGCGATGAACGGCCAGCCGCTGCAGGTCTCGCGGATGCTCGCCGGCCTGCGCGCCGAAGGCGAGGCGGTCCCCGCTTTGCTGGGAATGGTCGTGATCGAACTGCAGCGCACCGCCGCGCTGTCGCGGATCAAGGCCCGCGGCGGCAACCTCTCGGCCGAGTTCAAGGCGCAGCGCGTCTGGGATTCCAAGCAGCCGATGTACCAGCGCGCCCTGCAGCGCCATCCGCCGGCGCGCTGGGACGCTTTCGTCTCGCGCATCGGGGCGGTCGACCGCATGGCCAAGGGGCGTGAGCCCGGCGATCCGTGGCTGATGCTGGAGCGGGTCCTGCTGGCGGTGGCCGATCCGGCCGCGGTCCGCTTGCTGGTCCACGTCGATGCCTGAGCACGGCGGAGCCCGGCATTGAATCCGGCCGGCCCGGCTTTGCGGGTGTTCTACGGCGGCACCTTCGACCCCGTCCACTGCGGCCACCTGCACATTGCACGCAACGCGCGTGATCACCTGAGCGCTGCGATCCGCCTGATGCCGGCGGCGGATCCGCCGCATCGCGCCGCGCCGGGGGCCAGCGCGGAGCACCGCGCGCGGATGCTGGACCTGGCCGTGGCGGGTGAGCGAGACCTGCTGGTCGATCGACGCGAGTTGCTGCGGGACACGCCGTCCTATTCGGTCGATACGCTGCGCGGCATCCGCGCCGAGTACGGGATGCAGGCGCCGGTCGCCCTGCTGATCGGCGCCGACAGCCTGGCCGGGTTGCCGCAATGGAAGGATTGGCAGGCGCTGTTCGAACTGGCCCATTTTGTCGTCGCCGCCCGTCCCGGGGTCGACCTCGACCGGCATCTTTCCGCGCCGCTGCTGACCATGCTCGACGGGCGCTGGACCGACTTGGAGACTGACCTGGAGGCGGCACCGGCCGGTCGTGTGCTGTGCCTGCCCAACCGCCTGCACCCCGGATCGGCCACCGGCATCCGCGAGCGCATCGCCGCCGGCGAGCCGTGGCGGGAGCTGGTTCCGGCGCCGGTGGCGGAGTACATCGTTCAGCATCGGCTGTATGTGAAGCGGCCCGGCAGCCCGGCTTCGCTATAATCACTGCCGCACCCAACCCCAGAGCCTGCATGTCCACCGAAGCCCAAGTCATCAAGACCCGTCTCCCGAGCCCGCCGCCCAGCGTCGACCAACTGCTGGACACCGTGCGCAGCGCCATCGCGGAACTGAAGGCCAAGGATCCGGTGGAAATCGACGTGCGCGGCAAGAGCAGCGTCACCGACTACATGGTGGTCGCCTCGGGCACGTCCTCGCGCCACGTGAAGTCGATCGCCGACGAGGTGGTCAAGTTCGCCAAGAAGCTGGACATCATGCCGCTGGGCGTGGAGGGCGAGCGCGAGGCCGAGTGGGTCCTGGTCGACCTGGGTGACGTCGTTGTCCACATCATGCTGCCGCGGGTGCGCGAGTTCTATGCACTTGAGCGCCTGTGGACCGTGGGCGACCAGCCGCCGGCGTCGGTGGACGAATACGGCGAGCCCGGGATCGGTTCCGGCGAGTTGGAAACCGACGCCGAGGACGACCTCTAGTCGAGGCGCCTGTCGCGCAGGCGATCAGGGCCCGATCGTGAAGGCCAGACTCATCGCCGTCGGCGAGCGGGCCCCGCGCTGGGTCGCCGAGGGATTCGAGGACTACCGCAAGCGTCTCTCCCACTGGTTGCCCCTGGAACTGGTGGAGGTCGAGCCCGGCGTGCGCGGCAAGAACCGCGACATCGCCCGCGCGACCGCCGAGGAAGGCGCCCGCGTGCTCGCTGCGCTGCCGCGCTCGCCGCTGGTGGTGACTCTGGACGGCCGTGGCAAACCCTGGAGTTCGGAGCAACTCGCCCAGCGCCTCGAGCATTGGCGCGGCCAGGGGCGTGACCTGGCGCTGTTGATCGGCGGGCCTGAAGGCCATGCCGATGAGGTGCTGGCCCGCGCCGACGAGTCCTGGTCGCTGGGGCCGATGACGCTGCCGCACATGCTGGTGCGTCTGGTCGCTGCCGAGCAGCTGTACCGCGCCGCGGCGATGTTGGCCAACCACCCCTACCATCGGGCCTGACTGCCGTCCGCCGGCCGGCAGTCAGGCAGCGGCCGCGCAAGGTGGCTGGCGCTCAGGCGCCGCGGGTTATGCTTTCCGCCATTCGCAAACGCGACCGGTCGCCCCTGGAGACCCATGCTTTATCTTGCTTCCCGCTCTCCGCGTCGACGCGAACTGCTGACTCGCCTCGGGCTGGAATTTGCCGTGCTCGAGCTGGACGTGCCCGAACAGCGACAGGCGGACGAAACCGCGCAGGCCTACGTCTCCCGGGTCGCCCGCGACAAGGCGCTTGCGGGCCTGGCCCGCGTGTCCGGCGAGCCGGATGCCCTGGTCCTGGGTTGCGACACCGAGGTGATTCTGGACGAGGACGTGTTCGGCAAGCCGCGCGACAGTGCCGAGGCGGCAGCGATGCTGCGACGGCTGTCGGGCGTGCCGCACACCGTGGTCTCCGCGCTCGCGCTGGTCTCGGCGTCGCGCCACGAAGAGGCTGTGTCGGTGTCCGAGGTGCGCTTCGCGCGCTTGCCCGATGCCGTCATCGATGCCTACGTCGACAGCGGCGAGCCCTTCGGCAAGGCCGGTGGCTACGCGATCCAGGGACTTGCCGAGGCATTCGTTGAGCGCCTCGACGGCAGCCATTCCGGCGTCATGGGATTGCCGCTGCACCAGAGCGCGCAACTGCTGGCGACATTCGGTCTCGGCCCGTTGGCCGCCGGCCTGCCCACCTGCGCAACGGAGGCGCCATGAGCGAGGAAATCCTGGTCAACGTCACCCCGCGCGAGACGCGGGTGGCCGTGGTCGAGAACGGCATGTTGCAGGAGCTTCATATCGAGCGTGGCTGGGCCCGCGGCGTGGTCGGCAACGTCTACAAGGGCAAGGTGCAACGGGTGATGCCCGGGATGCAGGCGGCCTTCGTGGAGATCGGGCTGGAGCGCGCGGCGTTCCTGCATGCGGCCGATATCGTCCGGCCCTCCGCGCCCGCGCTGACCGGCGAGGAGGACCCGAACGCGCCACCGCCGCCGACCCGGCCGATCAGCGAATTGCTGCGCGACGGCCAGGAAATCATCGTCCAGGTGGTCAAGGACCCGATCGGTGGCAAGGGCGCCCGGTTGACCACGCTGACCAGCATTCCCTCGCGCTACCTGGTGCTGCTGCCGCACACGCGGGTGATCGGGGTCTCGGCCCGGATCGAGGATGAGGCCGAGCGTGCCCGGCTCAAGGGCATCGTCGGTGGACTCACGGCCGCAGGCGACACCCACGGCTACATCGTGCGCACCAACGCCGAAGGCCAGCCCGAGGAGGCCCTGGCCGACGACGTGGCCTACCTGGCGCGGGTGTGGAGCCTGATCGGCGAGCGTTCCGCCAGCGCCCGCGTGGGCGAGTGCATCTATGAGGACCTGACCCTGCCGCTGCGCGCGGTGCGCGACCTGATCCGCCGCGACGTGGACAAGGTCAAGGTGGATTCGCGCGAGACCTTCGAGCGGCTGCGCACGTTTGCATCGCAGTTCATGAGCGCCGCCGGCGCGGCCGGGACGACGGAGCTGGCGCAGAAGATCGGGCACTACGCCGGCGAGCGGCCGATCTTCGACCTCTACGGGGTCGAGGACGAGATCCAGCGCGCCCTCGACAAGCAGGTGCCGCTGAAATCCGGGGGCTACCTGGTGATCGACCAGACCGAGGCGATGACCACGGTGGACATCAACACCGGCTCCTTCCTGGGCCAGCGCAACCTGGAGGAGACGGTTTACCGCACCAACCTGGAGGCCGCGCAATCGGTGGCCCGCCAGCTGCGCCTGCGCAACCTGGGCGGGATCATCATCATCGACTTCATCGACATGAACGATGCCGAGCACAAGCGCCAGGTCCTGCGCACGCTGGAGAAGGCGCTGGCCAAGGACCACGCCAAGACCACGGTGTATGACTTCTCGCCGCTGGGACTGGTGGAGATGACGCGCAAGCGCACCACCGAGAGCCTGCAGCGCCAGCTCACCGAGGCGTGCCACGAGTGCAACGGGCGCGGCACGCTGAAGACGCCCGAAACGGTCACCTACGAGATCTTCCGCGAAATCGTGCGCCAGGTACGCCAGTTCGACGCCGACCGCCTGATGGTGATGGCCTCGCCCAAGGTGGTCGCGCGGATTACCGAGGAGGAGTCGACCGCGGTCGCCGAGCTGGAGGAATTCCTCGGCAAGTCGATCCGCTTCCAGGCCGATGACCAGTACGCCCAGGAGCAGTTCGATGTCGTCCTGCTCTGACGCCTCCCGCCTGGACTGAGATGCCGACGCCGCTGCGCCGCCGATTGCGACTGGCCCGCCGGGGCGTGGGCTACACCGTGGGGATCGTGCTGGTGCTGCTGGCGCTGGTGATCGCGGTGGCCAGCCAGTTGCTGCCGCTGGTGGAGCGCCACCCCGACCGCGTCGCCGCCTGGCTGGGCGAGCGGGTCGGGCGTCCAGTGGCATTCGACCGTCTGCAAACCGGCTGGACGCGTCGCGGCCCCTTGCTGCAGTTGCACAACCTGCGCCTGGGCGAGGGCGCGGACGTGTTCGATGTCGGCGATGCCGAGATGCTGCTGTCCATCTACGCCGGGCTGTGGCCGGGCGTGCCGCTGTCGGAGCTGCGCCTTCGCGGCCTGGAACTGGTCCTGGAACGGTCGCCCGACGGCCGCTGGCAGGTGCGCGGACTGCCGGGCCAGCGCGAGGCGGACGGCGATCCGTTCCACTCGCTGGAAGGGCTGGGCGAGCTGCAGGTGAGCGACGGCGCACTGACCGTGCTGGCCCCCGATCTGGGACTGGATCTGAACGTGCCGCGCATCGACCTGCGCCTGCGCGTGCAGGGCGATCGCGTCCGTGCCGGCCTGCGCGCCTGGCCGGAGGAGCTGTCCTCCGCGACTCCCAGGGACAACCGCGATGACGGCCGCCCGGCACCCGTGGTCGCGATGCTGGACTTCCACCGCCACGGCGGTGCCGGCCGTGCGTATGTCGGAATCGACCGCGCCGAGCTGCAGCCGCTGGCCTCGGTGCTCGACCTGCACGGCATCACCCTGCAGACGGGCGACGGCCGCGCCAGGGCATGGGCCGATCTGGAGGACAAGCGCCTGGTCGGGGTCAAGCTGGAGACGACGCTGGAGCGCGTGGTGCTGGCCGGTTCGACGATCGCTCCGGTGCCCGGCGCCGCCGGCCAGATTCCGCTGCAGGTGATCGACCTGCTCGAGAGCCGGGTGATCTGGCGACGCACCGATGGTGGCTGGCAGCTGGACGCGCCGCTGCTGCATCTGCAGACGCAGGGCGAGGACCACCGCTTCGGTCCGCTGACCCTCGCCGCCGGTCGCCAATACGGGCTCGTGGCCGAGCATATCGATCTGCAGCCGCTGGCGTCGCTGGCCGTGCTCAGCAACCAGCTGCCCGGACCGCTGCGGCATTGGCTGTTGCATGCGCGCCCGCACGGATCGCTGTCGGGGGTGGATCTGCAGGGACGCCGCGACGGCGGCATGCAGGGCGCCGTGCGCATCGACGGTTTGGGCTTTGCGCCGCTGGGCAACGCGCCGGGCATCAACGGGCTGGCGGCGGACGTGCGCGGTGACGCCGAGGGCTTCAGTGCCCAGCTGGATCCGTCCGCGGCGATGAGCTTTGACTGGCCGCGCGGCTTCGGGGTGCCCCATGTGGTCCATCTGACGGGCAACGTGGCCGGCTGGCGCGGGCCGGACGGCTGGCAGGCGGGCACGTCCGCGCTGCGCATCCAAGGTCCGGATTTCGGCGCCAACGTCCGCGGCGGGCTGGGTTGGAACGGCGATGGCGGACGTCCGCGGATCGACCTGGCGGCGACGGTGGACGAGACCCGCCTGCCGGTCGCCAAGGGGTTCTGGGTGCGCCACCTGATGCCCGAGGCGCTGTTGCACTGGCTGGACACCGCGCTGGTCGACGGCATCGTCCGCGACGGCCGCGCGATAGTCTCCGGCGACTTGGACGACTGGCCGTTCGATGACCACACCGGCCGCTTCGAGGCCAGCGCACACATTACCGACGCCACGGTCGCGTTCCAGCCCGACTGGCCGGCCGCGACCGGGCTCGACCTGCAGGCCAGCTTCATCGGCAACGGCCTGGACATCAGCGGTCACGGCACGCTGGCCGGAATCGCGATCCCCAGCGTGAAGGCCAGCGTCGACCATTACGATCACGGCACGCTGGCCATCCAGGCCAAGGGCAGCAGCGACGTGTCGCGCCTGCTCGGGCTGCTGCGCGCCAGCCCGCTGCAGCAACTCAATCCGGAGACGTTCGCCTCGATCAAGGGCTCAGGTCCCGCGGAGGTCGATTTCGCCATGGCGCTGCCGATGGTCGAGCACGGCGCCCTGGCGATCGACGGCAATGTCCGCCTGGCCGGCGCGCGCCTGGCGGATCCGCGCTGGGGGCTGGCATTCGAGCAGGTGCGCGGTCCCGTGACCTACACCCAGAACGGTTTCCGCGCCGACCGCCTTGACGTGCAGATGGGCGGTCGCCCGGGCAAGTTGTCGCTGCGCTCGGGCAAGGATGCGGTTCGCGACTCGGGCAACGTGCTGGAGGCCGACCTGCAGGCCCAGTTCGGCGCCGATACGCTGCTGGCGCGGGCACCGGAGCTGGGCTGGCTCGCGCCCTACATGCACGGTCGCTCTTCGTGGACGGTGGGTGTGCTCGTGCCCGCAGCAGGCACCGGCAGCGGCGGTGCTGCGCGCCTGAAGCTGCAGTCCGACCTGGTGGGTACGGCGCTGACGCTGCCTGCGCCGCTGGCCAAGCCGGCAGGGCAGCGGCTGGCGGCTACGGTGGAGACCGCCCTGCCGCTGGAGCAGGGCGAGGTGCAGGTCGTCCTGGGCGATGTGCTGGCCCTGCGTGCGCGCAGCAGCGGTCAACGCACCGGCATCCGCGCCGCGCTCGGGACCGCCACGCTGCCGGCGCCGGCGCCGGCCTCCGGGCTGATCGCCAGCGGTCGCGCGCGCAGTCTGGACGCGATCGGCTGGGTCGGCCTGGCCCGGGCCGGCGCGGGTGATGGAAGCGGCGCAGGCGTGCCATTGGGCCAGATCGACATCCGCACCGATCGGCTGCAGCTGTTTGGCGGGGAGTTCGGTGATGCCCGCGTTCGTGTCTCGCCCGGGGCGGGCGGCGCGCTGCTGGTGCAGGCGGAGGGCCCGCGCCTTCAGGGCCGTCTGCAGGTGCCCGAGTCGTCGACCGCACCGGTCTCGGGCCGGTTTGAACGCGTCCACTGGCGTCTGCCCACGAAGGCGGCAGGCGCACCCAAGCCCGCGCCGCATGTTGCCACCGCCACCGTCGACGAGGACATCGATCCGGCGCGCATCCCGCCGCTCGCGCTGGATATCGACGACCTGCGCCTGGACGATGCGGTGCTGGGCCGGGCGTCGCTGCGCACGCGCGCGACCGCCGCTGGCCTGCAGATCGAGCATTTCAGTGCGCAGAGGCCCGGCCAGCGGATTGACGTCCGCGGCAGCTGGACCGGACGTGGCAGGGTTGCGCGCACCCGTTTTGAAGTCGACCTGGCGAGCACCGATTTCGGCCGCCTGCTCGCGGGCCTGGGCCACGTCGGGCGACTCGACGGTGGCGAGGGCCGCATGTCGCTGGCCGCCGAATGGCCGGGCGGTCCGATGCAGTTCGAGCTGGTGAAGGTGTCCGGCAACCTGAAGGGCGAGGTGCGCGACGGTCGCCTGCTGGACGTGGAGCCGGGAGCCGGACGCGTGCTGGGCCTGCTCAGCATCGCCGAACTGCCGCGCCGGCTGATGCTCGACTTCCGCGATTTCTTCTCCAAGGGCTTTGCCTTCAACGAGGCCAAGGGCGACATCCGCTTTGCCGGCGGTATGGCGAGCAGCGATGACCTGCGCATCGAAGGCCCGGCGGCGCGGATCAACATCCGCGGCGAAGCCGACCTGCGCGCGGAAACCTTCAACCAGACGATCGAGGTGCTGCCGCGGTCCGGCAACCTGCTGACCGTGGCCGGTGCGCTGGCCGGTGGGCCGGTGGGGGCGGCGATCGGCGCAGCGGCCAACGCGGTGCTGCGCAAACCGCTGGGCCAGATCGGCGCGAAAACCTATCGCGTCAGCGGTCCCTGGAAGGATCCGCACGTGGACGTGGTCAGCCGGGAACCCGAGCGCAACGGCCAGGCGCGGCCGGCCGCGTCTGCGGCAGGGCCGGGCAACGCGTCCTCACCCGCGCCGCCGCCGGAGACGGGCACGCGCCAAAACAGCACGGGCACTTCGGCCCAAGCGCCGGCACGACCTGCCGTGGAGCCGCCGCCTGAGTCACCGGCGCGGCCGCCCGCCGGTTGAAGCGCCCGCAGTCGCCCGCATATCGTCCGGGTGGCTTTGCACCTGCGCGCCGCTGCACCCCCGCCGATTTCTCCCGTGCGCCGCCTTCCCGCCAGGGAGGCCGCCCGTTCCGTCATCACCTCCCCAGAAGATCCCATGACCCACACCCTGCAACTTGCCGAATCCCGCCTCCTGCTGCCCTCAGGGCTTGATGCCGGGGGACTTGAGCGAACCTTCGGCACGCTGCTCGGGCCGGGTATCGACTTTGGCGACCTGTATTTCCAGCATGCCCGCCGCGAGAGCTGGAGCGTGGAGGACGGCATCGTCAAGGACGGCGCGCACTCCATCGAGCAGGGGGTGGGCGTGCGCGCGATCAGCGGCGAGAAGACCGGTTTCGCCTATTCCGATGAGATCAACGCGCAGGCGCTGATCGCCGCGTCCACCTCGGCGCGGGCGATCGCACGCGACGGCGGCAGCCTGACCACACGGCCGCTGGTGCGCGCCAACGCGCAGGCCCTGTACGCGCCGGTGGACCCGGTGGATTCGATGGGCAACGAGGACAAGGTCGAGGCGCTGCGCCGCATCGACAAGCTGCTGCGCGCGGCCGATCCGCGGGTCAAGCAGGTGATCGTCAGCCTCGGCGGCGGCGTGGATACGATCCTGGTGGCCCGCAGCGACGGCATCATGGGCGCCGACGTGCGTCCGCTGGTGCGCTTCAACGTGCAGGTGATTGTCGAGCAGAACGGGCGCCGCGAGTCGGGCTACACCGGTGGCGGCGGGCGTTACGGGTATGCCGAACTGTTCGCTGACGGGAAGCCGGAAGCCTGGGCGCGCGAGGCCCTGCGCCAGGCGCTGGTCAACCTGGAAGCCGTCGACGCACCGGCCGGGGTGATGCCGGTGGTGCTCGGCAACGGCTGGCCCGGCGTGCTGCTGCACGAGGCGGTCGGGCACGGCCTGGAGGGCGATTTCAACCGCAAGGGCACCAGCACCTACGCCGGCCGCATGGGCCAGCGTGTCGCCGCGCCCGGCGTGACGATCGTTGATGACGGCACCCTGCCGGGGCGCCGCGGCTCGCTCAACATCGATGATGAGGGCGAGCAGACCCAATGCACCACGCTGATCGAGGACGGGGTGCTGGTGGGCTACATGCAGGACAGCCTCAACGCGCGCCTGATGGGCATGGCGCCCACCGGCAACGGTCGCCGCGAATCCTTCGCCCACCTGCCGATGCCGCGCATGACCAATACCTACATGCTCGCCGGCAAGCACGATCCGGAGGAGATGATCCGTTCGGTCAAGCGCGGGCTGTACGCGGTCAACTTTGGCGGCGGCCAGGTCGATATCACCAGCGGCAAGTACGTGTTTTCGGCCACCGAGGCCTACATGATCGAAGACGGGAAGATCACCGCGCCGGTCAAGGGCGCCACGCTGATCGGCAACGGCCCGGAGACCATGCAGAAGGTGCGCATGATTGGCCACGACCTGGCGCTGGATGAAGGTGTCGGCGTATGCGGCAAGGACGGCCAGAGCGTGCCGGTCGGCGTCGGCCAGCCGTCGCTGCTGATCGATGGCATCACCGTGGGTGGCACCCAGGCGTGATGCCGCAGGTCGGCTACGGCTGGCGCTGGTCCGCTGCGTCGTCGTCGAGCGCGCGCTCGTCGATGGTTTCGTCGCCCAGCGCTTCGTCGTCGAGCACCTCGTCGCCGGCCTCCAAGCCCGCGGCACCGGCGACCGGCATCTCCGGCAGCAGGATCAGTTCGCGCAGCTGCCGGAACAGCTCGCGCGCGGCGCGCGGCGGCTTGTTGCGCTTGCGCTCCTCCAGCGCATTGCGGACCAGCTGGCGCAGGCCTTGGCGGTCGGCGTCGGGGTACAGGTCCAGCAATTCGGTCAGGGCGGCATCGCTCTCGGCCAGCAGCCGGTCACGCCAGGCCTCGACGCGGTGCATGATCGCGGTTTCGCGCCTTGCGGTATCGCCTTTCTCGTCGAGCGCGTCGCGGATCGCCTCCATCACCGCGTCATCCTCGCGCCGCATCTGCTTGGCCAGGAACGCCAGCTGGCGCTTGTGGGCGATGTGCGAGGTGATCCGGCGTGCCTCGCGGATGTGCGGCAGCAGATCTTCCGGCACCGGCATCCGGGCCAGCTGCGCCTCGCTGAGGGCGACCAGCTGCTCGGCGATGGCGGCCACTTCAAGCGCCTCGCGCCGCTGCTGGCTGCGGCTCTCGCCACGGAATTCGCCGGTTTCCTCGTCTATGCCGCGCATCGTTGGATCCTACATTTTCCGGTCGCCACGGGTCTGGCCCGCCGCGACCGCATCAAGAACAGACTCCGGGGCGATCGCCCGGAACCACAGCCTGCAAGGATAAGACATTGAACGAGCTGCGCCCGACCCATCCATCCCCCCTTTCCCACAGCGAGGAGCAACTGGACATGCTGGCCGGCCTGTCGCGGCGGCTGCTGGACGCCGCCCGAGCCAACGGCGCCGACCAGGCCGAGGTGTCGTGCTCGGAGGAGTCCGGGCTGAACGTCAGCGTGCGCATGGGCGAGGTGGAGACGGTCGAGTCGACCCGCGACCGCTCGATTGCGGTCACGGTCTACTTCGATGGTCGCAAGGGCAGCGCGTCCACGGCCGACCTGCGTGAGGAAAGCCTGGCCACGACCGTGGACCAGGCGTGCGCGATCGCGCGCCACACCGAGCGCGATCCGGCCGCCGGGCTGGCCGACGCCGAGCTGATGGCGACCGACCTGCGCGAGTTCGACAGTTGGCATCCCTGGGATATCCAGGCCGATGAGGCGATCGACCTGGCGCTCGCCTGTGAACAGGCGGGCCGCGATGCCGATGCGCGTCTGGAAAACTCCGACGGCGCCTCGGCGAGCAGTGGCAGCACGGTGTCGGTGTACGCCAACTCGCACGGCTTCGTCGGCCGCGAGCGCGGCACCCACCACAGCCTGGGCTGCGCGCTGATCGCCGGCCGTGGCGAGCAGATGCAGCGCGACGGCTGGTACGACATTGCGCTCGCCGCCGAAGACCTGGAACCGGCCAGCGCGATCGGTCGCAAGGCCGCCGAGCGGGCGATCTCGCGCCTGGCACCGCGGCAGGTCCCCACCGGCGCCTATCCGGTGCTGTTCTCGGCCGAGGTCGCGCGCGGGCTGGTCGGCCACCTGCTCGGCGCGGTGTCCGGCGGCGCCCTGTACCGGCGCGCCAGTTTCCTGCTCGACAGCGTGGGCACGCAGATCTTCCCGGAGTGGTTCGCCCTGCATGAGCTGCCGTTCCTGCCGCGCGGCTTCCGCTCGGCCTCGTTCGATGCCGAGGGCGTCGCCACCCGAGAGTCCGCGCTGGTGGAAGGCGGCGTGTTGCAGCGCTACGTGCTGGGCAGCTACTCGGCGCGGCGCCTGGGTCTGCAGACCACCGCCAACGCCGGCGGCGTGCACAACCTGCAGGTCGCCAGCAATGCCGGCGATCTGCCGGCAATGCTGGCCGGGATGGGCACCGGACTGCTGGTGACCCAGCTGATGGGGCAGGGCGTGAACACCATCACCGGCGATTACTCGCGCGGCGCGGGTGGCTTCTGGATCCAGGACGGCCAGATCCAGTACCCGGTCGATGGCATCACCATCGCCGGCAACCTGAAGGACATGTTCGCCGCCATCGAGGCCGTCGGCAGCGACGTCGACCACCGTTCGCACATCCGCACCGGCTCGATCCTGGTCGGGCGGATGACGGTCGCCGGCGAAGGCTGAGCCGGCTCGATTGACCTGCCCGCGGGCAGGGCACATGCTTTCAAGCATCCATTCAGGGGGTTTGGCATGAACGTTCACGAACACGATCCACTTGGTACACCGCCGCAGGACGAGGGCGTCCCCGTCCAGCAGCGTCAATGGGCGATGTTTGCCCACCTGTCCGCGTTGACCGGCATCTTCACCGGCGGTCTGGGCTGCGTGCTCGGCCCGCTGATCATCTGGCTGATCCAGAGGGAAACGATGCCGTTCGTAGACGACCAGGCCAAGGAAGCGCTCAACTTCAACATCACCATCGCCATCGTTACGCTGGCGCTGGTGGCCGTCGGCACGGTGCTGCTGGTGATCCTGATCGGCTTCCTGTTCTACCTTGCCGCCTTCGCGGTGGGCATCTACTGGCTGGTGATGACCATCATCGCGACCATCAAGAGCAACGAAGGCATTGCCTACCGCTATCCGATGACGCTGCGTCTGGTCAGCTGATTCCTGCATCGGCCGGTCGTTACGCCATACCTGCAGGCACGGGCCCGGGAGAGTGATTTCCCGGGCCCGCTTGCGTCTGGCACTTCGCCGTCAGCGGCTGACGCGCTGGTCGAGCCGGTCCATGCGCGCGGCCAGCGGCGGATGCGTACGGTACAGCTGCGACATGCGCGCCGGACGGGTGCCCAGGGCGGCCATCTTCTGCAGCACCGCGTAGAACGACAGCGGGTCGAACCCGGCGCGCGCCAGGTACACCCCGGCCGCTTCGTCCGCGCGGTATTCGGCGTCGCGGTCCAGGCTGCTTATCATCACCGCCGCGCCGTGGGTATCGACGTAGTCGCGCGCGAAATCCGCTGCAATGCCGTGTGGCCGGACCTGGGCCATCGCGACGTCCTTGCCAACCTTGGCGATCTCCTGCTTGCGGATCACCTCAAAGTGGTCGCGCTGGACGACGTGGCCGAGTTCGTGGGCGATTACCGCCGCCAGCTCGGCGTCGTCGTCGAGCAGGTCGTACATGCCGCGGGTGACCAGGATGTAGCCGCCCGGAGCGGCGTAGGCGTTGATCTCGCCATCGTCGATGACCCCGAAGGTCCAGGGCAGTTGCGGTCGCGAGGTCTGCGAGGCGACCCAGCGGCCGACCAGGTTGATGCGCTTCTGTGCTTCCGGGTTGGCCCACAGCGGCGCCGCGCCCAGCACCCGCCCGGCAATGGCCGGCCCGAGCTCGAGTTCCTCGGCGGCCAGCTCCTGCTCGGACTTGCCGACCGCACGATCGGCAACCCGCATCGCGCTGTCGGCGATCGCACCGCCGCCAAGCCGCGATAGCAGCCCGCGCGCCGACGACAGGGTCGCGCGCTTCTCGGCCTGGGTCGCCTGCCCACCGCTGCCACGCGCGGCCGCCGCATCCGGTCCCCAGGCGATGCGTACCGGCTGCCAGCCCTGGCTGCGCGCGTGTGCGCCAGCGGTCTCTGCGCTGACGCTGTAGGCCTGCAACCTCGACAGTCCGGCAGCGTCGTTGCGGGCGGTCCGCAGCGTGGTCTCGTTGATACCGCGCACGCTTGCTGTCTCCGTGCTCCTGCCCTGGCCGGCGTTGCCACCGAACAGCGCCTGACTGTTGGCGGTGGGGGTCTCGGTGCCGGCGCTCGCCACCCGCACCTCGTTGATGCGCACGTAACCACTGCCGCCATCGGCCAACTGCAGCCGGTACCACAGGCCGTTCTGGTCGACGATCTTCACCGCTGCATTGCGCTGCAGGACGGCGATCTTGCCGGCCTTGAGGTCCGGTGCGCTGCGCACCTCCACCGAGGGTTTGTGCACGACCGCGGGCATCTCCGCGGTCGCGGCAATGGCGCCGGCGGTGAGGAGCAGCGCGGGCAGGATCGCCACGCCGATGCGTTTGCTGATGAGCTTCATGCGGTTTCTCCATCGGGCCCGGGGCCCGTATCCAGGAAGGTGTTGGCGGCCTCCAGCGGCCGCTCGGGGAGTTGGTTGAAGTCCTGGCGAAGCAGACTGCGCAGTTTCAGTCGGCGCGCGTCGGGACTGGCGCCGCCGGTTTCCGCCATCGCGAGACTGATCGCCAGCTGCGCGCGCGCCGCTGGTGCGCGTGGATAGCGCACGAGTTCCGCCTGCAGAGCATCCAGATCCTTGCGGACCCGGTCGCGCAGCGTCGCCTCGCTGCTGCCGTTCCACAGCAAGGTGGCGATGTCATCCAGCATCGCGGTCATCACGTGCTTGCGCTCCACGATGCCGTCGATCATGACGATCCCGTCCCCGGCATAGACGTGGCGGCGCAGGACGCGCCGGTACTCGCGCCGCCGGACCTTGTAGCTGCGCGCCGACAAGGTCGGATCCGGCAGCAGGCGCAGGCGCACCACCGCCGTCCACGGCTCGGCGGCCGGATCGTGCTCGGCGGTGTAGTCGCTGTTGCCGTCAGCGCGTCCGCGCTGCACGCCTGAGTACATCCGGCACGCGCCGAAACACAGGCTGACGAAGCCGACGCTGGCGAAGATGTCCAGGAAGACTCCGAACAACGTCAGCCCGGCAAAAGCGAGCAGCAACAGCAGCGCATTGATCGCCACGAACACCGAATCCACGTCCTTGTGTGGCTGCCCGCGCCAAAAGACCAGCGTGGTCAGCAGGGTCGCCAACGCGGCGAGCACGTATTTCACCCATCCCGGCGGCATCCGGATCGCGCTTCCGGCCACCAGCGCCTCGGTCGCCTCGGCGAGGACCTCCACCCCCGGCATCGCGCGGTTGACCGGGGTGGGCTTGACGTCGTTGATGCCCGCGGCCGTGTACCCCACCAGCGCCACTGTGTCGCTCAGGGACGGCATCGGGTGGGCGTCGGAATGGCAGATCGGCCGCTGCTCGATGATGTCGGCGGCACTGGCGTAGGGCAGTTGCGAGCGGGTCCGCCAGTTGACGCGCAGCAAGGGCTTTCGCGGGTGGTGAACCGCTGCGATTGGGTGATCCGCCAGGGCGGCCAGGCGCAATGGCAACGCGGGGATGTTCCAGTCGCCCGCCTCCAGGTAGAGCAGCACGTCGCGCACCACGCCGTCCTCGGCCCGGGCGACATTGACCAGCGCGCTTTGGCGCGCCATGGCCTCTCCATAGGGCAGCATCAGCGCGACCGTCGGCCCAGGGATGGTTGCGGCCCGCGTGCGCGCATACGCCGCAGGCGCCAGGTCGGCGGTCAGCGATGCGCGCCCGTCAAAGTCGCGGTGCAGGCGCGAGGCGGCGAACAGGAACCGGCCGTCGCCCGCCTTGGCCATCTCTTCCAGCAGCAGGTCGCCCTGTGGATCCTGCGCGGAGCGATCGGCGAACAGGACGTCGAAACCCACCCCGCGCACGCCGGCGCGGTCGAGCCCGTCGATCAGGTCGGCGTGGCGTGCGCGGCTCCATGGCCAGCCGCCTTCACCGACGCTGCGGAAGTAGTCGATGGAGCAGTCATCGATCTCGACCACCACCACCCGGCCCGACGGCGTGGGCTCAACGGGGCGCCACTGAAGCACTTGGTCGAAGATTGCATCCTCGGCGGCGTCGAGCGACCGCTCGTGGGTCCAGTCCCACCCCAGCCAGCCAATCGCCGCCATCGCCAGCAGTGGGAAGAACGCGAAACGCAGCCGCAGCGTCAGCCACGCCAGCGGCCGACGATAGCCGCGCAGGACGACCGTCCAGGCGTCCATCGCGCGGACGCCCAGCGTTGCCATGCGTGTGTGTAGCCATGCCAGTACGGCATGGCCGGGGCCGTTGCCCATCGCGCTACCTGCTATGCCGAAACCCGTGTCCCCTCCACCTACGAGGCTTGGGGACGAAACCGGTCAGAAGCGGCGTTCGACCGCCTGGCGTCCGAGCGCGGCGAGCAGGCGCGCGCGCTCACCAAACGGCTCCAGCGCATCGTCCATGCGCGCGGCGAGCGCCTGCAGGCGGGCTTGCGAGGCCTGCATTCCCAGCAGCGCGGGAAAGGTGGCCTTGTCCTGGACGGCGTCCTTGCCGGCGGTCTTGCCCAGCGTGTCGCTGTCGCCCTCGACGTCGAGGATGTCGTCGCGGACCTGGAATGCCAGGCCAAGGGCGCCGGCGTAGACATCCAGTCGCGCGAGGTCAGCTTCGCTGGCGTTCGCGCACAGGGCGCCCATGCGCACCGCGGCGCGGATCAGCGCCCCGGTCTTGAGGGCGTGCAGGTGCTCCAGCGCCTCGATGCCGATGGCAGCGCCGTTGCCGGTCGCCGCCAGGTCCAGCGCTTGGCCGCCGCACATCCCGGCGCTGCCGGCCGCTTGGGCGAGGGTGCGCATCAGGGCGACGCGGATGGCATCGGCCACCGGCGCGTCGGCGAGCACGCTGAAGGCGTGGGTCTGCAAGGCATCACCGGCGAGGATCGCGGTGGCCTCGTCAAAGGCGATATGCACGGTTGGCTGGTTGCGGCGCAGGTCGTCATCGTCCATCGCCGGCAGGTCGTCGTGCACCAGCGAGTAGGCGTGGACCAGTTCGATGGCGACCGCCGGGGCGTCCAGCGCGACCGGATCGGCGCCGCACAGGTCGCCAGCGGCGTAGACCAGCAGCGGCCGCATGCGTTTGCCGCCCAGCAGCGCGGCGTGGTGCATGGCCGCGTGCAGCCGGTGGGCGCCGCCGTCCGCACTCGGCAGTGCGGCGGCTAGGGCGAGGTCGATCCGCTCCCGCCACTGCGCCAGACGCGTCTCAGGCATCGGGCGCGGAAGGATCGGGCAGGGGATGGAATTCCTCGCCGCTGTCGGGATCCTGCGGGTCGCTGAGCAGGCGCACGCGCAGCTCGGCCTGTTCCAGCGCGGTCTGGCAACTGCGGTACAGGCCGACGCCGCGCTCGTAGGCGGCCAGTGATTCTTCCAGGCTCAGGTCGCCCTTTTCCATCTTTTCGACCAGCTGCTCGAGGGCGTCCAGCGAGGTTTCGAAATGGGCAACGGGCGAAGCTTCGGTATCGGGTTTGCGGGGCATCCGTGCAGTGTCGGCCAGCGCACGCGGAGGGTCAATGCAGGGCGAGCTGCGGGCCCATGAGGGTCAATGATCGGTCGGCAGCCACCGCAGGCGGGCACCGTGCAGGTCCAGCCAGGCGGCGAACTCCGCTGCGTAGGCCAGGTCGGCCACGGCCAGCACCGCGCCGTCGGTGTTCTTCAACAAGGGCAGGCCGTCTCGTTGCCACGGTGGAACACCCAGATCCGGGAGCAGGTGCTTCAGCGAGTGGCTGTGGGTGCGGCCCGGCAGGGTGATCCGCTCGCCTCCGCGCCGGGTCGTGACCAGGCCGGGCGATGGCAGGAGCGGTGCGCCTTCCAGGGTCAACTCGCCGTGTGGGAGCTTTAAGGGCTCGCCGCCGTCCCAGGCTGCGGTCCAGCCAAGCGGCACTTCGCCCTGCACCCTGCCTGCGTACAACCCATCGCGCCAGGCGCGGATCACCGCGTCGTTCCACTGGAAGCGCGCCGAGGCATCGGGGCGTGCGTGCAGCAGGTCCGCCTCGATGCGTGCCACGCCGTGCGCCGGCAGCGGGGGCAGTTTGAGTCCGGCGATCCAGCGTCGCAGCACGCGCGCACGGCGAGCGTCGGGCAGGGTGCGCAGCGCAGCGCGTGAGAGCACTCGCGGGCTTTCGCCGGTGCTCGCCGCCAGCGCAGCCGCGTCCTCTTCTTCCAGCAGCTGCTGTGCTTCCCCGCACAGGGTGGCGGAACGCGCGAACGCGGATTCGGCATGCGGCCAACGCGAGCGCAGCAGCGGCAGGACCTGCTGGCGCAGGAAATTGCGATCGAAACTGCAATCGGTGTTGCTGGGGTCCTCGATCCAGTCGAGGCCGTGCGCGGTCGCATAGGCCAGCAGCGTCTCGCGCGAGGTATCCAGCAGCGGTCGCCACAGCCGTCCCGGGCCAAACCCCCGCCAGCGCCGGATCGACGCGAGGCCGTTCACGCCCGATCCACGCAACGCGCGCAGCAGAAAAGTTTCGGCCTGGTCGTCGCGGTGGTGGCCCAGTACCAGCACCTCCCCGCGCGCCATCAGACCGGCGAATGCCGCATGCCGCGCATCGCGAGCCGCGGCCTCGGTGCCGCTTCCTTCAGCCCGCACCACGACCCGGATCGTGTCCAGCGCAATGTCGAGCGACTGGCAGGCCCCCTCGCAGTGCGCGCTCCAACGGTCGGCGTCGGCCTGCAGGCCGTGGTGGATGTGCACGGCGCGCAGTCCACGCGCACGAACGGCCGCATCGCTGGACAGTGCATGCAGGAGCACGGTGGAATCCAGCCCACCGCTGAAGCCGACCAGCAGCGGCGCGTCGGGGCGGTCGTGGAAGGGCAGGCCGGGGAGATCTCCGGCCGGCCGGGAGCTGGGCGTGTGCATGGGCAAATGGTGCCACGGCGCAATACTTGCGGCCGGGCCCCCGACGCCGGGCCGTCACGCCGCCCCGTGACGCGCGCGTACCGTCGTGCTTGTTAACGTTGACCGCTCGAATCGCGATCGGAGCACGCCTTGAGTCACCTGTTTGAACCCCTGCAGCAACGATCCGTCGACTTCCGCAACCGTCTGGTGGTCTCGCCCATGTGCCAGTACTCGGCGCGTGATGGCATGCCCGACGACTGGCACCTGGTGCACTTGGGCAGCCGCGCGGCCGGCGGTGCGGGCGCGGTGATCGCCGAGGCCACGGCGATCGCGCCCGAGGGGCGGATTTCGCCGGAGGACACCGGCATCTGGAACGACGCCCAGAGCGACGCCTGGACCCGCATCGCAGACTTTATAGAGCAGCAGGGCGCGGTGGCCGGCATCCAGTTGGCCCACGCCGGGCGCAAGGCCAGCACCTACGCGCCGTGGCGGGGACGCGGAGCCGTCGCGCCGTCGGACGGGGGCTGGACACCCGTGGCGCCAACGGCGCTGTCCTTCGATGCCCACTACGCCCAGCCGCGGGCGCTCGAGCGTTCCGGCATCGCCCGGATCATCGAGGGCTTCGCGATGGCTGCGCGTCGTTCGCTGGCGGCGGGCTTCCGCCTGCTGGAAGTCCACGCCGCCCACGGCTATCTCCTCCACCAGTTCCTGTCGCCGCTGTCGAACCGGCGCGAGGACGACTACGGCGGCAGTTTCCAGAACCGGATCCGCCTGCTGCTGGAAGTGCTGGATGTGGTGCGCAATGAATGGCCGGCCGATCTGCCGCTGTGGGTGCGCATCTCGGCGACCGACTGGGCCGAAGGGGGCTGGGACATCGAGCAGAGCATCGCGCTAAGCCGGCTGCTGGCCGGGCACGGCGTCGACCTGGTCGATGTCTCATCCGGCGGGCTGGTGCCGGACGTGACGATCCCGGTCGAGCCGGGGTATCAGGTGCCTTTCGCCGCACGCATCCGCCGCGAGGCCGGCATTGCCACCGGCGCGGTCGGCCTGATCACCAATGCGGCGCAGGCCGAAGCGCTGGTCGCGAACGGCGACGCCGACATGGTCCTGCTGGCCCGCGAGCTGCTGCGCGACCCGTATTTTCCGCAGCGGGCGGCGAAGCAGCTGGGCGCGGAGCTGCCGGTGCCGGTGCAGTACCAGCGCGCCTGGTGACGGCGCGGCGGGGACTCAGGCCGCTTCGTACGCGCCGTAGTTGCGCAGCCGCTCGTAGCGCTGCTGCAGCAACCCGTCCACCGGCAAGGCCTGCAGCGTGTCCAGCTCGTTGAGCAGGACCGCCTTGAGCCGGGTCGCGATCTGGCGCGGGTTGCGATGCGCACCGCCGGTGGGCTCGCGCACGACCTTGTCGATCAGGCCCAGCCCGTGCAGGCGCTTGGCGGTCAGGCCCAGCTGCTCGGCGGCGTCCTTGGCCTTGGCCGGGTCCTTCCACAGGATCGAGGCGCAGCCCTCCGGTGAGATCACCGAGTAGGTGCTGTGCTCGAGCATCACCGTGCAGTCGCCCACGCCGATCGCCAGCGCGCCGCCGGAGCCGCCCTCGCCTATGATCGTGCAGATGATCGGGACCTTCAGCTCGGCCATTTCCAGCAGGTTGCGGGCGATCGCTTCCGACTGGCCGCGTTCTTCGGCGCCGATGCCCGGATACGCGCCCGGGGTGTCGATGAACGTCAGCACCGGCAGCTGGAAACGCTCGGCCAGCTTCATCAGGCGCAGCGCCTTGCGATAGCCCTCGGGCCGTGGCATGCCGAAGTTGCGTCGCACCTTGCTCTTGGTGTCGCGGCCCTTCTCGTGGCCAATGAGGACCACCGGTCGCCCGCCGATGCGGCCCAGGCCGCCCACGATGGCCGGATCGTCGCTGTAGGCCCGGTCGCCGGCCAGCTCCTGGAACTCGTCGCACATCACCCGGATGTAGTCGTTGGTATGCGGGCGCGCGGGATGCCGGGCCAGCTGCGATACCTGCCACGGCGTGAGGTCGCGGAAGATCTGCGCGGTGCGCTTGCGCAGCTTGTCCTGCAGGGTGTGGACTTCGCTGTCGGCATCCACCGCGGACCCGCGGCTGGCCTGGCGCAGCTCCTGGATCTTGGCTTCCAGGTCGGCGATGGGTTGTTCGAAATCGAGGTAGTTCGGGTTCATGGGGTGCCTGGGCTCGGGCAGCCGTACTGCCGTGAAGGCGACAGTCTAACCGACCCCTCTGCGCGGACGCCGCAAGCCACAGCGCACGCGGAGGTGTGCGCTACCCGTTCAGCCCCAAGGCCGGTCCAGCGTGAGCTTGACCGCGCGCACGCCGGGTTCGGCGCGGAGCAGGCCGGCAAGTTCCGCGTCCACCCGCACCGATCCGGCGGCCGGCAGATCGACCATGCCGGCGGCAGCGGGCAGCAGGAGATCAAGCCGGACCCTGGCGCCGCCGGGACGATGACGGGCCAGCAGCGCATCCACCCGCTGCCAGGTGCCGGGCACCTGCAGGTCCAGCCGCAGCGACAGCCGTTTGGCGTAATCGGCGCAGACCTGGTTGTAGTCCCAGCAGCGCTCGGCCTTGAGCGCAAAACCGCCGCTGAAGGCGTCCTCGCGCAGGCCGCCCTTGATCACCAGCAGGCGATCGCGGGTCAGCAGCGGCGCGAAGTCGGTGTAGGTCTCGGAGAAGAACGCGACTTCGAGCCGGCCGTTGCCGTCCTCGATCTGCACGAACATCTGACTGTCGCCCTTCTTGCGCAGCGCGACCACCTGGCCGGCGACGACCGTGTCCAGCTCCGGGCGCCAGCCGCTGCGCGCGCTTTCCGGGCGCGACTCCCAGATCCGCTCCAGCGCGCCCAGATCGTGGCCGATCAGGTCCAGCAACTCGTCGCGATAGGGATCGAAGG
The DNA here is from genome assembly GCF_015209725.1 of Lysobacter ciconiae. Taxonomy (NCBI): domain Bacteria; kingdom Pseudomonadati; phylum Pseudomonadota; class Gammaproteobacteria; order Lysobacterales; family Lysobacteraceae; genus Novilysobacter; species Novilysobacter ciconiae. The sequence goes on along the minus strand of NZ_CP063656.1, from coordinate 2,106,078 downwards.
GGTGCCCGCTGAGGTAGTGGCCCAGGGTCTCGCGTTCGCCGGCCAGCAGCTGGCCCAGCGGGAATTCGTCGGTCTCGCGCAGCTCGATGTGCAGCGCCGGACTGGCGTCGCCACCGCCGAACAGGCTGACCTGCCCGGCCTCGCGTTCGCGGGCCAGCTGGTCGGTCGCGCGGACCACCTCAGGCAGTTGCAACATCAGGCTGGCGCGGTTCTTTCCCAGCTTGTCCAGGGCGCCGGCGCGGGTCAGCGCTTCCAGCGCGCGGCGGTTGAGCTTGCCGCCTTCCACGCGCTTGCAGAAATCCAGCAGGTCGGCGAAGGGGCCGGCGCGGCGCGCCTGCACGATCGCATCGCACGCGCCGTGACCCACGCCCTTCACCGCGCCCAGGCCGTAGCGGATCGTGCCAACCGGCGGCTTGGGATCGGCGTCGGCCGGTGCAGCGTCAGTGTCCGGCGCCACCGCCTCGAACATGTACGCCGAGGCGTCCACGTCCGGGGGCAACACCTGCAGGTTCATCGCCCGGCACTCGTCCAGGAAGCCGGTGACCTTCTCGGTGTTGTCCATGTCGGACGACAGCACGGCGGCCATGAACTCGGCCGGGTAGTGCACCTTCAGCCAGGCGGTCTGGTACGCGACCAAGGCATAGGCCGCCGAGTGCGACTTGTTGAAGCCGTACTCGGCGAACTTCTCCATCAGGTCGAAGATCGGGCTGGCGACCTTGGCCGGGATACCGTTGGCCAGGCAGCCGGCCTCGAACTTGGCCCGCTCCTTGGCCATTTCCTCAGGCTTCTTCTTGCCCATCGCGCGACGCAGCAGGTCGGCGCCGCCGAGCGAATAGCCCGCCATCACCTGGGCGATCTGCATCACCTGTTCCTGGTACACGATCACGCCGTAGGTCGGGCCCAGCACCGGCTCGAGCGACGGATGCGGGTAGCTGACCTCGGCCACGCCGTGCTTGCGGTCGACCCAGTCCTTGTCCATCCCCGAGCCCAGCGGGCCGGGCCGGAACAGCGCGGCCAGCGCGATGATGTCTTCGAAGGTGTCCGGGCGCGCGCGCTTGAGCAGCTCGCGCATGCCGCGCGACTCGAACTGGAACACCGCCACGCCTTCGCCGCGGGCGAACAGTTCGTAGGTGGCCTTGTCGTCCAGCGGCAGGGTCGTGATGTCCAGCGGTTCCTCGCCGGATCTGGCGCGGCGCACGTTGATCGCCTTGACCGCCCAGTCGATGATCGTCAGCGTGCGCAGGCCGAGGAAGTCGAACTTCACCAGACCCACGGATTCCACGTCGTCCTTGTCGAACTGGGTCACCGGGGTCTTGCCGCGTCCCTCGCCATCGTGCTCGGCGAACAGCGGGCAGAAGTCGCTCAGCGGCGAGGGCGCGATCACCACGCCGCCGGCATGGCGACCGGCGTTGCGGGTCAGGTTTTCCAGACTGAGCGCGAGGTCGAGCAGGTCGCGGACATCGTCCTCGGAGTGGTAGCGCGCGATGAGGTCGCCGGATGCCAGCTCGGGGTTCTTCTTCGCCGCCTCCGACTCGCCCAGCGCATCGCGCAGGCTCACGCCCAGGGTCATCGGGATCAGCTTGGCGATGCCGTCGACGAAGCCATAGGGATGGCCCAGCACGCGCCCGCAGTCGCGCACCACGGCCTTGGCGGCCATGGTGCCGTAGGTGATGATCTGGCTGACCCGGTCGCGGCCGTACTTGCGCGCGACGTAGTCGATCACCTCGTCGCGGCGGTCCATGCAGAAGTCGATGTCGAAGTCGGGCATCGACACCCGTTCCGGATTCAGGAAGCGCTCGAACAGCAGGTCGTAGGGCAGCGGATCCAGGTCGGTGATGCCCAGCGCCCAGGCCACCAGCGAACCGGCACCCGAACCGCGCCCCGGCCCGACCGGGATGCCCTGTTCCTTGCCCCAGTTGATGAAGTCGGCAACGATCAGGAAGTAGCCGGGGAAACCCATCGACAGGATGACGCCCAGCTCGGTGTCCAGGCGGTCCTCGTAGTCCTGCCGGGTCATGTCGTTTGCGAGCCGGCCCTCGACCTGCAGCACCTTCTGCAGCCGCGCGTCCAGCCCGTCGTGCGCCTGGCTGCGCAGCCAGGACTCGATGGTGTGGTCGTCGGGCACCGGGAACGCGGGCAGGTAGTAGGTGCCCAGCTGCATCTCGACGTTGCAGCGGGTCGCCAGCGCGAGCGCGTTGTCGATCGCATCCGGGACATCGGCGAACAGCTCGGCCATCTCTTCCGAGGACTTCAGGTACTGCTCGGCGCTGTACTCCTTCGGCCGCTTGGGGTCGTCGAGCACGCGGCCGGTGGAGATGCAGACGCGGGCTTCGTGGGCATCGAAGCCGTCGCGGTCAAGGAAGCGCACATCGTTGCTCGCGATCAGCGGCAGGCCGCGCTTGGCCGAGGCGTGGATCGCGAATTCGTTGAACACCGGCTCGTCGGCGCGCCCGGTCCGGGTCAGCTCCAGATGCAGGCGGTCATCGAAGATGCCCTGCCAGTCCGCCAGCCACGCCTCGGCCAATTCCGGTCGCTGCGAGGTCGCCATGCGCCCGGCGAGGCTCTGTCGTCCCGCCAGCGCGAACAGGCCTTCGTTGTCCTCGCGCAGCCATTCCGGGCGCAGCGCGACGCTGTCGGTGCGGTGGCCTTCCATCCACATCCGGCTGAGCAGGCGCGACAGGGTCAGGTAACCGGTGTGGTCGCGGCACAGCAGGGTCAGGCGCGAGCTCGCCTCGTTGCCATCGGCCAGGCCGACGTCCGCGCCCAGGATCGGCTTGACCCCGGCCTGTTCCGCGGCGCGGTAGAACTTCACCGCGGCAAACAGGTTGTTGACGTCGGTCAGTGCGACCGCGGGCTGGCCAAGCATCACGCAGCGTTTGACCAGCTCGTTGACCCGGATGGTGGAGTCGACGAGCGAGAATTCGCTGTGCAGGTGCAGGTGGGTGAAGCGAGCTGGCATTCGTGCCGTGGACCGACCGGCTGGGGCAACGCCCAGAGTATCAGCCACCGTCGGCCCGGCAAGGCCTTGACAAGCGAGCACCGGCAGCGGCTTGCGTCTGCGCGTCGCGGGTTGTCGGTCCGCGACGCGCCTGCGTTCAGTTCACCCGGAACCGCCCGGCCTCGTCCGCGGCCAGGTAACTGCTGCGACCGGTCCTGCGGCAATGCTCGATCCAGAGAAATTCGGCGAGTCTTGCATCATCGAACTGGTCGCGGGTGAAACCGAAATAGCGCCGATCCTCACCGCGCAACCGCGCCTCGATGCGGCGCAGGCGGCAGAAGTCGAGGTAGTCGCGCACCTCGTCGGCCAAGGTCGGCCAAGCGGCCTCCACGACCACCGCGCCATCCAGCCAACCCACCACCGGCAGGTTGTGCGGAATCAGCGGCTCCTTGCCGTGCAGGTAATCCAGTACGGCCGCGGAGGCAATCGCCACGATGGCCTGGGTTTCCCATTCGGGGTCTGAACGCATCAGGTCCATGGCGCCAGCGCGACGGATCCGTTCGCGGATGCATTGCGGAATCCGCCCGTCGGGCGAGTACTCCATCAACTCGCGTGCTGCGGTGGCGAGGTGGTCGGCGTCCACCTGCAGATGCTTTGCGCTGATCAAAGTCAGCAATTCGTTGAACCGCTGCAGACGGCCGGCGTCGGGTTCGAATCCACCAATCAGGTGGCGCTTGGCATTGGGTCGCGAGGCGGTGCTGAACAGGCTCGTCGGCAACGGCGACACGATCATCAGGGACGATCTCATGTCAGTGCCCTCGGTTCTTGTCCTTGCCTGGACGGAGTGGCTGGCGGATCCAACGGCAGTCACCGCCATCCGCAACAGGTCGGAGCGTGCGTCACCGGTAGGCGGAGGCATCGTGCGACCGGGCATGCTCCAAGCCATCAGGGTGCGCCGCTGGCGCTTCGATGGCGAGTGCCAGAAGTCGTTGCCGCCGCGCGCTGTTCATGCCGGGAAGCCCGCCACACAAGGCTTTGCGCGTCGAGGTGTGGCGGTCTTCCGAAACGCGCAGTAAACCCGTCACGCCCTGATGCAGGACGAGCTCCGGTTCACCATTGGCCGTCGCGTTCGATCACTGCGCGCACCGGGGCAAAGCTGCGCCGGTGGTGCGGGCAGGCGCCGTGCTGCTCCAGTGCGGCCAGGTGCGCCGGGGTGCAATAGCCCTTGTGGGCGCCGAAGCCGTAGTACGGCCACTGCTCGTCGAGCGCCAGCATCAGCCGGTCGCGGGTCACCTTGGCCAGGATGGATGCGGCCATGATCGTGCGGTCGCGCTGGTCGCCACCGATCCACGCCTCGGCCGGGCACGGCAGGGCCTTGGGAACGACGTTGCCGTCGATGCGCGCGGCCACGGCCACGTGGCTGACGCCCTCGACCGCGCGCCGCATCCCGATCATGGTCGCCTGGTAGATATTGACGCGGTCGATCTCCTCGACCTCGACCGCGACCACGTGCCAGGCCAGCGCCCGTTCCACGATCCGCGCGTACAGCTCCTCGCGGCGTCGCGCGCACAACAGCTTGGAGTCGTCCAGTCCATTGACCGGAGTGCGTCCCGGCGCAAACACCACCGCAGCGACCACGACAGGACCGGCCAGCGGGCCACGGCCGGCCTCATCGACACCCGCGAACGGCCCGGCGACGCGGACGGGTTCGAGGGAGAGTGTGAGTTGATCGGTGCAGCGACCCATCGGCTCAGGATACGAGCTCGACGATCGCCTGTGCAGCCTGCGCGGAGGCGCCGCGGCGCAGCGAGTCGTGCAGCGTCAGGAAGCGCGATTGCAGGGCGCGGGTGTCGCCCCCGCGCAGCCACTTCAGGCACGCATCGGCCAGTGCCTCCGGGCCGCAGTCGTCCTGCATCAGCTCCGGCACGACTTCCTCGCCAGCAAGCACGTTGGGCAGCGCGTAATGGTCAACCTTGAGCATCCCGAGGGTTTTCACCAGCAGGTAGGTCAACGCGGACACCTTGTAGGCGACGACCATCGGCCGCTTGGCCAGCATCGCTTCCAGCGTGGCCGTGCCGGATGCCAGCAGGATGACGTCGCTGGCGACCATCGCGGTGCGCGACTGGCCGTCCACCACGCTCAGCGCTCGCGAAAGTGCGGTCCGGTCAGGATGGTTGGAAAGGATGGTCTGGAACGCGTCGCGCGCCTGCGGCCCGGCCATCGGCGCAACCACCTGGAGCGCCGGTTCGGCGGCAAGCACGCGCGCCGCCGCGCCGATGAAGTCGGCACCCAGACGCTGGATCTCGCCCACCCGTGAGCCCGGCAGCAGCGCCAGCACGGGCCGCTGCGGATCCAGTCCCAGCGTCGCACGCGCTGCGTCGCGGTCGGGTACCAGAGGCATCGTGTCCGCCAGTGGATGGCCGACGAAGCGCGCATCCACGTCGTGGCGGGCGTAGATCGCCGGCTCCATCGGGAACAGGCACAGCACCAGATCCGCGCTCTCGCCGATCCGCGCCGCGCGTTTCTCGCGCCAGGCCCACACCGACGGGCTGACATAGTGCACGGTGCGCACGCCGCGCTGCTTCAGCCACTTCTCCACGCCAAGGTTGAAGTCCGGCGCGTCGATGCCGATGAACACGTCGGGCTGCCACCCCAGCACGCGCCCGCACAGTTCGCGGCGCAGCCGCAACAGCCGCGGCAGGTGGCGCAGCACTTCCGACAGCCCCATCACCGCGAGCTCGGATGCATCGAACCAGGTCTCCATACCTGCATCGCGCATTGCAGCACCGCCGACGCCGACGAATTCCGCGCCGGGCCAGCGCAGGCGGAGCTGTTGGATCAGGTCGGCGCCCAGCAGGTCGCCGGAGGCTTCTCCGGCCACCAGCGCGATGCGTTTGGGTCGGGTCGGGGGGAGCTCGTTGAAGATCTCCGCCACGGCGCGGTTGTCGCTCACCGCAGCAGGGGCCGATCGCCGCTGTCGATGAAGTCCAGCAGTTCGCGCACGTCGTCGCTGTCCCCTGCCATCTCGCTGAGGCGGGCGTGCGCCTCTTCCAGCGAATGGCCGGCCACGTACAGCGCGCGGTAGGCGCGCTTGATCATCGCGATGCGTGCCGCGTCGAAGCCGCGCCGCTTCAGGCCTTCGTTGTTGATCCCGCGCGGGCGGCTGTAGCCTTCCTGGGCGACCATCACGAACGGCGGCACATCGCCATTGACGAACGCGCCCATGCCGATGAAGGCGTGCGCGCCGATCCGGCAGAACTGGTGGACACCGGCAAACCCGCTGAGGATCACGTGGTCGCCAACCACGACGTGCCCGGCCAGGGTCGCGTTGTTGGAGAACACGCAGTCGTTGCCGATCAGGCAGTCGTGGGCGATGTGGGTGTAGGCGAGCAGCCAGTTGTCGTCGCCGATCCGGGTCGCACCGCCGCCGCCGCGGGTGCCGCGGTTGATGGTGACGAACTCGCGGACCGTGTTGCGCTCGCCGATGACCAGCTCGACGCGCTCGCCGGCGTACTTCTTGTCCTGCGGCTCGCCACCGATGGCGGCGTGCCCGATGAAGCGGTTGTCGCGGCCGATCCGGGCCGGCCCATGCACGCTGCAGTGCGGCCCGATTTGGGTGTTGGCGCCGATCTCGACGTCCGCACCGATGTAGCTGAAGGCACCCACCGTCACGCCATCGGCGAGCCGTGCCCCGGCCTCGACGATCGCACTGGGGTGGATGACCACCGGGCTCATGGCTTGTTGACGACCTCGGCACACAGGATGTCGGCGCACGCGGCCTGCTCGCCGTCGACCCGGGCGATGCCCTGGTACAGCGCCATGTTGCGGATGGTCCGCTTGAGGACCACCTCCAGGTCGAGGCGGTCGCCAGGAACAACCATGCGCGAGAACCGCGCGCCATCGATCTTGACCAGGTAGAACAGCTTGTTCTCGAACGTGCCGCCCAGCGAGAGCTGGGTGAGCAGGCCGCCCGCCTGGGCCAGCGCCTCGATCACCAGCACGCCGGGCATCACCGGCTGGCCTGGAAAGTGGCCGTTGAAGAACGGCTCGTTGTTGGTGACGTTCTTGTAGGCCTGGATGCGCTTGTTCGGCTCCAGCTCCGTTACCCGGTCGACCAGCAGGAACGGGTAGCGGTGCGGCAACATCGCCTGGATACCCGGAACATCGATCGGGAGCTTGAGTGCATCGGTCATTGCGTGTCGTCCTTAGGTTCCTGGTCGCGCAACTGGCGCGCCATCCTGTCCAGCTGCCGGAATCGCGCGGCGTTCCTGCGCCAGCTGCGATTGTCCATCAGCCCGGTGCCGGACGAGTATTCTCCGGGTTCGCGGATCGAACTGCTCACCAGGCTCATTGCCGTCACCACCACCCGGTCGCAGATTTCCAGGTGCCCGGCGATGCCGGCACCGCCGGCGATCATGCAGTAGCGACCGATCCGGGCGCTGCCCGCGATGGCGACGCAGCCGGCCATCGCCGTGTGCGCGCCGATGCGGACGTTGTGGCCGACCTGGATCAGGTTGTCCAGACGGACATCCTCCTCCAGCACCGTGTCCTCGATCGCGCCGCGGTCAATGCAGGTGTTGGCACCGATCTCGCAGTCATCTCCGATCACTACGCCGCCCAGCTGCGGCACCTTGATCCAGCGTCCTGCGTCCATCGCCAGGCCGAAGCCGTCGGCGCCGATCACCGCGCCGGGATGGATGCGCACGCGCCGGCCCAGCCGGACCCGGGTGACCAGGGTGACGCGCGCCAGAAGTTCGCTCCCGGCGCCCACCACGCAGTCCTCACCGACAACGCAGGAAGGACCGACGAACGCGCCGGCATCGACGCGGCTGCCGGCACCGATGCTGCTGAAGGCGCCGACATGCGCGGCAGGGTCGACCACCGCGTCGGCGTGGATGTCGGCCATCGGGTGGACGCCGGGCTCGCGCACGGGCACCACCTCAAACACGGCGGCGATCTTGGCGAACGCGGTGTAGGGATCCTCGGCGACCAGCGCCGTGCCACCGTAGCCCTCGGCATCGGCGGCGCGCATCACCACGGCGGCCGCTGTCGAGTCGTCCAGCTGGCCGCGGTACCTGGGGTTGGCCAGGAAGGCGAGCTGGTCCTTGCCGGCATTGGCGAGCGTGCCGACGCCACGGATGCGCGCGGTCGCGTCGCCGCGCACGCCGAGCGAGAACCGCTCGGCCAGCTCGGCCACGGTTGGTGCAGTGGAGGGCATGACGGCCGGATCCGCCGTCAGAACGAGCCGCCGAAGGTGAACTGCAGGCGCTCCAGCTGGTCGCCGTCTTCCTTCTTGACCGGGAACGCGTAGCTGATCGTGATCGGGCCCATCGGCGAGCGCCACATCAGCGCCAGACCGGTGGACGCGCGCAGCTCGCCGGCATCGAAATCGTCGGTGCTGGCAAACACGTTACCGAAGTCGAGGAACGCGGAGACGCGCGCCGCCGTGCTGTCGATCAGGGTCGGGAAGATCATCTCCACCGAGCCGACGGTCTTCACCGCGCCACCGATCGGCTGCAGGTAGCTGCTGTACAGCGCAGCCTCGCGCGGGCCCAGGGTGTTGTCCTTGAAGCCGCGGACCGAGCGCGTACCACCGGCGTAGAAATTCTCGAAGAACGGCAGGCCGTCGGCGGTGACGGTCTTCACGTAATCGGGCGAGCTCGGGTCGCAATTGGTAGTCTGCACCGGATCCGGATTGTCCTGGGTCGGCGGCGTGTAGCAGATGTTGCGCACCGAGGCGTCACCGTAGCTGTCGCCGTAGCCCAGCTCGGCGCGCGTGTTGAGCACCAGGTGGCGCGACAGCGGCCAGAAGTGCGACAGGCTGTAGTTGAGCTTGTAGTACTCCACGGTGGAGCCGGGCAGGGTCGCCTCCAGCCACAGGCGCTGCGACAGGCCGCGGGTCGGCGTCAGCGCGCTGTTGAGCGTGTTGCGCGCCCAGCCGATCTCGCCGCGCCAGGCGTGGAAGGTGCGCTGGCCGACCGCATCGATGTAGTCGACGATGGATTCGGGCGTGGAACCGCGGTAGGCGAAGATCTGGTTGCTGTCGATGCCCAGCAGCGTGGTGAAGCTGTCGGTCTCGGTGATCGGCACGCCGAGCACCATCTGCGCCATGCCGCTGGTGGAGGAGTAGCGCGCGGTGTTGAAGTTGGAGTTGTTGAACTCGCTCCAGCGCAGGTTGTAGCCCAGCGAGACGCCGTTGTCGGTGAAGTACGGATCGGTGAAGGAGAAGTCGTAGCGCTGCAGGTAGTCGTTGCGCTGCGCCTGAACGGCGATGCGGTTGCCGCTGCCCAGGAAGTTGTTCTGCGACACCTGCACCTGCGTGCTCAGGCCGGTCAGCTGCGAATAGCCCAGCCCGAACACGAAGCTGCCGGCGGCGACCTCGTTGACGTTGTAGACGACATCGACCTGGTCGCTGGCGCCTGGCACCGGCACGGTTTCCACATCGACCTTGTCGAAATAGCCCAGCCCCTGGATGCGGATCTTGGAGCGGTCGATCGCGGCCTGCGAATACCAGGACCCCTCAAACTGGCGCATCTGCCGGCGCAGGACCTCATCGGCGGTGCGCGAGTTGCCCTTGAAGCTGATCCGGCGCACGTTGACGCGCGGCCCGGGGACCACCTGCATCGCGATCGCGACCGTCTTGTCCTCGCGGTTGACGTCGGGAATCGGATTGACCTGGGCGAAGGCATAGCCGACGTTGCCCAGCGTGGCGGTGATCGCATCGGAGCTGATTTCCAGCAGGCTGCGCGAGAACACCTGGTCGGGCTTGACCAGCACCATCTTCTCGATGTCTTCCTTGGGCAGCACGGTGTCGCCGGTGATCTCGACGCTGGAGATCTTGTACTGCTCGCCCTCGGTCACGCCGGCGGTGATGAACATGTCCTGCAGGTCGGGGCTGATGGCGACCTGGGTGGAGTCGATGTTGAAGTCGACGTAGCCACGGTCCAGGTAGAAGTTGTTGAGCTTTTCCAGGTCGCCGGAGAGCTTCTCGCGCGAGTACTGGTCATCGCGGCGGTACCAGCTCAGCCAGTTGTGCACGCCCGACTCCCAGCCGCCGGTGATTTCCTTGTCGTCAAACAGCTCGTTGCCGATCAGGTTGATGTGCTGGATCCGGGCGGCCTTGCCTTCTTCCACCGCGATGGTCACGTCGACGCGGTTGCGCGGCAGCGCGGCCACCGACGGGGTGACCTTGACGTTGTACTTGCCGCGGTTGTTGTACTGGCGGGTCAGTTCCTGGGTGACGCGGTCCAGGCTCAGCCGGTCGAAGGTGTTGCCTTCGGTCAGGCCGATGTCGTTGAGGCCCTTCATCAGGTCCTCGGTCTTGATGTCCTTGTTGCCGGTCAGGGTCAGCTTGTTGATCGCCGGACGCTCGACGACGGTGACCACCAGGATGTCGCCCTGGTGACCGATGCGGACGTCCTCGAAGAACCCGGTCTTGTACAGCGCGCGGATCGCATCGCCGGCCGCGGCCTGGTCCATCGTGTCGCCACGCTCGACCGGCAGGTAGGTGAACACCGTACCGGCGGAAATCCGCTGCAGGCCGTCCACGCGGATGTCGCTGACGGTGAAGGGAGCGACCGGTGCGGCGATCGCGGACTGCTGCTGCGCAACCGCGCTCAACGCGGGAACCGTGGAAAGCGCCGAAGCAAGGGCCAGGACCAGCAGGCGGCGGGGGATGGGTCGCGTCATTGTCACGTCCGGTTGGGGAGCTTGCCGCACTCGCCCGGGCAGGTGCCCGAGGCGGCGGCGGAAAAGGGTAAACAGGTGGCAGCGGTGGAACGCAGGGCAGGCGGCATCAGTGCAGCAGGTTGTTCACGATGTCGTTGTAGAACGCCAGGCCCATGAGCGCGGCGATGAGCATCAGGCCGATGTATTGGCCATAGGCCATCGTGCGCTCGCTCACCGGGCTGCCTTTGACCAACTCGATAAGGTAATACAGCAGGTGTCCGCCGTCCAAGAGCGGGATTGGCAGGAGGTTCAGTATGCCAAGGCTCAGCGACAGCAGCGCCAGCAGCGAGAGGAACCAGGCGGCGCCCTGGCCGGCATAGGCGTTGGCGGCACGGGCGATCGTGATGGGGCCGGCAACGGTGTTGCGCACCTCGACCCGGCCACTGAAAGCGCGGCCGATCATCGAGAACAACTGACCGGCCTGGTGCGCGGTTTCCGCCAGTGCGGCGGGCACCGCGGCGATGGGCCCGTAACGCAGTTCCGCGTCCATCGGCGGCAGCTGCGGCCGTGCCGGCGAAATCCCGATCGCCCAGTAGGGCTCCCCGTCTTCCGGCGTCATCCGGGTGGGCTCCAGCTCCAGCGCGAGGCGCTCGTCGTCGCGGATCACCTCGACCATGCCGCGGCCGCCGCGCTCGCCCAGCGCCTGTACCAACGGGCCAAGGTCGGCCCACTCGCGCACCGGTTGCCCGTCGATGGCGCTGATGCGGTCGCCTTCGGCCAGAACGCCCCAGCCGGCCGTATCCGGAGCCACCTGGCCGACAACCGCCGGCAGGGAGTAATGGCGCGGCACCAAGCCGATCGCATCCACCGCGCGTCGCTCGTCAAAGTCTTCCGGGAGGCGCGACAGCGGCAGGCGCCGGGTGCCTGCGTTGCCATTCGCGTCCAGCACCTGCAGCTGGACGTCGCTGCGATCCAGTGCCGATGGAATCAGCGCCATCTGGACCTCGCTCCAGGTGGGCGTCTGCCGATCGCCGACGGCGGTGATGGTGTCGCCCCGTTGCAGCCCGGCATCGGCCGCGATCCCGGTCGCCTGGTCCAATACGGGCGCGTAATCCGGCCGGCCGATGACGAACATCGCCCACAGCAGCAGCACGCACAGCAGCAGGTTGGCGATGGGGCCGGCAATGACGATCGCGATCCGCTTCCACACCGACTGGCGGTTGAAGGCGCCGGCGCGCTCGGCTTCGGTCAATGTCGTGCCCGGATCGCCGCCGGCGCCGGCAGCGCCATCCGCAGTCGGCATGTTCTCCATCAGCGCGCGCTCGTCGAGCATCTTGACGTAGCCGCCCAGCGGGATGGCTGCGACCACGTACTCGGTGCCGTCCTTGCCGCGGCGCTTGAACAGCGGTTTGCCAAAGCCCACCGAGAAACGCAGCACCTTGACTCCGCAGCGGCGGGCGACCCAGTAGTGGCCAAATTCGTGAAAGGTCACCAGCAGCCCGAGGCTGACCAGCAACCACCACACGGAACCGATCAGCTCAGCCATGGATCGACACCAACACCGGGATCACGGCGCTCATGCTGGCATCCGGTGGGCGGCCAGCCCCTGAATGGCCTGCCGCCGGGCGTGTTGATCGACGTCCTCAAGCGCTTCCAGCGAATCGGCCGGACCGGCGGGCAGGGCGGCAAGCGTGTCCGCGACCAGCGCCGCAATGGAGAGGAAGCCGATGCGACGCTCCAGGAACGCGGCCACTGCAACCTCGTTGGCCGCGTTGAGTACCGCAGGCGCGGTGCCGCCGGCGGCGAGGGCGTCATAGGCCAGCTGGAGGCACGGGAACGCCTCCAGGTCGGGCTTTTCAAAGTCCAGCCGACCGCCCTGCGCCAGCAGGTCCAGCCCCGACACCCCGGATTCGACCCGGTCGGGCCAACCCAGGCCCACCGCCAGCGCCGTGCGCATGTCCGGCAGCCCGAGCTGGGCGAGCGTGGAGCCATCGATGAATTCGACCATCGAGTGGACCAGGCTCTGCGGGTGCACGAGCACATCGATCCGTTTCCCGGGCAGGCCGAACAGGTGGTGCGCCTCGATCACCTCCAGCCCCTTGTTCATCAACGTCGCCGAATCGACCGAGATCTTCGGACCCATCGACCATTTGGGATGCTTGACCGCTTCCTCGACCGACACGTCGGCCAGCGACGCGCGGGAGCGACCCCGGAACGGGCCACCGGAGGCGGTGAGGATGATCCGTGCGAGACCGGCGCTGGCCTGACCCGCGGCCAGCCGGTCCGGCGCGGGCAGGCACTGGAAAATCGCGTTGTGCTCGCTGTCGATCGGCACGATCGTGGCGCCGCCATCGCGCGCGGCTGCCATCAGCAACTCGCCGGCAAGGACCAGGGATTCCTTGTTCGCCAGCAGCAGGCGCTTGCCGGCGCGCGCCGCCGCCAATGTCGAGGGCAGACCGGCAGCGCCGACGATCGCAGCGACCACGGTGTCGCAGTCGTCCCCGGCGGCCAGCGCGCTGACCGCCTCGGCGCCGGCGTGTGCGCGAGTCTGAAGTCCGGCGGACGCCAGCCCGTCGCGCAGCGCGGTAAAGCCGTCCGCGTCGTCAATCACCGCATGCAGCGGGCGGTGCACGCGGCACAGCTCGATCAGCGCATCGACGTTGCGTCCCGCGCCGAGCACGGTCGCCCGCAGGCGTTGGGGGTGGCGCGCGATGACGTCCAACGCCGAACCGCCGATGGACCCGGTTGCGCCCAATACGGCGACGTCGTGGCGGTTGAAGTCCGCGGAGGAGGCAACCGTGTCCATCAGAATCCCATCAGGCCCTTGCCCAGGGCGAACGCGGGCAGGGCAGCGAGCACCCCGTCGAGACGGTCGAGGACGCCGCCGTGGCCAGGAATCAGGGTGCCCGAGTCCTTCACTCCGGCGTGGCGCTTGAGCAGGCTCTCGAACAGGTCTCCGGCGACTGAAAACAAGGTCGCCACCGCCGCGACCAGCGCGATCGCGGGCAACTGGCTGCGATCGGCGCCGGCCACCAGCGAGACGGCCAGCGCCATGGCCACGCCGGCGACGAGCCCGCCGATCAGGCCTTCGACGGTCTTGTTGGGACTGATCCGCGGCGACAATTTGTGCCGGCCGAAGCGGCGCCCGACGAAGTACGCGCCGCTGTCCGCTGCCCAGACCATCATCAGTGCCGTCAGCAGCCAGAAATGGCCTTTCGGGATCCAGGCCACCACGCTGGCACTGGCGTCACTGGCGTGCAGCCAGCCCAGCGCGCACCACGCCGGGATGATCGCCAGCGCGCCGGCGGCGAGCTTGAACACCCGTGCATAGGTGGTGTGGTCACTGGCAAACCCGTACCGGCCCAGCCAGACCAGCGCCAGCAGCCACCAGATCACCCCGACCAGGGTCGCCAGTTCAAACAGCGCAAAACTGAACCCCGAACCGGACCGCGAGGCCCACACCAGCGCCACCATCAAGGCAAGGTGGGCGAGCAGCAGGACCGTCTTGGCCAGCGTCTCGTCGATGTCGGCCAGGTCGAACCACTCCCACAGGCCCAGCAGGAACACGACCGCGGCCAGCGTCACCAGCCAGGCGGTGGGGAGCAACAGGATCGCGGCGATGGCGGCCGGCGCCATCACCAGCGCGGCGATCAGGCGGATACGGGTCATTCGGTGCTCTCTTGGAGGGGGGCGAGCTGCGCCCCGGTAAGCCCGAAGCGACGCTCCCGGGATGCATAGTGGTCAAGCGCACCCTGCAGTGTCGCGGCGTCCAGCTCCGGCCACAGCGCCTCGGTGAACCACAGTTCGGTGTAGGCCAGGTGCCAGAGAAGGAAGTTGCTGATCCGCATCTCCCCGCCGGTACGGATGAACAGATCCGGTGGCGGCAGATCGGCCAGGGTCAGGCGCCGGGTCAGTGCGTCCTCGTCAATGTCCTCGACTCGCAGGCGGCCGGCGGCGACGTCGGCGGCCAGCGCGCGGGCGGCCTGGGTGATGTCCCAGCGCCCGCCGTAGCTGGCCGCGATCGACAGCTGCAGGCCGTCGTTGGCAGCGGTCTGCAGCTCGGCCGCCTGCATCCGCGCGACGATCGCAGGACTGAAGCGCTCGCGCTCACCGATGAAGCGGATGCGCACGTCGCGGCGGTCGAGTTCGTCGACCTCGCGCTCCAGGGCGTTCATGAAAAGCTTCATCAGCGCGCCGACCTCGCCCTCCGGACGCCCCCAGTTCTCGCTGGAAAACGCGAACAGCGTCAGCGCCTGGATACCCTTGAGGATGCAGAAATCGATGCACAGGTTGACCGCGCGGGCGCCGGCCCGGTGGCCGACGATGCGTGGCCGGTGGCGGCGCTCCGCCCAGCGCCCGTTGCCATCCATGATGATGGCCAGGTGGCGCGGGATGGCAGGGCTGGATGTTGCGCAGGAGGCCATGGTGGCGGAGGGCCGGGCCGTCAAACCGACATCAGCTCCTGTTCCTTGGCCTTCACCACCTCGTCGACGTCCTTGATCGCGGCGTCGGTGATCTTCTGGATCTCGTCCTCGACCCGGCGCGCGTCGTCCTCGCTGGCCTCCTTTTCCTTCAGCAGCTCCTTGACCTGCTGGTTGGCGTCGCGGCGGATGTTGCGGATCGCCACCTTGGCGTCCTCGCCCTCGCCGTTGACCATCTTGGCCAGGTCGCGGCGGCGCTCCTCGGTCAGGGCCGGCAGGTTGATCCGGATCACCGTGCCGGCGGTGTTGGGGGTCAGGCCCAGGTCGGAATTGATGATCGCCTTCTCGACGGCGGCCACCATCGGCTTCTCCCACGGCGTGATGGTCAGTGAGCGCGCGTCATTGACGGCGATGCTCGCCACCTGCGACAGCGGCATCTCGGAGCCGTAATAGTTCACCTTCAGGTGGTCGACCAGGGACGTGGAGGCACGGCCGGTGCGCACCTTGGTCATCGCCTGGCGCAGCGACTCGATACTTTTGTGCATGCGCGCCTGGGCGTCTTTCGTGATCTCATTCAACATCGCCGGTTCCGGTCTTTGCGGTAATCGGCGAAGTATAGCGAACCCCGGCGGCGGCCGGCCCTCCTGCGATCGGGCCGCCGCGCGCCGCGCAGGCCGCGCCGCCGACAGCGTTGCCGTCAATGCGAGTGCGGGGCGCGGTCGTGCTCGTCGTGCTGGCAGGAAATGCCGTGTTCGATCTGCAGGGTGGGGTGGTTGATGCCGAAGCGCTCGTCCAGCTTGCCGTGCAGGCGGTCGAGGAACTCGTCGTGGTCCTGCGCATCGATGGGGCGGACCACGTGCGCGGTCATCGCGATCTCGCCGGTGCCCAGCGACCAGATGTGCAGGTGGTGGACGTCGGTGACGCCGGGCTGGCTGGTGATGAACGCCGCCACCGCCGCCTGGTCGACCGTGCGCGGCACCGCATCCATCGCGGCGTTGAAGCTCTCACGCAGCAGCCCGAAGGCGGTCAGGGCGACCACCACGCTGACCAGCAGCGAGATCACCGGATCCAGCCAGTTCCAACCCAGCCACCAGATGCCTGCGCCGGCGGCCACCGCGGCCACCGAAATGGCGGCATCGGCGAGCAGATGCAGGAACGCGCCGCGCCGGTTGAGGTCGTGCTCGTGACCGTCGCGCATCATCCACGCGCCGCCCAGGTTCACCAGGATGCCGACCGCCGCGACCGCCATGATCGACAGGCCGGGGATCGACGGGGGCGCGCCGAAGCGGCGGATCGCCTCCCACGCCAGTGCGCCGGAGAATCCGACCAGAAGGACCGCGTTCGCCAGCGGCGAGAGCAGGGTGGCGCGTCGCCAGCCGAAGGTATGGCGCTCGGTCGGCGGTCGCCGCGCCAGCACGGCCGCGCCCCAGGCCAGCCCCAGGCCGAACACGTCGCCCAGGTTGTGCAGCGCGTCCGACAGCAGCGCCAGCGAGTTGGTGTGGAAGCCGTAGCCGGCCTCGATGATGGTGTAGGCCAGGTTGGCCAGCGTGACCACCGCGAAGGCGCGGGTGGCGTGTGGCGGGGCGTGCTGGTGGGGTGCGCTGTGCATGGCTCAATCGTGCCACGCCATGGCAGGTGCGACTATTCGCTCCGGCCCTGGACCAGCGTGCCGATGTCCTCTCCGCGCAGTATCTTCAAGAGCTCACCGGGCTGGCTCATGTCGAAGATGCGCAGCGGCAGGTCGCTGTCGCGGGCGAGCGCGAACGCGGCGGTGTCCATCACCTGGAGATTGCGACGGATCACGTCGTCGTAGGTCAGCCGCTCGTAGCGGACCGCATCGGCGTGCTTGTTGGGGTCCTTGTCGTACACACCGTCGACCTTGGTCGCCTTGAGCAAAAGGTCCGCGCCGATCTCGATCGCGCGCAGGGCCGCGCCGGAGTCGGTGGTGAAGAACGGCGCGCCGACGCCGGCGGCGAAAATGACCAGCCGGCCCTTCTCCAGATGGCGGATTGCGCGGCGGCGGATGTAGTCCTCGCACACGTCGTTGATCTTGATCGCGCTCATCACGCGCGCCTTGGCGCCGAGCTTCTCCAGCGCGTCCTGCATGGCGAGCGCGTTGATCACGGTGGCCAGCATGCCCATCTGGTCGCCGGTTACCCGGTCCATGCCACCCGCGGCCAGGCCGGCACCCCGGAAGATGTTGCCACCACCGATCACGAGCGCGACCTCGGCCCCGGCCGCCTGGGCTTCCATGACCTCGCGCGCCAGTCGATGGATCACCAGCGGATCGATCCCGTAGTCCTCGTTGCCCATCAACGCCTCGCCGGACAGCTTCAACAGGATGCGGCGATAGGAGAGCTGGGACATGGGTGACCTCGTACGGATGGGCAAGCGCGGGCAATTGTACGGGATGAGGGCGGTGGCAGCCCGTTGCGGCAACGACGCGCAGGGTTGCATCCGCGGGTTCCACGGGATCAATCGGAAAACGATAAAAATATGTGACGTGCGTCACACTTCAGCCCAAGCCGCGCGATTAATGCCTTGTTAAGGGTTTGTTTAGCCATCCATAGTCGGGCTGCCCGCACGGGCCATCCGTTGCCAATGTCTGAGGGAGTAGCCAATTTGTTTAAACCATCCATACAACGCACCTTGCGCCGCAGCGCGTTAACGGTCGCACTCGGCCTGTGCTTCGTTTCAGGTGTCCACGCCCAGTCCAACGTGACCGGCGCGATCTTCGGCGTCGCCCCGGCGGCTCCAGGCGCTACCGTCGTCGTCCGCAATGTCGACACGGGTTTTGAGCGCACCATTCCGGTGGACAGCAGCGGCCGCTACCGCGCCGCTTCGCTGCCGACGGGCCGCTACGAAGTCAAGCTGGTCGACAACGGCGCAACCGTGTCGTCACGCGAAAATGTCGTGGTCAGCATCGCCGGCGGTACGGAAGTCTCCTTCTCCTCGGGCGCCTCGGCGGGCGCAACCACGCTGCAGGGAGTGACCGTCACGGCCACCAATATTGCGGCGGTTGACGTTTCATCCGTGGATACCCGCACGGTGTTCTTCGCCGAAGAGCTTGAAAAACTGCCGGTCCCGCGCAGCGTCGCTGGCGTGGCGTTGCTGGCACCAAGCGTCGTCAACAACACGAGCTACGGGGCGCCCAGCTTTGGCGGAAGCGCATCCTCCGAGAACGCCTATTACATCAACGGTTATGCGGTCACCAATCCGCTGACCAGCATCGGATTCACCACTCTGCCATTTGATGGCATTGACCAGATGCAGGTGCTGACCGGCGGCTACGGGGCGGAATTTGGCCGCTCCACCGGGGGCGTGATCAACCTGACCACCAAGCGCGGCACCAATGAGTGGCGCGCCGGCGGCATCATGACCTGGGCGCCGAAGTCGCTGCGCGCCTCGCCGCGCGACCAACTGTATCCCAATACTGGCGTATTCCCCGCCACCGACGGCAAGTTGTATGCCTACCGTGACCAGAACGAGTCATGGACGTCGACGCTGGGTGCTTATGTGGGCGGCCCGATCGTCCAGGACCGGCTTTTCTTCTATGCCTCGGGTGAAGTGAACAAGCAGCAGGGCAACGGCGTAGGTTCCGCCATTACCAATCCCAATTCCGCCAGCGGTTACTCCGACTACAAATATCGGATGCCGCGCTGGATGGGCAAGGTCGACTGGAACATCAACGACGACCATATCCTCGAGTTTACCGCCGTCCACGACCAGGAGGATTACCACAGCAAGCTGACCGGCTTCAGCTATGACGACTTCAGGCACAACGACATCCAGGCAGGCGGTTCCAATCGATCCGATGAAAGTGATCTCTACATCGGCAAGTACACCGGCTATCTGACGGATGCGTTGACGCTCAGCCTGATGTACGGCACGCAGAAGATCGAGCATTCGGATAATCCGTGGGGCTACGACGCGTCCTGCCCACGTCTGTCTGGAAACACCTCAGCGACCAACCAGATGCCCGGCATCGTCTATAACCGCACTTGCCAGTTTGCGGCAAACAACAAGCTGGCCGGGGCATTTGACGAGACCAAGGGCGGTCGTTTCGATCTTGAATATCGGATCGGGGCGCATTCGCTGCGGGTCGGCTACGACGACAGTACCGCCCACTCGGTTCTCGGCAGCGAGTACGCCGGTGGCTACGTCTGGGTATTCCAACAGACGGCCAACAAGAACGCGCCGATCGATCCCTCGCATGGCGTTGGGAGCCCGGCTTCAGCCGGTGGCTCGGGCCTGGGCGTTCCGGGCTCCAACAAGGGCTACTTCGCTCGCAAGCAGTACTACACCCAGCTGGCCGACGTGGAGGTCGAGCAGACGGCGCAGTACATCGAAGACCGCTGGCAGGTGAGTGATAACGTGCTGCTCTCGCTGGGGCTGCGCAACGAGCAGTTCACCAACTACAACGGTGACGGCATCGCGTATGTGAGCCAGCGCCATCAGCTCGCCCCTCGTTTCGGCGCAAGCTGGGACGTCAATGGCGACTCGTCACTGAAGCTCTTCGCCAATGCGGGCCGCTACCATCTGGCGCTGCCCAACAACGTATCGGTTCGCGGTGCGGCCGGCTCGCTGTACACCCAGGAATACTTCACCTACACGGGCACCGATCCGCGTACCGGCGCACCAACCGGCCTGGTGAACGTGCCGGTCGATGCCAGCCTGGGTTATACCTGCCCGGGAAGCAGCACGGCCATCTCCTCGAACCTTGAGTGCGGTGAGTCGCCGGATCCGCGTACCGTTGCGGCCAAGAACATGAAGTCCCATTACCAGGACGAATACATCCTGGGCATGCAGCAGGAGTTGAACTCGACCTACAATTGGGGTGTAAAGGGTACCTATCGCGAATTGCGCAGTGCAATTGATGACACGTGCGCACCCGCGCTGGGCGGTTCGTGCTTCCTGTTCAACCCTGGCGTCGGCAACACCTTCCAGGAAGAGCAGGCGGATGGTTCCTTCAAGGATGTCTACTATTCCAAGGAAGAGCTCGGCTTCCCGGACCTGAAGCGCAAGTACTACGCCATTGACTTCTACGGCGAGCACCGTTTCAGCAACAACTGGTACGGCAAGTTGGAGTACACGTTCTCCAAGAACTGGGGCAACACCGAAGGTCAGCTTGCTTCCGACCTCGACACCGGTGCGGGTGGGCAGGAGGATGTGGGGCAGACGCAGGACTGGGATCTGCCGCAGCTCATGGTCGGTGCCAACGGCTATCTGCCAAACCACCGTGCGCACCAGCTGAAGGGCTTTGGCTATTACCAGTTCACGCCGGAATGGCGCATGGGCGTTACCGGCATCGTGAGTTCCGGGCGTCCGCGTAACTGCACCAGCTATTACCCGTCCGCTGATCCGGGCCTCTACAACGGTTCGTACTATTACTACTGCGGTCTCCCTGGCAGCGGTACGGCCCCCGGCACGCCTGGTTATACCCCGCCGTCGGCGGATTACGCCTACTCCCCACGCGGATCGCACGGCAACACGCCGTGGACCTACACGTTCAACTTGAATGTGGCCTACAAGCCGGCGTGGGCGAATGACAACCTCACCCTGCAGGCGGACGTGATGAATGTCTTCAACCAGCAGGTTCCAACCTCGTACTACTCGCGGTACGCAAGGGATCGCAACACCCGCGATGAGTTCTACGGCCAGGAGATCAACTTCACCTCGCCGCGGCAGATCCGCTTCACTGCCCGGTATGACTTCTAGGTAGAAACCGGAACTGGGAAGACCGTCGCCCACTGTAGGGCGGCGGTCTTCCTTTCGGAGTTCATTTCCTCCGGCGTTACCGTTTGCGATGCAACAAAAAAGCCGCGGATCGCTCCGCGGCTTTTTTGTATTTAGAGCAGGCCAGGCGTTGTTAGGCCAGACCGGCCTGCTTCATCACTTCGGACGCGAAATCATCGGCCTGCTTCTCGATGCCTTCACCGACCGCGAGGCGGGCAAAGCTGACGACTTCAGCGCCAGCGGCCTTGAGCACCTGCTCGACGCTCTGGTTGGTGTCCAGCACGTACGGCTGGCCCGTCAGGCACAGCTCGTTGACGGTCTTGGCCAGCTTGCCGGCGATCATCTTCTCCAGGATCTCGGCCGGCTTGCCGGTGTCCTTGACCTGGGCCAGGGCGATCTCCTTCTCCTTGGCGATGAACTCGGCAGGCACATGCGCCGGCGAGATGTGCGGGGGGTTCATGGCGGCAACGTGCATCGCCAGGCCGCGGGCGAGGTCGGCGTCCCCGCCCTTGATCTCGACCAGGACGCCGATCCGGCCACCGTGGACGTACGCGGCGACGGTGTTGGCGCTGTCGATGCGGGCCATGCGGCGAACCTGCAGGTTCTCGCCGACCTTGGCGACGATCGCGGCACGGGCCTCTTCGACGGTATCGCCGGAGGCCAATTTGGTGCTCTTCAGCGCGTCGATGTCGGCAGCGTGCAGCGCGGCCTGGGCGACGGCGTCGGTGAAGTTGAGGAAGTTGTCGTCTTTGGCGACAAAGTCGGTCTCGGAGTTGATCTCGACCAGCACGGCCTTGCCGTCCGCCTGGGCGGCAACAACGCGGCCTTCGGCGGCAACGCGGTCGGCCTTCTTGTCAGCCTTGGCCAGGCCCTGCTTGCGCAGCCACTCGGCTGCCGTCTGCACGTCGCCGTCGTTGGCCACGAGTGCTTTCTTGCACTCCATCATGCCGGCGCCAGTGCGCTCGCGCAGCTCCTTGACCTGGGATGCGGTGATTTCTGCCATGGGGAATACCTCGGATGTTCGGGGGTGCGCGAGCGATACTGCGGGTGGCGCTGCAACCGGTAAGGCGGCAGTGCGTCCGCGCCGTTCGTGCATGAAAAGGACGCGCCGCCACGCAGGGCAGCGGCGCGACTAGTGGCTTACTCGGCCTTGGCTGCTGCCTCGGCGGCCTTCTTGACCTGCTCGGCGGTGACGTCATCGGCGTCGGTGACGGTCTCATCGGCCGTGCCCTTGACCGGGGCGACCACCGGGTTGGACTGGTCGGCCACGACGGGCTCTTCAGTCTTGGCGGCCTTCTTGGCCGGCGCGCGGCGCGGCGCCTTACTGGCGTCGCCCTCGGCGTCGGCGAAGTCTTCCTCGCGGACGCTGGCGGCGGACGGCGCGGCGGCCTTGCCTTCCAGCACGGCGTCGGCGGCGGCACGGGCGTACAGCTGCACGGCGCGGATCGCGTCGTCGTTGCCCGGGATCGCGTAATCGACCAGGGTCGGATCGTAGTTGGTGTCGACCACGGCGATGACCGGAATGCCGAGCTTCTTGGCTTCCTTGATCGCGATGTCCTCATGGCCGATGTCGATCACGAAGATCGCGTCGGGCAGGCGGTTCATTTCCTTGATGCCGCCCAGCGAGGCCAGCTTCTTGTCGCGCTCGCGCTGCAGGTTCAGCACTTCGTGCTTGACCAGCTTCTCGAACGTGCCGTCGGTCTCGAAGGACTCCAGCTCCTTGAGGCGACCGACCGACTTCTTCACGGTGGCGAAGTTGGTCAGGGTGCCGCCCAGCCAACGCTGGTTCATGTAAGGCATGCCGCAACGCTCGGCTTCTTCCTTGATCGACTCGCGGGCGCTGCGCTTGGTGCCCAGGAACAGGACGATGCCGCGCTTCTGCGCAATGCTGGAGATGAAGTTCATCGCGTCGTTGAACAACGGGACGGTCTTCTCCAGGTTGATGATGTGTATCTTGCCGCGCGCACCGAAGATGTAGGGACCCATCTTGGGGTTCCAGTAGCGGGTCTGGTGGCCGAAGTGGACGCCGGCTTCCAGCATCTGGCGCATGGTGATCTGTGGCATGGGATGAAACTCCGATAGGGGAATCCAGCCGCCAATAAGGTTGGGGCGGCTGCACCGGCTCGGGGCCGATGCGCGGATTCCGGGGTTGTTCTTCCCCGCTGCTTCCGTGACCGAACTTCGCGGCTTGTGGCCTTGAAGCACCCCGGCACGGGCTTTGGCAGCGGGTGTGTATTCGCCGGTGTCGTCCGGCGTGGACGTGCAACCGCGTGAGCACTGCGGTCAACCTGCCAAGTATAGGCGCTGCCCGAAGGCGTGGCAATTGAGCCAGGCACGGTCGATCCCCGCGCAGGCGCTAGAACGTATAGGTGACGACGCGGTAGGGCGAAGTTGTCGCCTGCTGGGCGCTCGATGCAGGCGCGATCACGGCTCGCGGCCGAAGATTGTCCTGCATATGGTCGGGGTCGGCGACGCTCAAACGGTAGGTTTGCTCCTGCATGCAGGGTGCAGCCAGCGTTCCCCCGCCGGGTTCAACGGCGAGCACATGGGGGGTGCACGGCTCGATGATCCTCAAGCCAATCTGCAGCGACGCGCTGCTGGCGGCGCCGGGGGTGATCGAAGCGATGGAAAGCGTTACCGCAACGGCAGCAATTGACCGGAAGGAAGGCATTGACCGCTCCAATTCCCGTGTGAAAACGGGTTGTGTCAGTCATTGCTACGGCCCTGGGCCGGAAAACTTGAGTGCAGCCGCTCCGCAACAGCCGTGCAGTGAGGTTGGAACGCGTGAACCGCGACTTGCGTCACGGGTTTGCCTGCGAACTCAGTACGTCACGGTCACCTTGATGGTGTCGCTGTACTTCCCGGCGGCGGTGAGCGGTTGGTCGTTGATGGCGCCATGCACGGTGGCAACGTACTGGGCGCCGGTGCCGGTTCCCTGCAGCGTATCCACGCCCAGCGTGTCGCCCCATCTTGAACCGGCCGCGTTGCGGTTCAACTCATACGTGATATAGGCGCTTCCGTTGCGAAGGCGACGGTTATTTCCGGCGGCGTTTTCTCCTTTGTCCAGAGCGATCTGCCAAGGCGTGCGGCGGGTACATTCCATTGTGATGCGCGAGGTCTGGCGCAGATTGCCCGTGCTGGTACTCGTCACAAGGCCGAAATCCATATCGGTGGCGCCCCTGAGCACGCAGCGATCCTGGACCCGTGTCCGAACGGTAAAGGTCACCGGCGATGGCGTTCCAGGCACCCCGCCGGATGTGCACGAGGTAGGTGTGGACTGACCAAACGCGCGGTCGCGATAGTGATAGATCAATTGTCCCTGAACGGTGCTTGCGTAATCGCCCCGTGCAAGGGCCGGCGAAACCGGAATGCGTCCGTAGAAAGTGCGGCTCTCGTCGTGTCGTCCACCGCTAAAGAAGCTTATTGGATAGGTGATCGCTTCCTCCACGTAGGAGGAGGAGCCCGATGGCGTGTCTCCCCAGACCTGGGTCCCCGCTGCATCCTTGTACAGGTTGTAGCTGAGGACATCGTTCTGGCTATTCACCATGCGCCGGTCAGCGACTGTGCTGCCGGCGACCGAGCCCGATCCCAGCGAAAGACAGAGCCGCACCGACGCGCCGCCGGAAAACGAGAGCCCGGGATCGGTACGGCAGTGGTAGTCGATCGTCGCGCTGGCGCGATTCGTTTCGTCCGGGGTCGTGTCGCCGAAATTGGCCTCGGACACAGTGGCGGTGCAGACGGTATCGGCGGCGGCCAGGTTCGAGGCAAGCGCACCGCAGATGCCACACATCACCAGAAGCGATAGACGCGAAAAGCTCATGGCAGGCGCTCCCCAGGTTGACCATCGCGCTGCTTGCGCCGAGCGGCGACGTCGCATGCAAGCGGACCAATGCGTGGCATGGCAACGTCGAGGTTCGGGTAATCGAAGCGCACGGAGCAGGTTCCCCCTTCGGTGTGGACCTTCAACTCGGCACCCATGCCCTCAAGCTCCACATAGACCTCGCCGTCGTATCCCACGAAGGTGGAGGAGGCTTGGCCCACAACCTGCACGCCTGTGCCGGATGCAATCGGGGCGCCATTGGCATCGTGCAGGACCACGACTGCCGACCGCACCGGCGTGACAGGGAATCGAACCAAAGTACCGGCCCGGTCTGTGGGAACGGCAATCATCTCGACTTCTCCCAGCCGCGTGTTCGCCGGCAGTGTCATCGGGTCGATGGCCATGCGGTTTTCCTGCCAGGCGTTCAGCGATGTCACAAGCAACAGTCCTTTTCGATTGGTGGTTCCGATGGACCGGTTTTCCAGTTTTACCGGCACCTCGGCAATACCGTCAGTGGATACCACCGCAAACGCATCCGGGATGGAGCGCGCGGCAAACAGTCCGCCCCCCATTGCCACCAGACTTCCGCTGGCGCCCGCGTAGCCATACGAGCTGTCGTACATCCGCGCGATACCACCATTCAGACGAAGGTTTGCACCCTGCCAGCCTGCCTCGGCAAGACCAGTGGTACCGCCGTTGTCGTGGCCGACACGGGCGCGCCAGTCGGTGCCGATGTCACCGGGTCGGTTCTGGTTGACTTCCACCCCCACATTGCTCGTGCCCCGCGCACGCTGTACCGAGCCGTTGAAGTTGCGGCGGTCGCCAAGATTGATGGACACACCGAGGTATGCGGTTCGGTCAGAGGATTGATCAAGATTGTGGTTGATGCCGAGATTCAACGAGCAACAGGTGCCCATCCGGCGGTTCCAGTAAACGCTCGCATAGCGTTGAGCCGGGTTGCCGCGGTATTGCACTCGCAGGTAGCCGGTGCTGAAACTGCCCAGTCGAGGAGAGCTCCAGCCGAGCAGGATCCGGTCATTGGCGGTGGCGGGACCCTGGCCGTAAGCAGAGGCAATGTCGCGATACTCACCACGGCTGCGTTGACTGCTGAGCGCCACGTTGAAGCTAGTGCTGTTCCAGCTATACGCCAGCGCGTTTTGCGATCCGGTCTGAGAATGCCATTCGCTGCGCGCGTGTGAGGCGCTGACAACGCCTGCGCGTCCAAGCCCCCAGACGGCGCCGCCGCCGACATTCGCCAGCCCGTCGCCGCCTTCGGCATGGCCTTCCAGGGTCAGCGCATCATTGACGCCGTAACGTAAATCCGCGGCCGCAACCCGCGTATTACCGTAGGAGAAGGATTGCAGACCATAGTCCTCGCGAACCAGTCCCGCCGTGACCGACCAGTCGGACATTCCGCTGGCCAACAATGCCTGGGTGACATAGAAGGGCAGCTCGACGCTGCGGACGGCGCCGAACGCATCGGTGATAACCATCTGCGCGTTTCCGATGCCGTTGATGTTGGGGAGGGAGGACAGCTGGAACGGCCCAACCGGCAACTCGCCGCTGTACTGCTTCATTCCGTTTATGTAGAGATCCACGTCGCTGGGAACGGTTACCTCACCCAGGAACGTCGGCAGTGGCGTGACCACGCGGTACGGCTGGAGCGCGAAGTTCCGACCCAGACGCACCCCTCCGACCCGCACATTGCGCGTCCACGGCAGGATTCCCCCGGTCTCGGTGTCGCCGGCGGTCACGCTCAGCATCGAATCTGGGAACGACCATCGTGCGCGGCTGTCCAGACGCACCGTATCGCCGCGCCACCCGTCATCGCCTCCGCTGCCGGTCCGGTAGGCACGCGTAACCGCGCTGTTGCTGAACACGCCGGCGCCAAGACCGAATGCGCGCAACTCCGCGTAGGCGGTCGCGTTGCTGGATGCGTCGCCATGGTTGGCGTAGAGGTCGTAATTGAGCAGGACCCCCGGTGCACTGCTTGCGTGGAGGCGGCCGCGCTCGTTCGCATTCACTACGGTGGTGTCCAGACGCAGTTGTGCCAATGGAACCTCGAGCTCGAGTTGCTGGGTCGAAGCCTGATAGCGAACCACCACGCCCGGGATATCTTCCAATGCGCGCTCTGGCGGACCGGCCTCAACATCAACAAAGTGCAGCTCCTGCAAGGTGGAGCGCGGGGCGAACAGGCGGCCATCGCGAAGCACGAAAGGCAGCACCTGTCCGGTCTCCTGATGATTCAGGGTCACCTCGAGATAGAGAGGTGTCGCCTCGCCGGCCGGGACGGTCGCCGCCGCAGCGATCGCCGGCATACCCAGCCCCAGCAGCATGATGAGCTCAGCGCTGCGCAAGATCGTCGATGAGAACGTGCTCATCGGCTTCGGCGTTGATGCGTGCCTGCAGGCGCCCGCGGGCTGTGAGGCTCCCGGAAGACGCGGGCAGGGGCCACCGCATCGTTTGATGCGGCAGGATGTATCCCACCAGGCCGGGCAACAGTACTTGGCGGGTGCCGTCGGGCGCCAGGAGCGCCAGATCCGCCAGCTGTGCGTGCTGGCCTCCGTCATTGCGCACCACCAGGTTGGTCTGCCCGTCGCGTTGTTCCAGAGTCGTGCTCAACTGATAGGTCGGCGGCACCTTGGTGTCGGGCAGCACGAATACGGGCACTGAATAGCGCATCAAAAGTCGCAGTCCGTTGTGCGCCGGCGAATCGGCTGGGGGGACTTCGTCGACCACGAGGCGATAGCTGGTCTCCACGTCCGTCGGCATCGGACTGGTTCGGATGATGCGGACCAACTGGCGCGCGTCAGGGTTGAGCTCGGCCAGCGGCGGACTCACGACGAGGTCGGTCGTGGGTTCGAGAATTTCCTCTCCGTTGTGCTGGGTCCAGCGGTACACACGTACCTGGGTCCGCACGGGTGCGTCCTCACCGGTGTTGCTGAGCCACAGGGCCTGACCCTTGCTGCCCGGCTCGAAGGCCACCAGCGTTGGCGCGACCTGCAGACTTGCCGCGTGCGTCAGCCCGGCGCAGGCGAGCATCAGCGAAAGACCGGCAATGCGCCAGGCCGCTGCGTGACTCCACTTCATTCAGAACTTCCTCAATACGTTAGCGTGGCGGTGACGGTGTCGCTGTAGAGTCCGCTCCGCGGATTGTTCAAGGCGGCGCGACCGACAACGGGAATCACCTGTGACACGCCGGTGTTGGTCGACGACAGGATGCAGGTCCCGGCGCTGCCGTCGCCCCACTGCACATTGGCGGCGGCACTGCAATTTCCAGCCGCGCCACTGTATATGCGGTACGGCACAGACTCATCCTCCGGTCCCCGCATGTGCCGGGTCCCGGTGTCGGGACCATGCAAGCCGCGGTCCAGCGAAATGGAGTACGGCGTGGTTGCGTTGCAGCGCACGACCAGGCTGCCATTGGTTTCAAGGGCCTGGTTTTCGCTCGAGTGCACGACCCGGCCGAAGTCGACATCGGCGCCCTTTTCCACCGTACATACCGTCGCCACCTCCAGCATTACGCGGAAGGTGGTCGTCACCTGTCCGGCGTGCACCTGAAACGCAGCGATGCCTGCAAGCACCGCCACGCACGCGACGACGAGCCGGCAGGGAGGGGTGGGGAGGGTCATGTTCGTTACCGGGGCAGACGCGCGTGCTGGCCGCGAGACGGGGCAGGACCGGTGCGTGCCGGCCTTGCCCGTTCCTGTCGGTTGATCAGAAGTTGATCGTGGCGGTGACGGTATCGCTGTACGTGTCCGCCTTCTCGTTGCCTACCAGGGTTGCCACGCCATAGACCGTGAGCACCTGGTTGAAGGTGGAGGCGCTGCCAAAGCCGGTGCCGGTGCGGTCAACGGTATCCGTGCCCAAGGTGTTGCCCCAGACCTTGCTGGCGCTGGAATCGCTGTAGAGCTGGTAGCTGACGGTATTGGCCGGGTTAGCGCCGACCATCTTGCGTGCGGCGATGCTGCCCGCATTGCCCCCATCAAGTTGCACGTTGAATGCCTGGCCGTTGGTGCACTGCACCGCGACCTCGCCCTGCGCGCTCACGGGACCGGCGTTGGCAAAGCGGTTGGCAAAGTTGACATCCTTGGTGCTGATGATCTCGCAGGAACCGTCAACGGTCATCTTGACCTTGAAGGTGCTGGACTTCGTAGCGGCGTCCGCTGTGCCTGCGGCGAGGATCGCGGTGGCAGCAACGGCGATGAACAAAGGGGTCTTGAAGATATTCATGAAAAAACTCCGCGCACATGCGCTTGATGGGTGGGATGCGGGGAGGGGAATGCATGAGGCGTGCCAACGGGTCAGGGCAGTCGTGGCGCCGGCTCTTTGACGTTTTCACGGTGACAATCCCTTGGCGCGGGGCGGCAAATGACCAACCACGTCACATTTATGACGCAGATCGCGTCACGCAATTGCCCCGTGACCCTGTGTTCCGGCGCGTGCGTGCGTGGTGGGCGTCGCCGCCGTCGTCCTGGCGAGACGGCCAGCAATCAGGCGATTGTCCAAATGAGCGATAATGGACGGATGACTGTCAACCTCAAAACCCCCGCAGAAATCGAGAAGATGCGCATCGCCGGCCGTCTGGCCGCCGAAGTGCTCCAGGTCGTCGCCCCGCATGTGAAGCCCGGCGTGACCACCGAGGAACTCGACCGCATCTGCCACGACCACATCATCAACGTCCAGGGCGCGATCCCGGCCAACGTTGGCTACAAGGGCTTCCCCAAGACCGTGTGCACCTCGGTCAACAACGTCATCTGCCACGGCATCCCGACCGAATCGAAGGTCCTCAAGGACGGCGACATCGTCAATATCGACGTCACCGTGATCAAGGATGGCTGGCATGGCGACACCAGCCGCATGTACTACGCCGGCACGCCGTCGGTGTTGGCCAAGCGGCTGGTTGAGGTTACCCGTGAGGCCATGTTCCGCGGCATCCGAGCGGTTCGGCCCGGGGCGACGCTGGGGGACGTGGGCCACGCGATCCAGCAGTACGCCGAGGGCGAGCGTTTCAGCGTGGTGCGCGAGTACTGCGGCCACGGCATCGGCAAGGTCTACCACGACGAACCGCAGGTGCTGCACTACGGCAATGCCGGCGAGGGCCTGGTCCTGAAGCCGGGGATGACGTTCACCATCGAGCCGATGATCAATGCCGGCAAGCGCCACACCCGCGTGCTGCCCGATGGCTGGACGGTGGTGACCAAGGACCGTTCGCTGTCGGCCCAGTGGGAACACACCGTGGTGGTCACCGACGACGGGGTCGAGATCCTCACCCGCTTGCCGGGTGACGACAACGACCTATGAAACCTGCTGGCCCCGGGCGCAACGTCTCGCTCCCGGGGGTGACGGAGGATCCGGACCGCGCCGACGCCCGCCAGGATGCCGACTGGGCGGCGCAGGCGCGCGGGCATCTGGCGCGCGCCGATGCCGGATTCGCCAGCCGTTTTGACGCCGATGCCGAGATCGACCGCCTGCTGGCGGAGCGTGCCGCGGAGGTCGACGCGGTGGTCCAGGCCGCCTGGCAGCGCTGCATCCCGCCGGGCGTGGAGCTGGCGTTGTTCGCGGTTGGTGGCTACGGTCGCGGCGAGCTGTATCCACAGTCCGACATCGACCTGCTGGTGCTGGCTGAAGCTGACGAGTCGCAGGCCCACGCCGAGGACCTGGCGCGCCTGTTCGCGCTGTTGTGGGACTGCGGCCTGCCGGTCGGCCACGCGGTGCGCTCGCTGGAGCAATGCACCCAGGCCTCCATCGAGGACATCACCGTCCTGACCGCCTTGCTGGAAGCGCGGCCGCTGATGGCCAACGAGCACGAGCGGCGCGAGTTGCAGGCGGCGGTATCGCCGCGGCTGGTCTGGCCGCCGCAGCAGTTCTTCGAGGCCAAGCGGCTGGAACTGCGCGAGCGCCACGCGCGCTTTGACGATACCGCCGACAACCTCGAGCCCAACCTGAAGGAAGGCCCCGGCGGTTTGCGCGACGTGCAGACCCTCAACTGGATGGCGCTGCGCATCATCGGCACCGGGGACATGGAGTCGCTGGTGGCGTTCGGCCAGATGGGCGCCGACGAGGTCGCGACGCTGGAGCGAGAGCGGCGCGCGCTGGCCCGGCTGCGCTACGGCCTGCACCTGGTTGCCGGCAAGCGCGAGGAGCGCCTGCGCTTCGATTATCAGAAGCTGCTCGCCACCCGGCTGGGCTTTGAGGACGTCGGCGGAACCCTGGCCGTCGAGCAGATGATGCAGGGCTTCTACCGCAATGCTTCGCTCGTGCTGCGCATCGGTGAGCGGTTGCTGCAGCGGTTTGAAGAACAGCTCGAAGGCGAGGCCGAGCCGGAACCGCTGGATGAGCTTTTCGAGTTGCGCCGTGGTTACCTGGCCGCGCGCGATCCGGACTGGCCGCGCGATCCTGGCGAGGTCTTCGCGCTGTTCGCGACCTGGGCGGCGCGCGGCGAGCTGAGCGGATTGCACTCACACACCGCGCGGGTGCTGGCCGAAGCGCTGCCCAGCTTTCCCGACTTCGCCAGCGCCGGTCCGGAGTTGCACCAGCGATTCCTGCGCCTGCTGCGCGGCGAGCAGCCGGTCCGCACGCTGACCCGCATGGCCCGCCTGGGCGTCCTGGGACGGTGGATCCCCGCGTTCCTGAAAGTCTCCGGGCGGATGCAGTTCGACCTCTTCCACGTCTATACCGTCGATCAGCACACGCTGGCGGTGCTGAAGAACATCGCGTCCTTCGCCAATCCCGAGTCCAGCGAGCGCTTCGCGCTCGCCCACGAAGTCTGGCCCCGGCTGCGCAAGCCCGAGCTGCTCTTGTTGGCGGGACTCTTCCACGACATCGCCAAGGGCCGCGGCGGCAACCATTCGGAGCTGGGCGCCGACGATGCGCGCGTCTTCTGCAGCACCGTTGGTCTGGGTGAGGCGGACACCGCGCTGGTGGAATGGCTGGTACGCAAGCACCTGCTGATGTCGATCACTGCGCAGAAGCAGGACATTGCCGATCCGGACGTGATCCACCGCTTCGCCACCGTGGTCGGTGATCGTGAGCGGCTCGACCATCTCTACCTGCTGACCTGCGCGGACATCGCCGGCACCTCGCCCAAGCTGTGGAATGCGTGGAAGAACCGGCTGATGGCCGACCTCTACACCGCGACGCGGCTGGCGCTGCGGCGCGGGCTGGAAAACCCGGTGGCAGTCACCGAGCACATCGCCGAGACGCGCCAGGCGGTGGAAGGCCTGCTGGCCGCCCAGGGCATGGACGAGGCGACGATTGCCGAGCTTTTCGCGCGCATGCCGGAGGCCGGCTTCCAGCGCGGTCGTCCGTATCAACTGGCCTGGCAGGCGGGCGCGCTGCACCGGCTGGAACCGGGACGGACCAAGGTGCGGGTGCGTCCGGTGGCCGCCGATACCGGCGCACTGGAGGTGTTCGTGCACTCGCTGGACCGCGACGGCCTGTTCGCCGCGATCGTTGCGGTGCTCGATCGCTGCGGGCTGGAAATCCAGCAGGCGCGGGTGCTGGACGGCCCCAACGGCACCATTTTCGACACGTTTGAAGTCATCCCCGGCGACTCGCGTCGGCCACCGGTCGCTGCCGATGTCGCCGAGCGCCTGTCACTCGCGCTGGACGGGCCGCTGGATGACATCCGCCCGGCCAGGCGCACCCAGCCGCGGCACCTGCGACACTTCCGAATCGCGCCGAAGATCGGCTTCGACGACGTCGGCGACGGGCGTACCACGCTGAGCCTGGTGTGCACCGACCGCCCCGGACTGCTCGCCGATGTCGCGCAGATCCTGCGCCAGCAGCACATGCGCGTCCACGACGCACGCATTGCCACCTTCGGCGCGCGCGCCGAGGACGTCTTCCAGATCACCGCTACCGATGCCCACGGCCACAGCCAACCATTGGACGCGGACCGCCAACAGGCATTGAGCACCGCGCTGCTCGCCTGTCTTGAAGGAGAACCCTTGTGACCCCCAGCAACACCGCCCGCAATCCCGCCAGCACCGACGAACTTCGGGCCGTGATCGAAGACGCCTTTGAGCGTCGCGAAACGCTCGCCCCCGACGAAGTCGCGGGCACCGTCGCCCCGATGGTCGAGCGCGCCATCGCCGGCATCGAGTCGGGCGAACTGCGCGTGGCCGAGCCCGACGGCAACGATGGCTGGAAGGTCAACGCATGGCTGAAGAAGGCGGTGCTGCTGTACTTCCGCACCCAGGAAATGGCCGTCATCGATGCCAGTCCGGCACCGTTCTGGGACAAGATTCCGGCGCGTTTCGGCGATTTTGACGAGGCCGCGTTCCGCGCTGTCGGCGCACGCGTCGTGCCCGGCGCGATCGTCCGCCGCGGCGCCCATATCGGCCGCGACGTGGTGCTGATGCCCAGCTTCGTCAACATCGGTGCGTACGTCGGCGAAGGCACGATGGTGGATACCTGGGCGACAGTGGGTTCCTGCGCGCAGATCGGAAAGCACTGCCACCTGTCCGGCGGCGCCGGTATCGGCGGCGTGCTGGAGCCGCTGCAGGCGACGCCGACCATCGTCGAGGACCACTGCTTCATCGGCGCGCGCTCGGAGGTGGTCGAGGGTTTCGTGGTCGGCCACCACAGCGTGATCGGCATGGGCGTGTTCCTGGGCCAGAGCACCCGCGTCTACAACCGCGCCACCGGCGAGGTCAGCTATGGCAGCGTGCCGCCCTACAGTGTCGTGGTCTCCGGCCAGCTGCCGGCGGCCGATGGATCCCACTCGCTGTACTGCGCCGTGATCGTCAAGCAGGTGGACGAACGGACGCGGTCCAAGACCAGCATCAACGAGCTGCTGCGTGGACGGGCCGACTGAGGAGACAGGCATGACCACCACCGTTTACGGACTGGCCAACTGCGATACCTGCCGCAAGGCGCGCAAGTGGCTGGACCGCTTTGAGATTCCGTACGAATTCATCGACTACCGCGAGCAGCCGCAGACGCCGGAGACGCTGATGGAGTGGCAGGAAAAACTCGGCGGGTGGGAGGCGATGATCAACAAGTCGTCGACGACCTGGCGTCAACTGCCGGACGCGCGCAAAAGCCCCGGCTCGGACGCGGAGTGGAAATTGCTGCTGAGGGAGTACCCGCAGCTGATCCGGCGCCCGGTGGTGGTCACCGACGATGGCCAGGTCTCCCAGCGCTTCAGTGACAACAGTTTCAAGCAGCGCTTCGGCCAATGAGCAGCGAGGTCCTAGCGCTTACGTGTGAGCTGATCGGTCGTCGCTCGGTAACCCCCGACGATGCCGGTTGCCAGATGCTGCTGGCCGGACGCCTGCAACGCGCCGGTTTTGCCTGCGAACACCTGCGCTTCGGCGCGGTCGACAACCTCTGGGCGACGCATGGAGAGGGCGACGGGCCAACGCTCGTGCTCCTGGGTCATACCGATGTCGTGCCGCCGGGACCGGTGGCGGACTGGACCAGCGATCCGTTTGTGCCGGAGATCCGTGACGGCGTGCTGTACGGGCGCGGCGCGGCGGACATGAAGGGCAGCGTCGCTGCATTCGTCATTGCCGCCGAGCGCTTCGTCGCCGCGCATCCCGACCATCCCGGCCGGCTGGCCCTGCTGTTGACCTCCGACGAGGAGGGCGATGCGATCGACGGCGTGCGCCGGGTCACCGAGCTGTTCCGCGAGCGCGGCCAGCGGATCGACTGGTGCATCACCGGCGAGCCGTCATCGACCGCCAGGCTGGGCGATCTGCTGCGCGTGGGCCGGCGCGGGAGCTTGACCGCAACGCTGGATGTGCACGGTATCCAGGGCCATGTCGCCTACCCGGACAAGGCGCGCAATCCGGTCCACCAGGCGCTGCCGGCGCTGGCGGAACTGGCATCGCGACGCTGGGATGAGGGTTTCGAAACCTTCCCGCCGACCAGCCTGCAGATCAGCAATATCAGTGCCGGCACCGGCGCCAGCAACGTGATTCCGGGCGCGATGCAGGTCGTGTTCAACCTGCGCTACAACCCAAGCTGGGATGCCGCCAGGCTGGAGCAGGAATGCGAGCAGGTACTGCGCGCGCACGGGTTGGACTATGTAATCCACTGGCACCGCAGCGGCGAGCCATTCTTCACCCCCGAGGGTCCGCTGCGGCAGGCCGCGCGCGAGGTGTTGACCGATATCAACGGTGAACCGCCGGAGGAGAGCACCGGCGGTGGCACGTCGGATGCGCGCTTCATCGCGACCCTGGGAACCCAGTGCATTGAGGTGGGCCCGGTGAATGCCAGCATCCACCAGGTGGACGAGAACGTCGCCGTCGCCGATCTGGAAGCGCTGCCCGACCTGTATCAGGCGCTGGTCGAGAAATTGCTGCTGCCAACAGTGGCCTGAGTTTTCATTTTTGCGCCTGCGGCACCTCGGCCACCGCCATGCGTTGCCACGCAACCGTCGAATCGCCGCCGTGGACCGGCATCGCCACCGCATCGCGCTCACGCAGCGCGCCCGCCATCTCGGCCGGGATGCCCGCCGAACGGTCGTAGCCGAACAGCTCGATCTCCCGTCCGGGCGCGCTTTCAAACTCGAACACCGCGCCCTCCGGCGGCAGCCCGACGATCGTGATGCGGCGCCAGCGCGTCTGCTCGGCGTGCCAGCGCGACGGCGCCAGCGCCTGCCCCTGGACCCGGATGGAAGCCACGTCGACGTCGCCCGGTACCATCAACCCGCCTTCGCTGGAGGCTCGGGTGGACGACACCCGGATGGCGATCTGGCGTCGGCCGTCGCGCAGGCTGTCGGATTCGACCTGCAGCGTGGGCGCCGAAAGTGCAGGCCCGGCCGCGCCAGGATGACCCCATCCCAGCCACGCGGTGACCGGCCGGGAGACGTCCGCAAACCCCGCCTGGCGCATGAAGCCCACCGGCATCGTCCCGCGCGGTTGCAGGTACAGGCGCGCCGAGTCGCTGTCGCCGGCGTACAACAGGTTCGCAGGGCGCGGCACGTCCCCATCGAACGCGGGCCGGGCGAGGGCGAGCATCGCGCAGGCGAATGCCACCGCCAGTCCAGCGAGTGCCAGTGCACCCGCCGTGCGACGGAGGCTCAGCAGCGCGGGCAACAAGGGCAGCACGATGACACCGCTCAACAGCGTGGTGGCAGTCAAGCCCGGATGCCCGATGGCCGCGTAGGAATCCACAGCGTAGGGAAACCACAGGCCGGCCGCGACGACGGCGGCGAGACCTGACCGGAGCACCGCTCTCCCCGGAACAAGGTGCGCGCAGAGTCCCGCCGCCAACAGCGGCAACAGGCCGAGGTAGCTGGCTCCGGGCATCGCAGCCACCGCCGCCGCAGCGACAATCGCAAACGGCAGCAAGGTCGCCAGCGCCAGAGCCGGTGGGCCGCGCCACCGCTGCACCACGTAGCCGCCCAGCAGCATCGCCGGCAGCGCCAGCGCGACAAAAGCGGTGACCAGCAGCGGCCCTTGCGCGGTCCACATCGCCGGCATTGCGCCCAGCGCCTGCAGCAGCGCGTACAGTCCCCAGCCCAGCCCGGCCAGCACTGCCAGCAGCGCCAGCACCGCAATCGACGCGGAGGCGAGCGCAGCCGGGCGCGAACCGCGCCGAACCAGGCGCACGGCGAGCGCGAGCCACAGCACCAGCCCAAGGGCGAGCAGGAACGGATTCAGCGCCACCGGCCACGCGGCAAAGGTGGCGCCAAAAACGTTGAAGAACACCGCGTCCTGCGCAGCCCCGCCGTCGGCAACCGCCGCAGCGCCGGGTGCGCGTCCCGCCAGTTCGCGCGTCATCGACAATGCGTTGTCACCGTGGTGTTGCAACGAGCCACGGTCCAGATGGGCGAGGTTGTCCAGCGGGGTGTGGTAGCGCGCCGCGCCCTCCGCCCACGCGAAGTTCAAGCCTTCGCGTCCCTCGCGGCGGAACACGCTGAAGTCGGTGTCGTTGGGCAGGCTGCGGTAGATCTCGTAGTCCAGCGATGACCCGCTGGCGCGAGGCAGCGCCCGACGCATGGCCGCGATGATCTGCGCGTTGCCGGGCTGGGTTTCGATCAACAGGCTCGCCCCGCGCGTGCCGCGGGCCTCCAGGTTGATCACCGTCGCGATACGGGCGAACTCGGGCTCGCGCACGAAGGCTTCCGCACCGATCAGGCCGAGTTCCTCGCCGTCGCTGGCCAGCAGCCACACGTCGCGGACCAGCGGCGGGCCAGCGAGCAGGGCCCGTGCCGATTCGATCAGGGTGGCAACGCCGGCGCCGTCGTCGGACGCTCCCGGCCCCGCACCGACCGAGTCGTAGTGGGCGGCGAGCAGGACAGCCTGATCCGCGCTCTCGCCCGGAAGCCGGGCGACGATATTCTCCACCGTCGCGCAGGTGCTGCCGCCGCAGGCAAACCGCCGCTGGATCTGGGCCTGCACCCCGATGAGCGCCAACTCGGCGACGATGCGATCACGCACCTGCGCGTTGGCAGCGCTGCCGGTGGGGTGGGGTTGCTCGTCGCCGAGCACCCGCGCCAGCACCGTGGCCGCTCGCGTCGCCGAAAACACGGTGGCCGGCGCATCGACCCCGATGGCCGCGGGTGTCTGGTTGCCGCGCATCGACAAGGCAGCGGAAAGCACGAACAACGCGATCATGGCCAGCGGGGCCCAGCGCGCGGTTCCCGGCTGCATGGCGGCTGCATGCGGAACCGCAGCAGCGGATCGTCTCTTGTGCGGCATCGTCTTCCCCAGGCCAAGCCGCGACGGCGGCCCGCCGATCATAACGGCGCCGACAGGGGATACGGTTCAGTGGTTTCGATCAATGCCCAGCGGCAGCATGAACCCTCAGGCGGGCGTTGCGACGAGCGGCGCGGTCGTTCCGACGTCGGCCGTCTTGGCCTCCTGCGGACGCAAACTCGCCAGTGCTCCGGTCCATTTGGACAGCTCGTCGAGCATCTGCTGCGCGGAATGATCGATCAGCTCGTTGGAGACAAACGCGCCTTCCCCGTCCAGGGATTGACCGACCATCGGCACGGCAACGCCTTCGACCATCGGCATCATCTTGAGCGTGGTCACCAGCTGCTTGGCCATCTGCACCGCGCGCATGCCGCCCGACACGCCGCCGTAGCTGACGAAGCCGCAGGCCTTGTAGTTCCACTCGCGGTAGACATAGTTCAACGCATTCACCAGCGCCGGGGGCGGGTTGAAGTTGTACTCGGGGGTCACGAACACGAACGCGTCGGCGGCCGCCACGCTGGCCGACCAGGCCTTGGTGTGGGCGTGCTCGTACTGCTGCATCGCCGGGTGACGGGGCTCGTCGTAGATCGGCAGCTTGAAGTCCGCCAGATCGACCAGTTTGACCTCGAAGGAGTTGTGGCGGGCGGCAAAGTCACTGAACCAGCGCGCGACGGCGGGACCGACGCGGCCGGGGCGGGTGCTGGCGATGACGACATGGAGTTGGGGTTTCAAGTGGAGCTCCTTTGGATGTTTGGGAGGGAAGTCAATGCGGCATGCGGCCGAAGCGGCCGCCGTCGAAGTCCGCGATGGCCTGGTGGATCTCGGCCTGGCTGTTCATCACGAACGGGCCATGGCCGACGATGGGCTCGTCGATCGGTTCCCCGCTGAGCAGCAGTACGGTGGCGTCGGCGTTGGCTTCCAGCAGCACGTCGCTGCCAGCGCGGTCGAGCATTACCAGCTGCCCCTCGCAGGCGATCTGCGTTTCGTTGACCTGGACGGTGCCATGCAGGACGACCAGCGCCGCCGTGTGGCCTTCGGGCAGTTCGAACTGGCTGGAATGGTCCTTGCCGAGGCGCACGTCCCAGACGTTCATGGCGGTAAAGGTGCGCGCCGGACCGGCGTGGCCGGCGTACTCACCGGCAATTACCCGTACCGTTCCCGCATTTCCGGGCAGGGGCACGGAAGGGATGTCGGCGTCGAGCAGCGTCTGGTACCCGGGCGCGGCCATCTTGTCCTTCGCCGGCAGGTTGACCCACAGCTGCACCATCTCCAGCGTGCCGCCAGTGCGGGTGAACGCTGGTGAGTGGAACTCCTCGTGCAGGATGCCCGAGGCGGCGGTCATCCACTGCACATCGCCCGGGCCGATCTTGCCGCCGGCGCCGGTGGAGTCGCGATGCTCCACCTCGCCCTCGTAGACGATGGTGACGGTCTCGAAGCCGCGGTGCGGGTGTTGTCCCACGCCGCGCGGCCGGGCGGCCGGCTCGAACCGCATCGGGCCGGCATAGTCCAGCAACAGGAACGGGCTCAGGTGCTGGCCCAGGCCGTGGTAGGAAAACAGCGAACGGACCGGGAAGCCGTCGCCGACCCAATGCGGCCTGGGCGCGCTGTAGATGCCGAGGACTTTCTTCATGGGGTTCTCTTGATCGCGGGTCCGGCGGGGTCCAGACCTATGAGCGCCATTTTACTTGCTGACGTTTGTGTTGGTAGTGAGCAATTATCACTCGCATCGTTCCATATAACGGACAATGCCGCGCTTGCTTGCGGAGCAGGGAGCTTGCGCCTCGCATCCCGATGGTGGAAGCTCGGCCAATGCATCACGCTCCCGCCCGGCTTTTTCACGCGTCTTTCGTCATCGGCTCCACGCCGTGTGCGACGCGCGTAGCTGCGCAGCTCAACTCGAATAATAACGTCCGCCTCCCGCAGGCCGACGACTAGCGCGCACGACAAAACGCACGAATCGAATCCAAGGCCTGCACTGCGAAGTGCGGGCCTTTTTTTTTCGCGTTCTTTCCACGTTCCATCCACCAGGAGTTCGCCCCATGTGCTCGATCCTCGGCATCTTCCGCCAGCAAACCGGTGACAACCTGCAACCGCTGCGCCCGCTCGCGCTCGAACTGTCGCGGCGCCAGCGCCACCGCGGGCCGGACTGGAGCGGCGTGTACGTCGACGAGGCGGCGATCCTGGTCCATGAGCGCCTGGCCATCGTCGATCCGGCCGGTGGCGCCCAGCCGATGCGCTCGGCCGACGGCGACCTGGTGCTGGCGGTCAACGGCGAGATCTACAACCACCGCGAGCTGAAGGCGTCGCTCCGGCAGGCCTACGACTTCCAGACCGAATCGGACTGCGAGGTCATCAGCGCGCTGTTCCGCGAGGACGCCGACATCGGCGGCTGGCTGAACCGCGTCAATGGCATCTTCGCCTTCGCCCTGTGGGATCGCGGGGCGCAGCGTGTGCTGATCGCGCGTGACCCGATCGGCGTGGTGCCGCTGTATTGGGGCCACGATGGGGCCGGACGGCTGTGCGTGGCCTCCGAGATGAAGGCGTTGGCGGACCTCTGCGATAACGTCGCCCAGTTTCCGCCGGGGCACTTTTACGACAGCGCGGACGGCCAGCTGGTCGCTTACTACCAGCGGCCGTGGCGCGAGC
Organism: Lysobacter ciconiae; assembly: GCF_015209725.1. Classification (NCBI taxonomy): domain Bacteria; kingdom Pseudomonadati; phylum Pseudomonadota; class Gammaproteobacteria; order Lysobacterales; family Lysobacteraceae; genus Novilysobacter; species Novilysobacter ciconiae. The sequence goes on along the minus strand of NZ_CP063656.1, from coordinate 2,066,196 downwards.
ATGCCGCCACCGTCGATGTGCGTGTCGATCCCGCCGAGCTGCGCGAAGCCTTCGAGGCTGCGGTCCACCGGCAACTGATGTGCGACGTGCCGTACGGCGTGTTGTTGTCAGGCGGGCTGGATTCCTCGCTGGTCGCCGCCTGCGCCGCGCGGTTCGCGCGCAAGCGCATCGAGGAGGACGACCAGGCAGAGGCATGGTGGCCGCGCCTGCATTCCTTCGCCATCGGCCTGGAAGGTTCGCCCGACCTGGCTGCCGCGGAGGTCGCCGCCGAGGCGTTGGGCACCGTGCACCACGGTTTCACCTACACCCAGGAGGAGGGCATGGACGCGATTCCCGAGGTGATCCGGCACATCGAGACCTTTGACGTCACCACCATCCGCGCGTCCACCCCGATGTTCCTGCTGGCGCGCCGGATCAAGGCGATGGGCGTGAAAATGGTCCTGTCGGGCGAGGGCAGCGACGAGATCTTCGGCGGCTACCTGTACTTCCACAAAGCGCCCAACGCGCGCGAATTCCACGAGGAACTGGTGCGCAAGATCGACGCGCTGCACAACTACGATTGCCTGCGCGCCAACAAGTCGATGATGGCCTGGGGCGTGGAGCCGCGGGTGCCGTTCCTGGACGTGGCCTTCATGGAGGTCGCGATGAAGATGGACGCCAGCGCCAAGATGGTCGGCATGCGCGCGGACGGCACGGTTCGCATCGAGAAGGCGGTGCTGCGGGAGGCATTCGAGGGCTATCTGCCCGACTCGATTCTTTGGCGGCAGAAGGAGCAGTTCAGCGACGGCGTCGGCTACGGCTGGATCGATGGGCTCAAGGACGACGCTGAAGCCACGGTGAGCGACGCCCAACTGGCCGAGGCCGCCGCGCGGTTCCCGATCAACACCCCGGTCACCAAGGAGGGCTACTGGTATCGCGAGCTGTTCGAGCAGCAGTTTCCCGGCGATGCCTGCGCGCGCACGGTGCCGGGCGGCAAGTCGATCGCCTGCTCCACCGAGACGGCGCTGGCCTGGGATGCGTCGTTCTCCAACGCGGCCGACCCGTCGGGGCGGGCGATGCGCGGCGTGCACCAGGCGGCCAATGCGTGAACCGACTTCCTGCCCGGCGCCCGTTCTTTGGGCCCGGCGGGCAGCTAGAGTCGGCGCAGCTCGTACACCACGGTCTGCAGGGCGCTGACACCTTCGGCAATGAAGTTCGGCTGCTGCGACAGGATCTCGCGACGCTCGAGTACGCCGACCTCCCACTGCGGACTGAACAACGCCCGCACCTCGTCTTCCGCGACGCTGAAGGGCGGACCGGCTTTCTCGGCCTGCGGGCATTCCAGGGTGATCAGCAGGCCGCGGCAACCGCCGGGCAAGCGCCCGTACACCTCGCTTGCGTAGCGCTGGCGCAGGACGGGCGGCAGCGCGATCAGCGCGGCGCGGTCGTAGACGGCGTCGCACCCGGCCAACTCGGCGGGATCCTGGGCGAACACGTCGCCATGCACCAGCTCCAGGTCGCCGGCGCGGTAATGCCGGCCGGCCGGTGAATCGCGGGTCTCCGCGTGCAGCGCGTGCTCGGCGAGGAACTGCTCGATCGCGGGCAGGGCGAGCTCCACTCCGAACACCCGGTAGCCCTGGCTGACAAACCACAGCATGTCCAGGCTCTTGCCCGCCAGTGGCACGAACACCTGGCTGCCGGCCGGCACCTGCAGCGACGGCCAATGCTTGAGCATCAGCGGCGTCTCGCGGTCCTGGTGGAAGCCGATGCAGCCTTCCTGCCAGCGCTGTTGCCAGAAGTCGGGTTCCATCGGTATGAGTTCCTATTCGGCCTGCAGGCCGTCGACCTTCTGCCAACCACGCGGGAGCAGGCCGCCACGGGCGGCGCGGGCGCCGGTGTAGGCGTCAAGATCTTTCCAGGTGAGGGTCATCGTGCGCGCGCCGGAGTTGACCAGCAGCGAGCCGCCTTCGGCGACCACGGCGACGGCGATCACCCGCTCGGTGCCCAGTTTCGCGCGCGGAATGTCGATCAGCTTGTTGCCCTTGCCCTTGTCGAGTTCCGGCAAGTCGGCGACCGGGAACGCGAGCAGGTGCCCGGCGCTGGTCGCCACCACCACGCGGTCCTGCGCGGGATTGCCCACCGGTGCAGGCCGCAGCACGCTGGCGTTCGGGGTCAGCGAGAGCATCGCCTTGCCCGCCTTGTTGCGACTGGTCAGGTTCTCGAAGCGGGTCACGAAGCCGTAGCCGTGGGTGCTCGCGAGGACGAACCGCTGGTCGTTCTCGCCACTGGCCACGGCCTGGAACGAGGATTTCCCCGCCGGCGAGAAGCGTGCCGTGAGCGGGTCGCCGTTGCCGCGCGCCGATGGCAGGCCGTGGACCACGGTCGAGTAACTGCGGCCGGCCGAGTCGAGGAAGGCGACCTGATGGTTGCTGCGCGTGCGGGTGAAGGCCAGCAGGCTGTCGCCTTCGCGGTAGTTCATCGCGGCAGCATCCACATCGTGGCCCTTCGCCGCGCGCACCCAGCCCTTTTCACTGAGCACCACGGTCATCGGCTCGCTGGGCGCCAGGTCGGTTTCCGACAGCGCCTGCGCCGCGCCGCGTGCCACCAGCGGCGAGCGGCGGGCGTCGCCGAACTTCTTCGCATCCGCCAGCAGCTCGTCCTTGACCAGCTTCTTCAGCTTGGCCTTGCTGCCCAGCAGGGCCACCAGCTGGTCGCGTTCCTTGGCCAGCGCATCCTGCTCGCCGCGGATCTTCATCTCTTCCAGGCGGGCCAGCTGGCGCAGGCGGGTTTCCAGGATGTAGTCGGTCTGCGCCTCGCTGAGGTTGAAGCGCGCCATCAGCACCGGGCGCGGTTCGTCCTCGCTGCGGATGATGCGGATCACTTCATCCAGGTTGAGGAACGCGACCAGCAGGCCTTCCAACAGGTGCAGGCGCTGCTCGACCTTCTCCAACCGGTGCTTGAGGCGCCGGGTCACGGTGTCGGTGCGGAAGGTCAGCCACTCGGTGAGGAAGGCGCGCAGGCCCTTGACCTGCGGGCGCCCGTCCAGGCCGATCACGTTCATGTTGACCCGGAAACTCTTCTCCAGATCGGTGGTGGCAAACAGGTGCCCCATCAGTTGCTCGACATCCACCCGGTTGCTGCGCGGAAACAGCACGATCCGGGTCGGGTTGGCGTGGTCGGACTCGTCGCGGATGTCCTCCAGCCAGGGCAGCTTCTTGGCCCGCATCTGGGTGGCGATCTGCTCGATCACCTTGCCCGGCGATACCTGGTGCGGCAGGCCGGTGATGACGATCGAGTTGCCCTCGCGCTCATAGACGGCGCGGGCGCGCACGCTGCCCAGGCCGGTCTCGTACATCTGCAGCAGGTCGCTGCGCGCGGTGATGATCTCAGCGCTGGTCGGATAGTCCGGGCCGCGCACGTGCTCGCACAGGTCGGCGGTGGTCGCGTCGGGATCATCGAGCAGGCGGATGCAGGCGCTGACCACTTCGCCCAGGTTGTGCGGCGGCACGTCGGTGGCCATGCCCACTGCAATGCCGGTGGTGCCGTTGAGCAGCAGGTGCGGCAGCCGCGCCGGCATCCAGGTCGGCTCTTCCAGTGTGCCGTCGAAGTTGGGATTCCAGTCCACCGTGCCGTGCGCCAGTTCGCCCAGCAGGACCTCCGCCAGCGGAGTCAGCTTGGACTCGGTGTAGCGCATCGCGGCGAACGATTTGGGGTCGTCGCTGGAGCCGAAGTTGCCTTGGCCTTCCACGAGGGGATAGCGGTACGAGAACGGCTGCGCCATCAGCACCATCGCCTCGTAGCAGGCGCTGTCGCCGTGCGGATGGTATTTGCCGATCACGTCACCGATGGTGCGGGCGGACTTCTTCGGCTTGGAACCGGCGTTCAGTCCCAGCTCGCTCATCGAGAAGATGATCCGCCGCTGGACCGGCTTCAGCCCGTCGCCCAGGAACGGCAGCGCACGATCGAGCACCACGTACATCGAGTAGTCGAGGTAAGCGCGTTCTGCATATTCACGCAGGGGGAGCTGTTCGTAACCGTGGAAGGCGGCGCGTACGGAATCGGTCATGGGGTGCCGTGGACTCGTGCAGCTGGGCGGTGGAGGGTGTCGATTCTAACCGCCCCGTCAAACGGCCACGGTGCGAGCGGCGGGAGCATCGTAACGGTCCAAGAAAAAGCCGGAAGCGCAGTGGGCGCGTCCGGCTGGTCTGGAACATTGCCGCTGCGGCAGGCGCAGCGGAGTGCGGGATTCAGCGGTGCAGCTCGCCCGACGACTCGGGCTGGTAGCGGATCGACAGCACTTCCAGGGTGATCGTGCGCCCGCCCGGCACCGGCCAGTCGATCACCGCGCCGACGTGCAGGCCCAGCAGGGCACTGCCAACCGGGGCCAGGATCGACACCTTCTCCGGGCTGCCGTCGGCATCCTTGGGGTAGACGAGGGTCAGCTCGCGCTCGGCGCCGCTGTTGACGTCGCGGAAGCGCGCGGTGGAGTTCATCGTGATGACGTCGTCCGGCATTTCCTTGGGCTCGAGCAGCTCGGCGCGATCAAGCTCGCGGCGCAGCGGCTCGGTGTTGAGGCCCTTGGCGAGCGGCTGCTCAAGCAGCGACTCCAGTCGCTCGCAATCAAGGCGGGAGACCAACAGCGGCGGGACGGAGGTAGCGTGCATGCTTCAAATCTCCAATAGCGAAGCGGGCGATGCGTCTGAAGTGCGCGTCGCCCGCGGGTCTTTGCAGTGGGTCCAAAGTAGACCCGGATCACGGGTGTAGCAATCACAGCTGTAAAAAGGGGGTCGCGCCATGTCAGGCAGGACCCCCGGAAGTGGCCGTATTGTCCCACCTTTTCTGCCGGGAACGTCTTTTGCCGTTGACAAGCGGTTCACGCCAACGCAACATACGCGGCCCGCACAGCAACAAACGCTCTGCGGTTTGCCCGGGTGGCGGAATTGGTAGACGCACTAGCTTCAGGTGCTAGCGGGGGCAACTCCGTGGAGGTTCGAGTCCTCTCCCGGGCACCAACATCGTTCGACCACTACCAGGTCGGACACCACAGAAGACCCCGCCCCGGCGGGGTTTTTTGTTGCCCACTCGTTCGGTCCGGAGCGCACAGGGCAATCTGCAGACCTTCCGGGCGAATATCCCCGGCATCCGCGCCCGGCGCCCTCGTCCACCTGAAAGGCCCGCAGGTCACGCCGCGTGCCCCCGGCACACGTCTCTCAGTCCGGAGCGGCGGCCGCTGAAACGTGCAGGTCCTCCGGCAGCGGCGGCACGCAGCCGGTCACGTACGCGTCGCCGGGCACCAGCACCCAGTCGCGGCGGCTGGAACGCCCCAGCTCGATCAACTGCGCGGGATCGACGCAGCTCTCCGCCGCCTCCTTCAGCGCGAACAGCCAGCGACGGGATGGATCCTGCGCCAGCCAGGCCACGCCATCGCGCCACTGCAGGCGTTCGTCGCGCGAGAAGCCGAACTCGGTAACCGGACCGGTGGCCTGGAGCAGGTGCTGTTCGCGCCAGCCGACCAGGCCCAGTGTCGCCTCCGGGCCGATCCGCGTGCGCACCTGTTGCATCAATTCCCGGGCCGAACTGCTGGCGTCCAGCGCCGGCGCAAGTCCCAGGCCGTACACCGTCCACAACAGCAGGTTGAAGGCGACCGCGACCACGCCGGCGCGCGCGGTGCGTCCCCAGGCTGCCAGCGCGAGGCCTCCCAGACCCAGCATGCCGGTCCAGAGCAGCAGCGAGCGGACCGTCGCGGCATCCAGTGCACGTTCGCTGGCCACGCCATCCAGCCAACCGGTTCCGGACAGTCCGCCGGCCGCCAGCACCAGCGCCGCGGACGCCAGCACGACCACGTAGCCCAGCAGCACCCGGCGCACCCACGCCCGTTCCAGCAGCGCGGGCAGCAGCGATGCCGCGGCAACGCACAGCGCGGGCAGGGCGGGGAACAGGTACACCTCGCGCTTGCCCGGGCTGGCGGTGAAGAACAGCAGCACCAGCACCGCCCAGCCGACCAGCAGGAGCACGCGCGCGTCGCCGGCGCGGATCCGGCGCCACCATTGCGGCACCAGCCAGGGCAGCAGCAGGGCGCCCGGCAGCCACAGGGTCGCGATCACCTGCAGGTAGTACCAGGCCGGCTTTACGTGGTGCCAGGCATTGGCGTAGCGGGTGCCGGTCTGCTTCAGCAGGATCTCGGCAGCGTAGGCGTGCAGCGCCGGGTCGGTGCTGCGGGCCACCGTCCACAGCATCGGCACCAGCCAGACGCCGACGCCGATCAGGAACCCGGCCGGAAGCCACCACCAGCGCCGGTCGCGGTAGCCGTCCATCGGCAGCTGCATCCCGCGCCGGCGCGCCAGGCACCACGGCAGCAGGATCAGCAGCGGCAGGAAGCCGACCCCTTTGGTCACCGTGCCGATGCCGGCAGCCAGGCCGCCCAGCGCCAACGCGCGCCAATCCGGCCCGCGCAGCAGGTGGCGTGACAACGCCCACAGCGACAGCGTCGTCCAGAAGACCAGCACCATGTCGATCTGGCCGCGTTTCGCCTGCAGCCCGAATTGCAGGCAGGCGAGCAGCGCCCAGCCCGCAAGCAGGCCCGTGCGACGATCCCACAGGCGCGTCGCCAGGTCGATGGTCAGCCACAGCGTGCCGAGCGCGGCGAGCAGCGAGGGCAGCAGGAAGGCGACGCGCCAGTTGCCGACCACGGTGTAGGCGAGCGCCTGCAGCCACATGAAGGGCGCCGGCTTGTGTGCGTAGGGCTCGACGCCGCGGTGCGGGATCGCCCATTGCCCGCTTTCGACCATGGCCTGCGCGGCGAGCACGAAGCGCGGCTCGTCGGGTGGCGAGGGGTCGCGAAGGCCGAGCCCCGCCGCGAGCGCCAGCGCGCCCAACAACAAGATCCACCAGACGGAGTGCGGGGGGCTAAGGCGCGGAAGGTGCATTCGCAGGTCTCGATCAGCAGGGCGACCGGCGAAGCGCGTTGCTGTTGAGGTAAATCTAACAACGCGTCCACGGGTCGGTGTTTATCATTCTCACCCGGTTCGGAGATTCCACCAATGCGCGTTGATCGCGTCCAGCCCGTGCGTTTCGAACGTCCTTTTCGCTTGGCCGCAAGCGAGGACGTCCCAGAGCTGTCGGTGGTGATTCCGCTGCATAACGAGGCGGGCAATATCGGCGCGCTGCTGGGCGAAGTCTGCAACGCACTGCGTGGCGTGGTGCGTTTCGAAGTGCTGTGCGTCGACGACGCCAGCCCCGACAACACCCTTGAGGAACTGCGCCGCTCGGCCGCCGACATGCCTGAGCTGCGCGTGCTGCCGCTTGCCGAACAGGCCGGCCAGAGCACCGCGATCCGGGTCGGGGTGAAAGCCGCGCGGGGGCGCTGGATTGCCACCCTGGACGGCGACGGCCAGAACGATCCCGCCGACCTGCCACGCCTGCTGGCGGCGCGCGACGCCGCTGGTGATGACATCCGCCTGGTCGCCGGCTGGCGGACCAAACGCCGCGATCGCTGGGACAAGCGCCTCGCCTCGCGGATCGCCAACGCCGTGCGCCAGTCGCTGCTGCACGACGCGACCCCCGACACCGGCTGCGGCATCAAGCTGTTCGAGCGCGAGGCCTTCCTCGACCTGCCGTACTTCGACCACATGCACCGTTACCTGCCCGCGCTGATGCAGCGGGCCGGCTGGCGCACGATCAGCGTGCCGGTGAACCACCGCCCGCGCGGCGCCGGCACGTCGCATTACACCAACCTCGGTCGCGCGCTGGTCGGCCTGTCCGACCTGTGGGGCGTGGCCTGGCTGGTCCGGCGCAACCGCGTGGCGAAGGTGCGCCCGTCCGCGCTCGAGTCGGCCGCGCCCGATTCGGACCAGACCCCTGGCGAGCGCGCCATCCAGATGGACAGGAGCAGCGCATGAACACCCTCACCACGTGGCTGGTCGTGGGATTCGTCGGCCAGGCGCTGTTCGCGTCGCGCTTCATCTTCCAGTGGCTGGCCTCCGAGCGCGCGCAGCGCAGCGTGGTGCCGACCGCGTTCTGGTACCTCAGCCTGGGCGGCAGCACGGTCCTGTTGGCGTACGCCATTCACCGCGCCGACCCGGTGTTCATCGTCGGCCAGTCCACCGGGCTGTTCATCTACCTGCGCAACCTGCACCTGATCCGGCGCGGCAAGTTGAGCGCGGACACCGGCGACGCCTGACGGCGCGGCCGCGTAGCGCCCGCCAGCCACCTGCCGTTGACGTGGTCGGGCTGTAACATCCCCTCCATGAACAAGCCCCCCAGCAAGCGCGGCCGCAAGCCGTCCAAATCGACCGGCAAGGCCGGAACCCCGAAATCCGCGGCAGGCGCCGCAGGCGGCAAGCCGAAGGGCAAGAAGCCCGGCTGGCTGCCCGACGCACCGCGCGGCGGTCCCAAACCGCCGCTGGCGCCGCTGCACCCTGACACGGGCAAGGACGGCAAGCTGGCCGATCCGTTTGCCGCCCGCGAGGCCGCGCGCTACGACCAGCCCATCGCCAGCCGCGAAATGATCCTGCAGTTGCTGGCCGCCGCCGACGGTCCGATGGACGCCGAGGCGCTGGCGACCAAGCTCGCCCTGACCGAGCCCGACCGCTTCGATGCGATGACCGCCCGCCTGCGCGCGATGGTGCGCGACGGCCAGGTGCTGCAGAACCGGCGCGGCGGCTTCGTCCCCGCCCAGCAGCTCGACCTCGTCGCCGGCACCGTAATCGCCAACCCGGACGGCTACGGCTTCCTGCGTCCGGATGCCGGCGGCGATGACATGTTCCTGCCGCCCTACGAGATGCGGAAGGTCATGCACGGCGACCGCGTCCTCGCCGGCCTCACCGGCATGGACAACCGCGGCCGCCAGGAAGGCACGATCCTGGAGGTGCTCGAGCGCCGGATGAGCCGGATGATCGGCCGCTTCATCGTCGATGACGGCATCTGCTACGTGGAGCCCGACGACCGCCGCGTCCAGCGCAACATCCTGATTCCGCCCGAGGGTCGCGGCGACGCGCAGCCGGGCAACCTGGTGGTGTGCGAGCTGACCCGTGCGCCCGACGCGCGCCGCCCGCCGATGGGCCGCATCCTGACCGTGCTGGGCGAGAAGCTGACCGCCTCGCTGGCGGTGCAGGCCGCGATCCACGGCCACAACATCCCGCATGAATTCGCCCCGGAGGTGCTGGACGAGGCGGGGGCGATCCCGGTCGAGGTGCAGGCCGAGGAGACCGCGAACCGCGTGGACCTGCGCGCGTTCCCGCTGGTCACCATCGATGGCGAGGACGCCAAGGATTTCGATGACGCGGTGTGGTGCGAACCCAACCGCGACGGTTTCCGGTTGATCGTCGCCATCGCCGACGTGTCCCATTACGTGCGCCCCGGCCGGCCGCTGGACGAGGAGGCGCAGAACCGCGCCACCTCGGTCTACTTCCCCGGTTTCGTGGTGCCGATGCTGCCCGAGGTGCTGTCCAACGGCATCTGCTCGCTCAAGCCCAAGGTCGACCGCCTGTGCTTCGTCTGCGACATGCAGGTGGACCGCATGGGCCAGGTGACCGAGTCGAAGTTCTACGAAGCGGTGATGCGCTCGCACGCCCGCCTGACCTACAACCAGGTCTGGAACGCGATCGGCGATGGCATCGAGGATGAGGCGCGCGAGGAAGCGCAGCAGCAGGTCGGCGAATTGCTGCCCAACCTGCAGCGCCTGCACCAGCTCTACCAGGTGCTGGCCAAGGCGCGCTCCAAGCGCGGCGCGATCGAGTTTGAATCAAGCGAAGTGCGCTTTGTCCTCGGCGAGCGCGGCGAAGTCATCCAGGCCGGCATGCTGGTGCGCAACGACGCCCACAAGCTGATCGAGGAATGCATGATCGCGGCCAACGTGGAGGCCGCGAAGTTCCTCATCGAGGCCGAAGTGGTCGCCCCCTACCGCACCCACGACCGCCCGCCGGAGCAGAAGTACGAAGACCTGCTGGAGTTCCTCAAGGAGTTCCAGCTGCGCATGCCGCCGTGGTCGAAGGTGCAGCCGCGCGACTACACCCAGCTGCTGCGCAACACCCGCGAGCGCGCCGAGGCGCCGCTGATCGAATCCGTCCTGCTGCGCAGCCAGAGCCTGGCCGTGTACCAGCCGGAAAACATCGGCCACTTCGGCCTGGCGCTGGAGGCGTACGCCCACTTCACCTCGCCGATCCGGCGCTACCCCGACCTGCTGGTGCACCGCGCGATCAAGCACGCACTCAGCGGCGCGGCGCCGGAGAAATACCGCTACTCGCCCAGCGACATGGCCCAGCTGTCCCTGCAGAGCTCCGAGCGCGGCCGCCGTGCCGACGAGGCCTCGCGCGAGGTCGATGACCGCTACCGCGCCGCGTGGATGGAGCAGCACGTGGGCAGCGAGTTCGACGGCGTGATCAGCGGCGTCACCAGCTTTGGCCTGTTCGTCGAGCTGGACCAGTCCAAGGTCAACGGCCTGGTACACGTGACCCAGTTGCCCAACGACTACTACCGCTTCGACCCGATTCGCAAGACGCTCACCGGCGACAAGACCGGCCGCGAATACCGCCTGGGCGACCGCGTCAGCATCATCGTGATGAAGGCCAGCCTGGAGGAGCGCAAGATCGACTTCCGCCTGGCCGGCGACGGCAAGCCGCGCAAACCGGGCGAAGAGGCGGAAGCGCAGGGCGATGCGCAGGCCGACGCACCCGGCAAGAAGCCCGCGCCCAAGGGCCGCAAGAAGAAAAGCTGACCGCCTGAGCCGACCCCGCCATCGCGTATCCTGCCTGCGACACCCCACACCGCAGGCAGGGGACTCGACACGTGGCCGATGACGCAGAACTACATGTTCGAGCGGCCGCGAAACGGCTCAATTCTGCCGCTAGCCCCCAAAAACATGTCTCTCGCACTCTTTGACTTCGATGGAACGATAACCACGCACGAGACAATGCCGGAGTTCCTTCGTCGGTCAATCTCGCGTCGGCGATTATTCTTGGGGTGGCTGCTGTTGGCGCCACTGGTGCTCGGATACAAGTGGCGGGTCATCTCCGGGACCCTTGTTCGCCGCGCCATTGTTCGCATTGGATACAGCGGCGTCGCGGCCTCGGCAGTGGTGACTTCTGGCCGCGACTTCGCCGAGAGCTACCTGCCAAAGGTTTTGCGGCCTGAGGCGATACAACGCATCGCTTGGCATCTAACACAGGGCCATGAGGTTGTCGTGGTTTCCGGTGGCCTCGACGTGTACTTGGCGCCTTGGTGCGAAGCACAGGGCCTCGAGCTGCTCTGCTCATCTTTGCAGCGCCGCAATGGCGTTCTTACCGGCTACTACGAGGGGCAGCAATGCGTTCTGGCGGAGAAGGCCCGCCGGGTGCGCGAGCGCTATGACTTGCACAAGTTCACAGAGGTCTACGCTTACGGGGACACCTTTGAGGATCGGGACCTGCTCGGCATCGCCACCAGGAAGTACTATCAGTGGCAAGAAGTAGGAGCCGCAGGCGGGCGCTAACCGGTTATTCAATCCGGGACCGCTTCGCGGCGCCGTTTAATTTCGGTGTTCGGCCGCAATCAGGGGTCTCTGCAAGTGGAAAAGAAGCAAGCTGACGCAATCGTGCAGGCGATCCTCGAGCCTGACTTGCGTGGCCGGGAAGAACTGCGGCGTAAACGGGAGGCTGAAGCACGCGGCCTGAGGATCAGTCGATTCGTTTCTGCTTTTGTGCTGATTGGCTTTGCCATTGGGGCGTTGATTGCGCACTCCACTGGAGAACGATTCACCAACGGTGCGTTTTGGGGCTCTGCTATCGGTGCTGTCGTGGGGCGCGCAGTTCCAGCGTGGCGCGACCGTCGGCGGACGGCCTGAAAATGCGTTCGAGCCGACGCCGCTTCGGGGCGACTTTACTCAGTGGTTAGGCCGTTCAAGTCGCTTGCGTTGAGCCTGAGGAAAGGACAGTCCATGAAGACAGACCAGGAAATTGTTGACTCCCGTGTTGTTCTCCGTCTAGTCAGCGGCGCCTTGGCGGCGGGCGGCGCTACGGCACTCGGGCGGCGCGCGTATCAGTTTGTGGCTTCTACCGCAGACTTGAGCTGGCTGGAAATGCTGACCTCGCTGGGAGCCATCTACGGGATATATCTGTTGGGGTATTTTGCGCTCAAGGGAAAGCTGCCTTTCGACCACATACCCTCGGGCAATGTCTGAAAGTTTCCGCACGCCGACACCGCCTCGCGGCGCGGCTCAGCTCAGGTGTAGACCGCGTGGCTTCATTGCTTGCAATCGTCCAATTGCTATTGGTGCCCATACTTCTCGGAGTAGGGTTGGCCGTTCGTTTTGCCGGGAGCTCACGGCCTCTCAACGTCGTTAACTATGCGAATGTCAAAGATGCCGCAGCCTTGCATCGCTGGGCGGGGAACAGATTGCTTCTGCTTCCGGTCGGCTTCCTGATATCCGGCCTTGTGTCCCTGCGGGAACCCGGGCTATCCGCAGTGCTCTTTGGAATCATGGTGGCTGCGATCCTGATCATTGGCATATGGCTTAGCTTGGGCGCAGAAAAGTTCTAAGCCTGCAAAGGCCGGGTGGGGCACTCGGTCACCGGCGCAAAGCACGCTGGCGTATAAACCACAGGTCGCGGTTGGCGACCGCACAACAGGGGAAATCATGGGACTTCTCGATGGCCTGCTCGGCAACGCATCCAAGATCGACAATGCCGCGATCGAACAGGAGTTGGCGGAGGTGCTCGCGCCAGGCGAGGCGGTGGAGCACGTCTACAAGCTCATCCGCGACTACTTTGTCTTCACCAACAAGCGGCTGGTCATGGTGGACAAGCAGGGACTGACCGGCAGCAAGGTCGAATACCACTCGATCCCGTACAAAAGTATCACCCACTTCAGCGTCGAGACCGCAGGCAGCTTCGATCTGGATGCGGAGCTGAAGATCTGGATTTCGGGGACGGCAACACCGGTGCAGAAAACCTTCAACAAGAAGCTGAGCATCTACGAGGTCCAGGCGGTGCTAGCGGGATATGTGCTCGGTTGACGATGGGACGCGGTCACCAGGCACCACAGGCGGGACCGCGGCTTAAGTAGCCGTTACGCCGGCGGCGTGCCTTTTCTGAAAACAAACGCGATGATCCCCAGCGTCACGCCGACATACCACGGCAGTGATTCGATCTCATCGAGTGGACTGGTTCTTCGGCGCGCCATTCAACTCCCCCCCCTGATGTCGCTATGGACGATACCTGCGCCGTGATTCGAGCCCCAAAGCGCCATCCCGGCGCGGCGCCATGGCTCCGAAAAGGCATACGTGGTCTACTCGCCCTGGGGATTTTTTGACTTCTACAAGGGGATTGAGATGGGAATGATGACCGGAGGCCTGGGCCTCGTATTCACAATTTTCGCGTTCGCTCTCGCGGTGCTGTGGTTCTTCCTGCCGTTCGCGATTTTCGGCACCAAGGACAAGCTGGCCGAGATCATCGCCGAATCGAAGAAGACCAACGCCGAGCTGGCCCGCATCTCGGCCGAACTCGCCGCAAACCGGACCGCAATGGCGCCAAGGCCTTCCGACGCCGGCCGACCGGGGGAGGTGTGACCTGTCTCTGACAGGCAAACGTCATGGCCAAGTTTCTCAACACCAGCGCAACCAATTACTTCCTTGAAGAGCTCATCAAGGACGCCAAGGACCGGCTGATCCTCATCAGCCCGTATCTGAAACTCAACGACCGCATCAAGGAACTGCTGGCCGACAAGAACCGGCTCAAGATCGACGTGCGCATTGTTTACGGAAAGAGCGAGTTGCAGCCGCTGGAGATCAGCTGGTTGCGCGAGCAGACCTATATCCGCACCAGCTTCTGCAAGAACCTGCACGCCAAGTGCTACCTCAATGAGGAGCTGTGCATCATCACCAGCCTCAACCTCTACGAGTTCAGCCAGGTCAACAACAACGAGATGGGCATCCTGATCCGCCGCTCGGAGGACGCAGAGCTGTATCGCGAGGCGTATGAGGAAGCCCAGCGAATCATCCGCATCAGCGACGAGGTGCGTATCTCGATGGAGCGGGTGGCGACCCCGCCCGAAGAAAAGCCGGCGGAAGCGGAGCAGGCCGCTGACGCGGTGTCCGATCAGGACGGCGCCGACGACGTCGGCAAGCTGACCAGTTCAAAGCTGGCCCGCAAGCTCGGCCTCAAGACCGGCGACTTCCTCGACCGCATGGTCGCCAAAGGCCACCTGGAGCTGAAGGACGGCAAGCAGGTGCTGACCGATGCCGGCAAGGCCGCCGGAGGCGAGCTCCGCGTGAGTCCCCGATTCGGCGCGTACTTCCTCTGGCCAGAAGCGACGGACGCCTGACCGATCATGGGTCGCAGATGGGGCGGGGGTTGGGAGCGCCCCAGGGTCCGCAACCGTCGCGATGACCGGCTGGGTGCACGCCGTCCTCGATCTCAGTGATCCTCTCGTTCCGACAACACCGACCCGTCATCCGGATCCACTGCCAGATCCACCTTGGCGCCAGCCTTGTTCCGCGCGTCCACCTCCCAGACACCGTCATCGAAATCGATATCGCGCACGTTGGTGTATCCCGCGGCCTTGAGCTTTTTGCTGATAGCTTCCGCGTCCAGCTTGGGGGTGGTGTCTTCGGCATAGACCTTGCCGCTCACCGGATGCACGCGAACATCCACCCAGGTGCCATCGGCGCGCCGCGCATCCGCCTCCCAGAACCCGTCGTCCATTTCAACGTCGCGAACCTCCTGATAGCCGGCCTCGGTGAGCTTTGCCTGGGCGTCCGCCTGGGTGAGATTTGCGGCTTGCGCGCCTACGCTCCCGGCAAAAATCAGGCCGGCGCAGAAAACAGTGGACTTGAGCATCGTCGTCGCCTCGCTGGGTCAGGGATTGGCTACTGTGGAGTTGGCGTCGCCAAGGCACCGTGAACGAGGGCCGCGGAACCATACGCACACGCCCGGCGTCGTTGCGACGGAGGCATTGACACGAAGATGCATCGTGATGACGAGTACACCCGTCAACCAGCGCTGTATGGCCCCAGCATGGGGTCATCCCTAGCTTCCATACGGCTCGGCGATGCGGAGGATGGAGGTGTACCCCGCCACCTGGTGATTCCCATGAGCGCCGTAGACAACGCCATCAACTCAATCAAGGACCGCCTCTCCCAAGGGATCTTCGACTGGGACGTCTCCCACGGCGACCTCAAGTCCATCAACAACACGTTGGCGGACCTGAGCCCGTCCGAGCGCAACGACGTCATCGCCGGGATGAGCGATGCGGAACTGGAGAATTGGGCCGGCGAGATCCACGGCAGTCTGGGCAGCCTCAGCGCGGATGAGCGGCAGACCTTGTTCAACAAGCTGGCCGAGGGCCTGGATGCCGAGCAGATGGTGCGCATGGTTGCGGCCTTCGATGCCTCCGGCAACCCCGACAGCATCCGTGAACTGGGCGCGGCGGTCGCCACCCACGGTTCGCCGGAAGCCAAGCAGGCGTTTATCGAGGCCATGGCCGGCCGCACCAATACCGGTGATGCGCACTTCGACCCTGAACCGACGCACCGTAATGACGTGACCGACAAGCTGCTTGCCGATCCCGATGCGCTTGCCGTGGCGGAGGTGCTGGCGAGCTTGGAGGGCGAGTACTTCGACGACGCCTGGAACGCGCTCAGCGACAGCCAGCAAGCTTCCGTCATGCAGGCCGGCATCGGCCAAGCCGAAACCAGCAGCCGCAACGGCAATATCACCAACTTCGACACCACCTTGGCAGGCCGCATCGTTGACGCGGCCGCATCCAGCAGCGACCCCAACGTCAAGGCGGACGTGTTCGAACTGGCCTCGGAGAAACTCGCGGTCGTCCAGGGCGGCGGCGACAACGGTGCGGTGCCGTTCGAGGTAGGCACGGATTCGCGCAACGACGGCGCGCGCGACACGCTCGCCAATTCCATGACCACGCTGATCAACACCGATGTGAACGCCATCGTGGCGCGGCTGGAGGTGGTGGACCATGACGGCAGTGCCTTGGTCACCTACGTCACCGAGCAGTTGGCCGCCGGTCGTGAGGAGCAGGTCGGTGAACTGATCACCAAGGTCCAGAAGGGCGATGACCTGCAGGGCGACCCCGCCACGCGGTTCATCGAGACCGACGCCGACGGGCAATACGCCAATGCCCACAACCTGGGCTACCTGATGGGCGCGGTCGAGGCCGGCGTGCGCACCGTGACCGACGACCGGGTCGCGCAGGCGGAGATGGTCCGCGACATCTTTGGTGGCGCGTTGAAGATCGCCGGCCTTCCCGGCGGCGGCCCGGCCGCCAGCGGCTCGCGTACCGGCGTGGACATGCTGAGCGATCAGATCATCGACTCGATTGTTGAAGGCTATGAAGAAGACGGCGCCAAGCTGAGCGATGTGATGTACGAGCTCGGCTATCCCACCGACGCCAACGGCGACCCGGTCAACCACCCCGGCGCCGAGGCCGTGTTCAAGTCACAGCGCGGGCATGTGTTGGACGAGAACTGAGTTTCCATCTTCCGCGTCGCCTGAGTCGCTTGCGCGGTCGATTGCCGGCTCAGTCGCTGACAGAAGTGAAATTATTCCGCCGAGGTCAGCAATCCTCGCGATGACCGGCTCAATCGGGGCTATTGTCGCGTGGGACAGGTGCATTGTTCAGACCTTGAATGGGTAAGCGGCCATGGCGGCACTCCTCTACTTCGCGGCATTCTCTCCGTCGCGCTTGGCATCGCCCATTCCGCGCTCGGTGAGAAGTACATCCTTGCGCGCTTGTTCCGGCGCGCCGACATGCCGAAGCTCTTTGGCAGCCCGGAGTTCACCGTGCGCACGCTGCGCTTTGCCTGGCACATCACCACCGTCGCGTGGTTCGGCTTCGGCGTGCTGCTTCTGTACGCAGGTCGCGGAGACCTCGCAGTTTCCGAAATGCTGGATATCATCGGCGCCACCTTCCTTGTGAGTGGCTTCCTGCCCCTGGTCTTCACCCGCGGCAGGCACCTGGCGTGGGTGATCCTGTTCGCCATTGGCGGCATCGCGTTGTGGTGCGCCGCCTGACCGTCGCTTCAATCCGAACGCCAAAAGTGGCGTCGGCATGACCCGGGACCGCACATGTCTAGCTGCATATTTTGCGAAATCCTTTCCGGAAGGTCTGCGGCGAGCATCATCTACCGCGACGACACGTGCACCGCATTGCTGACGATCGAGCCCGTGAACGAAGGCCATGCTTTGGTCATCCCCAACGCGCACCACGTGAACATCTTCGACCTGCCACCCTCGACGGCGGGCCACATGTTCAAGGTCGCTCAGCAGATTGCCCAGTCATATGGCAATACCGATATCCGTTGCGATGGCGTCAACATCGTGATGTGCAACGGCGCTGCCGCATCGCAGACCGTTTTCCATGCCCATATTCATGTGAACCCGAGGCACGTGGGGGACGGTTTCAGCTGGAATCTTCCGCCGGGATTCGACGACCCGGCAAGCAGGGATGAGCTCAACCGGGTAGCCGCCAAGCTGGCGCGGGTGTTGGGTGCGGCAACCTAGCGATTCCTTCGATAGCGACGCCGTCGAACCCGGCCGATGCGCTGGATGCGGCGCTCCCGCTCAACGCAAAACCCGATACCCCCGCGCCTCCATGATCCCCAGCACCTCATCCACCGGCAGCGCTTTGACCTCGTGGCCATCGCGGCCGACGGTTGTTTCGGCCTGGAAAAGCGAGTTGAGGATGGCTTCCTCGGTCGCCTCGATGGCGGCCATGAACAACGGCGACATGGCGTCGTTGCGCAGCACGGTCAGCTGCCGGGTCGGGCTGTCGGCGTCATGCGGCACACGCACCGACTCTTTGGCCGTGAACGCGATCACATAGTCGCCGCTGCCGTTGGAGGCGATGCCGCCGGTCCGGGCCAGGCCGAGCATGGCGCGCTTGGCCAGCCGCTCCAGGTTGCGGGCGTCCAGCGGCGCGTCGGTGGCGACGATGATCATGCACGAGCCGTCGGGCGAGTCGTTGAGCGCGTCGCTCAGATAGTGCTTGCCGAGCGCCTTGCCGATCGACACGCCGTCCACGCTCAGCACGCCGCCGAAGTTGGTCTGCACCAGCACGCCCACCGTATGCCCGCCCAGGTTGCCGGGCAGCTTGCGCGAGGACGTGCCGATGCCGCCCTTGAAGCCAAATGCGACCGTGCCGGTGCCGGCACCGACATTGCCCTGGGCGACGTGGCCGCGAGCGGCCGATTTGATCGCCGCCAGCACGTCGCGCTTGGTGACATGGCGGCCGCGGATGTCGTTGAGGTAACCGTCGTTGGTTTCCCCGACCACCGGGTTGACCGAGCCGACGTCAGCATTCTCGGCATAGGAGAAGGCGTGGTCGATCAGCGCGTCTGCCGCGACCGGCACGCCAAGAGTGTTGGTCAGGATGATCGGCGTCTCCAGCGCGCCGAGCTCGGCGACCTGGGTGGAGCCGGCCAGCTTGCCGAAACCGTTGCCCACGTACACCGCGGCCGGGACCTTGTCCTGGAAGATATTGCCGGCATGCGGCAGTACCGCGGTGACGCCGGTGCGGATGTTCTTCCCACGTAGCAGCGTTGTATGGCCGACCGCAACGCCCGGCACATCGGTGATCGCGTTCCACTGGCCGGGCGCCAGCACGCCCACTTCGATGCCGTGATCGCGCAGGTTTTTCTTCTGCGCGAGTACAGGTGTGCAGGCGGCCCACAGCAGGGCGACGACGAGCAGGCGTACAAGCATGTTGGTTCCCTCCGGTGGTCCGACCGCCACCCTAACCGTAAAACCGCTGGCAGGTGTCGCACCAGAACGCGCGGCGTTGCGCCGCCCCCAGATGCTTGCGGTAGCTCAGTCGCGTTCCGTCGCGCGGGCAGATCGTCCTGGTGTGGACCTGGTAGTGCTTCTTCAGCTGGAAGGCCTTCTTCCAGTGATAGAAGTCGAAGCTGTAGTCCCGCGCCTGGGTGACCAGCTGGCCCAGCTTGCGCGCGGGCAGGGCGCCGACGGTGCTCTCGGGGTGCAAGCGGATGCGGTGCAGCACTTCGTTCTTGATGATGTTGCCCACGCCGGCAAACACGTTCTGGTCGAGCAGCACGTCGGCCGCCAGCGCCTCCGGCCGCGCACGGAGCTTGCGGCGCGCGGCGGCCGGGTCCCAGTCGTCGCTCATCACGTCGCCGCTCCATTCGTAATGATCGTCCAGGTCGCCTTCCAGGAAGCGCACCGAACAGGCGTAGAAATTCAGCGCCTCGCCCTTGCTGAAGCCCAGCGACAGCCGCGGCGGCGTGCCCTTGTCCTCGTCGATGCGGTAGCTGCCGAACAGCAGCATGTGGATGCGCACGCTGAAGCGCGGAAACTGCAGCAGGAAATGCTTGCCCCAGCTGCGCACCGCGACCACCGTCAGGTTGCGCATGCGCTGGATGTCCTGGGTGCTGTTGCCGGAGACGCTGAGCACCCTGCGGCCGGCGAATTTCGCAGCGGCCTCGCGCAGGATGACGATCGAAGGACCCTCGGGCATGGGCGGACTATAGGCAGCCCGCATGAGGCAGGCGTCAACGCGCCCGCCTACAATGGCCGCCCCCCATTCGCTCCCCACCCCCATGAGCCAGAAACAATGGATCGCCGGCATCAACGCCGTCGCCGCCGCGATCGAGCACGACGCCGACAATGTGCGCGAGGTCCTGATCGAGGCGGGCGGCAAGAACCCGCGCCTGACCGAGATCGAAGGCTCCGCCCGCCGCTTCGGCATCGACGTGCGCCGGGTCAACCAGCAGGCGCTCTCCGGCGTCGCCGGCAGCCTGCGCCACCAGGGCGTGGTCGCGCGCTATGAAGCGGCGAAAACCTGGGACGAGAACGAACTGGAAGACCTCGTCACCGCCGCCGAAGGCCGCGCGTTGCTGCTGATCCTCGACGGCGTGCAGGACCCGCACAACCTCGGCGCCTGCCTGCGCAGCGCCGCCGCCGCCGGCGTGACCGCGGTGATCTTTCCCAAGGACAAGGCCGTGCAGGTCAACGCGACCGTGCGCAAGACCTCCGCCGGCGCCGCCGACAGCGTCGCCGTGATCCCGGTCACCAACCTGGCCCGCACGATGCGCGACCTGCAGAAACTCGGCGTCTGGCTGTACGGCCTGGCCGGCGAAGCCAAAGGCAGCCTGTACAACGTCGACCTGCGCGGCAACGTCGGCCTGGTGCTCGGCGGCGAAGGCGACGGCCTGCGCCGCCTCACCCGCGAAAACTGCGACCAGCTCGTCAACATCCCCATGCCCGGCGCCGACGGCGGTGCCGGCGTCGAAAGCCTGAACGTCTCGGTCGCCGCCGGCGTCACCCTCTTCGAAGCCGTCCGCCAGCGCGTCACCGGCTGACCCGGTTTGCGGGTCCGGAACCATCGCCACACGGAGCGCCGGGTGTGAATGCCCTTGGGTATGAATGTCCGCCGGCACCGATGAAGCCGGTGCCTCCTCCCTTACTTCACACCCAAGGGCATCCACACCCGGTACCCGCTACCCCGGCTTTTGATTTCTTCCGCCGCCGCCGCAACCTATCGGCGGCGCCTGCCGGGTGTTCCGTCCACCAAGCGAATATCGTGGAGCGACTGGACGGAGCACCCGGCAGGCGCTTCCGGCATAACCACCAAACGTCCCGCGTAACCACCGCGCCATAGACGCCTCCCGCGTCACCAGGGGACGACCCCGCCGCTTCATCTCACCCGGGGACGACCCCATTGACCCGGAGAACGCCATGAACTGGATCATCCTCCTCACCGCCGGCCTGTTCGAAATCGCCTGGGCCATCGGCCTCAAGTACTCCGAAGGCTTCACCCGCCTCTGGCCAACGGTGGGCACCCTGGTGGCGATGGCGATCAGCGTCTGGATGCTCGGAATCGCGATGAAGAGCCTGCCCGTCGGCACCGCCTACGCCATCTGGGTCGGTGTCGGCGCCGTGGGCACCGTGATCCTTGGGGTGGTCCTGTTTGACGAGCCCGTCAACGCCCTGCGCATCGGCAGCGTCGCCCTGATCATCGCCGGCATGGTCGGCCTGAAACTCGCGACCCCGTAAGCCCGCGGTCGCAAACCGGACTCTGCCAAAACCTCAGCCCGACGCAGGTGCCCGCGCCAGCGGCGCCACGCCCGGCATCGGCGTCGGCCACGCATTGACGATCTGGCAGAACAACTCGGCCGTGCGCTCTGTGTCATACACCGCCGAGTGCGCCTCGTTGGCGTCCCACTCGATGCCCGCCGCCGCCGCGGCCCGCGCCAGCACCGTCTGCCCGTAGGCGACCCCGGCCAAGGTGACCGTGTCGAACACGCTGAAGGGGTGGAACGGATTGCGCTTGTGCGCGGTGCGCGCCACCGCCGCGTTGAGGAAGTTCAGGTCGAAGTGCGCGTTGTGGCCGACCAGGATCGCGCGCTGGCAGCCGTGTCGTCGCAGCGCCTCGCGCACGGGCGCGAACACATGGTCGAGCGCGGCGCGCTCTTCCTTGGCGAAGCGGAACGGATGGTCCAGCACGATGCCGGTGATCTCCAGCGACTTGGGATCGATGTCCAGGCCGGGCGCCGGGATGACATGCGCGCTGGCCGTCTTGCCCGGAACCAGCAGGCCGTTCTCGTCGATGTCCACCGGCACCACCGCGATTTCCAGCAGCGCGTGGCGGTTCCAGTCGAAACCGCCGGTCTCCACGTCGACCACCACCGGCAGGAAGCCGCGAAAGCGCGTGGCCAGCGGCGAGATGGTGGGCGCGTCAGGCAAACCTGGCGTGGAGGCGGAGGGCGCGGCGTCGGTCATGGCGGAAAGCGTAGCAGAGGCGGGCGAGCACCCCGGTGCGCGCGGACGTTCCGAAGGCCGTGCCGATGCACTCCGGCAACCCGGCGATCAGCGCGCCGGCTTACTGGCGTCGCCGGCCGCGAGGGTGCTGCTGTGGTCGCGTTTCTCCCGCGGTGGCAGCGGATCGTCGCCGTGGACCAGGAACCAGACGTTCTCGGCGATGTTGGTGGCGTGGTCGCCGATCCGCTCCAGGTTCTTGGCGACAAACAGCAGGTGGGCGCAGGCCGGGATGGTTGCCGCGTCGCCCATCATGTCGCCAAGCAATTCCGCGAACACCGCGGTGTAGGCCCGGTCGATGGCCACATCGCGCTCCCTCACCGCCCGCGCGGCTTCGGCGTCGTGGTCGCGATAGGCCGCCATCACCTCCCGCAACTGGGTCACCGCCAGATGCCCGATGCCCTGCAGCGTGGCGATCCGCTGCCGCGGCAGGGTGTCGCCGAGCACGGTGGAACGCTTGGCCAGGTTGGCCGCGAAATCGCCTATGCGCTCGATGTCGGAGGTGATGCGCAACGCGGCCAGGATGCCGCGCAGGTCGCGCGCCATCGGCCCGTGCAGGGCCAGTTGCATCACGTCGTGACTGATCTGCTGCTCCAGCGCGTCGATGGCGGCGTCTGCGGCGATCAGCCGCATGGCCGCTGGTGGGTCGTTGCGGGCCAGCAGGGCGAGTGCGCCCTCCAGCTGCACCGCTGCCAGCTCGCCCATGCGCAGGGTTTCCTGCAGCAGGCGCAGCTGTTCCGCATCGTGGCCCTGCAGAATCCCGGCGCCGGAGCCGTCCATCGCGTTCGTGCTCATCCGAACCGCCCGGTGATGTAGTCCTCGGTCTGGCGCTGCGAGGGATTGGAAAATATCGTCGCGGTCGCGTCGTGTTCGACCAGGTCGCCCAGGTACATGAAGGCGGTGTAGTCCGACACCCGCGCCGCCTGCTGCATGTTGTGCGTCACCATGACGATGGTGAAGTCGTTCTTGAGGCCGGCGATGAGCTGCTCGATGCGGCTGGTGGAGATCGGGTCCAGTGCCGAGGTCGGCTCGTCCAGCAACAGCACGTCCGGCCGCAGCGCGACCGCGCGGGCGATGCACAGGCGCTGCTGCTGCCCGCCCGACAGGCCCAGCGCACTGGCGCCCAGCTTGTCCTTGACCTCGTCCCACAGCGCCGCCTGCTGCAGGGCCTGCTCGACACGCACCGCCATCTCCGCCTTGGAGAGCTTCTCGTGGTGGCGGATGGCGTAGGCGACGTTCTCGAAGATCGTCATCGGGAACGGCACCGGTTTCTGGAAGACCATGCCGACCCGACTGCGCAGGCGGTTCAAGGGGTAACGCGGATCCAGGATGTCGGCGCCGTCCAGCAACACCTGGCCGGTCGCGCGCATCTTCGGGTACAGCGCGTAGATCCGGTTGAACACCCGCAGCAGCGTCGACTTGCCGCAGCCCGACGGGCCGATGAGCGCTGTGATCTGCTTCTCCGGGATCGACAGGTGGATGTCCTTGAGCGCATGGAAGCGGTCGTAATGGAAGTCCAGCGCGCGGACATCGAGCTTTGGCGATGCCTGCGCGGTGTCGGCCGCAAGCGGAGTCGACCGGGTCGCCCGCTCCAGGACACTGGCACTGGCGATGGGGTGCGCGCGCATGGCGGGAGAGCGGGGCAGGTCGAGCACGGCGGTGGCGTTCATCGGTGGTGCCTCAGTGGGATCGGATGGAGATCGGAAGGAGACGGGATGGGACGGGCGTCAGTCATGCGCGACCCGATGCCGGGCGACGATGGCGCGGGCGACCAGGCTGGTCAGCAGGACGAAGGTGGTCAGCACCAGCGCGCCGGCCCAGGCGAGGTCCTGCCAGGACTGGTAGGGGCTGCTGGCGTACTGGTACATGACCACCGGAACGCTGGCCATCGGGCCGGTCAGGTCGGCGCTCCAGTACTGGTTGCCGAAGGCGGTGAACAGCAGCGGCGCGGTCTCCCCGGAGATCCGCGCCAGCGCCAACAGGATGCCGGTCATGACGCCGGGCAGGGCCGAGCGGAACATCACCTGCAGCACCACCTTCCAGTGCGGCATGCCGAGCGACAGGGCCGCCTCGCGCATCTGGCCCGGGACCAGCCGCAGCATCTCGTCGGTGGTCCGCAGCACCACCGGCACGACGATGAAGGCCAGGGCGATGGCGCCGGCGATGGCGGAGAAATTGCCGCCGGTGCGCATCACCACCAGCGTGTAGACGAACAGCCCCAGCACGATGGACGGTGCGGAGAGCAGGATGTCGTTGACGAAGCGCACGACCGTGCCGACGCGGGTGCCGCGACCGTACTCGGCCAACCAGGTGCCGGCGGCGATCGCCAATGGAGTGCCGATCGCGATGGCCAGCAGACACATCACCGCGCTGCCGAAGAACGCGTTGCGCAGACCGCCCCCGGTCATCGGCGGCGGCGTGTCGCGGGTGAACAGCGCCACCTCGATGCCGCCAAGGCCCTTGGCCAGCAGCGTCCACGAAATCCACCCCAGGCAGACCAGGCCGATCACGGTCGCCACGTTGGACAGCACCAGCGCCAGCGCGTTGCCGATCCGGCGGCGGCGATACAGCGCGTCAGCGACGGCCTCGTTGCGAAGCGCGGTCATCAGCTGCCCTCCCGGCGCGCCAGCCGGGCCAGCATCACGCGTGCCAGCGCCAGCACGACAAAGGTGACGATGAACAGCACAAAGCCCAGCAGCAATAGCGCGGAGCGGTACTCGCCGGTGGCCTCGCCGAAGTCATTGGCGATCAGCGCCGCGATGGTGGTGCCCGGCTCCAGCAGCGAGGCGGTAAAGCGGGTCGAGTTGCCGATCACGAACGCCACTGCCATGGTCTCGCCCAGCGCCCGGCCCAGGCCCAGGAAGATGCCGCCGATCACCGCCGAACGGGTGTAGGGCAGCACGATGTTCCAGCTGACTTCCCACTTGGTCGAACCCAACGCGTAGGCCGACTCCTTCAGCCGCGTCGGCACCGTGAGGAAGACCTCGCGCATCACCGAGCTGATGAAGGGCACCACCATGATCGCCAGCACGATGCCGGCGGTGAGCATGCCGATGCCGATCGGCGGCCCCTGGAACAGCGGGCCGATCACCGGCAACGGGCCGAGGTGCTCATTCGCCCACGGCGTGACATGGCGCGTCATCACCGGCACCAGCACGAACAGGCCCCACATGCCGTAGATGATCGAAGGGATGCCGGCCAGCAGCTCGATCGCGGTGCCCACCGGGCCGCGCAGCCAGCGCGGCGCGACCTCGGTGAGGTGGAAGGCGATGCCGAAACTGAGCGGCACCGCCAGCAGCATCGCGATGGCGGCGGTGACCAGGGTGCCGAAGATCGGGACCAACGCCCCGTACCGGCCCTGCACCGGGTTCCAGTCGGCGGAGAAGAAGAAGTCCAGGCCGCTGGCCTGCAGCACCGCGCGACCGCCCCAGAGCATGGACAGGGCGGCGCCAGCCAGCAGCAACAGCACCAGCGCGACGGCAGCGGCCAGCGCGTAGCGGAACCAGCGGTCGTTGCGCGCGTCGGCGGTGTCGCGCGCAAGGATGCCGGCGTTGGTCAGGACGCTCGTGCTCATGGATGGCGGCGGGTCACTGGGCGTCGGCGGGTGAAACCGAATTCGCTGGCCCAGTATCGCTCCACCTGGTCCACCAGTGGCGCCGGCAGCGGCACGTAATGCAGCGCGTCGGCCTGCGCCTGGCCGTTGTGCAGGGCCCACCGGAAGAAGTCCAGCGCGTTGCGGCTGCGCTCCGCGTCCGCCGGCTGCTTGTGCATCAGGATGAAATTGGTTGCGGTGATCGGCCAGGCCTGCTCGCCGGGCGCATTGGTGATCACCAGGTTGAAGTCGCTGGCGCCGGCCCAGTCGGCGGTGGCGGCCGCGGCCTGGAAGCTGTCGGCGTTCGGCGCGACGAAGTTGCCGGCGGCATTCTGCAGCAGCGCGTGCGACATGGCGTTCTGGATCGCGTAGGCCAGCTCGACGTAGCCGATCGCACCGTCGATCTGCTGGACGTAGGACGCCACGCCCTCGTTGCCCTTGCCGCCGACACCTGCCGGCCACTGCACGGACTTGCCTTCGCCAACAGCGTCCCGCCACGCCGGACTCACCTTGGACAGATAGTTGGTGAAGTTGAAGGTCGTGCCCGAACCGTCGGAGCGCTGGACCAGGCTGATGCCGGTCGCCGGCAGCGCCAGGTCGGGGTTGAGGGCTGCGATCGCCGGATCGTTCCAGGTAGTGAGCTTGCCCAGGTAGATGTCCGCCAGCAGCGGTCCGGTCAGGCGCAACTGGCCCGGCTCGATGCCGGCGACGTTGACCACCGGCACCACGCCGCCAATCGCGGAAGGGAACTGACCGAGGCCCGCCTGGGCCAACTCGGCGCTCGACAGCGGTGCGTCCGAGGAGCCGAAGTCGACCGTGGCGGCGGTGATCTGGGCGATGCCGCCGCCGGAGCCGATCGACTGGTAGTTGACCTGGTGGCCGGTCGCGGCGTGGTAGTCGGCGGACCAGCGCGACACCAGCGGGAAGACGAAGGTCGCGCCCGCGCCGGTGATCTGCGCGGCACCCGCGGCGCCGGCGTCGGCGTCGGACGTGCTGCCGTCGGTGGGCGCCGTGCAGCCGATAGCGGCGGCGGCAAGAGCGAAGACGAAGGACAGGGCGGCGATGCGGTTGGGTTTCATGGGCGGCTCGTCAGGGCCGGCGTGGCCGGCGTTGGCACCATGAAAGGACGTTTGTGTTACCGGCGTATGACCGTGAGGTCCGAATGCTGAACAGGAAAAAGGGCGCCTCCGGTGGGAGCGCGCCCTTTTTTCTAGGGTTCGCCGCGGCGATGACCCGCCGCGATGCTGTCTTCGCTCCCGAAGCTAGTGCTGCTCGGCCCCCGCCTTGGCCACGGCCTCCAGCTTGGCCAGGTCGACGCTTTCCACCGCGGACTGGATCTGCTGGAAGTTCTCCGCGGTGCCCTCGGCCTTCACCGTGAAGCGGCTGCCGACCATGACCTCGTAGGCGCCCCGGCCGCTGCGGCTGTTCCACTTCTCTTCGATATGACGTCCGTTGCGGCTGTAGGTCTTCTCAAAGCCGTCCTGCGTCTCCGATGAGGACTCCGAACTCATCAGTCCGCGGAATGCGCCCATCTTGGCCATCATCGGCGCGTCCGACAGCGTCAGCTTGAGGCGCCGCTGGCCGTCCTCGCTGGCGTAGTCGGCCGAGGCGTTGCTGACCTGCATCCCCATGGCACTCTCGCGGCTGGCGCTGGTGCCGGTGCGCGGCATCCCGGCGATTGATGCCGGCAACAGGCCCTTCAGCTGCTCCGGCTCCAGCGCCTCCAGCGGCTTGCCGTCCTTGCCGCCGAACAGCGCGGCCATCGCCGCCTCCGCGGACGCCATGTCGGCATCGCGTGAGTCGCCGTCAGCGCCGGTGGCTTTCGCAGCGCCGCGGTCCTTGCTGCGGCTTCCCGACTCGGCCGCCTCCATGCGCTCGCCGGCGGCCTTCATCTGCTCGCCAAAAGCCGCCAGTTGGCCCAGCTTGGTGTCCTTGTCGAACACGACGCTGGAGCTGCTCGAGGTCCCGGTCATCGCACCGGTCGCCATTGCGCCGATACCGGTCACCCCGGCCACCAGCGCGCCGATCAGCAGGCTCAGCACCAGCGTGATCACCACGATCACCACGGTGTAGGCCAGCGATTTCTCCGGCGGGTTCTTCATCGTGTGCGGCAGGCCCAGGTACAGCAGGTAGATGGAATAGATCCCGCCGACCACGCCAATCAATCCGCCCAACCATGGAATGATGACGGCTATCCCGGCGACCCAGGCCGCGGTGTAGGCGTAGGCGATCACCTTCAGCGCCTGCACCTGGTTCTTCTGGCCGCGAAAGCTCGGCGCCAGCGCGTTGATGATCAGTGCCACGACATACACCATGACCAGGCTGAGCGCGTAGGTCAGCAGCGCGCCGAGCAGGCCGGCCACGATGCCGGTGCGCATGGTCGCGCCGAACATGCTGTAGCCGATCAGGCTGGTCTTGATGAAGGTGAAAATGGCCGGCAGCGCGGCCAGGATCATGATGTATCGGGTGTAGAGCCGGGCGACCGTCGCCGGCTCTGCGCCGATGACCGGCCAAGTGCCGCGCGGGTTGAACAGGATGGACTTGACCCGGTCGATCAAGGGTTCGGAATTCATGCGCTACTCCACGTTGTGCAGACAGGGGCCGGGCTGGCCGGCACTCACTGGTCAAGTACGAGGGGCGGCACCCGATCCGGACATCGTGTCCTCCTACCAGTGGAACTGCAGCCGTGCCTCGATGATGTCGGGGTTGTCGTCGATCCCCGCGCGCCGGCTGTCGAGCTTCACGTAGTTCAGCGCCAGCTTGAAGTTCGAGCGCCAGTAGACATTCACCCCGGCGGTGATCGCGTCCATCCGGCCGCCCTGCACGGCGCCGTCGTCCAGATCGATGGTGTCGTAGCGCACACCAAGCTGCCACATACCCGCCGCCGGGTCGCTGGGAGCTGCGGTGGCGGGAACGCCGTCCTTGTACTTCCAGCCCTCGCCGGTGACGTTCCACAGGGCGCTCAGGTACCCGCCGCTGCCGCGGAAGTCGTCCGCGCCGGTGCCGTGGCGGTCGACGTCGACCTGCATGAACTCGCCCTGCAGCTTGACCGGCCCGCGCGCCCAGAAGCTCTCCAGACCGATCGTCGCCATCCGGTCCGCATTGGCCAGGGTGCCGGTGCTGACCAGGCTCGCTTTGGTCAGGTCGGCATTGGGTTTGGCCGACAGCTTGATTGCGTCGCCATCGACATCGCGGTCGACGTACGACAGGCCGAAGTGGAGGATGGTGCCGTCCTGGTTGATCGGGGCAAAGGTACCGCGCAGGCCGACACCGTCACCGGCGGCCTTGTTGCGGGTCAGCTCGCTGCCAAAAACACTGGCGGTGATGGCGAAGGGGCCGCTGCCATAGGACCAGGCGGCGCCCAGGCGACGACCGATGGCGAAGCTGTTGGTGATGGTGGCCTTGGAGATGAAGTCGTTGTGCCTGGTCGACGACAGCTCCTCCAGGCTGTTGGGCTGCTTGAACTGGCCCATCTGAAGGTAGTGCCGCTTGTTGCCGCCCAGCTTGTACTTCGCATTGACGTCGAGCCACTTGTCGGCTTTGGCGTCATAGCCGAGCACCCAGTCGGT
Organism: Lysobacter ciconiae; assembly: GCF_015209725.1. Lineage (NCBI taxonomy): Bacteria > Pseudomonadati > Pseudomonadota > Gammaproteobacteria > Lysobacterales > Lysobacteraceae > Novilysobacter > Novilysobacter ciconiae. The sequence goes on along the minus strand of NZ_CP063656.1, from coordinate 2,037,295 downwards.
GTTGCCCGGGCCCTTGCCCTTGAGCACCAGCTCGGCGCGACGCAGCTCCTGGTCGGCGTTGCTGCCGTCCAGCGCATCGCCATTGAGGTCTGCCAGGTCGCTGCCGAAATGGTTGTAGTCGGCCTGGACCAGTCCTTCGAAGCTGATCTCCGTGCCACCGATGACATCGAGGGCGATTTCGGCATGGGCGAGCGGAACGGCGCCCGCCAGCAGCAGCGCGGTGGCAAGAGGGGTCAGGCGGATCTGCATGGCGGAGGGCGTCACATTGGAAAGTGCGTGCAGTGTGGAGAGGCAACATTGCCGCGATATGACAACGGCGCCGTGGCAAAGCGGCCGCGGGGTCGCGCAAGCGTTTGCGCCTGCGTCAGCCGCGACCCTGACGCTTGCCCACGCCGTCCGGTGGCGCCTCCGGTTCCCCAGGCGTCTTGTCGCTGTAGCGGCAGATGTCGCGGATCACGCAATGCGGGCAGTCGGGCGTGCGCGCCTTGCACACGTAGCGCCCGTGCAGGATCAGCCAGTGGTGGGCGTCGCGCAGGTACTCGTCGGGAATCACCCCCACCAGGAGGTCCTCGACCTCGCGCACATTCCTGCCCGGCGCCAGGCCGGTGCGGTTGGACACCCGGAAGATGTGGGTATCGACCGCCATCGTCGGTTCGCCGAACGCGGTGTTGAGCACCACGTTGGCGGTCTTGCGGCCGACGCCGGGCAGGGCCTCCAGCGCCGCGCGGTCGTTGGGAACCTGGCCGTCGTGCCGTTCCAGCAGCAGCTCGGCCATGGCCACCACGTTCGCCGCCTTGGTGTTGTACAGCCCGATGGTGGCGATGTAGGGCTTCAGGCCTTCCACGCCGAGGGCCGCTATCGCCGCCGGCGTATTGGCGACCGGGAACAGTTTCCGCGTCGCCTTGTTGACGCCCACGTCGGTGGACTGGGCCGACAGCGTCACCGCCACCAGCAGCTCGTAGGGGCTGGCAAATTCCAGCTCGGTGGTCGGTTCCGGGTTGAGTTGGCGCAGCCGGGCAAACATCTCCTCGATCTCGGCCTTGCGCAGCTTCGAGCGCGGGCGGGTCTTGCGGCGGACCGGGGTGCTCAACGCTTGGGATCTCCGTGCTCGGGCGGGTCGTGCTTGGGCGGACTCGGGGTGGCTGATCGGGGCGGCGACTTTGCCTGAGCGCGCGCCGCGACTTTTGCCTGCGCCCGCGCCAATGCCGCAGCCGCGGCCGCCGGCAGCGCCGGGCTCACCACGCGTGGCGCCTCGAACGGGCGCGCCGTTTCGACCGCGCCGGGAACCGTCGTCTTGGGCGAGCCCTTGACTCCCGCAACGAGCGCCGCCCGGCGCTGCTCGCGCTCCAGCCGCCGACGCTCCAGCCTCGCTTCGCGCTGGCGATAGCGCGCACGAGCCGCCAGCGCCTGCCGGCGCTCGCCCTGCACGCGATCCAGCAATACACTGCAGTCCGCGCTGCACGCGGGGCAGGGCGTGACGTCCAACAACCCGAGCGAAAAGGCGCGGTCCAGGTCGCCGACCGCCAGCGCATTGCTGACCGGATGGGCGGCGCTGCCGCGCGCATCCGTGCAGCCGCAGGCACAGGCCGGCGCTGGCAGTGGCAGTCGCGATGGCGCCGCGGCGGAAGCGAACTCCGGATCCACCGGCTTCAGCTGCCCTGGAACGCCGGCTTGCGACGTTCGAGGAACGCGCTGGTGCCTTCGCGCATGTCATCGGTGGAGAACATCAGGCCGAACTGCGCCGTCTCGTACTCCAGGCCTTCCTCGATCCCGCACTCGCCGCCGACGTTGACGCAGTCGATCACCCCGCGCAGGGCCAGCGGTGCGGACGCCGCCAGCTGCCCGGCCAGCTTCATGGTCTCCTCGTGCAGCTCGGCGGCGGCAACGACGCGATTGACGATGCCCAGTTCCAGCGCGCGGGCAGCGTCCACCGGTGCGCCGACCAGGCACAGCTCCAGCGTGGCCGCGCGTCCGGCCAGCCGCAGCAGGCGCTGGGTGCCGCCAAAGCCCGGGATCAGCCCCAGGTTCACCTCCGGCTGTCCGACCTTGGCCTTGTCGGATGCGATGCGCAGGTGGCAGCACATGGCCAGCTCCAGCCCGCCGCCGAGTGCGAAGCCGTTGACCATCGCGATGACCGGCTTGCCGAGCTTCTCGATGCGCCGCATCAGGCGCTGGCCGCGCAGCGAGAAATCGCGGCCCTGGACCGGCGTCAACGCGTTCATCTCACTGATGTCGGCGCCCGCCACGAACGCTTTCTCGCCGGCGCCGGTCAGCACCACGCAGCGCACGCCGGGATCGCTGTCGGCCGCGTCGAACGCCGCGTGCAGCGCATCCAGCGTGGCGGCGTTCAGCGCGTTCAACTTGTCCGGGCGGTTGACGGTGATCACGCGGACGGCGGCGTGGTCGGCGACGGTGACGATGGCGGAGGCGGCGTTTTCGGGCATTGATCGGGTCCGGGAAAAAGAGAGACGGGTGGATTGCGGAACTTGCCGGCCAAGCGAGGGTCGGACGTGGGTCGTCAGTGGCGGTTAAGCCCTTGCGTCGTTATCCTAGCGTGTCCGCCCGGGGCTGTTGACCGGCGTGGCATCCCAATCGGGGCGGTGCGTCCGCTTCGCGTCACCTCCGGAGGTTTTACCGAATGAAGTTGCGTTTGATTGCGGTCGCCGTTGCGGCCTTGACCCTGACCGCAGGCCAAGCCTTCGCCCAGGACACCTCATCCGAAAAGGGCAAGCTGAGCTACGCGCTCGGTTATGACCTGGGACGCAATGCCAGCGAAAGCGGCGAAGCGCTCGACGTCGGCACCATCACCAAGGGATTGCAGGACGGCTACGCGAAGAAGGACCCGGCCGTGCCCGTCGACCAGCTCCGCAGCGCCGTGGAGAACATGCAGAAGCGCCAGCAGGCCAAGGCGAAGGCGGCCTGGGATTCCGCAGCCGCTGAAAACAAGACCCGCAGCGACGCCTTCATCGCCCAGAACAAGGCCAAGGCCGGCGTGCAGGCGCTGCCCAGCGGCGTCCAGTACCGCGTGATCGAAGCGGGCAAGGGTGCCAAGCCGACTGCCGCCAGCACCGTCTCGCTGGAAGTCGCCGGCCCGTTCCCGTGGGGCCAGCGTCAGCAAGGCGAAGCCTCGCAGGCACGCCCGATGCCCGACATCAAGTTGTCGGAAGTCGAGATGCCGGCGATGCGCGAAGCGCTGCAGATGATGCCTGCCGGATCCAAGTGGGAAGTCACCCTGCCGGCCGACAAGGCGTACGGTGCCGATCCGCGTACCGGCATTCCGCCCAACATGGCGGTGCAGTTCGAGATCAAGCTGGTCAGCGTCAAGTAAAGGTGTGACCGCGGCCTGGTCCGCGAACCGTCTCAACGTTGCGCCGGCCCCGTCCGGCGCAACGCATTTCTGGCCTTTGGAGTTCGTGCGCTTTCAGGAGTGTTGCCATGTACCAGCCCCTGCCGCCCATGCTCACTCCCTGCACCGGCGTGTGCGTTCTGGATGAGCGCGGGCAATGCGACGGCTGCCATCGCACCGGCGATGAGATCGCGCGCTGGTCGCAGATGGACGATTGCGAGCGCGCCCACCTGATGGACGTGGTGTTGCCGGACCGCGAGGCAGGGCGGGGATGAGCCCTGCGGCACTGATCGCGCGGCTGGATGCCGGCGGTCGGCTGCGACGCGCGTTGCACCCGCTGCAATCGCCACCCACCGGCCCGGCATGGAACCTCGCCGAGCTGCACGATCTTCTGCTGCCCGGCGACCCGCAATTCGACGCTGCTGTTTTGGTCGGGCTGGTACCGCGACCCGATGCCACCCAGGTCCTGCTGACGCGACGCACCGATGCGCTGCGCCACCACGGCGGGCAGGTCGCCTTTCCCGGTGGCCGCGTGGAGGAAGATGACGTGGATGCGGTCGCCGCCGCGCTGCGCGAGACCGACGAGGAAATCGGCGTGCCCCCGGCGCAGGTCACGCCGTTGGGCCTGCTCGACCCCTTGCTCACCATCACCGGCTTCCGGGTGATCCCGGTCGTGGCGGTGATCGATCCCGCGCACCGCATCCATGCCGACCCGGGCGAGGTCGCCGAGGTGTTCGAGGTGCCGCTGGCGTTCCTGCTCGATCCGGGGAACCTGGTCGGCAAGCATGTGGACTACCGCGGCCGCAAGCGCGAGGTCTGGGAGTACCGCTATCCGGCCCAGCGCATCTGGGGCGTGACCGCCTCTATCCTGATGAACCTGCGGCAGCGACTGGAGCACGTGACATGAGCGATCAGGTTTCCCATTCGACTTCCGGGTCGAAGTCCGGTTCCCATTCGATGCCGCGCTGGCAGACCCTGGTGACGGTGGAAGATCTGGCCCGTGCACTCGGCCGGCCCGACGTGGTGGTGCTGGATGCGCGCTCATCGCTCGCCGATCCGGCCGCGTGCGAGCAGGCCTACCGGCAGTCCCACATCCCCGGCGCGTACTTTGCCGACCTCGACCGCGACCTGTCGGACCATTCCCGCCCCGGCGGTCGCCACCCTTGGCCAACCGCCGCGAAGTTCACCGACAGGCTGGGCGAGTGGGGCATCACTCCTCAGCATCAGGTAGTGGTCTACGACGCCGGCGATGGAGGGCTTTCCGCCGCACGCACCTGGTTCCTGCTGCGTTCGCTCGGCCATCGCGACGTGGCGGTGCTGGACGGCGGCTGGAAGCGCTGGACCGAGCAGGATTGCCTGGTGGAGGTCGGGTCGCCCGTCGCGCCCACGCCGGCGGCCTACCACGCCGACTTCGACCCGGCGCTGCTGCTCGATGCAGCGCAGGTCCAGTCGCACCTGGCCGCCGGCGGCATGCTGGTGGACGCGCGCGCAGGCGAACGCTACCGCGGTGAGGTCGAGCCGATCGACAAGGTCGCCGGCCATGTTCCCGGCGCGGTCAACCGGCCGTATTCCCTCAACCTCGAGAACGGACACTTCAAGCCCGCGGCCGCGCTCCGGGACGAGTTCACCGATCTGCTCGACGGTCGTGATCCGGACGAAGTGGTGGTGATGTGCGGATCGGGTGTCACCGCCTGCCATCACCTGCTGGCGTTGGCGCACGCCGGCCTGCCCGGCGCGAAGCTGTTCACCGGTTCCTGGAGTGGTTGGATCGAAGACCCGGCGCGCCCGATCACGACCGGCGCCTAGCCAGCGCGCAGGCTGTGACCTGCTGGGCGGGGGGAGATCTGTGGACCGCCGAGGGGCGCGACCTGCCGACCTTCCGGGCGAATGTCCCCCGGCACCCGCCTGTGGCGGATGCCTCCTCCTCTATTTCGCCCCGAAGGCCCACAGGTCCCGCTGTCAGATCGCAGCGGTACGCGGACATCGAACGGCTGGGCTTTCGCTTCTACAACCACCGTCATACAACGGCGAGGGCGAATGCCCTTGGGTGCGAAATAAAAGAGGAGGCACCGGCTTCGTCGGTGCCGGGGACATTCGCACCCAAGGGCATTCGCCCTCGGTGCCCGGTCATACAACGCCCACCCGAAGACCTATTTTTTGCCCAGCCGCGCCACCAGCGCCTTCAGCGCGTCCTGCGTGCCCGGCTCGAACCAGGCGTCGACGAACACCTCCAGGCCGATGTGTTCCGGCTGCAGGGCCTCGATCACCTCGGCGCGGGCAATCTCGCGGGTGTGGCGCATCGCGTCGTGGGGCAGGGCCAGCAGCGCGCCGAGCCACTCGTGTGCGCGCGCCAGCAAACCGCTGGTGTCGTGCTCCGGGCCCATGTCGACCAGCTCATCGACCAGGCCGAACCGCAGCGCGGTATCGGCGTCGACCATGTCACCGGCGACCAGCAGGCGCTCGGCACGGTGCGCGCCAACCACGCGCCGCATCAGCCGCTGCACCCCTTCCGGGGCAACCAGGCCGACCCGCGTCTCGTTCAGGCCAATGCGGAAATCGCCGGACGCCATGATCCGGTAATCGCAGCACAATGCGTACACGCAACCGCCCGCCGGTGCGTGACCGGTGATCGCCGCGACCACCGGGATGGTGCTGGCGGCAAGCGCGCGTGCCGCGCCGAAAAACGCCTGCCAGGCCTCGCTGATGGCCTTGCGGTCATCGCCCAGCGACAGCAGGTAGGGAACGTCCAGGCCGGCGGAGAAGATCCGCGGCGCGCCGGCCAGCACGATGCCGCGCGCACCCTCGCTGATCGCCGAAGTCACCGCGTGGTGCAACTCCCGGCACAGGGCCGGGTCCAGCGCATTGACCGGCGGGCGGGCCAGCTGCAACTCGACCACGTCGCCATGCACCCTGGCCTTGACGTGGCTCACGGCCGGTCGCCCTCGGTCCAGCGGTAGCGCACGGTGTAGGTCAGCACGGTCTCGCCCTTGGCCGGAACCGGCACGTCGAACTCCACCTGGTTGGCGCCCTTCTTTGTCGCCGGCACGCCGGACTCGATGATCTGCCAGTCGCTCCAGCGCGGCAGGTTCTCCAGCACCTGGATGGTCGCATCTTTGTCCTTGGCGTTGCCCAGGGTGATCGCGAACGACTCGGTGATCGTGCGGCCGGCGCGGTCCAGACGGAAGTCGGTGGCTTCGCGCTCGGCGCGCAGGTCGAACGGGCGGCCCACCTCCAGGGTGATATCGGCGCCCTGGGCGGTATGCGCGAGCATCGACTCGCCCAGGAAGTCCTCGCCGTCGAACACGCGCACGCGACCGGCCGGCAGCGGCTGGCCGAGGCCGGCCTCCTTGGAGTTGGTCACTGCCACGGTCGCGGTAACCGGCAGGGTCCCGGTCTGGCCGCGCTGGACCGGCTCGATCAGCGGACGCGGCGGAATCCACGGCTCACCGCGCTGGCCGACCGTGTACGCGCGCTCGCAGGTGACCGCGGGCAGCTGGGCGAACAGCGGCACGCGCTCGACCACGCCGTTGGCGACAGTGATGGCATTGGGCAGCTCGTAGGCGTGGTATTCGCCGGACTGCCGCACCGACGGCATGTCCATCATCTTCGGCGCCGCCGTGGCAGCCGCGTCATAGGCGCTGTTCATCGCCATCTCGGGACGGCCGCGGGCGTGGGCGGGTTCACCAGCGACCAGCGTGATCCGGGCATTGCCGAAACCCACGCCGGCGCGGTTGACCAGCAGGGCGGCGCCGTCCAGCGCCAGCGTGCAGTTCCTGGCGTCGGCGTCCGCGTTGGCCAGCGTGGCGCGGTACTCGGCGCGCCAGGCCATGCCGCCCATCGGGTAGCTGAGCAGGAAGTCGGCGTCGCCGGCCTTGTCGGCCTGCACGGTCCAGCGCAGCTCGGCCTGCTGCGGCACCAGCTTGCTGCCATCGACCACGCTGAAGTTGTCGTAATCGCGGATCACCTTGATGCGGCCGTCGCCCAGCGCCAGGGTCAGGCCGTCGTTGGCGGCCAGCAGCACGCCGTTGTCGCTCTGCTTGGCGGTGCCGGCGGTGTGCTCGACCACGATCCGCTGCCCGATCACCTGGGCGATCACTTCATCGGTGCCCGACAGCGGGGCGACGAAGCGTTGCGACAGCAAGCTGATCCCGTCCGAGCGCGGCTGCAGCTGGGCGGCCTCCACGTCCATCGAGCGGGGCATGCCATTGGCCGACACGGAATTCACGCCGGACTGGAGGGTGTAATGCAGCGGGCGTTCGACCAGCGCAAACCCGGGCATGCCGACGCGGGCGAGGGTATCGCCGGACAGCGACTCGTAGTCGCCGCTGTAGATGGTCAGGCGCGTGCTGCCGCTTTCCGGGTTGGCGCCGGTGCTTGCCGGCGGCGGCGTCGGCTTGGCGGCGGGAGGCGCGGCCTCTGGGTCGGATGCGGGCTTGCCGGAACACGCGGCGAGCGCAACGGCAACGGCAAGGAAGGGCAGCGTTCGGCGCATCTCGGACTCCAGTCTCGACCTGCCGGTATCATAAGGGCATGAACACCCTCCGCGTTTCCCTGCTGGGCTCCCTTGTCGCCGTCGCATTCAGTCTGGCCTCGCCGGTGGCCGCCGCGGCCGATGTGGAATGCCTGCCGGAAGTCAGCGACGGCTGGATCCGCGTGCCGCCCGCCGGCATCCCGGTCTTGGCGGGCTTTGGCACCATCACCAACGCCTGCGACACGGCGGTGACCCTGGTGTCGGGCAGCAGCCCGGGCTTTGAGGATGTGTCCATCCACGAGACGCGTTTCGACGATGGCATGGCGCGGATGCGTGCGATCCCGCGCCTGGTGGTTCCTGCCAGCGATAGCGTCACGCTCAAGCCCGGAGGCCTGCATATGATGCTGATGAAACCCAGGGTCACGCCGGTCGCGGGTGACCAGGTCCGGATTGATCTGCAGCTGGAAGACGGACGGAAGATTTCCGGCGATTTCAGGATCCGAAAATAGGACCTGGCATCGACGCGACGGACGCGCGCCGGTTGGGCGCCGCGCAGTGGCGTCAGTGCACACCACGAAGAGGGCGGCGATGAGCCAGGTGTCGAAACGTCCCCATCCGCCCGTATTGCCGCGTGTGCTGGCCTGCCTGTTTGTCATCAGCGTGTCCGCTCCGGCGTGGGCGCAGGAGTCGGCCTCGCGGGTGCAGGTCGCACCGCCGATCGCACTGAGCTTCGAGCAAGCCCGCACCACGCTGGAGCAGTCATCCGACGCGCTGGCCGCCGCCGACGCCGGCGTTCGCGGCAAGCTCGACCTCGCCCGCGCCACCCGCTCGCTGCGCGTACCCGAGGTGTCGGTGGACGTGCGCCAGATGGAGTTCCAGAAGACCCTGAGCCTGCCGCTGGGCTCGCTGGCACCGGTCGCCGAGGCGTTTGGCATTCCCAGTCCGCTGCAGTTCCGTGAGCGCGACTGGCGCCTGCGTCCGGTGCTGAGCACCGTGGTGCCGATCTACAGCGGCGGGCAGATCCCGGCCGCGCAGGCGGCCGCCGCGGCGGCCGTCCGCCAGGCCTCGGCGGAACGCGACCTGGAGTCGCAATCGCAGGTGCTGCAACTGGTGCAGCGCTATTTCGGCCAGCAACTGGCGCGGCAGGCGCTGGACGTGCGCCGCGACGTGCGCGACGGGCTGCAGCGCCATGTGGAGAATGCCGAAAAGCTCGAACGCGAAGGTTTCGCGACCAAGGCCCAGCGCCTGCAGGCCACGGTCGCCCGGGACCAGGCCGAGCGTGACTACCAGCGCGCGATCAACGACCTGGACACGATCAGCGAATCGCTGGCCAACCTGCTGCGCAGCGACCGGCCCATCGCCCCGACCACCCCCTTGTTCGTGATCAGCAGTCCGACGGCCCCGATCGAGACGTATCGCCAGCAGGCGCTCGCGCAACACCCGCAGATCCGTCGACTGCAGGCGCTGGGCGAGCAGGCCAGCGAAGGGGTCAAGGTGCAGCAGGCCAAGCTCAAGCCGCAGGTGTATGCCTTCGGCCAGTACGACCTGTACCGCGAGGACGCAATGATCACCGACCCCGACTGGGCGTTCGGCATTGGCGTGAAATACACCTTCCTGTCGGGCAGCAACCGGCCGGCGCAGATTGCCGCCGCCCGCGAGCAGGAATTCGCCGCCGAGGCCGGACTGCGCGAGGCGCGCAACCAGATCACCTCGGGCGTCAGCAAGGCCTACAACGATCTGGAATCGGCGCGCCAGCAGTACCTGTTGCTGGACAGCGCCATCGAACTGTCGCGTGAGAACCTGCGCCTGCAGGAGCTGTCGTTCCGCGAAGGCCAGGTGACCTCGCTGGACGTGATCGATGCCCGCCTGCAGCTGGGTGGCGCGATGGTCGAGCGCGCGCAGGCAGCCTACGACTACGACGTGGCGCTGGCGCGATTGCTGGAAATCAGCGGGCGGCTCGATGACTACCACGACTACTTCCGCAAGGCGGACAAGGTGCTGCAGCAATGAGCGAGAACGCGAGTGCCAACAAGAGGACACCACCAAGTGGACCGCGCCGTTGGCTGGGCGTTGGCGCCATCGTGGTGGTCGTCGCGCTGGTCGTGACCGGGCTGTGGCTGGCCTTCCGCGCGCCGGCCGATGTGGTGCAGGGCATGGCCGACGCCGACAGCATCAACGTATCGACGAAAATCAGTGCGCGGGTGTCGAAACTGCTCGTGCGCGAGGGCGACCGGGTCGAGGCGGGGCAGGTGCTGTTCGAGCTGGACAGTCCGGAGGTCGCCGCCAAGCAGGCGCAGGCGGACGCGGTCCTGGACGCGGCGCGCGCGCAGGCCGGCAAGGCCGAGGAGGGCGCGCGCTCGGAAGACATCCGCGCGGCGGAGGCCAACTGGCGTCGCGCCAGTGCCGGCGCCGAGCTCTCCCGCGCCACCTATCGGCGGGTCGATAACCTCTACCGCGAAGGCGTGATGACCCGGCAGAAGCGTGACGAGGCCCTGGCCCAGCAGCGCAGCTCCAATGCCCTGGAGGCCGCCGCACGCGCGCAGTACGACATGGCCCTTGCCGGTGCGCGCGGCGAGGACAAGGCGGCCGCGCAGGCGCAGGTGCGCCAGGCCGAGGGCGCCGTGGCCGAGGTGAGCGCCGCCCAGTTGGAGATCGAGGGGCGCGCGCCGATCGCCGGTGAGGTCGGCAAGCGCCTGGTCGACGTCGGCGAACTGGTGCCGGCCGGATACCCGGTGTTCGCCCTGGTCGATATCGACCGCATGTGGGTCTCGCTCAACCTGCGCGAGGACCAGTTCGGCGGCATCCGGGTGGGAACGCAGCTGCGCGGCGACATTCCCGCGCTGGGGCTGGAAGGTGTGCCGTTCGAGGTCTACTTCATCAGTCCCGCCGGTGACTTCGCAACCTGGCGTTCGACCCGCCAGTCCAGCGGCTACGACGTGAAAAGTTTCGAGGTCCGGGTACGGCCGGCGCAGAAGGTCGACGGCTTCCGCCCGGGCATGAGCGTCCTGTTCGCATGGCCACCGGCGGATTAGCCGGGACGGCGGACAGCGCAACGCCAATGCAGGCGCTGCTGGCATCGGCACGCCGCGAATGCCGCTTCCTGCGTGGAAGTCCCTGGGATCTCGCGCTGGCCACGTGGATCCCTTGCGTGCTGCTTTTAATCGTGGCGTGGTTGTTCAGCGGAGGAGTGCCGCGCGAGCTGCCCGTCGCCGTGGTCGACCTGGATCGAAGCACGACCAGCCGTGAGCTTGTGCGCCACCTGCAGGCATCGCCGGGGCTGACGGTGTCCGAGCAGCCAGCGTCGCTGGAGCAGGCGTTTTCCCTGGCGCGCGCGCTGAAGGTGTATGCCGTGGTGCATATCCCGGCGGGGACCGGGCGCGACATCCAGCGCGACGGCAGTGGCACGGTTCTGAGCTACTTCAACGCCAGTTACCAGGTGGCAGGCCAAGCGGCGGCGCGTGACATCGACAGCGCGGTGCAAGCGGTGTCAGCGCAGTTGGCGGTGGCCGAGGTCGCCCTGACCCGCGGTCCGGCGAGCGTGCGCGCCGCGCCCGTCTCAGTGCAGACCAGTGTGTTGTTCAACCCTGGTCGCAGCTACGAGCAGTTCCTGCTGGCCCTGTTGTTCCCGGCCATCCTGCATCTCGCGCTGTGCGTGGCAATGGTGGGTGCATTCGGACGCGAACTGCGCGATGCAACCATCCAGGCCTGGCTGCGCGAAAGCCAAGACCGCCTGGTGCCGGCAGTGCTCGGTAAGATGGCGCCGTATCTCCTGTTGTTCACCGCGTACGGCGCGGCCAGCCTGGTTTGGCTGGCGGTGCTGCGCGGCGGCGGCCTGGCCGACGGTTTCGGCTTGTTGATGCTGGGGCAGGCGCTGATGTATCTGGCTTACGCGGCGATCGCGCTGCTGCTGGTCGCGGCCACCCGCAACATGGCCTCGGCGTTGTCGATGGCCGGGCTGTACGCGGGCACGTCGCTGGCATTCTCGGCGGCGACGTTCCCGTTGCAGGGCGCGTCCTGGTTCACCCGGCTGTGGAGCGCGCTGCTGCCTTTCACCGCCTACCTCAAGCTGCAGGCGCAGCAACTGGACATGGGTTCCTCGCTGGAGGTCTCGGCCTGGCCACTGGGTGTCTTGCTCCTGTTCGTGGTGATTCCCGGCGCCATCGGCATGGCCCTCCTGGGGCGGGCCTCGCGCGACCCGGCAGCGTGGGGGCGGCGATGAACCGGTTCGCGTTCGCCTTCGGCGAGACCCTGCGCGCGATTGCCGGCGACCGCGTGGCGATGCTGACCCTGGTCGGCGCGATCCTGCTGTACTCGTTCTTCTATCCGGCCGCGTATCGCCACCAGGTGGCCGTTGACCTGCCGCTGGTCGTGGTCGATCAGGACCGCAGTCCGTTGAGTCGCGACCTGTTGCGCAAGCTCGATGCGGTGCGCGCGGTCCACGTCGTCGGCGTGTTGGGATCAATGGATGATGCGCGCACCGTGGTGGAGCGTGGCGATGCCGAAGCGATTCTGCTGGTGCCGGCGGATTTCCAGCGCGACATCCTGCGCGGCGGTCAGGGCCGGCTGGCGCTGTTCGGCAACGGCACCCTGCTGGGACGGGCGAGCCTGGTGCTGCAGGGCGCGGCGACGGCAATCACCGCCTTCGGACAGGAGGTGGCGGTCAGCCAGGCGCAATTCGCCGGGGTGCCGGCGGGGCCGCCGCTGCAGTCGATCGAGCGGCCGCTGTTCAATACCGCCGAAGGGTATGGCAGCAGCATCGTGCCCGGCGTCGCGGCGCTGATCGTGCAACAGACCCTGCTGATCGGCGTGGCGGTGATGGCGGCGACCCGGCGCGAGCGCCATGGCCAGCTGCGGCTCTCGCGACCGGGCCTGGCCGGCATTGCCGCCGCCTTCGCGATGATGGGGATGCTCAGCCTGCTGTATTTCAGCGGCTTCGTGTACTGGTTCCAGGACTACCCGCGCGGCGGTAACCTGGCGGGCCTGTTGCTGGCCGGAGCCTTGTTCATTGCCGCGGTGGTCGGCTTTGCGATGTTTTTCGGCAGCTTCTTCCGCACCCGCGAGCGCGCCTTCCAGCTGATCACCGTCACCTCGCTGCCGCTGTTCTTCCTGTCCAACCTGTCGTGGCCGGTGGAGGCCACGCCACGGCTGCTGATGCGCATCGCCCAATGGCTGCCCAGCACGCCGGGGATCAACGCGCTGGTCAAGGTCAACCAGATGGGCGCTACCCTGGCAGAGGTATCGGGTGAGCTGGCCAACCTGGCGCTGCTGGCGTTGCTGTATGGCGCGTTGGCGATGTGGCGTTACCGGCCGCGCCGCTCAGCGTGAGCAGGCTTCCCGGACCTTGTGCGGCAGCTCGGCCGCACGGCCGCTGTCGCGATCGATCCACACCATCACCACGTTGCCGTCGCAGTAGACGATCGAGCGGTCCTCGTCGTCGACGATGCGGTGGCCAATGCTGAGGCTGGTGTTGCCCAGCCGCTCCACGAACAGCTCGACCACCACCTCGGCCGGCCAGGTGATCGGCCGACGGTAGTTGAGCTGCGCAGCGGCCACGACCGGTGCCACGTGGTCGTCCATGCCCTGGCCGGGCACGCCCATCATCCAGTGCAGCCGCGCCTCTTCCAGGTAGCTGAGGTACTTGGAGTTGTTGACGTGGTTGAACGCGTCCAGGTCACGCCAGCGCACCGCCATCGGCACCCGGATCAGATCCGCGCTGGGAGGGGCGCCCGAATCGTTCTGCGCTGATGGGAGCGGCTTCGCCGACTCCGCCGCGCCTTGCTGCTTGGCAGGGCGCTGTCCTGCCGCGGTCTTCTTCGCGGTCGTCTTGCGCGCGGCGGCCTTCTTCACCGCGGGCTGTTCCGCCGGTGCCTTGTTGGTCGCAGCCTTGTTGGACGGCGTCTTCTTCGCCGCCGCTGCGCGCGGTTTGGCGCCGGGCTTGCCCGGATTCGCGGGTGGGGACTTGTCGCTCATGCTTTGCTTGTCTTCCTGGCAGTCTTGCGCGGCGTCTTGCTCGCGCGGGGCGTGGCGTCGTCGGTGTCGGATTTCCGGGCTTCATCACCGGCCGTCGCGCGGGCCAGCACCGGGGCAAGGAAATGCCCCGTGTGCGAGTGTTTCAGCCCGGCGATGTGCTCCGGTGTGCCGCTGGCAAGGATGTTACCCCCGCGGTGTCCACCTTCGGGCCCCAGGTCGACGATCCAGTCCGCGGTCTTGATCACGTCCAGGTTGTGTTCGATCACCACCACCGTGTTGCCGTCGTCGCGCAGGCGATGCAGGACCGCCAGCAACGCCTCGATGTCGTGGAAGTGCAGTCCGGTGGTCGGCTCGTCTAGGATGTACAGCGTGCGCCCGGTATCGCGGCGCGAGAGCTCCTTGGACAGCTTGACCCGCTGCGCCTCGCCGCCCGACAGCGTGGTGGCCGACTGGCCCAGCTTGACGTAGCTCAGGCCGACATCGACCAGGGTCTCCAGCCTGCGCGAGATCGATGGAATCGCGTCGAACAGCTCCAGCGCGTCCTCCACGGTCATGTCCAGCACGTCGCTGATGCTGTAGCCCTTGTAGAGGATCTGCAGCGTCTCGCGGTTGTAGCGCTTGCCGCCGCAGACGTCGCAGGGCACGTACACATCGGGCAGGAAGTGCATCTCGACCTTGATCAGGCCGTCGCCCTGGCAGGCCTCGCAGCGGCCGCCGCGCACGTTGAAGCTGAAACGCCCCGGTGCGTAGCCGCGCGCGCGCGACTCGGGCACCTGGGCGAAAAGTTCGCGCAACGGGGTGAACAGCCCGGTGTAGGTGGCCGGATTGCTGCGCGGGGTGCGGCCGATCGGCGACTGGTTGATCTCCACCACCTTGTCGAACAGGTCCATGCCCTCCACCGAGCGGAACGGCGCGACCGCACGCGCCGCGCCGTTGAGTTCGTTGGCGGCCAGCTCGTACAGGGTGGCGTTGATGAGCGTGGACTTGCCCGATCCGGACACGCCGGTGATACAGGTCAGCAGGCCGGCCGGGATCGCCAGGTCGACGTCCTTGAGGTTGTTTCCGGTGGCGCCGCGCAGGTGCAGGATCTGCTCGGGGTTGGGCTTGTGCCGCTTGGCCGGCACCTCGATGCGCTTGCGGCCGCTGAGGTAGTCGCCGGTCAGCGAGCGCGGCGCGGCCAGGATGTCCTCGTACGAACCTTGCGCGACCACTTCGCCGCCGTGCACGCCGGCGCGCGGGCCGATGTCGATGATGTGGTCGGCCAGGCGGATCGCATCCTCGTCGTGCTCGACCACGATCAACGTGTTGCCCAGGTCGCGCAGACGGGTGAGGGTGCCCAGCAGGCGCTCATTGTCGCGCTGGTGCAGGCCGATGGACGGCTCATCGAGCACGTACATCACGCCGACCAGGCCGGCGCCGATCTGCGAGGCCAGGCGGATGCGCTGTGCCTCTCCACCGGACAGCGAGTCGGCCTTGCGCTCCAGGGTCAGGTAATCCAGGCCGACGTCGACCAGGAAGCGCAGCCGGTCACTGATTTCCTTGACGATGCGCTCGGCGATCTCGCCGCGCCAGCCGGCCAGGTGCAGTTGCTTGAAGAACGTCAGCGTCTCGTCGATCGGCAGCACGACGATGTCCGGCAGCGGATGGTCGCCGACGAACACGTTGCGCGCCGCACGGTTCAGGCGCTGGCCGCCGCAGTCCACGCAGGAGCGCTCGCTGATGTACTTGGTCAGCTCGTCGCGCACCGCGGCCGATTCGGTCTCCTTGTAGCGACGCTCCAGGTTGGGAACGATGCCTTCGAAGCGGTGCTTGCGCTGGTGCCGCGTGCCGCCCTCGGTGAGGTAGGTGAAGGCGATCTGCTCGGTGCCGCTGCCAAACAGCACCGCCTCGCGAATGTCCTCGGGCAACCGGTTCCAGGGCGTGTTGACGTCGAAGCCGTAGTGCTTGGACAGCGACTGGATCAGCTGGAAGTAGTAGGCGTTGCGCCGGTCCCAGCCACGCACCGCGCCGGCCGCGAGTCCCAGCTCGGGATGCACGACCACGCGCGCGGGATCGAAGTACGCGGCCATGCCCAAGCCGTCGCAGGTCGGGCAGGCGCCGACCGGCGAGTTGAACGAGAACAGGCGCGGTTCCAGCTCCTGCAGCGAGTAGTCGCAGACCGGGCAGCTGTACTTGGACGAGAACAGCATCGGGGCGGCAGAAGCATCATCCAGCGACACGACCTGGGCCATGCCGTCGCCGAGCTTGAGCGCGGTTTCGAACGACTCGGCCAGGCGTTGCTTCAGATCCTCACGCGGACGGAAGCGGTCGATCACCGCCTCGATGGTGTGCTTGGAGCGGAGCGCCAGCGGCGGCACCGCGTCGATCTCGTGCAGCTCGCCATCGACGCGCACGCGCACATAGCCCTGCGCGCGCAGCTGGTCGAACACCTGTGCATGCTCGCCCTTGCGCTCGCGGATCACCGGCGCCAGCAGCATGTAGCGCTGCTCGGCGGTCGCCGGGTTGTCGGCCAGCGCAATGACATGATCGACCATCTGGCTGACCGTCTGCGCCTCCAGCGGGTAGCCGTGGTCGGGGCAGCGCGGCGTCCCCACGCGTGCGTACAGCAGGCGCAGGTAGTCGTAGATCTCGGTGATCGTGCCGACGGTGGAGCGCGGGTTGTGCGAGGTGGATTTCTGCTCGATCGAGATCGCCGGGCTCAGGCCTTCGATATGATCCAGGTCGGGTTTTTCCATCACCGACAGGAACTGCCGCGCGTAGGCCGACAGCGACTCCACGTAGCGGCGCTGGCCCTCGGCGTAGATCGTGTCGAACGCCAGCGACGACTTGCCCGAGCCGGACAGGCCGGTGATCACGATCAGCTTGTCGCGCGGGATGTCGAGATCGATGTTCTTGAGGTTGTGCGTCCGCGCGCCGCGGATGCTGATGAATTCCATCGCCATCGAGGAAGCCTGTGGGGTAGGGGGAGAAGCTCGCGCGAAGAGCGCGCGGAAGCGAACAGATAAGCTTATTGAGTGGAGGAAATGGGGGCAATTGGCGCAAATGGAAGGTTTGCGGGTCCTCGGCGTCGCGAAAGGACCCGCGTGCTTGTCGCAAGCCCATGAACCCATTACAATTCCGCTTCTGTCCGCCCTCGACGGCGCGGCAGCGACCAAAAATAACTACAGAGGAATATGGTCATGTACGCAGTGGTAGTCACCGGCGGTAAGCAATACCGCGTCATGCAGGGCGAGACCCTGCGCGTTGAGCTGCTCGAAGCCGAAGCCGGCAGCGAGGTCAAGTTCGACAACATCCTGATGCTGGGCGACGGCGAGGGCGTGAAGCTCGGCGACGAACTCAAGGGTGCCACGGTCAGTGCCAAGGTGGTCGGCCACGGACGTGCGGACAAGATCCGCATCATCAAGTTCCGTCGCCGCAAGCACCACCGCAAGCAGATGGGTCACCGTCAGCACTACACCGAAATCGAGATCACCGGCGTTGCCGGTGGCGACAAGAAGTAAGGAGCAGCAGCCATGGCACATAAAAAGTCCGGAGGCTCGACCCGCAACGGTCGCGACTCCAACCCGAAATACCTCGGCGTGAAGATCTACGGTGGCCAGGCGATCGACGCCGGCAACATCATCGTGCGCCAGCGCGGCACCCAGTTCCATCCGGGTCCGGGCGTGGGCCTGGGTCGTGACCACACGCTGTTCGCGCTGGTCGATGGCAAGGTCGAGTTCTCGACCAAGGGCCTGAAGAAGCGCCGCACCGTCAGCGTCGTCAGCGCTTGACCGCTGCGGACCGGGCTCAGGCCTGGTCCGGCAAGCGTGCTGCGAAGGCCCCGCTCCGGCGGGGCTTTTCGTTTCCCGGGCACAATACGTCCGCGCAGCACACGCATCCATTTATCGAGGTTTTCCATGAAGCTGGTGGACGAAGCCGAAATCCAGGTCTCAGCAGGCAACGGCGGCAACGGCTGCGTTGGGTTCCGCCGTGAGAAGTACATCCCGCTTGGCGGGCCGGACGGCGGCGACGGCGGGGCAGGCGGCAGCGTCTGGCTGGAGGCCGACGAGAACCTCAACACTCTGGTGGATTTCCGCCATCAGCGCCGCTTCCGCGCCCAGCGCGGCGAAGACGGCCGCGGCCGGCAGATGTACGGCAAGGGCGGCGAGGACACGGTCATCACCGTTCCGGTCGGCACCGTGGTGGTGAACGTGGAAACCGACGAGGTCATCGGCGACATGATCACCCACGGCGAGCGCCTGCTGGTCGCCCAGGGCGGCAAGGGCGGCCTGGGCAACATGCACTTCAAGACCTCGGTCAACCGCGCGCCGCGCAAGGCGCTGCCCGGCCTGCCCGGCGAGGAGCGCGAGCTGAAGCTGGAGCTCAAGCTGCTGGCCGATGTCGGCCTGCTGGGCTTCCCCAACGCCGGCAAGAGCACCCTGATACGCGCCGTCTCGGCCGCCACACCCAAGGTCGCCGACTACCCGTTCACCACGCTGTACCCGAACCTGGGCGTCGTCAGCGTCGAGAAATACCGCAGCTTCGTGATCGCCGACATTCCGGGCCTGATCGAGGGCGCGGCCGACGGCGCCGGCCTGGGCGCGCAGTTCCTGCGCCACCTCCAGCGCACGCGGCTGCTGCTGCACCTGGTGGACGTCGCGCCGATGGAGGGCGGGGTGGAGATGAGCCCGGCCGACCAGGTGCGCGCGATCGAGCGGGAGCTGGAGAAACACGACCCCGAGTTGCTGGCCAAGCCCCGCTGGCTGGTGTTCAACAAGTCCGACCTGCTGCCCGAGGACGAGCGCGAGAAGCTGGTGCAGGACATCGTCGACGAGCTGGGCTGGCAGGACCGCTGGTTCCTGGCCTCGGCGATCGGCCGCGAGGGTACCTGGCCGATCATGCTGGAGATCATGGCGTTCTTCGACCGCCAGAAGGCCGACGCGCAGGAAGCGGCCAGCGAGGCCGCAGCCCAGGCCCGGGCGGACGCCGACGCCGCACGCCGCGATGCCGAACAAGGCTGAGAGCACCCCGATGGCGGAGCCGGTGTTTGACACGACACGGCTCGACGCGCATCGCATGACTTCCGCACCCACGAAAAAACCCGGCCTGAGCCGGGTTTTTCATGTTGCCACCGATGTCGCGTTTGCCGCAGCGGCCGGCGTTGGCCGGCGCGCGGCGCGCGGATCAGGCGGCCTTCAGCGCCTTGATGCGGGCGTTCAGGCGGGCCTTGTGACGGGCTGCCTTGTTCTTGTGGATCAGGCCACGCGAGCTGAAACGGTCGAGGATCGGCTGGGCAACCTTGAAGGCGGCCTCGGCGCTCTCGGCGTCATTCTCGCCAAGGGCCTTGAGCACCTTCTTGACGGAGGTGCGCAGCATCGAGCGCTGGCTCGCGTTGCGGGCATTGCGCACGACGGTCTGCTTGGCGCGCTTCTTGGCGGACTTGATGTTTGCCACGGCGTATTCCTGAAAATTGTTGGTGCTGGAAGAAGAGAATATGGTACGGCGTAAAATCAGACCGGAAAGTATGCGGGGGTCGGCGGGTTTGGTCAAGCAGGGCGGGATGTTGCGTTCCACGGCGGTGTTCAGCGTGATGACCTTCATCTCGCGCATCGCCGGCTACCTGCGTGACTGGCTCCAGGCCAGCCTGTTCGGGGCCGGCCCCGCGGTCAGTGCCTTCGTCGTCGCCTACCGGATTCCCAACTACCTGCGCCGGATCTTCGCCGAGGGCTCGTTCTCCTCGGCCTTCGTGCCATTGCTGTCGGAGCTGAAGCAAAAAGGCGACGACGAAGCGCTGCAGGATTTTCTCGATCACGTCGCCGGCGCGCTGCTGGCGGTGGTGGTCGTGGTCAGCGGCCTGGGCATCCTCGCCGCGCCCTGGGTCGCGCGGCTGTTCCTGGCCTTCGCCGACCAGTCCGAGTCCGTCCTGGTCCCGCTGACCGCGCAGATGCTGCGGATCACCTTCCCATACCTGGTGTTCATCTCGATGACCGCGCTGGCCGGCTCGGTGTTGAACAGTTTCAAGCAGTTCGGCCTGCCGGCGCTGACCCCGGTGCTGCACAACCTGGCGATGATCGGCGCGATGCTGTTCCTGGCCGGTTACCTGCAGGTGCCGGAGAAGGCGCTGGCCTGGGGCGTGCTGCTGGCCGGCATCCTGCAGATGCTGGTGCTGTGGCCGGCGATGTCGCGCCTGGGCCTGCGCACGCGCTTCAAATTCAACCTTCGGCACAAGGGCGTGCGTCGGGTGATGACCCTGATGCTGCCGACGATCTTCTCGTCCTCGGTCTCCCAGGTGAACCTGCTGGTGGGCACGGTCTTCGCGTCGCTGCTGGTGCCGGCCGCGCAGTCGTGGCTGTATTACTCCGACCGCCTGACCGAGCTGCCACTGGGGCTGTTCGGCGTGGCCATCGGCACGGTGATCCTGCCGCAGCTGTCGCGCATGCATGCCGACCGCGATGGCGACGGCTATTCGCGCTCGCTCGACTGGGGCCTTCGTATGGTCCTGCTGGTCGGCCTGCCGGCCGCGCTGGGCCTCGCGCTGCTGGCCGAACCGTTGACCGCCTCGCTGTTCCGCTACGGCCGGTTCACGCCCGAGGACACCCGCATGGTCGGTTACGCGCTGACCGCGATGAGCGTCGGCATCCCGGCCTTCATGCTGAGCAAGGTGCTGCTGCCGGCGTTCTATTCGCGCCAGGACACCAAAACCCCGATGCGCGCGGCGATCATCACCGTGGTTGCCAACGTGCTGCTGACGGTGCTGATCGTCACCCCGATGTGGTGGCTGGAGGTGCCCTTCGCGCACGCCGGCATCGCCGGAGCGACCGCCATCGCCGGCATCATCAATGCCTCCCTGTTGTGGCACTTCCTCAAGCGCGACGGCATCTACCAGGTCCAGCCCGGCTGGGGACGCTGGCTGGTCCGCATCGCACTCGGGCTGGTGGCGATGGCGATCACGGTGCTGGTCCTGCGCGGCTGGGTCGGCGACTGGTCCGCGATGGCCGGCTGGCTGCGCTGGGCCTACCTGCTGGGCGTGATCGCCGCAGGCGGCGCGGCCTACGGGGCGGTGCTGCTGATCGCCGGCCTGCGCCCGCGCCACCTGCGGCAGTAGCGGGTGCAAACCGGCATGAGCAGCCCCGGCAGTGATGGCCGGTCACGTTGGGCCGCGCCGCCCGGCGGCTATACTCCGCGACGATGAGCAAGCTGTTCAGGGATATCGAAGGCGGGACCCGGTGCCCACGCGGGAGCGTGGTCTGCATCGGCGCGTTTGATGGCCTGCACCGCGGCCATCGGGCGCTGGTCGGCCATGCGGTGGAGCGTGCGCAGGCGCTGAAGTTGCCCGCCGTCGCCCTCAGTTTCGAGCCGTTGCCGCGCGAGTTGTTTGCCCGTGGCGCGCCGCCGCCGCGACTGCTCTCGCCGCGGGCCAAGGCGGAAGGGCTGTGCGGGCTGGGCATCGATCAGGTCGGGCTGCTGCGCTTCAGGAAGCGCATGGCCTCGATGAGCGCGGAGGATTTCGTCAACGAGGTGCTGGTGCGACTGTTGCAGGCGCGCGAGGTGTGGGTCGGGCCGGGCTTCCAGTTCGGCAGGAACCGTGGCGGCGACCTGGCGCTGCTGCAGCGCATGGGCGCGCAGGCCAGCCCGGGCTTCACCGCGGGCGCGATCGAGCCGGTGACGCTCGATCGCGAGCGCGTGTCGAGCACGCGCATCCGCGAGGCATTGCAGGCCGGCGACTTCGCCACCGCGGCGCGGATGCTGGGCCGCCCGTACGCCATCAGTGGCCGCGTCGTGCGCGGCGCGCAACTGGGCCGCACGCTGGGCTATCCCACCGCCAACATCCGTTTTGGCGGCAAGACGCCGGCACTGTCGGGCATCTATGCCACCTGGGTGCACGGGGTGGGGGACGAGCCCATCGCCTCGGTGTCCAGCCTTGGCACCCGGCCGACGGTGAACGGCACGGAGCCGCTGCTGGAAGCCCACCTGTTCGACTTCCACGGTGACCTGTACGGTCGCCGGATCACGGTGGAGTTCGTCGCCAGGCTGCGCGACGAGGAAACCTTTGACGATCTGCCGGCCCTGACCGCGCAGATGCACCGCGACGCCGAGCAGGCGCGCGCCATCCTGACCCCTACACCGCGAGCCACTGCGTGAGCGATAAAAACGCCAATCCCTACAAGTCCACCCTGAACCTGCCATCGACCGACTTTCCGATGCGCGGCGACCTGCCCAAGCGCGAGCCGCTCACGCTCGCCCGCTGGGAGGAAGAAGGCCTGTACGCCCGCATCCGCGAGAACACCGCATCGCGCGAGACCTTCGTCCTGCACGACGGTCCCCCGTATGCGAACGGCGTGATCCACATCGGCCACGCGGTCAACAAGGTGCTCAAGGACATGGTGGTCAAGTCCAAGCTGTTGTCGGGCTTCGATGCGCCCTACGTGCCGGGCTGGGATTGCCACGGCCTGCCGATCGAGATCGCGGTGGAGAAGAAGTACGGCAAGGTCGGCACCAGGCTGGACGCGGTCGAGTTCCGCCAGAAGTGCCGCGAGTACGCGGCCGAGCAGATCGAACTGCAGCGGACGGATTTCAAGCGCCTGGGCGTGATCGGCGACTGGGACAACCCGTACCGCTCGATGGATTTCAGCTACGAGGCGGGCATGCTGCGCTCGCTGGCGAAGATCATCGAACGCGGCCACCTGGTGCGCGGCTCCAAGCCGGTGCACTGGTGCTTTGACTGCGGCTCGGCGCTGGCCGAGGCGGAAATCGAGTACGCCGACAAGGTCTCCCCGGCGGTCGATGTCGCCTACACGGCGCTGTCGGCGGAAAAGTTCGCGACCCGCTTCGGCGCGGTCGCCGATGCCGACGTGCAGGTGGCGGTGCCGATCTGGACCACCACGCCGTGGACGCTGCCGGCGAGCCTGGCGATCAGCGTCGGCCCGGCGATCGATTACGTGCTGGTCGAAGGCCCGGCGCGTGCCGACGGTGGCCGTCGCTGGCTGGTCCTGGCCGAGACGCTGGCGGCGGCTGCCCTGGCCCGCTACGGCGTCGACGAGGTCATCGTGCACGGCCACGCCAAGGGCGAGGATCTGGAATCGCTGGTCGTCCAGCACCCGTTCTACGCCGAGCGCGAGATCCCGCTGCTGCTGGGTGAGCACGTCTCCGACGAGGACGGCACCGGCAACGTGCACACCGCGCCCGGCCACGGCCAGGAAGACTTCGCGGTCGCGCGCCAGTACGACCTGATCCAGCAGTACACCGCCGCCCAGATCAACCCGGTCGACGCCCGCGGCGTCTACCTGCCCGGCACCCCGCCGATGGGCGACACCGCGTTGGAAGGCAACCACATCTGGAAGGCCAACGACATCATCGTCGATGCCCTGCGCGGCACCGACGCGCTGCTGGCCGCCACCCGCACCGAGCACAGCTACCCGCACTGCTGGCGGCACAAGACGCCGGTCGCGTTCCGGGCCACGCCGCAGTGGTTCATCTCGATGGACAAGGCCGACCTGCGCGCCGACGCGCTGCAGGCGATCAAGGACGTCGCCTGGATCCCGGAGTGGGGCCAGGCGCGCATCGCCGGCATGGTCGAGGGCCGCCCGGACTGGTGCATCAGCCGCCAGCGCACCTGGGGCGTGCCGATCGCACTGTTCATCCACCGCATCAGCGGCGAGCCGCACCCGCGCTCGGTCGAGCTGATGTACCAGGTCGCCGCGCTGGTGGAGGCAGAGGGCATCGACGTCTGGTACTCGCTGGACCCGGCCAGCCTGCTCGGTGATGAGGCGGGCGATTACGAAAAGGTCACCGACATCCTCGATGTCTGGTTCGATTCCGGCGTCACCCACGAGTGCGTGCTCGCGCAGCGTCCCGAAGACGGGCTGCGCAAGCCCGCCGACCTGTACCTGGAAGGCTCCGACCAACACCGCGGCTGGTTCCAGTCCTCGCTGCTGACCGGCGTGGCGATGGACGGCGCCGCCCCCTACCGGCAGGTGCTGACCCATGGCTTCGCGGTGGACGCGGCCGGCCGCAAGATGTCCAAGTCGCTGGGCAACGTGGTCGCCCCGCAGAAGGTCATCGACGCGATGGGCGCCGACGTGCTGCGGCTGTGGATCACCTCGGCCGACTACCGCAACGAGATGTCGGTCTCCGACGAGATCCTCAAGCGCAGCGGCGACGGCTACCGCCGCATCCGCAACACCGCGCGCTTCCTGCTGGGCAACCTGCACGGCTTCGATCCGGCCACGCAACTGATGCCGGTCGACGAGATGGTCGAGCTGGACCGCTGGATCGTACACCGCGCATACGGCCTGCAGCAGCGGATCGTGGACGCCTACGCGGCCTACGATTTCCCCGAGATCGTGCAGATCCTCGCCAATTTCTGCAGCGTCGACCTGGGCTCGCTGTACCTGGATGTCACCAAGGACCGCCTGTACACGATGCAGGAGAACTCGCCGGGCCGGCGTTCGGCGCAGGCGGCGATGTACCGGATCGCCGAGGCGTTCGTGCGCTGGATCGCGCCGATCCTCAGCTTCACCGCCGAGGAGATGTGGAACCACCTGCCGGCCGTGACCGCAAACGGATCGCGCGAGGGCAATGTGTTGTTCGCCACCTGGTACGACGGTCTGGCCCCGTTGCCGGACGACGCGCCGCTGTCGGCCGACGACTTCAAACGCCTGCTCGCCCTGCGCGAGCAGATGAGCAAGGTGCTGGAGCCGATGCGCGCCGAGGGGAAGATCGGCGCCGCGCTGGATGCCGAGATCGCCCTGCGCTGCGGCGTCGCCGACCAGAATTGGCTGTCGCCGTTCGTCGATGAGCTGCGCTTCCTGTTCATCAGCGGCGACGTTTACATGTCCTCCAACGATGCGGCGTCGGAGATCGAGGTGATCGCCATACCCAGCACCAAACCCAAGTGCGGGCGATGCTGGCATCACCGCGAGGACGTCGGCACGCACGCCGCGCATCCGACCCTGTGTGGCCGCTGCGTGGACAACGTGGACGGCAACGGCGAACACCGGAAGTGGTTCTGATGGCGGCCGTTGACGCAACGCCGGGCGTAAGGCCCAACGCGCTGGTCTGGCTGGCGCTGTCGGCCGTGGTGATCGTGCTCGACCAGGTCAGCAAGGCCTGGGTGCTCGCCTCGCTGCCCGAATACACCGCCGTGCCGGTGATCGAGGGGTTCTGGAACTGGTACCGCACCTACAACACCGGCGCGGCGTTCAGCTTCCTCAGCGATGCCGGCGGCTGGCAGAAGTACTTCTTCGTCGTGCTCGCCGCGGGCATCAGCGGCCTGCTCGGCTACTGGCTGTGGCGCACCCCGCGCGGCGACTGGAAGACCGCGCTGCCGTACGCGCTCGTCATCGGCGGGGCGATCGGCAACGTCGTCGACCGACTGATCCACGGGCACGTGGTCGACTTCATCCAGTGGCATTGGCAGGACTGGTACTGGCCGGCCTTCAACATCGCGGACGCCGCAATCGTCGGCGGCGCCATCGGTATCGCGCTGTTTGGCCTGCTGTCCGGACGAAAGGCGTAAAATCAACGGCATGGACCTGATTCTTGCCAACCCCCGGGGTTTCTGCGCCGGCGTCGATCGCGCCATCGAGATCGTCAACCGCTCGCTGGAACTGTTCGGCGCGCCGATCTACGTGCGCCACGAAGTCGTGCACAACAAGTTCGTCGTCGACGACCTCAAGCAGCGCGGCGCGGTGTTCGTCGAAGAGCTCGACGAAGTGCCCGACGGCGCGACGGTGATCTTCAGCGCCCACGGCGTCTCGCGTGCGGTGCGCGCCGAGGCCGACCGTCGCGGGCTGAAGGTGTTCGACGCGACCTGCCCGCTGGTGACCAAGGTGCACCTGGAAGTCAGCCGCGAGTGCCGAGCCGGCCGCGACATGGTGCTGATCGGCCACGCCGGGCATCCGGAAGTGGAGGGCACCATGGGGCAGTGGAAGGCCAGCGACACCAGCGGCCGGATCTACCTGGTCGAGAACCTGGAGGACGTGGCCACCCTGCAGATCGAGCAGCCCGACCACGTCTCCTACACCACCCAGACGACGCTGTCGGTGGACGACACCCGGGCGATTATCAACGCCCTGCGCGAGCGCTATCCGCTGATCCAGGGGCCGAAGAAGGACGACATCTGCTACGCCACCCAGAACCGTCAGGACGCCGTGCGCGACCTGACCCGCGAATGCGACCTGGTGCTGGTGGTGGGCTCGGTGAACAGCTCCAACTCCAACCGCCTGCGCGAACTGGCCGACCGCGAGGGCGTGGAGGCCTACCTGATCGACGGCGCCGAAGAGATCAACCCCGACTGGCTGGTCGGACGCCGCAAGATCGGCATCACCGCGGGCGCCTCCGCGCCGGAGGTGCTGGTGCGGGGGGTGATCGACCGCCTGCGCGAATTGGGCGCCGGCAACCTGATGGACCTCAAGGGCGAGCCGGAAAACATGGTGTTCGCGCTGCCCAAGGAGCTGCGGCCGCTGAAGGCGTAACCACACCGAGCGCAACCGTCGCCAAGGCTCCAGCCGCGGCGACCCGGTTTGACCGGGGTCCAGCGGACGCCTACAATTCCGCCTCTTTGCCGCAATAGCTCAGTTGGTAGAGCAACTGATTCGTAATCAGTAGGTCGACGGTTCGATTCCGCCTTGCGGCACCAGATGCAAAGCCTCGGCCCCGCCGGGGCTTTTTGCATTTCTGTTCACGTGGTTGCGTGCGCTCGTGCAGGTGGCCGGAACGGTGGCACTGATGCCGTTGGTGAGGTGACGCATAATCATTTGCGGCACAGCGTGCACTCGGCGCGCCTTTCGGGGAATCGGACATGCAGCATCGCTTCGCGCTGGACACGGCGAACATCGCCATCGTGGGTCTGGGGTATGTCGGCCTGCCGCTGGCGGTGGAATTCGGCAAGCAGTACGGCACGGTCGGATTCGACACGCATGCCGGACGGGTGGAAGCCCTGGCTGCCGGCCACGACAGCACGCTGGAAGTGGAACCCGAGTTGCTGGCATCGGCCACCCGGTTGCGCTTCACCACGAGGCTGGAAGACGTCGCCTCCTGCAATGTCTACATCGTCACCGTGCCTACGCCCATTGACGCCGCAAAGCGGCCCGACCTGACGCCACTGATCGCGGCCAGCGAAGCGATTGGCAGCGTCCTGCGCGACGGCGATACCGTGATCTACGAGTCGACCGTTTACCCCGGTTGCACCGAAGAAGTCTGCGTGCCGATCCTGGAACGCTTGTCGGGCTTGCGATTCGCCAGCGAATCCGGCGTTGGCGCTTTGCCTCCGGCTGGCACAGGGGTGTTCTTCGCGGGCTACTCACCCGAGCGCATCAACCCCGGCGACAAGGCGCATCGGGTGACCAACATCCTCAAGGTCACATCGGGATCCACGCCCGAAGCGGCGGACTTCATCGACGCGCTGTACGCGAGCGTCATCACCGCGGGTACCCACAAGGCCAGCTGCATCAAGGTGGCCGAGGCCGCCAAAGTGATCGAGAACACCCAGCGCGACCTCAACATCGCGCTGGTCAATGATCTTGCGATCCTGTTCAACAAGCTCGGCATCGACACGCTTGAAGTTCTGGAAGCGGCGGGGACGAAGTGGAACTTCCTGCCGTTCCGGCCCGGGCTCGTGGGCGGCCACTGCATCAGTGTCGATCCGTACTACCTGACCCACAAAGCCCAGGAAGTCGGCCACCACCCCGACGTCATCCTCGCCGGACGCCGCACCAACGACGGCATGGGCGCGTATGTGGCCAGCGAAGTGATCCGCCTGCTGGTCCACAAGGGCATCAATCCGGTTCGCGCGCGCATCCTGATCCTCGGACTGGCGTTCAAGGAGAACTGCCCGGACCTGCGCAACACGCGCGTGGTGGACATCGTTGCCGGCCTCAAGGGGTACAACGCCCAGGTCGACATCTGCGACCCATGGGTCGACGCCGCGCACGCACTGGAAGAATACGGTTTGGTGATGGTCGCCCCGAAGCACGGCGTCTACGACGCGATGATCGTGGCGGTAGGCCATGACGAGTTCCGCGAGTTGGGAGCGGACGGGGTCCGCGCATTTGGCAAGCCCGACTCGGTCATCTACGACGTGAAGTACGTGCTGCCGCGGGAGGCGGTGGACGGTCGGCTGTAGCGGCTCGGCTTTCAATCCAAGGTCACCGCCAAACTGCGACACAGTTCCATTGCGTATGGAACGTGCTAGCTTCCACCTGCGGGCATCAAGCGCGGCTTTTGTGACCGGAGTCCCCCACGTCCGGTCAGCTGCAGGGGCGTCCCGCGCCACTGTTTTTATTGCTACCCATCCGGGAGGGGACACCATGGAAGTAGTTCAGCCAGCACGCGCATTGCTCGCCGTCGCGGTTTTGTCGGCTTTGGCCTCGCTGGCCTCTGCGCCGGCAATGGCGCAGGAAGCCCGCGGGGATGCGCCGGAGCAACGCGCCACCACGCTTTCGGGCATCACGGTTACCGCGCAGAAGCGCGAGGAAGCGCTGCAGGACGTGCCGATCGTGATCAACGTGCTCGATGAGCAGTTGCTGCAGGACGCGGGCGTGCACGACATCAAGGACATGCAGGTGCTGGTGCCGGGCCTGACCGTGACCAGCACCCAGAGTGCGGCGCAGACCACCGCGCGCATCCGCGGCATCGGCACGGTGGGCGACAACGCCGGGCTGGAGTCGTCGGTCGGCATCGTCATCGATGGCGTATACCGATCGCGCAACAGCGTCGGCTTCGGCGACCTGGGCGAGGTGGAGCGCATCGAGGTGCTGAAGGGCCCGCAGGGCACGGTGTTCGGCAAGAACACCTCCGCCGGCGTCATCAACGTCATCACCCGCCGCCCCAGCTACACCCAGAGCGCGGAGGGCGAGCTGACCGTCGGCAACTACGGCCTGTTCGGTGTATCCGGTGCCTACAACGACGCGCTGGGCGAGAACGCCGCGTTCCGGGTGTTTGCCAACAAGCGCAAGCGCGACGGCGTGGACAACGTCAAGTTCGGCGCCGGTCCACGCACGCAGGACGACGACGGCGACCAGAACTACCACACCTTCCGCGGCCAGCTGCTGCTGGAGCCGACCGACAACCTGGCGATCAATTTCGTCGGCGACTTCAGCAGCCGCGAAGAGAATTGCTGCATCACCGTGACCACCGACCGCGGCCCGACCGCGGCGATCATCAACGCGCTGACCCCGGGCGGGGAGGGCGTGATCCCGGTGGTCGACCTGGACCGGCGCCTGGGCTACGCCAACCGGCCGACCACCCAGGACCTGAAGGACAAGGGCGCGGCGATGAACATCGACTGGGTGTCGCCGTGGGCCAACGGCGCGACCATCAGCTCGATCACCTCGATGCGCGACTGGAAGGCCATCAACGGCCTGGACTTCGACTACAGCGCGGCCGACATCCTCTACCGCGCGCCGGACGAGGACGAGTCGCTGACCCAGTTCGAGACCTTCAGCCAGGAACTGCGCATGACCGGTTCCAGCGACCGGGTGGACTGGATGGTCGGCCTGTTCTATTCCGACGAGGACCTCAACCGCAACGATTCCTACCGCTTCGGTCCGGCGTATGAGCCTTACCTGTCGACCCTGGTCGGCAGCCAGGTCCTGGCCGGCATGGCCACGCAGCTGGCGCCCTTGGGATTGACGGTCAATCAGGCCAATCCGGCACTGTTCCTGTCGCAGGTCAGCGGCAAGCCCTTTGGCACCAACTTCACCGGCCTGGCATCACTGGATGAGCACCGCCAGAACGCCAAGAGCATGGCGATCTTCACCAACAACACCTTCCACGCCACCGATCAGCTGGATGTCACCGTGGGCCTGCGCTACACCCACGAGAAGAAGGACCTGCACTCGATTTACGACAACCCCAGCGGCAGTGTCGGTTGCGGGGCGACGCTGGCCAATCCGGCCGCACGCGTCGGCGGTGCCCTTGCCGGACGGATCAACGGTTTCAGCACCTTGCCGCCGGCGATGCAGGGGCAGATCCTGGCAGGCCTGGTGCCGGCGATCGCGCCAACCGTCGCCGGTTACATGTGCCTGCCGTGGGCCAACATCGCCCACGACGGCCGCGACGTGAAGCAGTCGCGCACCGAGAAGGAGTGGTCGGGCACGTTCAAGCTGGCCTACAAGTGGTCCGATGACGTGATGACCTACGGCTCGGCCGCGCGCGGCTACAAGGCCGGCGGCTTCAACCTGGACCGCGTGCAGTCGGCCAACGGGCTGTCGAGCGGCGTGCAGGGCATCACCCCGGTGGATGACACGTCCTTCCCGGGCGAGTTCGTGGACAGCTACGAGCTGGGCCTGAAGACCAACTGGATGGAAGGCAACCTGCTGTTCAACGCGGCGCTGTTCTACCAGAAGTACAGCGACTTCCAGCTCAACAGCTTCCTGGGCACCAGCTTCGTGGTGCGCTCGATCCCCGAGGTGGTGTCGCAGGGCGTCGAGGCCGACGTGATGTGGCAGACCGCGATGCGCGGGCTGACCATGCAGGGCGGCCTGACCTACGCCCAGACCGAGTACGGCAACGACCTGCTGCCCGACCCGGACCTGGCGCTGCTGCCGGGCAACACCATGAGCTTCGCCCCGCGCTGGTCGGGCAACGCCTCGGTGACGTATGAGTGGGACATGGGCGCCGACCTGCTGGGCCGCTTCAACATCGGTGGCAAGTACATGTCCAAGTTCAACACCGGCTCGGATCTGGACCCGCAGAAGATGCAGGACGGCTTCGGCCTGGTGAATGCACGCCTGGGCCTGGGCCGGCAGGACAAGCGCTGGATGGTCGAGGTGTGGGGCCAGAACCTGACCAACGAAACCTACAAGCAGGTCGGTATCGATGCGCCGATCCAGCCCGGCTCGTGGAACGCGTTCCTGGGCGCGCCGCGGATGTACGGCATGACCTTGCGCGTGCGCTACTGATCCGCGGGTAATGCGCCGCCGCCTGCAGCGATGCGGGCGGCGGTTTTTTTTGCCGGTTCGCTTGCGCGCGTGCGACCGGGGCGTGGCTCAGCGCGCCGAGAGCAGCCTGCTGCCCGGCGGCTCGACCATCGCGGCTGTTGCCAGCTCAACCCGGTTGCGGCCGTTGCGCTTGGCCTGGTACATCGCCGCGTCGGCGCGTGCCAGGACGCGTTCGTAGTCCGGATGGCCGTCGTGCACGGCCACGCCGATGCTGGCGGTGACCGGGACCTTGCTGCCGTCGCTCATCGTCACCGGTGAGGCGGCGATGCGCTCGCGCAGCTCGTCGGCGATCGCCACCGCCTGATCCGCGCTCACCGAGCCGAGCACCATCACGAACTCCTCGCCGCCGAAGCGGAACAGGTAGTCGCTGCTGCGCGTGTGCTGGGCGAGGTTGGCGGCCACGTGCTGCAGGGCCCGGTCGCCGCCGTCGTGGCCGTGTGCGTCGTTGATCGCCTTGAAGTGGTCCAGGTCCAGCAGCAGCACCGAGAACCCGCCGGAGGACTCACTGGCCAGCGCCACCTCGCGCCGCAATACGGTCGGAAGGAACCGCCGGTTGAGCAGGCTGGTGAGCGCGTCGCGACCGGCCTCCAACGCGCCGATGTTGTCGAACAGCATGCCGATCAGCGCGCGGGTCTGGGCCAGCTGCGCGCGGATGGACGGCAGCGACGTCGACGGATTTTCCCCGGGACTGCTGACCAGATCATCGATGGAGGCGATCAGCGCCGACACCTGCCGCGTCTCCGCAGTGTCGCCGAAACTGGGCAGGCCCTTGTGGCTGAACCACAGGCCGAACTCGGACTGGGCGAGCTGCGGCGCTGTGCCAACGTCGACCGGGGCGCTGGCGTACCGGTAGAGCAGGGCGTTCTCCCAGTCCAGAAGCAGGGCGCGCTGGCGCTCGCGCTCGGTGCCGATGTTCTGGATCAGCGAGAACATCCGGTACGACGCGTCCAGCCGGGTCGAGCGCTCGCGGGCAACGGAGTAGGCGTGGCTCATCATCTCCAGCGCCAGGTCGAACAGGTCGCTGACCAGCGCGATGGTGGCGCTGGCCAACTCCGGCGGCGCGACATTGATGATGTGCCGGTACAGCTGGTGCTTGAGCATGCGCGTGCCGCGGATCACCAGGTCCACCGGGATGCCAATCCGTGCGTGCACGTCGCCGATCAGGCGCTGCTCGGCGATCTGCGCGTCCACGTCGTCAGGGCCGGAGGTCAGCAGGTTGGTTATCCAGCGCAGCATCGAGGGTTTGAGCCGGCTCTGCACCTGCTCGGACGACAGGAAGCGGCTGGCGCGCGGGTCATCCAGCATCCCGGCATAGAAGTGCTCGGCCAGCGACGGCGGCGCGGAATGCGCCAGTTCGCGCAGCAGCGCCACCTGTTCCTGCGCCACGTCGTCGAGCAATGCATGCCAGGCGTCTGCGACCTGGGTGTCCTGCACCGTGGTCGCGGTGGAGCTGCGGGTCGAGGATGTGTTCATCATGGCGCGCGTGGAAAGGTCCGCCATTGTCCTTTAAAGGGTCGCGCGAATCATCGTGACGCAGGTGGGCGGTATAGTGCCGCCATGAGCAAAGACGTTACGGATGCGGCACTTGAGGCACTCGCGCGCCAGGTGGGTCAGGCCGCCCGGGACAACCACCACCGACTGGCGACTGCCGAGAGCTGCACCGGCGGCTGGATCGCCAAGACGATGACCGACATTGCCGGATCGTCGCACTGGTTCGACTGCGGCATGGTGGCCTACAGCTACGAGGCCAAGCAGGCGATGCTCGGCGTGCAGGCGATCACGCTGGAAGAGCATGGCGCGGTCAGCCGGGAGACGGCGATCGAGATGGTGTCGGGCGCGCTGGTGCATTCCGGCGCCAGCCTGGCGGTCGCTGTCACCGGTATCGCCGGCCCCGGCGGCGGCGTGGACGACAAGCCGGTCGGAACCGTGTGGATCGCCTGGAAGCGACGCGGCGGCTACACGACCGCACTGGTGTTCCACTTTGACGGCGATCGCGATGCGGTGCGTCGGCAGACGGTGGCGGCGGCGCTGCACGGGCTGCTGGATCTGGCGATGTAGGTTTTTGCCGCTCGCTGACTTGTAACGGGTGAGTGCTTGTTAGTAGTATTACTACTAATGAACGCACTCACCGAAACCCAGCACACCATTCTTGCCCTGATCGCGGACCGCATCGCGGTCGAAGGCATGCCGCCCTCGCAGACCGAGATCGCCCGCGCGATGGGATTCTCCGGGGTCCGCGCCGCGCAATACCATCTGGAAGCGCTGGAGCAGGCGGGAGCGATCGAGCGCCTGCCGGGCAAGGCGCGCGGCCTGCGGGTGACATCCTCCGGCGTGGCGATGCTGGGCGGCGATGACGACGGCGGAGACGGGGTCGATGCCGCGGTCGATTCCGCAGCCATCCGCGCGCGCGAGGAGGACGCGTTGCTGTTGCCGGTCCTCGGCCGGGTCGCCGCGGGCGCACCCATCGGCGCGGACCCCAATGTGGACGAGCACGTGCTGCTTGACCGCAACATCTTCTTCCCGTCCCCGGACTACATGCTCAAGGTCCAGGGCGACTCGATGCGCGATGAGGGCATCTTCGATGGCGACCTGATCGGCGTGCACCGCACTCCCGAGGCGCGCAGCGGCGAGATCGTGGTGGCCCGCATCGATGACGAGATCACCGTCAAGCTGCTGAAAATCGGCAAGGACCGCATCCGGCTGCTGCCGCGCAACCCCGACTACCAGCCCATCGAGGTCATGCCCGACCAGGACTTCGCCATTGAAGGGCTTTACTGCGGCCTCGTTCGCCGGGGCCGGTAGTGCCGCAGCCGTACGCATTGCCGGTTGTCCGTTGCACGCGTGAGGCAATTTCCGACCGCCGTACCGGCGCGGCGCCGATGGCCGACAATGGCCGTCTCACCTAATTTCCCAATCACGGTCGCGGTCGCAGCGTGTGCGACGGCCTCCCACTACGCTGGATTCATTCACTGATGGCAACAAGGAAAACCCCAATGGACGAGAACAAAAAGCGCGCTCTTTCCGCGGCCTTGGGCCAGATCGAGAAGCAGTTTGGCAAGGGTTCGGTCATGCGCATGGGCGACCGTGTCGTCGAGGCCGCCGAGGTCATCGGCACCGGTTCGCTGATGCTGGACATCGCGCTCGGCATTGGCGGCCTGCCCAAGGGCCGCGTGGTCGAGATCTACGGTCCGGAGTCCTCAGGCAAGACCACCCTGACCCTGCAGGCGATTGCCGAGTGCCAGAAGATGGGCGGCACCGCCGCGTTCATCGACGCCGAGCACGCCCTCGATCCGACCTACGCCGCCAAGCTGGGCGTGAATGTCGAAGACCTGCTGCTCTCGCAGCCCGACACCGGTGAGCAGGCGCTGGAAATCGCCGACATGCTGGTGCGGTCCGCCGCGGTGGATATCGTGGTGATCGACTCGGTCGCGGCGCTCACCCCACGGGCCGAGATCGAGGGCGAGATGGGCGACCAGTTGCCCGGCCTGCAGGCCCGCCTGATGAGCCAGGCCCTGCGTAAGCTGACCGGCAACATCAAGCGTTCCGGCACCCTGGTGGTCTTCATCAACCAGCTGCGCCACAAGATCGGCCAGATGATGCCGGGCCAGAGCCCAGAGGTGACCACCGGCGGCAACGCGTTGAAGTTCTACGCCTCCGTGCGCCTGGACATCCGCCGCATCGGCGCGGTCAAGAAGGGCGACGAGATCATCGGCAACCAGACCCGCATCAAGGTCGTCAAGAACAAGATGGCGCCGCCGTTCAAGCAGGTCATCACCGAGATCCTCTACGGCGAGGGCATCTCGCGCGAGGGCGAGCTGATCGAGATGGGCCTGGAGGCCAAGCTGGTCGAGCGCGCTGGCGCCTGGTACAGCATGGGCGAGGAGCGCATCGGCCAGGGCAAGGAGAACGCCCGCCAGTACCTCAAGGACAACGTTGAACTGGCCGAGCGCCTGGAGGCCGAGATCCGCAAGCGTCTGGTGCCCATCGAGATCGTCAAGGCGGAAGCCGCGGCGGCGGGTACGGAAGACGAAGAGGATGCCAAGGACGCCAAGGTCGGCAAGCCGGCGAAGGGCGCCAAGGCCGAGGTCTGATCGGGCCGTGTGATCCGATCGATGCAGGGCAATGCAGGACGAAAGCTCCAACGATGAAGGCGGCGGAGGCCTGTTCGATACCGAACCAGGCCGCACGACCGGCCGGCGACGCAAGCGCGAGCCGGCCACACCGCTGCAACGCGCGCTGGGCCTGCTGGCCCGGCGCGAACACTCGCGCAAGGAACTGACCACCAAGCTCACCTCGCGCGGACTGGATGCGCGCGAGGTCGAGGCGGCGGTGGACAAGCTCGCCGACGCCGGCTGGCAGGATGACAACCGGTTTGCCGAGAGCGTGGTCCGCAACCGCACCGGCAGCGGCTACGGGCCGATCCACATCCGCGCGGAGCTGCGCATGCACGGCCTGGACGATGACGCGATCGCCGCGGCGCTGGATACCTTCGAGGGCAGTTGGGTGGAGAACGCCCGCGATCTGGTGACTCGCCGTTACGGAAACGCGATCCATGACGACATCGCGGTGCGTCGCAAGGCCGCCGACACCTTGATGCGGCGGGGGTTTTCCGGCGACGTGGTCCGCGCCGCGACGCGCTTTGATCCGGACGATTCGTTCGGCTGCTGAACCCGTCCCTGATACGCTAAGCGGCTTGCGGGGACCGGCGTCGAGTCCACGCACAGCCCTTTGACTTCCCGTGCCAGGCATGAACGCTCCCAAGTCCAGCTCCAGCCCGCCCAGCTCCAACCAGATCCGCCGCGATTTCCTCGAGTTCTTCCGCGAGCGCGGGCATACGATCGTGCCGTCGGCGTCGTTGATTCCGGCCAATGATCCCACCCTGCTGTTCACCAACTCCGGGATGGTCCAGTTCAAGAACGTGTTCTTGGGCAGCGAGAAGCCGGGTTACGTGCGCGCGGCCGACGTCCAGCGCTGCCTGCGCGCGGGCGGCAAGCACAACGACTTGGACCAGGTCGGCTACACCGCCCGCCACCACACCTTCTTCGAGATGCTCGGCAACTGGTCGTTTGGCGACTACTTCAAGCTCGACGCCATCAAGTGGGCGTGGGAGCTGCTGACCGACGTGTGGGGCCTGGACCCGCAGCGCCTGCTGGTCACCGTGTACCAGACCGATGACGAGGCCTATGCCATCTGGCGCGACGCGATCGGCGTGCCCGAGGACCGCATCATCCGCATCGGCGACAACAAGGGCGCGCCGTTTGCCTCCGACAACTTCTGGCAGATGGCCGACACCGGGCCGTGCGGGCCGTGCACCGAGATCTTCTACGACCACGGCGAGCAGCACTTTGGTGGCCCGCCGGGCTCGCCCGATGAGGACGGCGACCGTTTCATCGAGATCTGGAATCTGGTGTTCATGCAGTTCGACCGCCAGCCCGACGGCACCCTGGCGCCGCTGCCGGCGCCCTGCGTGGACACCGGCATGGGCCTGGAGCGGCTGGCCGCGATCCTGCAGGGCAAGCACGGCAACTACGAGATCGACACCTTCCAGCACCTGATTGCCGCCGCCGCGCGCCTGACCGGCACCCAGGATCTGGACAACAAGTCGCTGCGGGTGATCGCCGACCACATCCGTGCCTGCGCCTTCCTGATCGTCGATGGCGTGTTGCCGTCGAACGAGGGCCGCGGCTACGTGCTGCGCCGGATCATCCGCCGCGCGTTGCGCCACGGCTGGATGCTGGGCCAGAAGCAGCCGTTCTTCCATTCGATGCTGCAGCCGCTGATCGAAACCATGGGCGAGGCGTACCCGGAGCTGGAAGCCCAGCGCGGGCTGATCGAGCGCGCGCTGCTGGCCGAGGAAGAGCGCTTCGCCGAGACCCTGGATGCGGGCATGCGGATATTCGACGAAGTAGCGGCCGGTTCGGGCGGCACCATTCCCGGCGCGGACGCGTTCCGCCTGTACGACACCTACGGCTTTCCGGTGGACCTCACCGCCGACATTGCGCGCGAGCGCGGACTGACCGTGGACATGGAAGGCTTCGACGCCGCCATGCAGCGCCAGCGCGATACCGCGCGGGCCGCCGGCAAGTTCGGCAACACCGCGACCATGCCGGCCGAGCTGGCGGGGCAACTGTCGCCGACGCGGTTCCTTGGCTACGACTGCGTGGAGGCCGAAGGCCTGGCAGTCGTCGGCCTGCTGCGCGATGGCCGCGCCCTGGACCGGATCGAGGCAGGAGAGGAAGCGGTCGTCCTGCTGGCCGACACCCCGTTCTACGCAGAGAGCGGCGGCCAGATGGGCGATGCCGGCGAGCTGGTCTCGGCCGGAGCGATGTTCGACGTGCGCGACACGGTGAAGTTCGGCGGCCAGTTCCACGGCCACGTCGGCACCCTGCGCAGCGGCGCGCTCCGCCCCGGCGACAAGGTGCACGCGCGGATCGAGTCGACCCGTCGCGGCGCCATCGTGCTCAACCACTCCGCCACCCACCTGCTGCACGCCGCCCTGCGCGACGTGCTCGGCACGCACGTCCTGCAGAAGGGCTCGCTGGTCGCACCGGATCGGCTGCGGTTCGACTTCTCGCACTTCCAGCCGGTGACGGCCGAGGAATTGGCCGTCATCGAACGCAAGGTCAACGCCGAGATCCGCGCCAACCACGAGGCCGAAGTGCACCAGATGGGCATGCAGGAAGCGCTGGATTTCGGTGCGATGGCGCTGTTCGGCGAGAAGTACGGCGATCAGGTGCGCGTGCTGCGCATGGGCGAGACGTCAACCGAGTTGTGCGGCGGCACCCATGTCAGCCGCACCGGCGACATCGGGGTGTTCAAGATCCTGTCCGAGGGCGGCGTGTCCGCCGGCGTGCGCCGCATCGAGGCGGTGACCGGGCAGGGCGCGCTGGACCATATCGACGCGGAGGAAAAGCGCCTTCGAGACGCCGCGCAGCTGTTGGGCGGCAGCCCGGCGGACATCACCGACAAACTGCGCAGCCTGCTGGAGCGGCAGAAGAAGCTGGAGCGCGAACTGGAAGCCGTGAAGGCCAAACTTGCCTCCGGCGCGACCGCGGATCTGGCCGGCTCCGCGGTCGACGTGGACGGCATCAAGGTGCTGGCGGTGCGGCTGGAAGGCTTCGAAGCGAAGGCGCTGCGTGACGCGCTTGATCGCCTGCGCCAGCAGTTGGGTGACGCGGTGGTCGTGCTCGCCGGCGCGAAGGACGGCAAGGTCAGCCTGGTGGCAGGCGTCAACGGCGCCGCGGCGGGCAAGGTCAAGGCCGGCGAATTGCTCTCCCACGTCGCAACGCAGATCAATGGCAAGGGCGGCGGACGACCCGACATGGCGCAGGGCGGCGGCGAAGACCTGCCGATCTTGCCAAGTGTGCTCGACGGCGTTGCCGATTGGGTGCGCGAGCGGGTTTCCTGACCGCTGCCTGACTTGTACGGGTCAGCATGACTTCTTTCCATTGTGACAAGTGTCCGGACAAGCCGATAATCATCGTTTACCCAGTAGCGACTGTTTTCGGGGTTCCGGGAGCATGGCTTCGGTGCAGGCGCACCGGCACAAGGAGAATTGGACAATGCTTATCCTGACGCGACGCGTCGGCGAAACCCTGATGATCGGCGACTCGGTGACGGTCACCGTGCTCGGCGTGAAGGGCAACCAGGTGCGAGTCGGCATCACTGCACCCAAGGACGTCGCGGTTCACCGCGAAGAGATCTACCAGCGCATCCAGCGGGGCGAAGATGCGGCCACCGGCAGCGACACCGCGGTGGAAGACCCGGCGGACTGACAAAAGGTTTGCCGCGGGGACGATCAGCCGTTATGCTTCCCGCCCGCATCAATGATGTGGACCGCGGAGAGTTGCCCGAGTGGCTGAAGGGGCTCCCCTGCTAAGGGAGTATGGGGGTTAAACTCCATCGAGGGTTCGAATCCCTCACTCTCCGCCAATCTTCGCAACACGATCGGCAGGGATTGACGGGTTTCAGATTCATCGTCATAATTCTCCGATTACGCGCCCGTAGCTCAGCTGGATAGAGCACCAGGCTACGAACTTGGGGGTCGGAGGTTCGAATCCTTCCGGGCGCACCAAACAAAACGAAAGGGTCGATGAGTCCAACTCATCGGCCCTTTTGCTTTAGATAGAACCCGTGATAGCGGTCGATGCTGTACCGGGGCGCGAACGGCAGCCGCAGATGGCGCTCGAACGATTCCCAGCGGTCGACGACGGTGTAGTCCAGCGCTGACATTTCCTCCAGGAATTGCGGCACCGCGCTGACCCGGTACGGACAGATGGCGGTCCCCAGGTTCTGCAGGGTGAAATAGCTGAGCTCCGGATGCATCGGGGTGAGGTTGACCACCACATGCGCCGGCGCCCGCGCCAGCCGGCTCAACAGCTCCGGCAGGCTGTAGTCCAGATACTGCAGCGCGCCGCTGGCAATCAGCACATCGCGGCCATCGGCATGTGCCACTTCGGAGGAGAAGGCGAGCTGGCGCCATTGGTCGTGGTCGCGCGCCCATTGACGCCCGGCATCGACCACGCTTGGCACGTCGTGGACCAGCCAGTGCAAATCGGGCGGGTAGTCCAGGTAGCGCCGCAGCGCGTAATAACTCACGCCGATGTGGCCGCCCAGGTCGAACACGCGGCGCTGGCCAGCCGCGAGCAGGCGCGACATCCAGTGCAGCACCGGGTAATCGCTGACCGTCAATCGGTGCAGGCGACTGCGGTAGAGCTCGCCGGCGGCGGCTGTGTCATAGGTGTTCGGCAGGACCTGGGGCGCGGCCGCCATCGCCGCCTCGAAACTGGGATAGACGCCCAGGTACGTGTTGCCCTGGCGCTCCCGTACGAACCGGCGACGGTAGACGGGTTCGGCCACCAGACGGATGCCGGGCAATTCCGCGGCCTCGTTGGCCATGCGGCGCAGGTTGCCCGCGATCGGGTGCGGCGCGATCGGATGGGGGGCTTTGGCTGCCATTGAGGCGGTCGTCCATCGCGGGAGTTTCCCTGTCTTACGCGGTTTCCGCCGTGCGCCGGACACCTCGCAGCTGCCGCCCGTTGTGGCCTGCGCGCTGCGCTCACGGCGTTGTCCGCAGACAGGCGACAAAAACGAGGCGCGTATGTCGGACAGTGAGGTGGACGATGACCGGGCCGGTCCGAATCCGGACAGGTTCGGGCTGAGGGCCGCCTTCCGGACCGCGTTGCCATCTGCGGACTGGCCGTCCGGGTCGTCGGCGCAGGTGGCGGTGGCGCTGTTCGAACTGGCGGACTGGATGACCTGGCTGGACGATGCCGCGCTGCTGCTGGACGCGGGTGATCTTGCGCGCGCGCAGCGCCAGCGTCGGCCGCAGGACCAGGACCGGCTGATCCTTACCTACGCGCTGCACAGGCTGCTGCTGGGCGCGCGGATGGGTGTGGATGCGGTGGCGGTTCCGTTGCTGCGCGATGCGTTGGGCTGCCCGCGGCTGCAGGACGCGGCGATATCCACCAGCCTCACCCACGCCGGGCGCTGGGTGGCCGCGGCGGTAACGGGCGCCGGGCCGGTGGGCGTGGACATCGAGCCGGCCGAACGAACGGCGGTAATGGCGAAGATCGCCAGCCGGGTATGCCACCCCAACGAACTGGCCGCCCTGGCGGGCATGGACGTCGCGGCTTACAGGCGCGCGCTGCTCGCGCTGTGGGTGCGCAAGGAGGCCCTGCTGAAGGCCGCGGGCGTCGGCATGGCACGGGAAATGGACACCTTCGAGGCTCCGGATGAAAGCTCCCAGCCGCTGTCGCCTCCGGAGCCGCAACTGACCCACCTGCAGATGCTCGATATCGGGCCGGAGCTGGTGGGCGCGATCGCCGCGCCGCCGGGGGCGAGCGTGGAAACCGTATGGATGCGCCATACGGTGCCGATGGATCGGCACTAGCGGCCGGATGTGGCAGCGCGCAGCGTTGGCTACAGCACGGGTGAACCGGAAGCCGGTACGGGGGGATGCAGTGAAACCTCAGGTGTCGAGCGCGAAGAGTCGCGCAGCGTTGTGGCTTTGGTTGTTGGAGTCCTGCGTGCTCATGGTCGTGGTTGCCGCGGCCGCGTGGTTGCGGTTCATGCGCGACTCGGACTCCTACCTTTTCTTCCTGGGCACCGCGCCGGTGCGGATCCTGGTGGTGGCGGCATTCATCACTACGGCCATGGCGGCGTTCGGCTTGTACCAGGTGCACGTGCGGCACAACCGGACCGATTTTGTCCTGCGCCTGGTGCTGTCGTTCGCCTTCGGCGGCGTGGCGCTGCTGGTGCTCTATTACCTGGTGCCGGCCGCCTACATCGGACGCGGCGTTCTGGCCCTCGCCCTGGCGTTGGGGCTGATGCTGATATTCGCGCTGCGGCTGGTGATGCAGAGCTTGGGACACATCGAAACCTTTCGGCGCCGGGTGCTGGTGCTGGGCGCGGGCCGCAACGCCAACCTGATCAATACGCGGCTGCGGCGACGCAGCGATCGCCGGTCATTCTCGCTGGTCGGGTTCGTGGCCGTGCCCGGGCAGGAGGTGGTGGTGGCCGACGCCGTGGTGCTTGAGGACGTGATGGGGCTGGCCGATCTGGCGCGCCGCCTGCAGGTGCACGAGATCGTTGTCGCCCTCGACGAGCGCCGCGGCGGAATGCCGATGGAGGCCATGCTGGCGTGCGTGCAGCGCGGCGTGTCGATGACCGACCTGTCGACGTTTTTCGAGCGTGAGGCGGGAGTGGTGACGATGAGCATCGCCGACCCGTCGTGGCTGGTGTTCTCCGGCGGGTTTGACCATTCGATGCCGCGGCGGCTGACCAAGCGCCTGTTCGACCTGCTCGCTGCGGGGGCGTTGTTGCTGGTGGCGTGGCCGGTGATGCTGGTGGTGATGGCCTGCGTGTGGGTCGATAGCGGCGGTCCGGTGCTGTACCGGCAGACGCGCGTCGGCGAGGACGGCAGCGCGTTCGAGCTGGTCAAGTTCCGCAGCATGCGCGCGGACGCGGAGCAGAGCGGCGTGGCGCAGTGGGCGTCCGCGGACGACAAGCGCAGCACTCGGGTGGGCCGGTTCATCCGGATGACGCGGCTGGATGAGCTGCCGCAACTGTTCAACGTACTGCGCGGTGACATGAGCTTCGTCGGGCCGCGTCCCGAGCGGCCGCAGTTCGTCGACCGCCTGAACCAGGACATCCGCTACTACAACGTCCGCCACTGCATGAAACCGGGGCTCACCGGATGGGCGCAGCTGCGCTATCCGTACGGCGCGTCGGTCCGCGATGCGGAGGAGAAGCTCAAGTTCGACCTGTTCTACGTCAAGAACCACGGCCTGCTGTTTGACCTGATGATCCTGCTGCAGACCGTGGAGGTGGTGCTGTTCCGGCGCGGTGCGCGTTGACCGCTCGGCACGGCATCATCGCGCCGCGTGCGCCGGCGCCGTACCGCTCACCTTCAAGGGATGCAGCGGCGAGTTGTACCAGTCGACCAGCTGGCCGTCCTCGAACCGCAGCCAGGAAG
This sequence comes from Lysobacter ciconiae, assembly GCF_015209725.1. NCBI lineage: Bacteria > Pseudomonadati > Pseudomonadota > Gammaproteobacteria > Lysobacterales > Lysobacteraceae > Novilysobacter > Novilysobacter ciconiae. Next base: position 1,995,110 of record NZ_CP063656.1, on the reverse strand, counting down.
GGCCGTAATCCCAGCGGTTGCCGTTGACGGCAAGCGGCTTGCCCTGGATCAGGATCACGCTGGCCGTATCCATTCCGGGTTCGAGCAGGCGACGGCGCGCCGGGGCCGCCGCCATGTCGGCGGCTTCGGACGTGAGCGCGCCGGCCATGCCGGATGCGATCGGCGTTGCGCCGTCGGGCGCGGCCGGTGCCGTACCGAGGAGGTCGGTGGGGATCGTTGCCTTGACTGCGGTGTCCACCTGCCGGTCCCAGGCAAGCGCGAGGAACAGCATCGTCGCCGCCAGAACGCCGGCGAAGGCGAGCGGCCATTTCGTGGGCGTCGGGCGGAGCCGGGAGAGCGGGGCCGGGTCGCCTGCCATGGCCGGCGCCGGACCGATTGCGCGCTGCCCAATGAATGGCTCGACGCTTGCGTGGGCGGTGCGCCCTGATGGCGGCGTCGATACGGGACGGTCTGTCAGCGAGCCGGGCAGGCGGCCGTGCCGGCGGTGGAAGCGCACGGCGGTGGAATACAGGCGCAGCAGTTCGGGCAGTTCATCGTTGTCGTCGATACCCGCATTCCGGTCCGGATGGATCCGGCCGATGCGTTGCCGGTAAGCGTGACGCAACTCTGCGAGCGTGCACCCGGGGCGCAGGCCGAGGCTTGAGTAGAGCTGGCTGAAGTCGGTTTTCATCGAACTGCCGCGATCCACTTTCGCCCGGACGCGCCATCGTGGCGTCCCTGACCGAAGGAATTCAAGCGCAGGCGCCGCGACACGCGGTCCGTTGGCCGCGACCCGTCTCGCTGTGCGTTTCATTTGAGTAGCAGGTTCCGTGGCGGAGACCTGACGGGCTGCAAGGGGCGCCGAGTGTCAGCAAACAGTGTCGCAATGAATCCGGATCCAGCCATTGCGATCGCAACAGCCGGCGCGTCCGCACGCACCGTGGCCTCGGTGTTCGATGCCGTATGCGCGCGCGACCCGGGTGCCATCGCGGTGGTCGACGGCGCTGTTGTACTGACCTACGCGCAGCTTGATCGGCGCGCGCACGCCCTGGCTCAGCGAATGCGCGGGGAAGGAGTCTCGCCGGGGGACGTGGTGGCCGTCGCAACGCCACGCTCAGCGGCATCGGTGGTGGCGCTGCTGGCGGTGCTGAAATGCGGTGCGGCCTATTTGCCGCTGGATCCCGGTCAGCCGCCCGAGCGCCGGGCATTCATGCTCCGCGACGCGGGCGCATCCGTGGTGCTGGTGGGGGAGGGCGGGGACAGCGGATGGCCTGCAACGGTGCAGCCGATAGCGGCTGTCCCGTGCGGGCCGGGCGAGCCTGCAACTGGCGACCGGGAAATCGCCGCCGCGCCGGCCATCGACGGCGATTCGCTGGCCTACGTGATGTACACCTCCGGGTCGACCGGGCAGCCCAAAGGCGTGGAGATCCGCCACCGCTCGATCATCCACCTGGTGTGCGACGTGGACTACATCGAGCTGGGTCCGGACACGCGCATGCTCCACGCCGCGCCCCTGGGCTTCGACGCGTCGACCCTGGAACTCTGGGGGCCGCTGCTCAACGGGGGCCGCGTCGTGGTGCATGACGAGGCCACTCCTACCGGCGCAGGCCTGGCGCGGTGCATTGCCACGCACGGGGTCACCACCGCGTGGTTGACGGCTGCACTGTTCAATGCGGTGGTCGATGAGGATCCCGCATACCTGGCCGGCCTGCGCGAGTTGTTTACCGGCGGCGAGGCGCTGTCGGTGCCGCACGTGCGGCGCATGCTGGCCGGCGCTCCACGCACGCGCCTGCACAACGGTTACGGTCCCACCGAGTGCACCACGTTCACCTGCACCTGGCCGATCCCGCACGACTTTCCCGCCAGCGCGGCGCGCGTGCCGATCGGCCGGCCGATCGGCACCACGCGCGTGCTGGTGCTCGACTCCAGCGGTGAGCCGGTGGCTGACGGTGTCACCGGCGAACTCCATGTCGGCGGACAAGGTGTGGCTCGCGGCTATCTCGGCCAGCCGGGGTTGACGGCAGAGCGTTTCGTGCCGGACAGGTTTTCTGGCGGCGGCGGGCGCCTCTATCGCACCGGCGACCTGGTCCGCTTGCGGGCAGACGGGGCGCTGGAGTTCATGGGTCGCATGGACGATCAGCTCAAGATCCGCGGTTACCGGATCGAGCCGGCGGAGATCGAGGCGGTGCTGTCGGCGCTCCCGTCGATCCGTGCCAGCTGTGTCGCCCCGTTGGCCGACAAGGCCGGACGCCAGCGCCTGGTGGCGTACTGCGTCGCCGAAGGTGATCGGTACCGCGAACCGGACCTGCGTGCGGCGCTTGCGGCCAAACTGCCGGAGTACATGCTGCCCGCGCGCTACGTCCGTGTGGACGCGCTGCCGGTGACCGCGAATGGCAAGCTGGACAGGCGCGCGCTGCCGACGCCGGACCGCAGCCGGCCCGAGCTGGCATGCGCCTATCAGCCGCCGATGGGCGAGCTTGAGGCGCGGGTGTGCGACGCGATGGCGGAGCTGCTGGACCTCGATCGGGTCGGGCGCCACGACAACTTTTTCGAGCTCGGTGGTGATTCACTGTCGGGATTGCGGCTGCTGGAGGCGATCGGGCCCGACGCGAACGGTCAGGCGATCCCCGCCACTAGCCTGTTTAGCAGCCCCACGGCCGCCGCACTCGCGCGCGCGATCGAGGCGGGTGCGGTTTCCGGAGCAAATAACGAGACCGCCGCTTCGGAAGTGACTCGCACCCCGTTTGCGCACCGACCGGCGGCGACGCTGGGTCGCGACTGTGCCGAGCCCGTCGCCATCATCGGCATGGCCGGGCGTTTTCCCGGTGCGGCGGATGTCGAAGCGTTCTGGCAGAACCTGCTGGACGGGCGCGACTCCATCACCCGATTCGGCCTGGAGGGACTGGATCCCGCGGTGCCGGAGACCGATCGCGCCGACCCGTTGTACGTGCCGGCGCGCGGCGTGATCGACGGCGTGGAGCAGTTCGACGCCGGCTTCTTCGGGATCGGCCCGCGCGAGGCCGAGCTGATGGATCCGCAGCAGCGGGTTTTCCTGGAACTGTGCTGGGAGTGCCTGGAGCGTGCCGGCCACGTGCCGGACGCGACCCTGTCGCCGGTTGGCGTGTTCGCCGGCATGTACAACGCGACCTATTTCCAGCGCCACGTCGCCGCGCACCCGGACCGGGTCGGGAAGGTCGGCGCATTCCAGGTCATGCTGAACAACGAGAAGGACTACATCGCCAGCCGGGTCGCGCACAAACTCAACCTCACCGGCCCGGCGGTCAGCGTGCACACCGCCTGTTCGACCTCGCTGGTGGCGATCTGCCAGGCCATCGACAGCCTGCGCGGCGGTCAGTGCGACATGGCGCTGGCGGGAGGCGTGGCGATCACCTGTCCGCCCCGCAGCGGATACGCCTATCAGGAAGGCGCGATGCTGTCGCCGGACGGCCATACCCGCACCTTCGACGCGCAGGCACAGGGAACGGTTTTCAGCGACGGCGCCGCGGTGGTGGTGCTGAAGCGCTTGGCCGATGCCATCGCCGATGGTGACCACGTGCATGCGGTGATCCGCGGCCGCGCAGTCAACAACGACGGCGGCGACAAGGCCAGCTTTACCGCTCCCAGCATGCGCGGGCAGGCGGCGGTGGTGTCCATGGCACTCGCCGATGCGGGGGTCGATGCGAGGTCGATCGGCTACGTCGAGGCGCACGGCACCGCGACTCCGCTGGGCGATCCCATCGAGGTGCAGGGCCTGACCTCGGCGTTTCGCGCGAGCACCGACGAGGTCGGGTTCTGCCGCATCGGATCATTGAAGAGCAACGTCGGCCACATGGTTACCGCGGCCGGCGCGGCGGGCGTGATCAAGACAGCGCTGGCCCTGGAGGGGCAGTGCATTCCGGCCAGCATCCACTTCAGCCGTCCGAACCCGACGATTGATTTTGCCGGCTCGCCATTCGTGGTGAACGCGGCGCGCAGCGATTGGCCGGCCGGTCCGGTGCCGCGTCGGGCCGGCGTCAGTTCCTTCGGGGTGGGCGGCACGAATGCCCATGTCGTGCTGGAGGAGGCGCCCGCCACGTTGCCATCCGAACCGGCCAGTGGCCCGCAGTTGCTGGTGCTGTCGGCGCGCACGCCGGCTGCCCTGGTAAGCGCTGCGAGGCTGCTGGCGGACCATCTGCGCACGCAGCCTGCGGACAACCTGGCCGATGTGGCGTGGACGCTGGCAGTCGGGCGCAAGGCCTTTGCCCACCGTGCCACGGTGGTTGCCGACGACCACGGCGCAGCGGTAAGCGCATTGCGTGCAGCAGGCACTGCCCGCGCCATCGCGCGCAGCGAACCGGCGCGCGAGCCCGGCTGCGTGTTCGTGTTCCCCGGCCAGGGCGCGACCTACCCGGGCATGGGGCGCGCTCTGTACGAGACCGAGCCTGTCTTCCGCATTGCCTTCGATGCGTGCCTCGCGGTCCTGGATGATCGTCCCGGCGACCTGTCGGGCCTGGATTTGCGCGAGCGGATGTTCAGCGACGACCCGCAGGCGCTACGGCCGACGGGCGTGATGCAGCCGGCAACGTTCGTGATCGAGTACGCCCTGGCGAAGTGGTGGACAAGCCTGGGGCTCGCGCCGGTCGCAATGGTCGGCCACAGCGTTGGCGAGTTCGTGGCCGCCACGCTGGCAGGGGTGTTCAGCCTGACGGACGGTTTGCGACTCGTCGCGCAACGGGGTCGGCTGATGCAGGCGCAACCTGCCGGCGCGATGCTTTCGGTGCGCCTGTCGCTTGGGCAACTGCTGCCACGTCTGCCCGGCGGGCTGTCGCTGGCAGCCGAAAACGCGCCTGCTGCGTGTGTCGTGTCCGGTCCTGTCGATGCGATTGCCGCCTTTCAGGCCGAACTGGAAGGCGAGGCGATCGCGTGCCGCTTGCTGGAGACCTCCCACGCGTTCCATTCCGCGATGATGGATCCGGTGGTGGAAGCCTTTCGCGCCGCGATGGACGGCGTGGAATTGGCGCCGCCAATGATCCCGCTCGTCTCCACCGCGACCGGCCAGTGGTTGGATGCCAAAGCGGCAGGCTCGACCGCTTATTGGGCGCGTCATCTGCGCGAGCCCGTGCGTTTTGCCGCCGCGCTGGAGTGCCTGCTCGCGGATCAGTCGGACCGGGTGCTGCTGGAAGTCGGCCCACGCGCGGGGCTGAGCCGTCTGTCGCGCCAGCACCCGGCCGTAAAAACGCAGGGGATCGCGTGCATCGCCTCGCTTGGGGATACGCCCGCGGCGGAGACCGCAAGCGTGCGTGTCGCTGCGGGCGAGCTGTGGGTCAAGGGGGCCGCGCTGGACCCGGCGCGCCTGGACCGGCGGCAACGCCGCCAGCGGGTGCGCCTGCCGACCTACCCGTTCCAGCGCACGCGCCACTGGGTGGATGCGGCTGTCAGCGCACCCGTCGCGTCGAAGGGGCTGGAGCGGCTCGCTCCGGAGCCGCTGTGCTCCACATTGCGTGATGCAGCGGAGTCGCACTGTGCAACAGAGACCGCCGCGGCACCGGCGGCGTCGAGCGCGCAAGCACCGCAGGTCGACGCGCACGCGCGCGACCTCGCCGGACGGCTCAACCAGGTGGTGGAAGAGGTGGCGGGTTTCGACCTGGCCGACAGCGATGCGTCGATGAACTTCATCGAGCTCGGGCTGGACAGCCTGATGCTGACGCAGGTGGCCTTGCAGCTGCAGAAAACGTTCGCAGTGAAGATCACCTTCCGCCAGCTGATGAGCGACTGCGCGAGCCCGGAGCGTCTGCTGGCATGGCTCGAGGCGAACCTGCCCGTCGCGAGCCCGCTGGCCGCGAGCCGGCCGGCAGAGGCGCCCCTCGTACCTGCGACGACCTTGGCGGTTCCCGCACCCGCGCCGGTCGGCGCGATCGTCGTCGACCAGCAAAGCGGGGCGCTCATCACCCCCGAGCCACCGGCGCACGTCAGATATGACGTAAAAAAGGCGTTTGGTGCGATTGCAAGGATCGATACCGGCGCCGGTTTCGTCCCCGACGCTGACCAGCAGCGGCATCTGGAGCGCTTTATCCAGCGCTACGTGGCGCGCACCCGAAACTCCAAAGAGTACGCGCGCCGCCACCGCCCGCACATGGCCGACCCGCGGGTGGTCAACGGCTTCCGCCCGCTGCTGAAGGAGATCATCTACCCGATCGTGATGGAGCGCTCGCGCGGATCGCACCTCCAGGATCTGGACGGAAACGACTACGTCGACGCGCTCAACGGCTTCGGCATGAGCCTGTTCGGCTGGCAGCCGGACTTCGTGCTGGACGCGGTGCGCGGGCAGCTGGACCTGGGCTACGAGATCGGACCCCAACACCCGCTCGCCGGCGAGGTGGCGCAGCTCGCCTGCGAGGTGACCGGACATGACCGCGCCGCCCTGTGCAACACCGGATCGGAGGCCGTCCTGGGCGCCCTGCGCATTGCCCGCACGGTGACCGGACGGGAAACCGTGGTGCTGTTCACCGGCGCGTACCACGGGATCATCGACGAGATGATCGTGCGCGCCCACCGCACCCTGGGTGCGGTGCCGGCCGCCCCGGGCATCCTGCGCAACACTGCCGAGCACGTGATGGTGCTGGAGTACGGAACTGCGCAGACGCTTGAGATCCTGCGCACGCACGCACACACCATTGCGGCCGTGCTGGTGGAACCGGTGCAGAGCCGTCGCCCGGATTTCCAGCCGTTCGGGTTCCTGCGCGAATTGCGCGCGCTGACCAGCGAGGCCGGCGCGCTGCTGGTCTTCGACGAGGTGGTCACCGGCTTCCGTGTCCATCCGGCCGGCGTCCAGGGACTGTTGGGCATCCATGCCGACCTGGCCACCTACGGCAAGGTGGTCGGTGGCGGGTACCCGATCGGCATGATCTGCGGCAAGCGCGAGTACATGGACGCGCTCGACGGCGGCCAGTGGGACTATGGCGACGATTCGGTGCCGCTGGTCGGCGTGACCTACTTCGCGGGCACGTTTGTCCGTCACCCGCTGGCCTTGGCCGCCGCCAAGGCCGTACTGACCCACGTGCGCGAGCACGGTCACGGCCTGCAGGAGGCACTCAATGCCCGCACCGCGAGGATGGTCGGCGAGCTCAACGCCTTCTGCCGGCAGGTCGGGGCGCAGGTAGCGGTCAGGCACTTCGCCTCGGTCTGGAAGACGGTGTTCCTGGAGGACCACCCGCTGCAGGACCTGCTGTTTGCGACGATGCGCAGCCGCAGTATCCACATCCTCGACAACTTTCCCTGCTTCCTCACCACCGCTCACAACGATGCCGACTGTCAGCGCATCGTGGAGGCGTTCAAGGCTGGCATCACCGAATTGCAGGAGGCTGGGTTTCTGCCGCGGCCGGCGGATGCGGGGAAGGTGCGCGTGGCGCCCACCACCGAGCCCCAGCGCGAGATCTGGCTGGCCAGCCAACTGGGTACGGACGCGTCATTGGCGTTCAACGAGTCGATGACATTGCGGCTGCAGGGCGCGCTCGAGCGCGACGCGTTGCAGCTCGCTCTGAGTGAGCTGATGGCGCGGCATGACGCGTTGCGTGCCAACGTCTCGGCGGACGGCGAAACCCTGCGCATGCCGGGTCACGTCGACCTGGCGCTGGACTGGTACGACCTGGCAGGCATGGACGGCGCGGAGCGCGCGGCGACGGTCGCGGAGCGCCAGCGGCTGGCGGTGGAGACCCCGTTCGACCTGTGCAGCGACTGCCTGTTCCGGGCCGAGTTGCTGCGAGTGGCCGACGCGGAGCATCTGCTGCTGCTCACCGCCCATCACATCGTTTGCGATGGCTGGTCATGGTGGGTGCTGGTGCGTGAGCTGGGCAGCCTTTACGCCGGATACAGCGGCGCTCCCGCGCAGCCCCTGCCGCCGCCGGAGAGCTTCGCCGATTACGCCATCGCGCTTGCCGGCGATCCGGACCCTGCGACGGTTGCGGCGGACGAAGCGTACTGGCTGTCGCGATTCGCCGATGGAGCGCCCGTGCTGGAGCTGCCGCTGGATCGGCCGCGCCCCTCCCGCCGCAGCTACGCCGCCGCGCGGGAAGACCATGTGCTTGATGCGCCGCTGGTCGAGGCCATCCGCGCGCTGGGCGCCCGCCGCGGGGCGAGCCTGTTTGCGACGTTGCTGACCGCCTTTGCCGGACTGCTGTCGCGCCTGAGCGGGCAATCGCAGGTGGTGGTGGGGATCCCCGCCGCCGGACAATCGGTGGACGGCCACGACAACCTCGTCGGCCATTGCGTGAACGCGCTGCCGCTCCTGTTCGCGTTCGACATGGCGCAGCCCGCGTCCGCTGCGATCGACGACACCCAGTGCCTGCTGCTGGATGCGCTCGAGCACCAGCGCTACACGTTCGGAACCCTGCTGCGAAAGCTGCGGATCGACCGTGATCAATCCCGGCCGCCACTGATCAGCGTGATGTTCAACATCGACCAGGCGCTCGGGCTCGAGGGTGACACCCTGCCGGGGCTGAGCCTGGACTTCTCCACGAATGCGCGGACGTTCGAGAATTTCGAGCTGTTCGTCAATGCGGTGCAGGTGCGCGGCGAGTTGCGGCTGGAATGCCAGTTCAACCGAGACCTGTTCAATGCTTCGACGATCCACCATTGGATGGGCTACCTGCGCACGCTGTTGCAGGCGATGGTCGGGGACGGCGAGCAGGCGCTGGGCCGCTTGCCGCTGCTTGACCAGGCGCAACGGCAGCAGGTGCTGCAGCGATGGAACGACACCCGTACCGACTGGGCGGGCGACCTGTTGGTGCATCGGCTTTTCGAGCAGCAAGTGGACCGGACACCGGATGCCGTCGCGGTGTCGTTCGGATCGCGGCAACTCGACTACCGGACGTTGAATGCACAGGCCAATCAACTGGCGCACCACCTGCGGGACCTCGGTATTGGCCCGGACCAGCGGGTGGCGCTGTGCCTGGAGCGTGGTCCCGAGCTGGTGATTGGCTTGCTGGCAGTGCTCAAGGCCGGGGGTGCGTACGTCCCGCTGGACCCGGGTTATCCGCCGGCGCGGCTGAAGTTCATGCTCAAGGACAGCCAGTGCCGGGCCGTGCTGACGCAGGCATCGCTCCGCCCCGTGCTCGCCGCTGCCGGCACTTCCCTGCCGCTGCTGAACCTCACCGCCGCGGTGCGCGCCTGGGACGGGGACTCGGCGACCAACGTGTCGCAGCGGGACAGCGGTCTCGAGCCCGGCAACCTGGCGTACGTGATCTATACCTCCGGCTCCACCGGCACGCCCAAAGGCGTGATGCTCGAGCACGCGGCAGTGTCGAATTACCTGCACTGGGCCATGCGTGCCTACGCGCCTGCCCATGGGGCGGTGGTGTCCTCGTCGATCGCGTTTGACGCCACGGTTACCAGCCTGATCACGCCGCTGCTGTGCGGGGGAACGGTGCGTCTGCTTGCCGAAGGTCAGGAGGTGGACGGGCTGGTCGACGCCGTGCAGGACCCGCGCGGTTGCGGGCTGGTCAAGATCACGCCGGCGCATCTGGAAATCCTGGGGCGGCGGCTGCAGGCCAGCGGCGCCCGGAGCCACGTGGGTGTGTTTGTCGTGGGCGGCGAAGCGCTACCGGTATCCACCGTGCAGCTGTGGCGCGAGATCCAGCCCGGCGTGCGCATCGTCAACGAGTATGGACCGACGGAGACTGTCGTCGGCTGCTGCGTGCACGAGACAAGCGGCGAGCTGGAGAATGGGTCAAGCGTCCCGATCGGTCGACCGATTGCGAACGCGCGGATGTACATCCTGGACGGCTGCGGTCAGCCCGTGCCGCCGGGCGTGACCGGTGAGCTGCATATCGGCGGGGCCGGGGGGGCGCGCGGTTATCTCAACCGTCCGCAGCTGACCGCCGAGCGCTTCGTGGATGACCCGTTTGACGACCGACCCGGTGCGCGGATGTACCGCACGGGTGACCTCGCACGCTGGTTGCCGGACGGCTCGATCGACTTTCTTGGCCGGAACGATGGCCAGGTCAAGATCCGTGGCTACCGGATCGAGCCGGCCGAGATCGAGGTCGCCCTGGGGCGCCACCCCTCGGTGGCCCAATCGACGGTGGTGGCCCGGGAGGATCGCCCCGGTGATGTGCGCCTGGTCGCCTACGTCGTGGCGGCGCCGGGCAGTCGCATTGAGCCGGCCGCCCTGGCCGCGCATCTGGCAACGACGCTGCCCGGGTACATGGTGCCGCAGCATTTTGTGGTGGTGGAGGCGATCCCGCTTACGTCCAATGGCAAGGTGGACCGGCAGGCATTGCCCGCGCCGGCAAACGATACCGCCTCGCTGCCGGACAACGAGCCGCGCAGCGAACTGGAAAGCGGCGTCGTGGCGGCGATGGCCCAGGTGCTGGGCCTGCCGGATCTCGGGATCCACGATGACTTCTTCGCGGTGGGCGGTCATTCGCTGCTCGCCGCCCAGCTGACGACCCGGCTCACCGCAGAGCTGGGGGTGCGGGTGAGCCTGCGCTCGGTGTTCGACGCACCGACCGCGGCGCGACTGGCCGCACTGATCGCCACCCTCCAGAACGAAGGCCAGAAGCCGCAACGCCCGATCCAGCCTCGCGCGGACCAGACCTTTGCGCCGCTGTCGGTGATGCAGCAGCGGCTGTGGGTGATGGAACAGATGGAGCCGGGCCGCGTGGTGTACAACGCGCCGTCCGCCCACAGGCTGCATGGGGATTTCGACGAGCCGGCGTTCCAGCGCGCCTTCGCCGAGATGGTGCGGCGCCAGGCGGCCTTGCGCACGGTCATCGTCGCCGATGGGGACACAGTGGTGCAGCACGTGCTGGACCATGTCGATGCGGCGCTGCCCGTGGAGGACCTGACCGCCCTGGCCGACGATGCACAGTTCGCCGAGCTGATGCACCGGATGGAGGCGATGACCGCCGCGCCGTTCGAGTTCCAAGGCGGGTTGCTGTTCCGCGCGCGCCTGTTCCGGCTGGGTCCGCAGGATCACGTGCTGTACTTCATGACCCACCACATCATCTGGGACGGCTGGTCCTTCGACCTCATGTACGCCGAGATGGCTGCCCTCTACGAGGCCTTCAGCCAGGGGCGCGCGTCGCCCTTGCCCGAGCTTTCGGTCAGCTATGGGGACTTCAGCCAATGGCATCTGGACTGGCTGGACGGAGCCGAGCTGGCGGCGCAGTTGGCGTACTGGAAGCAGCACCTGGACGGTGAACTGGAACCTCTGGAGCTGCCGCTCGACCACCCACGGCCGGCAGAGGCGTCAGGTCTGGGCGGTACCGAGTGGAACCATGTGGCGCCAGCGCTGACCGACGCGGTGCGCCATGTCGGTGCGCGCGCGGACGCCACCTTGTTCATGACCCTGCTGGCCGCGTACTACGTACTGTTGCACCGGCTCACCGGGCAGCGCGATCTGGTGGTTGGCCTGCCAGTGCGCAACCGCAGCAGCCAGTCGCTTGAGCCCGTGATGGGGCTGTTCGTGAACGTGTTGCCCTTGCGGCTGCGGATCGACCCCGAGCACAGCTTCATCGCCGTGGTGCGCCAGGTGAGGCAGGCAGTGCTGGATGCTTTCGCCTACCCCGAGGTGCCGTTTGAGCACCTCGTGCGTGAGCTGGACGTCGCCCGCGACCCCAGCCGATCACCGATCTACCAGGCCCTGTTCTCGTTCCAGGACGCGCGCCAGCGCCCGACACGCTGGGGCGGACTGCGACACGAGCACGTGCTGCTGTTCCAGAAAGCGGCCGCCAACGACATCGGCATGTGGTTCCTGGAGCATGGCGAGGGCCTGTCGGGTGGCCTGACCTACAACGCCGACATCCTGGAGGCAGGATCGGCCGTTTTGATCAATCGCCGCTATCAGGCGCTGCTGCACTCGGTGTGCCGCGACGCTTCCGCGCCGGTGGGCGATATCGGCATTCTCGACAGTGGCGAATTGCGGCAGTTGGCCGACTGCAATGCCACCGCCACCGAGGGTCCTGCGTTCGGCACCCTGCACGCATGGCTGGACGCGCAGGCCGCGGCGACGCCCTCGCGCACGGCGATCCGTTTTGCCGGCCTGGATACGACCTACGCGGCGCTGAACGACCGAAGCTCGGCCCTTGCGGCGCGGCTCGTCGTCCGTGGCGTGGTCCACGGCTCACTGGTCGGGATATGCCTGGAGCGGTCGGTGGATCTGGTTGCCAGCATGATCGCGGTGCTCAAGGCGGGTGCGGCTTACGTGCCACTCGATCCGGCTTATCCCGCGGACCGCCTTCGTTTCATGGCCGAGGATGCCGGCCTGGCGCTGGTGATCAGCCAGCAAAGCTTGGTCGACGCGCTCGGATGGCCGCGCGAGAACCAGTTGCTGGTGGATACGCAGGACGAGGCGCTCCACGGCGTCCCTGCCCCGGTAAACGGATCAACCGGGACCGTCAACGGGGAGTCGCTTGCGTACGTCATCTACACCTCGGGCTCCACCGGCAGGCCCAAGGGCGTCAAGGTGTCGCATCGCGCGGTGCTCAACTTCCTGCTCAGCATGCAGGAGCGGCCCGGCCTCGGGCCGCAGGACCGGCTGCTCGCAGTCACCACCACCTCCTTCGATATCGCCGTACTGGAGATCTTCCTGCCGCTGGTCAGCGGGGCGAGGGTGCTGCTCGCCAGCCGTGAGACCGCCACCGACGGATTCGCCCTGCGCCGTCAGCTGGAGGAGGAGAACGCGACGCTGATGCAGGCAACGCCGTCCACGTGGCGGATGCTGCTTGGCGCCGGCTGGAGGCCGCCGTCCGGGTTCCGGATACTGTGCGGCGGCGAGCCGATGCCGCCGGACCTGGCGTCGCGGCTGGTTGAATTTTCCGATGACGTCTGGAACCTGTACGGGCCGACCGAAACCACGGTGTGGTCGACCTGCTGGCGGGTGGGCGCACTGGACCGCGGCATTCCCATCGGCACGCCGATCGCCAACACGACGGTGCAGATCCTGGATGCCCGGATGCGCCGCTGCGCGTTGGGCGTGGCCGGGGAAATCTGCATCGGTGGGGCCGGTGTCGCGTCGGGTTACCTCAACCGGCCGGAGCTGACGGCCGAGCGCTTCGTGGATGATCCCGAGCCCGCCGGTCACCGCAGTGCCGGCCTGGGGGACGCGGTTCCCGCCAAGCTCTACCGCACCGGAGATCGCGGCCGCTGGCGCACGGACGGGCAGCTCGAGCACTTGGGTCGCCTGGATTTCCAGATCAAGCTTCGCGGCCACCGCATCGAGCTGGAGGAAATCGGCAACAACCTGCTGACCCATCCGTCGGTCGCGCGTGCGACCGTGATTGCGCGTGAAGACCGGCCCGGGGACGTCCGGCTGGTGGCCTACGTGGTTCCCGCTGCCGGCGCAGCCATCGTGCCGCGGGACCTGCTCAGCCATCTGCGCCGATTCCTGCCCGATTACATGGTTCCCCAGCATGTGGTTGAACTGGCGGCGCTCCCCCTGCTGCCGAACGGCAAGATCGACCGCCACTCACTGCCTGCGCCTGCCACGTCGGGCGGTGCAGAGGCACCACCGGCGGCGGGGTCGGACCCCGCGTATGCGTACCTGCAAGCGCTGTGGAGCGAATTGCTGGAAACGCGCGTGGGGCCCAGCGACAACTTCTTCGACCTCGGCGGGCACTCGATGCTTGCGGTGCAGATGGCCAACCGTGTTTCACGCGAGACCGGCGTCCGCCTCAAGCTCATGCGGCTGGCAACGCAGACGCTGGGCGAAATTGCAGCGGACACGCCCGAGCTCGCCGCCAGGCTGTCCCCTCCGGGCATGCGCAAACGATTCACGCGTGGACTGACGCGACTTTTCGCGCGGGCGAGGGATCCGGCGTGATGATGGACGCCTTCTACTTTGGGGAAACGCGGCGGCCCCTGTTTGGGGTCCTGCACCGGCCGGCAAGACCCATCAGGTCGCCGCTGCTGATGTGTCCGCCGCTGCTGCAGGATGGCATCCGCAGCCATCGGGTCCTTCGCGCCATCGCTGAGGGTCTGGCTGGCGCGGGCGCACACGTCATGCGATTTGACTGGTACGGCACGGGCGATTCGGGAGGAGACACCGGAGAACTGACCCTCGCCGGCCTGCTGCTCGATCTGGGCGAAGCCCTTGCGATGCTCCGCCCGCTGGCCGGCAGGGCCGGCTGCCGCTGGCTGGCGCTTCGAAGCGCGGCGATTCCTGTGCTGGTGCATGCATCGGAGCAGTCCGAGCCGGTGGACCTGGTCCTGTGGGATCCGACCCTGTCGGGCGAGCAATTGGTGGGCGAGTGGTCGGAGCAGCACCGCAAGCAGTTGGTCGAAGCGGGGCGCTACCCGATGGGGCATGGTGTTGCGCATACCGATGAACTGCTGGGCTTTGCGGTGGATCCGGGATTGCTGTCGGCCATCGCCACATTCGACGCCGGCCAAGTGACACTGCCCGCGGGCAGTCGCGTGACCATGGCAGCGTGGAAGCCCGGACCCGCGCACGAGGGTTTCGTCGAGCGCCTTCGCAGCACGGGAGTTGCCGTGGAGTGCCGGACCTTCGAGGTCGACGACCGTCCCTGCTTTGAAGACCCGCACCGGTTTGAGACCCAGGCGTATCCCAGGCGCAGCGCGGCACAACTGGTGAACTGGCTGACGGGTGAGGACGCGCCGTGAACCACGTCATCCTCGAACCGGCCTGCGAACCAGCGGATCGGTCCCGCAATGGCCGCGACCCCATCGGCCGGCGATCGAACGCGCTTGGCGAGAGCGTCCGGCAATTCGGCCCGGGCCTGGTGGGCATCCTGCATGTCCCTCCCGCGGGTGTTGGCACGCGTACGGCGGTGGTGCTCATGAATGCGGGACTGGTGCACCGGATCGGGCCCTTCCGCGGCTATGTCCTGTTGGCCCGGGCGCTGGCGGCACTCGGTTTTGCGGTGCTGCGCTTTGATCAGGGCGGTCTGGGCGACAGTGCGGCCTCAACGCTGGGTTCGACCGAGCGCAGGCGCGTGGAGATCGATGCCGCGATCGAGATGCTGCGCAGCGAAACAGGCACTGATCGCTTTATCGTGGGCGGGATCTGTTCCGGCGCCGATGACGCGTTCCTGCTGGCGGGCCTGGACCCGCGGATCTCCGGGGTGATATTGCTTGATGGCCTGGCCTACCGGACCCCCGGATTCTGGCTGCGGCACCTGGTCCGGAAACTGCGCGCGCCGCATGCATGGCGAACGCTGCAACGCCACCACTGGCTGCCGGGCGTGGACCTTTACCGCGAGCACCCTGCGCGGACCGCCGCCGTGCAGCAACTGCAGCGCCTGGTCGAACGCGACGTCCGCATCCTGTTCGTCTTCACCAGCGGCAGTTCGCATTACTTCAACCATTGCAGGCAGTTGCGCGCCGGCCTTGGAAACGCCGCGGCGGCTGCGCAGGTGACGCTGGAGCATTGGCCGGACTGCGACCACACCTTCTTCCTGCAGTGCGATCGCCAGCGCCTGCAGCAGCGTGTGCTGGCCTGGGCGCAAAGCGAATTCCCCCGCATCAACGCCGCGCCGATACCGGTCGCGAGTTCGGCTCCGTGAACGAGTCCGCTCCACTCGTCAGCGTCATCATGCCCGTGTACAACGGCGAGCGGTTCTTCGAGGCCGCGCTGCTCAGTGCGCTCGAGCAGGATTTCGATGATTTCGAGATCGTCGTCCTCGATGACGGCTCGACCGACCGCAGCACGGCGATCGGCCGGACCTACGCCGCGGATCATCCCCGTCGCGTCCGCTATTTCCGCCAGGCCAACGGCGGGTTTTGCAGCGCCCGCAATGCGGCTATTGCGCACGCTCGCGGCCGCTACCTGGCGTTACTGGACGCGGATGACCTGTGGATGCGCCACCACCTGGCAAATGCGGTCGCGGCGCTGGAATCCACGCCTGGCACGGCACTGGTGCATGCAGATGTGCGCTTTATCGACGAGCACGGCGCCGTCCTGGCGGACCACCGCGATCCTGATCGCTGGGCCAAGTGGGGGCACGACCCGTTCACCGCCATCCTGTTGCGTTACGAGCACGTCGCCTGCACGACGGCGGTGTTTCCGCGCGATCTGGCACTGCAGCTGGGCGGGTTCGATGTGCGCTACACAGGCCTGGGGTGTGAGGATCGCGACATGTGGTTGCGCCTGTCGCTGCAGGGCCGCGTGACGCACCTGAGCTATCACGCGGCGGACTACCGAGTGCACAGCGGCGGGGTGAGCCGCCACTCCGACCGCATGCTGAAGGCCCGCCGGCTGCTGGTGGACCGGATGCTTGAGTTCCCCCAGGGCAGGCGCCTGCGCCGGCCGGCGCTGTCGGCGGTGGCTCTGAGCGAAGCCGAGGAAGCCGATTGCGGGCCGATACGACAGGTGAATGCGTACGCGCGCGCCATCTGGCTGCGACCGATAGACCCACGGGCGTGGCGCGGCGTCATGCGCGCGCTGTGGGACGTGGCAGCGGTTCGATGAGGATCGACGATCGAGGGGCGATGAACGTGATCAGCGTGATTATTCCGACCCACAACGGGGGGGCGCGGATCGGCCGGGCGGTCGAGTCGGCATTGGCCCAGGACCATCCGGCAGCCGACACCGAGATCGTCATCATCGACGACGGCTCCAACGACGAGTCGCGCGCCGTCCTCGAGCAACTGGCAGCGCAATACCCGCAGCAAATTGTGCTGCGCCACCAGGCCAACGCGGGGCCAGCTTCGGCGCGCAACCATGGAATGCGCATCGCCCGGGGTGAGTTTTTTGCGTTTCTCGACGATGACGACTATTGGGCGCCATCCAAGCTGAGCCGCCAGGCCGGGCTGCTGGAAAGCCGGCCGTCGTGCGGCCTCGTGTACTGCGACGCGGTGTTCGTGGATGAGGACGGCAGCGAACTGATTGGCTACCCGCGCACGATGGGCCTGCATCGCGGCGATGTACGCCTTGCCCTTTATCTGGACCAGTTCTTGATGCCGACCGCCGTGATGATCCGGCGGAGCTGCATCGAGCGATGCGGGGATTTTGATGAAGCCCTGGCGGTCGGGGAGGATTACGAGTTTTTCCTGCGCATCAGCGAGCGCTACGAATTCGACTTCATCGCCGAACGGCTTACCTATCGGGTGGTACGGCCCGGGAGCCTCAGCCGCATCGATTATTCCCTGGATGCGAGAACCGACCTGGCGACGTTGCGTGCCTTCATCGCACGCAATCCCGACATCGCCCGGCAGCATCCCGACAAAGTCCGCGCCAGGCTGGGCGACTATCACATCGAGTTTGCGAACCGGCTCTTCCGCGAGCTGCGGATCCGCGAAGGCGCTGTGCAGTGGAGCAGGGGATTTCTCGCGTATCCGCGGTTGCGGCCGTTGAAATCATCGATCGGAGCCATCGTCCGCGGTGCGCTGGACACCAGCGGCTAGTTCGATGAGGCGGGGACCACAGCGCTCGACAGGCCTGGAAGGCATCGGCACCCATTACCGTCGCTACGCGATGGGCAACGTGATGGCGTTGGCAGCCGGCCTGCTTTCCTTCCCGATACTGACCCGGACACTGAGCAATTACGAGTTCGGGGTCATCGGATATCTCGATGCGATCCTGCTGGTACTCGCTGCGGCGTTGAAGCTCGGCCTGGGCGATGCGCTGCTGCGTTTCTATCCGCACGGCCAAGGGGAGGCCGCGTTCCGGACATACCTGGCCAGCATTCTGCTGGTGCCGTTGCTGGCCTCGCTGGCGATGTGGCTGGTGCTCATGCTCGGACTGGCCGTGTCCGTCGCGCTTGGCTGGGTACCGCAGGGGGTTGCCGCGTTGCTCGCGCTTGCCGCCGTTCCACTCACCGTATTCGCCAGCTACGTGCAGTGGCTGATGGGCGCGCAGGAGAAATCCGGCGTCAACGTCATCACCGGAACCGCCGCACGCTGGTTGCAGACCCTGTGCGTGGTCACCCTGGTCCTGATGCTGTGGCCGAGCGCCACGTCGGTGTATCTGGGCCGGCTGCTTGCCGCGGCCGTGATGGCGGTATGGATGGGCCGCTGGTTATGGCAGCAGAGCGCGTTCAGCCTGAAGGACGCGGACCTCAAGCTGACCCGGTCGGCGATTATCTACGGCATTCCGCTGGCCCTCAATGAAATCTCCCAGATCCTGTTCGGGTTCGTCGATCGCCTGGTGTTGAAGGCGGTGCAGGGCGACATGGAAGTGGTGGGTCTGTACGTCATAGGTTCATCGCTGGCGATGTACGTCAGCATGCTGGTCAGTTCGGCCCTGGGCCAGGCGTATACGCCGGTATTGAACCGCCTGTACATCAGCGAAGGTGCGCAAGCGGTTGCACAGTTCAAGCAGCGGATGCTGGTTCCGCTGACGCATGCGGTGGTGCTCCTGGTCACCGGGCTGATCGTGACCGGGCAGGATTTCTTCATCCTGGTGGCTGGATCGGACAAGCAAGGCTCTGCCCCCGTTTTCGTGATGCTTTCGGTGACCTTTCTCGGGGCGACGCTGTTTGCCATGGGTGGCTACGGGGCCATCCTCGCAAAGCGCACCGGGCTGGTACTGATCGCGAATCTGGTCGCGGTCACCGTCAAGATCGGCATGAACTTCCTGCTGATACCCGGTTCGGGCGTCATGGGAACGGTCTACGCCACCATGATCGGACAGGTCGTTCTCGCAGTCGGCATCTACGTCACCTGCCCGGCAGATCTGCGCGTCATGCCTGGCCGAAGGGTGCTGTTGCAGTCGGTAGCGCTGGCACTCGCCAGCGGGACGGCGGCGTGGGCCCTGGGGCAGGCGATGGGTGCACAGCCGCCCGTGCTCAGGCTGGCGGTGTGCGGGTCGGTGCTGATGGTGCTGTACTGCGCGCCGGTGCTGGTCATGTTCCCCGGTTTGCGGCGATGGATCTCCGGGGCATTGCCGTTCCGCGGTCAGGCCCTTTGAAACGGTCGCCTGGAATTCAGCGGATCGACCTGCCACTCCATGAAAAATGGGCGCCCCCGGAGGAGCGCCCATCATTGTCTCAATCCGATCTTCGATGCCTTACTGGGCAGCGAAGTTGGCGTATGCCGAGACCGTCTCCCGCTGGCTGGTGGCGTCGGAGCGAACACTGTAGCTGCCGACATCGGAGGCGGCTCTGCCCAGGCTCAACCGCCCGTTGGCGTACCCGCTGGCCGACGTGAGGGCGGCCACCTTGGCGATTCGACCATTGGGCCGGGTTACGTTGAAGATCACGCGCGCGCCCCTGACCGGAGTCGATCCTTTGAGCACCCGCGCGGTCATCGTCACGCGATCGCCGCGGTTGTAGACGGTCTTGTCCACGGTGACGGTCTGGGTGAAGCTGCCGGCGACCGGCGGCGTGGGAACACTCGCGGCGGAGACGGTGTAGGTCGCGGACGCACTGGCGGTGTGCGCCTGACCCACCGCGCTGCTGACGCCCGCGCCGATGCCATAGCTGCCGGCCTTGGCGGCCGTCGGCGAGGTCACCGCCAAGGTCGTCGTAGCGGTCTTGCCCGGTGCGATCGCCAACGAGGAGGCGAGCGTCCCGTTCCATCCCGACGCCACCGTCCTGGCCAACTTGAAGCTGGTGCTGGTGCAGACACTGGTGTCGTTGTTGCGTACCGAGAGCGTGTATTCCGCTTTGGTGCCCGCTTTCATGGCGCTGCTGGGACCGGCCAGGGTGACCGTCGGCGCCGCCCGCTGGCAGTTTGCCGGCGGGGTGACTGGCGGGGTTACCGGCGGCGTGACCGGTGGGTTTACCGGTGGCGTGGAACCTCCGCCGCTCTGTACTTCGATGGCACCGATGTCCGAACCCGCGCCCACCGGGCGCTTCTGCAGCAGGAAGTCGGTGTTGAATCCGCTGATCGCAATCGCCTTGTCGATGACCGGGCTGCCGGCCAGCGGCAGGGGATCGAAGTTGGCCATGCTGCTGTTGGTCAGCTTGGGGTCCTTGTCGCAGATGCTTCCCGGCGGACACTGGCTCTTGGTCTGCCAGACCAGGTTGCCGGCGAAGTTGGGTACCGCGTTGCCCCCATCGGCGTAGTAGGCACAGGTCTGCTCCGGCCAGCCGCTGCGGGTGGCCAGGTAGTCCGGCTTGCCGACCAGGACGTTGTTGACGATGTCCAGCTTGGTGGTGGGGGTGCCGCCGCCGGTCAGGATCAGGCAGTCGCCTTCACCGACGATGGTGTTGTGGCGGATGGTGGCACTTTGACCCGGCTGCAGTCCCACCGACACGGTGTTACCCAGCGCACGGCACTGGTCGCCGTTGAGCATGAAGTGCTTGCCGGCGAAGTAGGAGCAGTAGCCGTTGACCACCGAGTTCTCGATGAGCGTGTTGCCCTGCACCTTGAGCTGGTTGCCGGCGTTGGAGGTGGCGTACACGCGGCGGACGGTAACCGAGGTGCCCGGGGCGCCGTCCATGTAGAGCAGGTCCAGGCCATCGGAGGTGTTGTGGTGGATGAAGGAGTCCTCGATCAGCCACTGCCCGCCGGTCTTGGCCGTTCCCAGACCGTCGCCGTAGCCGCCGCCTTCCTGCGCCCAGCACGCCCACGGCTCGCCGGTCTTCCAGCGCTCGCCGCAGCCGTTCCAGGCGATCTCCACCTCGCGCAGGATGATCTGGCCGGCGTTGGAGCTGGCCGGACCGATGTCACCGTCCCAGCCAACCCAGCCATTGGCGTTGATCTTGACCCGCTCCACGGTCCAGTCGGTCAGGCCGCCGGCACGGATGCCGGTGTGGGCCAGGCCGTGGATGTTGAGGTCGTGCAGCCAGACATTGCGCGAATTGGAGGCGGCCAGTCCGGTGGAGGCCCACGGGCCGAAGGGCGCCTGATCGCGCTCGCAGCGCGCCCCGGCATTGCTGTGGCTTTCCACGCAATCGCTCTGGTCGGTGATCTCCAGGTTGCCGATCTCCACGTTGGAGCTGCCGTGCAGGTTGAGGACCATGCTCACCCGCTCGTTGCCCCACAGCTTGGGCGGGTTCTTGGCGTCCTGGCCCAGGATGCGGGTCCTGGCATTGGCCGAGGGCCCGCTGGGGACGGGCGCCATGAAGCAGTCGTACGCCCAGGCGGAGTAGCAGCGGCCGCTGGTGTCGGCCGCGCCGGGTGCGCCCCAGCCGATCATGTAGCTGCCCGAACCGATGATCAGCGTGTCGCCACCGGCGATGCGCGCGGTCTCGTTGGGCGGCAGCGCGTAGTAGGGGTGTTTCCAAGCACAGGCCTGGTTGGTACCGGAGCCGGAGTAGCGGGCATCGGCCTTGCCGGTGCACTGGGCGGCCGTGCCGCCGTCGGTTCGTACGTAGTAGGTGGTGGCAGCCTGGGCTGAGCCGATGGCGGCCAGGGAAAGCAGGAGCGGAAACATTGGTTTAAGCAATGCTCGCGCCCCGCGACGGGTCGGGGGAAGTCTTGAGGACATCTGGGGTTCCGGGCAAATGGATGAAGTGGGACTCATCCTTGTTGTCCGCCCGGGGATTATTGACATTTGACTGACGCAAATTGTCCATTGCGTCACAGTTTGGTCGGATGTCGCGTGACGCTCGTCACACGAAGGTCATGACCGGGGCGACCAAAAACGCAGTATAAACAATACCTTAACGATTCCGACCCATCTGGATGTACTCGTGAAGGTGCTTGCCCGACGCTCGAGGGCCGGCCCTGTGCATGACCGGGCTGCCGGGCAGCGGCCGGGGATCGAAATCCGCCAACGTGCTGTCCGTCAGTTCGGGGTTTTCACCGCAGATGTTGCCGGACGGGCAACCCTTGGTCTGCCAGGCGAAGTTGTCGGCAATGTGGAGGGTGGGGCGGCCGCCATCGGCGTAGTAGGCACAGGTCTGCTCGGGCCAGCCGCTGCGGGTGGCCAGGTAGTCCGGTTTGCCGACCAGGACGTTGTTGAGGATGTCCAGCTTGGTGGTGGGGGTGCCGCCGCCGGTCAGGATCAGGCAGTCGCCTTCACCGACGATGGTGTTGTGGCGGATGGTGGCACTTTGACCCGGCTGCAGTCCCACCGACACGGTGTTGCCCAGCGCGCGGCACTGGTCGCCGTTGAGCATGAAGTGCTTGCCGGCGAAGTAGGAGCAGTAGCCGTTGACGACGGAGTTCTCGATGAGCGTGTTGCCCTGCACCTTGAGCTGGTTGCCGGCGTTGGAGGTGGCGTACACGCGGCGGACGGTAACCGAGGTGCCCGGGGCGCCGTCCATGTAGAGCAGGTCCAGGCCATCGGAGGTGTTGTGGTGGATGAAGGAGTCCTCGATCAGCCACTGCCCGCCGGTCTTCGCCGTTCCCAGACCGTCGCCGTAGCCGCCGCCTTCCTGCGCCCAGCACGCCCACGGCTCGCCGGTCTTCCAGCGCTCGCCGCAGCCGTTCCAGGCGATCTCCACCTCGCGCAGGATGATCTGGCCGGCGTTGGAGCTGGCCGGACCGATGTCACCGTCCCAGCCAACCCAGCCATTGGCGTTGATCTTGACCCGCTCCACGGTCCAGTCGGTCAGGCCGCCGGCATGGATGCCGGTGTGGGCCAGGCCGTGGATGTTGAGGTCGTGCAGCCAGACATTGCGCGAATTGGAGGCGGCCAGTCCGGTGGAGGCCCACGGGCCGAAGGGCGCCTGATCGCGCTCGCAGCGCGCGCCCGCATTGCTGTGGCTTTCCACGCAATCGCTCTGGTCGGTGATCTCCAGATTGCCGATCTCCACGTTGGAGCTGCCGTGCAGGTTGAGGACCATGCTCACCCGCTCGTTGCCCCACAGCTTGGGCGGGTTCTTGGCGTCCTGGCCCAGGATGCGGGTCCTGGCATTGGCCGAGGGCCCGCTGGGGACGGGCGCCATGAAGCAGTCGTAGGCCCAGGCGGAGTAGCAGCGGCCGCTGGTGTCGGCCGCGCCGGGTGCGCCCCAGCCGATCATGTAGCTGCCAGAACCAATGATCAGCGTGTCGCCACCGGCGATGCGCGCGGTCTCGTTGGGCGGCAGCGCGTAGTAGGGGTGTTTCCAGGCACAGGCCTGGTTGGTACCGGAGCCGGAGTAGCGGGCATCGGCCTTGCCGGTGCACTGGGCGGCCGTGCCGCCATCGGTTCGTACGTAGTAGGTGGTGGCAGCCTGGGCTGAGCCGATGGCTGCGGTAGCCAGCAGCCACGTCGCCGTGCGGAGTGCCGTGCATGGGCGATGGCGACCGCGTTCGCCGGCGCTTGACCGGTGCCGCCGCCAGGTCGCGCTCACGGAGGCGATTCCACCGCGACAGGTTGTGTTCTGCGTCTTTTCTCACCGGCGTCGGGCAACGAAGTCATGCGTACCGCGGCGCCGACCACGCGCATGTGCGCCGGCACATCCTTGGTCACCGCTGTATTGGCGCCGATCACGACTCCTTCGCCGATGCTGATGTCGCCAATCACCTTCGCCCCGGCGCCGATATAGACGTTGTCGCCGATCCGCGGCCAACGGTCGGATTTCCCCGCGCCCTTGTAGCCGATGGTGACGCCCTGGGCCACGCTGAGGTTGGCCCCCGCGTCGCAGACAAGGAAGATGCCGCCAAAATGGCCAATGTACAGCCCCGGCCCGATGTTGGAATTAACCGAGATGTCGATCCCGAACACCAGTTCCATCGGCACCTTGAGCACCCGGTAAACCAGCTTGAACGGGAGCGACAGCCAGCCCGGCCTGATCGACTTTGCCCAGCGTCCGTACCGGTACAGGCAGGTGGCGATGAATCCGTAGGTGAAGCAGGCATGAAACGCTGCGGCACGGCGTCCTTCGGCGCTCTCCGCCCGGTAATAACGGCGCAGGTCCTGTGAAAGCAATTCGAACAACGGCGTCACCTGACGTTGGCTCGGGCGGTCGACCGGAGGTTCCGGCACTGGGATACCCTTGCTATTACGCACTGGGCGTCAAGCACCGGCCAAACCATGAAGCTGCTGCGATGACCTACCTCCTGTATTCGCCGCTGAGCTGGGTGCTGCTGATCGCCGCCGGCTTGCTGCTGGTGTGGACCAGGCTGGGACGGCGCGGTCGGGCCGTTGGGATCGGCGTGTGGGTGCTGGCAATGGTCCTGCTGACCCCGTGGGGCGGCAACGCGCTGATCCGCCACGTGGAGTCCGGAATTCCGGCCGGCATGGACTGTGCGTCCGCTGCGGTGGACTGGTCGGAGACCGTGCCGATCGTGCTGATGTCGGCCGGGTTCGAGACCGACCCGGCGTCGGATGACCCGTATGTTGCGCTGTCCACGGAGAGTTGGCGGCGCCTTCGAGCGGCGGTCCTGCTGTCGCGGAGCATGCCCGAAGCGCCGTTGTATATCGCCGGAGGCGGCCCCTTCGTGCTCAAGGAGTCGGCCGTGCTGTCGGCGCTGGCACGCGATTGGGGCGTCGCCCCCGCCACGCTTCACGCCGAGGACGGGTCGGCCACGACCTGGGAGAGCGCATTTGCGCTGCGCTCGATGATCGGCGGGCGCGTGCGGGTGGTGAGCTCCGCGCTGCACCTGCCGCGTTCGTTGATCGCGTTCCAGGCCGCCGGATTCCAGGCCTGCGGCCAGCCCAGCGACAGCGACTACCAGGGTCCCGGAGGCCTGGGCTATTACCTGCCACAACGCTCCGGCTTGCGGCGCTCGGAGATGGCGATCTACGAGATGCTCGGCCAGGTGCTGTACCGCTATCGTGCCAATGGGCTCGTTCCTGCGGTCCCTGCAGGGCAGGCGGGCGTATTCACGCCACCGCGTCTATCGGCAGCCCCCGGGCTTCGGCAAGGTGTGCTCCAGGAGGGGCGTCCTCCAGCAAGGTGTCGTAGAAGTCCAGCGCCGTGCGGCTGATGCCTTCCCAGCCGTAGTGCGACTGCGCGCAGCGGCGCGCCGCCAGGCCGAGCGCATGGGCGCGGGCCGGATCGGCCAGCAGTGCCAGCACCGCGTCGGCAAACGCCTGCGGCTCGTCGGCGAACAGCGCGTCATCGCCGGGTTGCAGCAGGATGCCCTCGCTGCCGATGCGCGTGGTGACGATGGCCTTGCCCAGTGCCATGGCCTCGAGCACCTTGAGGCGCGTACCGCTGCCCGCCCGCAGCGGCACCACATACACCGCGGCGTCGTGGACCAGCGGACGCAGGTCGGACACGAAGCCGGGCAGATGGACGTTGGCGGCAACGCGGCCCGGAACCTCCAGTCCGGCCGACTTGCCGACCAGTACGAACTGCGTGTCGGGTCGCACCGCGAGGATGCGCGGGAATATGTCTGCCAGGAACCATTCGACCCCGTCGCGGTTGGGGAACCACCCCATTTGCCCGACGAATACCAGTCGGTTGCCGGACGCCTGCGTGGCGGCGGGCTGATTGGCCTGCACGTCCACGCCGTTGGGCACCAGTTGCACGCGCGCACCGGGTGCCAGTGCGCGCAGCGTTTCGGCGTCGTCGTCCGAGCATACGAGTATCGCGTCGGCGCGCCGACAGGCCGCCTGTTCGAAGTCGTGCAGCCGGCTCACCTGGTGGCGAAGGAAGGCGCGCGCAAACGCACGACGTTCGATGCTTGCGCGGATCCGCAGCAACCGGTGCTCGACATTGTGGGCGTTCATCACCAGCGGGATGCCGTCTGGCACGCAATCGGCGTGGGCCATCAGCGGCAGCATGTCGACGTGGACCAGATCGGCCTGCCCGGCGCGTTCACGCAACCGCTTGCGGAATTCCGCCGAGGCGTACCGGGCCGCCAGATAAGGCGTGTTCGTCAGCGTGCCGGCAAGCAGCGCGCGCCCGAGGGCGATCGGGGAGCGCTCGCCTGGAATCGGGAATGTCTCCAGCGCTGCGAGGATGTCGCGCAGCGGGCCGGCCTGGGCGGGCTCGTCGTCGCGGCGCAGGAAGCTCATCAGGGTCACTTCATGGCGCGACGCCAGCGCCTTGAGCAGGTGCCATGAGCGCAGTTGGTGCCCCTCCGTTGGCGGGTAGGGCAGGCGGGTGGTGAGGACCAGCAGCCGCGTCATCAGTGCCGCTTCCACAGTTGCGATGGCTGCCATGCCACGAACGCGGGCAGCGCCAGCAGGGCGGCCAGGTTGAGCATCAGGAAGGTGCCCGCCGCCGGCAGCAGCGGAACGCGGGCGGCCAGTGCGGGCAGGCGCAGGCCGATCGCGGCCCAGAGATAGCCCAGCACCTGCAGCGCGAACAGGCTTCGGTAGAGCGCTCCGCCCGCGACCGCGGAGGCCGCCAGCGCGACCAGCAGCGCCCATGGGACGAGCAGGCGCAGGAACTTGTGCGAGAACCACGACAGGAAAACCGGATTACGCAAGGGATGCATCAACACCGGCATCCGCGCGAGCAGCTGCCAGTTGCCCGCCAGCGTGCGCAGCTTGCGCGCAAACTCCTCCCGAACGTCGGCGCTGGGCGTGTCCAGTGCGAGTGCCCGGCGCGCCATCCACACCCGGTGCCCGCGCAGGCGGACGTGCAGGGGGAGCCACATGTCATCCAGCACCGTACCCGGGGGAAGCGGCTGGAACAGGGCGGGCCTGATCGCGTGGATGGCGCCACTGACGCCGTGCAGCCAGCCAAGGCGCGCCTCGTGGAAACGCAGGGCTTTTTCCATTCGCCAGTACAGGCCAAGCCCCTCCGCGCCGGCGCCGGCCCCCTCGCGTTGGATGACCAGTTCGCCACTGACCGCACCAACCGACGCATCGGCAAACGGCGCCACCAGATGGCGCAGTGCGCCGGGGGCGAAGCGCTGCCGGGCGTCGGTGAACACGACCAGCCCGCCGCCCATCTCATCCCTGTCGGCCATGGCCGCATTCAGCGCCGCGGCCTTGCCGAGGTGGCGCGGCAGTGATTGCACGCACACCCGGACGTCGCCGATGGCGGCAGCGAGCGCGGTTGCATCGGTGCTGCCGTCATCGACCACATGCACGCGGATCCTGTCGCCCGGATAGTCCTGGCGCAGGATGTCGCGCACGCGCCCGGCAATCCGCTGCTCTTCGTTGCGGGCGGCAACCACCACGGTCAGCGATGGCCAGCAATCTTCGGCCATCGGTTCGTGCGCGCTGGCGGCAGGGTCGCGTCCGATCCAGCGCGCGAGCGCCGCCGCCAGCAGCGGGTAGCCCGCATACGCATACGCGGTGAGGCCGATACACAGCCAGAAGACCAGCGCGGCGCTCACAGGAGCCTCGCGCGGACGCGCTCGTAGCCGTCATTGCCCAGCACCATCTTGGGCAGGCCCAGCGCCAGGTGGCGGGCGCGGGTCAATTGCGGGTACGCACCGCGCCAGGCCACGAGGCTGGAGAACTGCGCCAGCGACAGCGAGCGCGTCACCGCAATGCGTTGCCACCATCGCCCGTGCGCCAGCCGGCGGTTGGCACCGGGCACGGAACCCAACAGGTAGCGGTAGCCCAGCTCCAGGGCGATCCGCCGTTCGCGGGCGCCTCCGCGACCGCCGGGCAGCGCGATGGTGTCGACGCGCTGGCCGCTGAGCTCCTGCAGCCGCTCGCGGCTCTCGCGCAACTCGCCGATCACGCGTACCTCGTCGAGGTCGTCCAGGAAGGCGTGGCTCCGACCGTGCGAGCCGATGCCCATTCCCGCGTCCGCCAGCGCGCGAACTTCGGCGGCGGTCAACATCCCCTGCTGGCCGAGGAAGCCGGAGGTGATCAGGACGTCGGCGCACATGCCGCGCTCGCGCAGCAGCGGCAATGCGACCTCCAGGTTGGACACGTCGCCGTCGTCAAAGGTGATGACCACCTGGCCGGCAGTGTCGGGGTCCAGGTCATCCAGCCGCGTCGCCCGGTAGCCGTGTTCGAGGAGCCAGTCCAGCTGGCGGGCGAAGTCAGCGGGGCGGACGCTGTAGACGGGATCGAAGCGTCCCCGTGCCGCCGGGTCCGGATGCAGGCCGTGGTACATCAGGATCGGCAACATGATCAGGCCCTCATCCGGGTTTTGAACCAGCTCAGCAGGCCGCTGGTGTCACTCATGAACAGCGCCTTCGACAGTCGGCCCGAGGGCGAGCGGTAGCGCTGCTCGTAGACGTTGTAGCGGCGCAGCCGGTAGGGGTCGGTGCCGAAGCGGTTGACGCCCTCGATCGTGGTCGCCGCACTGGCAAAGCCGGCTTCGCGCGCCAGCCTCGCGTCGCGGTCGCCGAAGTCCTCGCTGGTGCCGTTGGGGTAGGCGAAGTGCCGCGGCACGCTGCCCAGTTCGCGCCGGATGTGCTCGCACGATCCGCGGATTTCCTCGCGCGCGGTTTTCTCATCCACCTGGCTCAACATCACGTGGCCCCGGGTGTGGCCGCCGATCCCGATGCCCCGGCTGGCCAGTTTGCGGACGTCGTTCCAGTCGAGCATTTCGCGGCGTTCCGGCGCAGGGCGCGCGGGCTGCAGCTGTTGCCCGATCCGCTCCATCCAGTCCTCCAACTCCGTCGGGCTCAACTGCTTCAGTCGCGCTGGCAGCAACTCGTACGCTCGCTGCCGGTCCAGCGGGTCGGCCAGGTCGAACTGGCCGACCCCCAACTCGGCGGCATTCAGCTGGTCGTGGCGTCGCGCCACGATCGCGTGGATCAGCCGGTAGGCCCAGATCGGGTCGCCGCCGACATGGCCGGTCGCCAGGTACACCAGGGCGGGCACCCCGGCGAGATCGGCCTCGGTCAGGCGAAGGTTGTCCCGGTAGCCATCGTCGAAGGTGAGGGCATATGCGGTACCGGCGCCCCGCGGCTCGTGCAGGCTGCGCAGGCCATCGTCCAGGCTGGTCAGTGTGCCGTCGCGCCGGATCCAGCCGACCAGTTGGCGCAGGCTGGCCGGGGTGATGCTCAACGGGTACGGATCCGGTTCGTCACGCACGCGGTGCAGCATCAGCACGACCAGCCCGCCGCCTGCGAACGCGCGGTACAGGCGGTCGACGCCGCTGTAGTGGCTGGCGACCGCCACCAGGTAGGTCAGCCACCGGGTAATGGCCCGGCGGGTCACGGCGATTCCTCCGCCGGCAGATGGCGCGCCTTGACCACCAGCGCCACGTAGGCCCAGAAGTAGGCGGCCATCGGGTAATAGGTGAAGCGGTCGCCGAACAGGTTGCCGCAGATCAGGCCGATCCACGCGCCGGTGACACCCAGCGCGAGCGCGTAGCGAAGCGTGCCGCTGCGCGAGTGGGCCATTTCGCGCAACGCCGTGCGCAGTATCGCCAGCAGCAGGCCCAGCAGCACAAGGGCGCCGATTACGCCGCCCTCGGTGAGGGTGCGCAGGTAGAGGTTGTGGGTGTCCTTGCGGTAGGGGTTGATCTCGGGGTGGTGGAAGCTCTGGAAGCCTGTTCCCACGATCGGGTGGCGGGTGAAGTTGTCCCACGCCACTTGCCAGTAGACGAAGCGCAGCTCGGTACTCTCGTCGCGCTCCCCGGCATCGACGTTCGTGCTGTCGAACCGCTCCACCACCGAGTAGGGCAGCAGCCCCGGCAGTAGCGCCGCGGCGAGCAGCAGCGGAAGCAACAGCTTCCAGCGGCCGCGCCAGACCAGGATGACCGCGACCAGCCCCAGGATCAGGCTGATGTAGCCGGTCCGCGAGTATGCATACAGCACCCCCATGACCGTGCAGGCCATGCCGGCGCCGAGCAAGAGCCGCCAGCGCCACGACAGGCGCGCCGAGATGAGCAGGGCGAACAGGACCACGCCGACGGTGACGCAGAACGCAGCGAACTCGTTCGCGCCGAGCAGCGAAAACGTACCGCTGATGCGCAGGTCGTCGGAGTAGTGCCAGCTGGCCACGCTGGTGTGCTGGGCCCAGGTCACCCGCGCGATGTAGGGCAGCGGCAACACGGTGGCGAGGATCACCCGGCGCACGGTGGTCCAGTCATGGACGCTCATCTGCACCAGGAACACGACCGCCAGGCCGATCACGTGGTCCTTGAGTATGGCCAGGTGGTCAGCGCTGTCGGTCACGTACTGGTAGCCGACAAACAGCGAGACGACCGCGTACAGGACGTAGGCCAGCACCCAGCGGTTGACCGGCTCGCCGGGCGCCAGGCGTCCGCCGATGGCCAGTGCGCCGGCCAAGCTGGCCGCGGTCATGATGTTGAGGAAGTTCAGGCCGCCGCCTAGGTTGGGCATGTAGCCGGTCTGCAGGTTCTGCAGCGGCAGCAGGAACAAAAAGACGTAAAGCAGCCAGTTGTTGGCGTTGCGCCGGCGGACCTTGGGCACGCTCGCGGCTCCCGCGCCGGGCCGCGCCATCATCGTCGCCGGGGCAGGTGCCGTGCGCGTCCGCAAGGCCCGCACGGCGAGCGGAAAGCGCTCGCTGCCCGCGTCCCATCCGGAGTCAGGCCTGTCGACGGACATCGGGCCGCTCCAGCAGTGACTGGTAAAGCCGCAGGTAATCGGCTGCCATCGCCTCGCGCGAATGGTGGGCACGCACGTACGCACTCGCCCTGGTGTCGCGGGCCGGTGGCACGGCCGCGACGTCCTGCAAGGCCTTGCGCAGACCGCGGGCGTCGCCGGCCTGGACCAGACGCCCGTGCGTGGAGCGCGACAGCAGCCGTGGCACGTCACCGACCGCGCTGGCGATCACCGGCACGGCGTGGGCCATTGCTTCCAGCACCACCAACGGCATGCCCTCGGTCAGCGAAGGCAGCACCAGGCAGTCAAGCGCCGGGTAGAGCCGCTGCATGTCCTGGCGGACCCCGAGCAGGCGAACCCGTGAGGCCAGACCCAGGGCGCCTATCCGGGCCTGCAGCGCCGCGCGCTCCGGTCCATCGCCGATGAGGAGCAGCTGCGCGCGATCAGCGGGCGTGACCGCGAACGCCTCCAGCAGCATGGCCAGGTTCTTCTCCGGCGAGAGTCGACCGACGGCGGCGAAAAGAAAGGTCCGGTCGTCGATCCCCAGCTCGCTGCGCGCCGCCAGTCGGGTGCCGGCGGCATGCAGTGGATCGGTGTCGGGCAGGTCGATGCCGTTGTCGATGTGGTGGATCCGGCGAGCAGGTACCCCGGCAGCGCGCAGCGACGCGATCTGTCCGGCGGCGACGACC
The DNA here is from genome assembly GCF_015209725.1 of Lysobacter ciconiae. NCBI lineage: Bacteria > Pseudomonadati > Pseudomonadota > Gammaproteobacteria > Lysobacterales > Lysobacteraceae > Novilysobacter > Novilysobacter ciconiae. Next base: position 1,964,310 of record NZ_CP063656.1, on the reverse strand, counting down.
ACCAGCGCGTCGAAGCGTCGCAGCAGCGCCAGCTCCAGCCGGTTGTAGATCCGCAGTGACCGCGACGTGTCGACATGTCCATGCAGGGTCGCTACCAGCGCCACTGGACGCGTCTGCGAGGCGAGCCAGGCGTAGAACGCGCTCTTGTAGTCGTGGGCGTGCAGGATCCGCACGCGGTGGGTCTGGATCTTGGCGGCGAGTGCGCGCAGGGTCGCGCGGTCCAGCCGGCCGCGGCAGGGCAGCAACTCGGCCGGCTGCTCGGACTGCCGCGCGGCCTCGTGCAGTGGCTGCCGGGTCGTGCGGTAGTTGTTGATCGTCAACAGGCGGCTCGGCGATGCATCCCCGCACGGCCCTGCCTGGTTCAGCCCGTGGTTGAGCGCCAGGACCATCCGGTCGGCGCCGTACAGCCCGGCGCTGGAGCGCAACTGCAGCACGCACGTGGACACCGTGCCGGTGGAAGCCTGGCTCACGTCCTTCCCGCCAGGTTGGCATACATGCGGTCGTAGGCATGCACCATCGCGTCGAGCGAAAATTCCCGTTCCACTCGGCGGCGGGCGCAGGCCCCCATCTGCACGCGGGTCGCCGCTGAGCGCGCCAGGACCAGCATGGCCGCGGCCAGTGCGGCCGGATCCCGCGGAGGCACCAGCAGGCCGCTTGCCTGGTCCTGCACCAGTTGGATGTTGCCGCCGACGGAGGTGGCGATCATCGGCAGCCCGCAGGCCATCGATTCCAGGATCGCGTTGGACATGCCTTCGGTCGAGGAGGCCAGTACCGAGACGTCCAGCGCCGACAGCAGTTGCTCGACATCGGGTCGATCGCCCAGGAAACTCACGCAACCGTCCAGGCCCAGTTCCGCGACCTGGGCGGCGATGTCGCGTTGCAGGGGACCGCCCCCGAGCAGGACAAGGCGCACGTCAGGGACGCTTTCGCGCAGCACGGCGAATGCCTGCACGAGATCGGCGTGGCACTTCACTTCCGTCAACCGGGCCAGGCACCCGAAGGCCACGGTTTCGAGGCCAAGGCCCAGCGAGGCACGCACCGCGGCCCGGTCCCTGTCGGCGGCGGGGCGGAAACGCTCGGTATCGACGCCGTTGGGAATCCAGACCATCCGCCCGGGCGCGATGTCCTCGCTGTCGCGCAACGCGGCCAGGATCTGCTGCGACGGGGCGACCACGCGGTCGAAGCGGTGGTTGAGGAACCGCGACAGCCAGCGCAGGCGGGCGGTCTTGTTGAAGCCCATGTCGCGCCGGTTGGACACGTGGATCGCCCCGGCCCGGCGGGGCAGCAGGGCGTTGAACAGGTCCGATTTCTCGTGCTGGGACTGCACGATGTCAAAACGTTCCCGCTGCAGCAGCTTGGCGAGGCAATGCAGGGCACGCAGGCCGCTGTAGCCGTAGCAGGCCGCGATGGGCAGGGAGCGGATCGATACGTTTTCGATCGCACCCGGCAGTGCGACATCCGACCACGCGCGCACGGTCTGGCTCAGTTGCACGATGGTTATGCGGTAGCGATCGCCCGGCAGCCTGGCTGCGAGGTTGCGCAGGAACCGCTCGCTGCCGCCCGGGGCAAGGATCGAGGTGTCGGTCAGCAACAGCAGCCGCAATGGCGCCGGCGCATCGGCCGACCGCGCCGCCACCAGCGGAGGCTCCACAAGTGTCGCGACCTTGGCAGCGGCGGGGGCTGTGGGCATCGGCATGGCGTCAGCGCAGGTAGACGATGCTGAGTACAACGGAATTCTCGTCATAGCTCGCGCCCGCCACCGCGCTGTTGCGACGCCGGTGCTGGAGGTTTGCGCGCCAGCTCCAGTGCCGGCTCATGCGGTTGGCAAACCCAAATGCCGCGATGTAGCCCAGGTCTTTGCGGTCCAGCGCCGCGTAACGGTTCACGTCGTGGGCGAGCAGGAGTGTCACCGTGCTGCGCGGGCTCACCTGGTAGTCCACGGAGACGAGCGCGCCGTAATTGGTACGCGTGGCGAGCAGGTCAGCGTCGGGGTCGGCCGGGTCTGCCGGATCGGCAGCGTCATCGGTGGCCAGGCGCGAGCGCTGGTAATAAGGCTGCACGTGGAACCCGACCCGCTCGCCGGTGAAGTGGTAGGCGAAATAGGCCTCGTGCTGGCGGACCGCACTGGGCCCGACCAGAACGTCATTGCTGCTCATCTCGTTCAGGATCGAGCCGCTCAGGTCGGTGGATCGGTTGACGACGTCCTGCACGGCATTCGAAAAACCTGTCCGGGCGACGGCCGTCAGCCGGCTGCGCGGCGTGGGTGTCCAGCCCGCGCCCAGGCTGGCCATCGGCTCGCCAAGAGTCCCGTCGCGCTCAAGGCGCAGTTGCGAATAGCCGGCTGTCGCGGTCAGTTCCAGCGACGCCAGTGCCAGCGCGTAACCGACATAGGCGTCGTTGCGGGTGTAGTCGTTTTCGTTGTCCCGGTACTCGGAGCGGGTCGTCTCAAAGTTGAGGGACACCGACCGGGTGGCGCTGGTATCGCGTACCAGCCTGGCCGCCGCGTTGTAGTGGTCGCCGTTGAAATCCTTGTTGTCCTCGGCGTAGCTGTTGGCGTAGCGCAGGTCCAGCTGGCCACGCGTGCCGGCGCGGGGTCGCACGTGGAACGTCGGGCCTGCTATGAAGACGTTGACCTCCTGCTCGTTGCCGGGGTTGAAGCTGGTCAGTACATCGACCGGTTGGCGGTTCAGGTAATCGTTGACGACGAAGTCGACGCGCTGCGGCACGACGTTCCAGGTCATTTCCCCGACAAGCTCACCGCGCACGTCGTTGTCGAAGGTGTTGGACAGGTACTCCAGGTAGGACACGCTGCCCCGTGCGTTGGCGTTTACGCGCGGACCGCGCTGTTGGAACTCGAAGCGCGCATTGGGCGAGACCACCGTCTCAGATTTTTCATTGAAGGACGCCAACGCGATGTTGTCGGAGCGCAGCAGCGACAATCCCAGCTGGTAATCCAGCTCCGCCGGAACCGCGCTCGCCGGCAATGCCAGCCACAGCGCCCCCGCCAACACCGAGCGCGGCAGCCGGGGCGGCAGCAAGGGGAAGCATCGGCTGGCGGTCGGCTTTTGGGCATGTGCCATGGCGTCGTCTACACGCCCTGGTTGAAGACGACCCCGGCAAACTTCGCCGGGTCGAAGCTGGCGGCGGCGCGGCTGATCGCCGCCGGCGTGTCCTTGCCGTAACCGGCGACCAGCACCACCGCGTCGGCAAGATCGGCCAGGATGCGTGCATCCGGCCCGCCGTTCACCGGTGGGCTGTCAAGGAACAGGTAACGGTCCGGGTACCGCGAGCGCAGCGAATCGACCAGCAAGCGCATGCGGAAAGAGGAGAAGTACTCCACGCCGTTCTCACGCAGCCGGCCGACCGGCAGCAGCCTCAGCCGCGGCACGCCGGTGTCGTAAAGCACCGGCGCGATGTCGCTGCCCAGGTCCTCCAGATAGTCGATCAAGCCGCCTCGGGGGATGTCGACCTTCATCGTGGTGTGCTGCGAGGGATGCCGGAGATCGCAATCCACCAGCAGCGCGCTCTTGCTGTCGTCGAAGGCGAAGGCGGCGGCCAGGTTGCGGGCGACGAAGCTGCCGCCGGCTCCCCGGCTGACCGGTGCCACCAGGGTGACGAAGTTGCCGTCCGCCGTCGCCAGGAGCCGGGTACGCAGCTCACGGAACGCGTCCACTTCCGGGCGGGCAACGTCCGAGCGATGGATGATCGACCGCTCGGTGGACTGCTGCGGGGTCAGTTCCCGTGAGGTGCCCATGCGTGCGATGGAGCGGCTGGCGATGCGCCGTTCCGCGATTCCATCGATGTCGTCGATTTCGCGCACGCCGCCCAGAGAGAAGTCATTCATAGGACATGCACCAGTTTCATGGCCAGGGCCAACCCGTACACGGCCGGCACGATCAGGAACAGCAGGGAGGCGAGGACGATCTGGCGCCGGCTCTGGGCACGGCGGCGCCTGGTCATGAACGCGGGAACAACGCCCAGAACCGGCAGGCCTGCGTCGCGCTGGATCTGCACCGGCGTGCGCACGCGCGAATCGAATTTGATCATTCCCAGCAGCAGCGCCAGCGGTACCACGCACGCGGCCAGCAGGCCGGCGCCGGCGACATGCATCAGGCGCAGCCCGCTGGGCCGCAGGGGAACGGAAGCCGGCTCCTGGATGCGGAAACTCAAACCCTGCCTCTCGTCGTCCAGGTTCATCGATACCCGCGCGTTCTCGCGGCGCTTGAGCAGGTCCTGGTAGAGATCGCGGTTGACCTCGTAGTCGCGGGTGAGCTCGGCCAGCCGGCTTTCGGAGGAGGCGATCCGGCGACTGCGCTCCAGCTCCTGCGCCAGCAGCGATTCGCCGGCACCGATCCGGCTGGCGGCCGCAGCGCCATGGCGACGGGCGTCGGCGATCTTGCTGCGCAGCTCCGCGTACAACGGATTGAACATCGCCGAGCCGTCAAGGGCGCTGGGGTCGCTCGCGGTGCGCGTTTCCTGGCGTTGCGCTTCGCGTTTCAGTTCGGCCTCCAGGTCACGGATCTGGTGCTCGGTGCGCACCACATCCGGATGCTGCTCGGTGAAGTTGAGCAGCAGGCCGCTGCGCTGGGTCTGCAGCTCGGCAAGTCGCGCCTGGATCTGGCCGACCCGCGTCTGCACGACGGATATCTCGTTTTCACCGCTCAGCTGGGAACGCAGCGCGCCTTCCTGCGAGCGCAGGTCCATCAGGTCCATGCGCGAGGACTCGACCTGGCGCCGCAACTCGCCGATGCGGGCATTGACGTCGACATCGGTGCCCGGACGGGCGTCGGGGTTCTGCGTCCGGTAGCGCTCCAGGTTGGCTTCCGCTTCGGTCAGTTTCGCGTGGTACAGGCCGACCTGCGATTCGATGAACTCGAACGCGTCCCGGCTCTCGCGGCTCTTCGCCGCCAGGCTCTCGCTGATGATGAGGTCACCGAAACTCTTGGTGACCCGATAGGCGCGCTGCGGGTCGGAATCCGAATAGGTGATCTGGATCAGGTTCTCGCCCGGGTTGGTGATCTGTGTGCGTCCGGTGACCTGCTCGGCCAGGCGCTCGCGTGCCAGCGGGGTGGGGTTGGCCTCCAGCCAGCCCCCGGCCTCCAGCACGTCATTCACCACCCGCCGGCTGAAGGCGACTTCCTTGGCGATGGAGGCCCGGTTGGCGACGCCGGTGGGCACCGCGCGCCCCTCCATCAGCGGCGCGATGATGTTGCCCTGTTCCACCAGGATGGTGGTGCTGGCGACGTACTTGCGCGGCAGCACGAAGCCGGCCGTCAAAGCCAGCAGGGCGATGGCGGCGAACAGACCAAACAGGCGCACCGGATGGCGCTTGATCTCCTCCAGCGCAACCGGCACCAGGCTGAGCGCGGACGGGCGATCGTCGCCCGCCCATTCGGCTGGCAGGGTGCTCACAGCACGCGCTCCGGCACGGTGATCACGTCGCCGGGGGCCACGTTGAAATTGGTCGAGAGGTCACCGCGATTGAGGATGCGTTCCAGGCGCACCGGGTAGGTACGCGTGGTCTCCCCGTCCTTGCGATAGAGGTCGGCCCGGTCGGCAGAGGCGAACTCGGTCACCCCGCCTGCGGCCAGCACGGCATCCAGTACGGTCATGCCCGGCCGGTAGGGGATCGACACCGGCTGGCGCACCGCGCCGGTGACGCGCACGCGCGAGAGGTACTCGTGGCTGCGCAGGTCGGTGAGGATCACCGCCACCTGCGGGTCGCGGACGTACACCGCCAGCTTTTCCTGCAGGTCGGCGGCCACCTCATCGGGGGTCCGGCCGGCAGCCATCACATCCCCGACCAGCGGCACCGAGATCCGTCCGTCCGGCCGCACCGGCACGGTGACCTCCAGCTCCGGGTTGCGCCACACGGTGACGCGGACCAGGTCGTCCACGCCGATGTGGTAGGTGTCCACGCTGGTCTGCGCGACACTCGCCGGTGGCGGATGCGACATCGTGTCCCCGGTCGAGGAACAGCCGGCAGTGAGCATCGAGGCGGCGACGAGCGCGAGGAGCAGGGCCAGCGATCGGTGGTGATGCGCAGTCATGGAATTCCCCTTGGTGTTGCCGGTTTAACGCGTTCAACGCGGTGCCGGACCCGCGCCGGCCACGCGGATGGCCCCGCCCGAAAGGAGCGCGCCAGCCACGGCGGTTGTGGCGGCGCAGGCGTGAACACGGTCATGTCAGTTAGAACGCGGAAACGTCGCGTTACCGGCAAACGCGGCATTTCGCGTTGTGCTGGGTATCTGCACGGGTGGGGACGGATCAATGCGCATCCTGGTAACGGGCGGTGCCGGCTATATCGGAAGCCACGCATGCGCGGTTCTGGCCGGGCGCGGCCACGAGACGGTGATCGCCGACAGCTTTGTCAACAGCTCGCCGCTGGTGCTGGACCGGCTCGGCGGGATTCTGGGTGTAGCACCGATTTGTCACCGGGTGGACCTGCGCGACCGCGGAGCCGTCGCCAGCCTGTTTGCCGGCACCCGTTTTGACGCCGTGGTCCACTTCGCCGCGCTCAAGGCCGTGGGCGAGTCGTGCGCGCGCCCGCTGGCCTATTTCGACAACAACATCTGCGGGACCATCCACCTGCTGCAGGCGATGCGCGAGGCCGGCGTCGGCCGCCTCGTGTTCAGCTCATCGGCCACCGTCTACGGCGATCCCGACTCGGCGCCCGTGCGCGAGGACGCACCGCTGCGGGTCACCAACCCTTACGGCCGCAGCAAACTGGTGATGGAGCAGTTGATCGAGGACCTGTGCGAGCGCGATCCGGACTTCCGCGCGATCAACCTGCGCTACTTCAACCCGGTCGGCGCGCATCCCTGCGGACGCATCGGCGAGGACCCCGGCGGGGAGCCGAACAACCTGATGCCCTATATCTCCCAGGTGGCGGTGGGCCGACGCGATTGCCTGGCCGTGTATGGCGGCGACTGGCCCACCGTCGATGGCACCGGCGTGCGCGACTACATCCACGTCATGGACCTGGCCCGCGCCCACGCCGACGCGCTGGAGTTCCTGCTGCGCGAGGAGCGCAGCGCCACGGTCAACCTGGGTACCGGACGCGGCGTCAGCGTGCTGCAGCTGGTAAAGGCCTTTGAGCGCGCCTCCGGGCGCCGGATTCCCTACCGGATCGCTGAGCGGCGTGCCGGGGACGTGGCCGAGGTCTACGCCGATCCGGTACTCGCCGAGGCGTTGCTGGGCTGGCGCGCCGAACTCGACGTGGACGCCATGTGCCGGGACGCGTGGCGTTGGCAGCGGATGAACCCGCACGGCTACGGCTTTCCGGAGGTCGACGCGGATGGCGCGGAAACTCCTGCACCCGGCCGTGTCCCGCCGCAGATCCGGCCGCCCGTGCCAGAGACGACCTCGGTGCGCTGAGGCACGCGCCAGTTCGGGGAATCGCCGACGGGCACGCGCGCGAGCGCCATACCTCAGTCCAGCAAGGCGGCGGCCACCGCGTCGGGTCGTTGCATCCATTGGAAATGGTCGGCCTCGATGCCCAAGGCAGCGTCATCCAGCGTGGTTACCGAAATGCTCGCGTGCGGCATCTTGCCGAGCAGAAAGTTCAACGAGCTTTCTGGCGCGTACCAGTCATCGGCCAGGACCACGCCGCGGATCGCCGGGCTGGCGTTCGCGAGTGCCTGTTCCGGGTCCGCGTCCAGCCCTGCAGCCGCGTAGCGCCCGCTCACCGCGGTGCGCGCCCAATCGGCAATCAGCCCGCGTGCCTCGCGGCCGCCAAAACCGAGCCGTCGCCCGGGCAGGTTGCCATTGACCGAGGCAAGCCAGGGCAGCACGCGATAGGCGGCCAGCAGCGCCCAGCGCGTCGGCGCCGGAAACGCCCGCCACCACGGCGCGCCACTGGCGACCAGCCAGAGTTGCGCCGCGGCGGCGGGATCCAGCGCCGCCCTGCAGCAGGCGAGCTGTCCGCCCAGGCTGTGGCCACCGAGGATCCGCGGCAATCCCGGCGCTGTCTGCCCGGCCAGGACGGACTCGCTGCCGGGCAGGTCGAGTTCCAGCAGTTCGCGGTAACCCCAGTTGCAGTCGCGTCCCGCGCGCAGGCTGCTGCTGCCGTGCCCGCGCCACTCGTGCAGGAACACCGCCACCCCGCGCGAAGCCAGGACCTGCGCCAGCGGCAGATAGTGTCGCGCGGCAATGCCCAGCGCCGGCAGCCACAACAGGCGCGCGGTCGCCTCGGCGGGAATGACGGCCTGCAATTCCCAGCGATGGCCGTCCGCCGCGACCGCCTGCAATCGCAGGACTTCAGGCGCAGGGGTGTGGTTCATAGGGACATGCCGGCGGAAGCGGCCCGCGACCATACCACCGGTAAAAACCCGTGGCGTAGAATCCATCGGGGGTTCCATGCGCGGGATGTCACGGTCTTGATGCGAAACGATTTGTCCTGGATGCCGTCTGCATGATTGCGCTGGTCGAGAGTTATCGCGCCGGACTGTTCAAGCGCGCCCATTGGCTGCCCAACATCGTCGCCGGAATCATCGTCGGCATCGTTGCCCTGCCGCTGGCGATGGCCTTCGCGATCGCATCGGGCGTCAAGCCCGAGCAGGGGCTGTACACGGCGATCATCGCCGGCCTGCTGGTGTCGATCTTCGGCGGTACCCGGATCCAGATCGCCGGTCCGACCGGCGCCTTCATCGTCATCCTCGCCGGCGTGGTCGCCCAGTTCGGCGTGGAAGGCTTGCTGGTGGCGACCCTGATGGCCGGCGTGATCCTGGTGCTGATGGGGCTGGCCCGGCTGGGCGCGGTGATCCGCTACATCTCCGATCCGGTCATCGTGGGCTTCACCGCCGGCATCGCGGTGATCATCTGGGTCGGCCAGTGGCAGTATTTCTTCGGCCTTCCGACGCCGTCCGGCGATGCGTTCTACCAGAAGACCTACGGCCTGCTGCAGTCGTTTGCGCAGTTGCATTGGCCGACCACGCTGATCGGACTGGGGAGCCTGGCGCTGGTGCTGCTCGGGCCGCGGATACCCGGGCTGACCAGGGTGCCCGGGCCTTTGCTGGCGATGATCATCGCGACGGTGCTGACGACCGCGTTCGCCATGCCCGGCGTGGCCACCATCGAGTCGGCCTACGGGGCCATCCCGCGCACCCTGCCAAGCTTCCACTGGCCGGACATGAGCTTCGATCAGATCACCATGCTGCTGCCGGCGGCTTTCACCATTGCGATGCTGGGGGCGATCGAGTCACTGCTGTCGGCGGTCGTCGCCGACGGCATGGCGGGCACGCGCCACAACTCCAACCAGGAACTGATCGGGCAGGGCGTTGCCAACATCGTCTCGCCCCTGTTCGGCGGCATCGCCGCGACCGGGGCGCTGGCCCGTACCGCCACCAATTTCCGTAATGGCGCCACCAGCCCGCTGGCCGGCATCGTCCACTCCGTCACGCTGGTACTGGTGCTGCTGGTGATCGCGCCCTACGCCGGCAAGGTGCCGCTGGCGGCGCTGGCGGCGATCCTGTTCGTCGTTGCCTGGAACATGAGCGAGGCGGGGCGCTTTGTACGCATGGTGCGCCGTGCGCCACGCGCGGACATGGTCATCCTGCTGATCACCTTCACTCTGACGATCTTCACCGACCTGGTGGTGGCGGTGAACATCGGCGTGATCCTGGCCATGTTCCAGTTCGTGCGCCGCATGTCGTCCTCCGTCGAGGTGCTGGAGGAGGACCCGCACTCGCTGCGCGCGGAACTGGCGCGGCTTGGGGTCGAGCAACTGCCGCCCGGGGTGATGGTGTATTCGATCAACGGCCCGTTCTTCTTCGGTTCGGTGGAGTCGCTGGATCGCGCCTTGTCCTGGAGCCGCGGCGGCCCGGAGTTCCTCGTCCTGCGGCTGGACCGGGTGCCCTTGCTGGATGCGACCGGGCTGAAGCGGCTCGATACGACCATCCAGGCGCAGGCGAAAAAGGGCGTGCGCATCCTGCTCTGCGGGGCCAGCCTGCGCGTGCTGCGCAAGCTGGTGCGTGCCGGCATCGTCAGTCGCGCCGACCCGGCCAGCTACTTCGCCGACCTGGGTGAAGCACTCGCCTACGTTGAGCGCGAGCGCGCCGGCAAAGCCGCGCTGCCGCCTCAGAGCACCTCGGAGGCGTAGTCGGCCAGGCGCGAGCGCTCGCCGCGGCGCAGAGTCACGTGCGCGCTGTGCGGCCAGTCCTTGAAGCGGTCGACCGCGTAGGTCAGCCCGGACGTGGTCTCGGTGAGGTAGGGCGTGTCGATCTGCTCGACGTTGCCCAGGCAGATGATCTTGGTGCCGGGGCCGGCGCGGGTGATCAGCGTCTTCATCTGCTTGGGCGTGAGGTTCTGCGCCTCGTCCAGGATCAGCCAGCGGGTCAGGAAGGTGCGGCCACGCATGAAGTTCAGCGCGCGGATCTTGATCCGGCTCGCCAGCAGGTCGTTGGTGGCCGCGCGCCCCCAGCTGCCGCCGGACTGGTTGTGGGTCAGCACTTCCAGGTTGTCGGTGAGCGCGCCCATCCACGGCGTCATCTTCTCCTCCTCGGTGCCGGGCAGGAAGCCGATGTCCTCGCCGACGCTGACCGTGGCGCGGGTCATGATGATCTCGCGGTAGCGCTGCTGGTCCATGGTCTGCGCCAGGCCCGCGGCCAGCGCGAGCAGCGTCTTGCCGGTACCGGCGGTGCCCAGCAGGGTGACGAAGTCGATCTCCGGATCCATCAGCGCGTTGAGGGCGAAGTTCTGCTCACGGTTGCGCGCGGTGATGCCCCAGACGGCGTGCTGGACATGGCGGTAGTCATCGACGATCTGCAGGATGACGCTGTCGGCGCCGACCGAGGTCACCCTCAGCTCGGTCTCGTCATCGCCGGGCAGGTACAGGAACTGGTTGGGATACCAGCTGTCGCCCTCGATCCGGTTGATCTCGTAGTAGGTATGTCCGCGATCCGTCCATGAGCGCAGGTCCTTGCCATGGCGCCGCCAGAAATCCGCGGGCAGCTCGGTGGCGCCCGTGTAGAGCAGGCTGAAATCGTCCAGCGCGCGGTCGTTCTCGTAGTCTTCCGACACGATGCCGGCAATCGCCGACTTGATCCGCAGGTTGATGTCCTTGGACACGAAAACCACGTGGGCGGTCGGCTCGGCTTCCTGCAGGGCGAGGATCGCGCCCAGGATGGCGTTGTCGGGAACCACGGCGCCAAAGCGCTTGCCGGCATCGAAGTTGTCGGTCTGGAAGCGCAGGCACCCGCCGTTGGTCTGGCCGCGCAATTTCAGGCCACCCGGCGGCGTGAGCGGAATGCCGTCGGCGATCCTGTCGCTGCCGGCGGCCTCGACCAGCTCGTTGAGGAAACGGCTGACCTGGCGGGCGTTGCGGCTGGCATCGGTGGTGCCCTTCTTGCCGGCGTCCAGCTCCTCGATCACCTGCATCGGCAGGTAGACATCGTGCTCCTGGAACTTGTACAGCGCGGTCGGGTCGTGCATCAGCACGTTGGTGTCCAGCACGTAGATCCGCTTGCTTCCGGTCATCGAAAACTCCGCAGCGCGTTAAAGGGGTTCGCGTGGCGCGCCGTCAGGATCAGGCGCCGGCATGCGCTAGCAGTACGTCCAGCACGGCCTGCGCGTGGCCGGACACCTTCACCGGTTGCCAGATGTGCGCGATGGCGCCGTCAGGATCGATCAGGTAGGTGCTGCGCACGATGCCCATCACCTTGCGGCCGTACATGGTCTTCTCGCGGATGACGCCGAAGGCGTTGCACAGGGCCTCGTCGCCATCACTGACCAGCTCGAAGCCCAGTTCCTGCTTGGCGATGAAGTTCTGGTGGGTTTTCACCGAGTCGCGCGAGACGCCCAGGATGCGCGAGCCGGCCGCCTCGAACTGCGGCAGCAGCGCGGTGAAGTCACGACTCTCGGTGGTGCAGCCCGGCGTGTGGTCCTTGGGGTAGAAGTACAGCACCAGCCACTGGCCACGGTAGTCGGCGAGGGTGGTGGTGGCGCCGCTGGACAATGCCAGCGGGAGATCGGCGGGGACGGCGTCACCGGTGTCGAGCATCAACGGGTCTCCTCAGAACTTCATCGGGTCCAGGATCGCGTCCAGGTTGAGGTGGTCGCAGAACTCCAGGAAGTCATCGCGCAGCGCGGCGATATGCATGCTGGCCGGCACCCCGATGGTGATCTGCGCGGAGAACATGTCCGCGCCGGTCTGCATCGCCCGGTAGCGGGTGCAGTGCAGGCTTTCGATGCTGATGCCCTGGCGGTCGAAGAAATCGGCCAGCTGGAAGGTGATGCCCGGCTTGTCGGCCGCCACCACCTCGACGATGTAGGGCAGCAGGTCGGACTGGGCCTCTTTCTCGCCGGTGCGGTACCAGATCAGCTTGATGCTGTCCTCGCGCTCCAGCCGGGTCAGCATGGCCTCCAGCTTGGCGATCGCGTCCCAGGAGCCCATCGCCAGCGCCGTGACCGAGACATCGCGGCCGACGGTGGACAGGCGGGCGTCGACGAGGTTGCAGCCGCTTTCGGTGATCCGCCGCGAGACCGGCAACAAGGGAGAGTCCGGATGCGTCGAATAGGCGTTGATCAGGAGGTGGTTTTCATTCGGCGACGGCCGCGGAGTTGGATCGGTCAAGGCTTCGCCTGCAAAAGTGGGGGCTGGCTCCGATCCGGTGCGCGACCGCGCATCGCCCGGAGCTGAACCGCGTTCCGCGAGCGGAGCGGGGCTGCAGGCAGCATACTTGCCCGTGCTTTCGCGCCGCAAGTAACATCGGCAGCTCTGCAACGCCCCTGCGCGCGCCCCAGCATCCCTTCGATCAAGGCCCCCCGACTTGCGACTTTCCGGCAGCATCACCGCACTGGCAACCCCTTTCGACGTCGACGGCGAGCTGGACCTGGATGCGTGGGCACGCCTCATCGACCTCCAGTTGGAAGGCGGTACGCAGGCGGTGGTCGTCGCCGGCTCGACCGGCGAGGCGGCGGCGCTGCTGGATTCCGAATTCGACGTGCTGCTGCGTCTGGCGGTCGAGCGCATTGGCGGGCGGGTGCCGGTGATCGCTGGTACCGGAAAGTCGGCCACCGCCGGGACCATCGAGCAGACCCGACGCGCCGCGGCGCTGGGCGCCGATGCCGCGCTGGTGGTGACCCCGCCGTACGTGCGTCCCACCCAGCCGGGCCTGGTCGCGCACTACCGCGCCGTTGCCGGCGACGGCGCGCTGCCGATCCTGCTCTACAACGTGCCCGGCCGCACCGGCGTGGACATGCTGCCCGCTACGGTCGCCCAGCTTGCCGGCCACCCGCGCATCGTCGGGATAAAGGAGGCGTGCATCGAGCCGCAGCGGATGCATTCGCTGCTGGCATTGCGCGCCGACGATTTTGTCGTCCTTACCGGCGATGACATGACCGCATGCCGGGCGATGCTGGCCGGCGCCGACGGTGTGATCTCGGTCGCGTCCAACGTCCTGCCGCGCTCGATGCGCCGCCTGTGCGAGCTCGCCCGCAACGGCAAGGGCGCTGCTGCCACGGGCTGGAGCGGCCGCATGGCAGAGATCCATGCCTTCCTTGGCGTCGAGTCCAATCCGATTCCGGTCAAGGCGCTGCTCGCGCGCCAGCAGATCGGCACCGGACTGCGCCTGCCCTTGCTGCCGCTTTCCGCAGCCCACCATGATGCGGCCGTTGCGGTTGCCGCCGCGGTCCGTGACCTTGAACTTGCCTGCGACGCTGAAGTCGATGGCTGACCTGGAGATTCCCATGCGTTCCACCGTCCCGATGTCCCGCGCCGCGGTTGCCGGCGTTCTCCTTGTTGGCCTGGTGGCGATGTCGGGCTGCAGCTGGCTGCGCAAGGACAATTCGCTCTATACCGCGCAGACACGCCCGCTCGAGGTGCCACCGGACCTGGTCCTGGCAGGCGGGAGCGCGACCGGCGAGGCGCCGGCGGGCCCGGTTACCGCCTCTGAGACGGTGAGCAGCGCCAAGTCCGCGTCCAGTGCCGGATTCAGCATGAGCGAGGACCGCGACACGGCGTTTGAGCGGATCGACAAGGCCCTGGCCGCGGTTGGCGGTGTCACGGTCGAAAACCGCGCCAAGACCCTGGGTGTGTTCGACCTGAGCTACCAGGGCGCGAACTTCCTCGTTCGGGTCAACAGCGCCGCGGCCGGTTCGACAGTGTCCACGCTCAATCCGCGTGCCACGCCGGCCAGCGAGGCGTCGGCCGCACAGCTCCTGGCGGCGTTGAAGTCGGCGGTCGGCGGGCAGTAAGCACCGCCCGACCGCGAGGTCAGCGGGGCTCCACCCGCACCCGCAGCCGGCCATCGCCGAGCTGCAGCTGGAGCCCATCACCGGGCGCGGCGTCCAGGACGCTGCGCACCACCCGGCCGTCCTCGTGGCGGACGATCGCGTAGCCGCGTGCGACCGTCGCCAGCGGGCTGACCGCCTCCAGCGACCGGGCCAGTCCGCGCAGGGCGAGTGCGTCGTTGGCCATGCGTCGCGCCACCGCCGCTTGCGGGCGCGTGGCGAGCGCCGCGAGTCGCTCGCGCAGGCGCTGGATGCGCCGTTGCGGATGGTGCAGGCGCAGCACCGCGTCGGCATGTCGCAGGCGCACACGCGCATCGCTCAGCCTGCGCCGCAGGACATCGTCCAGTCGCCGCATCGCCTCGAGCTGGCGCCGGTGCAGCAGGTCCAGGCGGGCCCGCGGTCGCATGGCGTTCAAGCGCAGTGCGGCGCGGTCGGCCCGTTGCATCGCGTGACGCAGGTGCAGTGACTGCAGGCTGACGAGGCGCGCTTCCAATGCCCGCAGGTGTCGGGTGACGTCCTCGTGCGCGGGCACCAGCAACTCGGCCGCGACCGAGGGCGTCGGCGCGCGCACGTCGGCGACGAAATCGCACAGGCTGAAGTCGGTCTCATGGCCGACCGCAGCGACCACGGGGACCGGGCAAGCGACAATCGCACGCGCCAGCTGCTCGTCATTGAACGCCCACAGGTCTTCCAGCGAGCCACCGCCGCGGGCAAGTACCAGGATGTCGTAGCGACCCGACGCAGCCGCGCGCTGCAGCATCGCGGTGATCTGCCCCGCGGCGGCATTGCCCTGCACCTGCACCGGCAGCACCTCGGCCTGGACCAGCGGGAAGCGGCGCGCCAGCACGCTCACCACGTCGCGGACGGCCGCGCCGCTGGGCGAGGTGATGATGCCGATCCGCGCGGGGTAAGACGGCAGCGGGCGCTTGCGCGCCTGCTCGAACAGGCCTTCGGCCTGCAGGCGCGCCTTGAGTTCCTCGAACGCCCGTCGCAGCGCTCCTTCGCCGGCCTCCTCCATGTGGTCCAGGACCATCTGATACTCGCCGCGCGCCTCGTACAGCGTCAGCCGCCCGCGCGCGAGCACCTTCGTGCCCTCGCGGGGAATGAACTTCAGCCATGTGCTCTTGGGCTTGAACATCGCGCAACGCACCTGCGCGCGCGCATCCTTCAACGTGAAGTACAGGTGCCCCGACGACGGGCGGGCCACATTACCGAGCTCCGCCTCGATCCAGACCAGCGGAAATGCCCCTTCCAGCAGGTCGCGCGCCAGGGTGTTGAGCTGGCTGGGCGTGAGGACGTGGTCGGGAGCTGGGGAGTTCATGGCGGCAGGGCAGGACGGCGGACTACGGTAACAACAAAAGGCCCGGAATCGATCCGGGCCTTTTGGCGGCCATCAGCTGGCCGGTGGTGCACAAACGCGCGGGGCGATTACCAGATCACCACCTGCTGGTCCTTGGCGCGGACCATCGGCTGGCCGGGCTTGCACTCGAACGCCGCCGCGAACTGCGGCATGTTCGACGGCGCACCAATGGCGCGGAAGTTCGCCGGCGCGTGCGGGTCGGTGGCCAGGCGGACCTTGAGCTCGTCGTCGGTGAAGTTGCGGCGCCACACGGTTGCCCAGTTGGCGAAAAAGCGCTGGTCGCGCGTCATGCCGTCGGTCATCGGGTCGTCCTTGCCGGCAGTGGCCTTCTTCATCGCGTCGTAGGCGACGGCCAGGCCGCCCAGGTCGGCGATGTTCTCGCCCAGGGTCAACTTGCCGTTGACGTGCTTGCCCGGCATCGCCTCGTACCCGTTGAACTGCGCGATCAGCTTGTCGGTGCGCGCCTCGAAGCCCTTGCTGTCGGCGGGCGTCCACCAGTTCTCCATGTTGCCGGTGGGTCCGAAGCGGCTGCCCTGGTCGTCGTAGCCGTGGATCATCTCGTGGCCGATCACCGCGCCGATGCCGCCGTAGTTCATCTCGTCGGTGGCGTTGGGATCAAAGAACGGCGGCTGCAGGATCGCGGCTGGGAACACGATCTCGTTGGCCAGCGGGTTGTAGTAGGCGTTGACCGTCTGCGGGCTCATGCCCCATTCGGTCTTGTCCACGGGCTTGCCGATCTTGGACAGATTCCACTTGTAGTTGAACTCGTTGGCGGCGATGACGTTGTCGATGTAGCTGTCGCGGCTGGTGTCCAGGCCGCTCCAGTCACGCCACTTGTCGGGGAAGCCGATCTTGGGAGTGAAGCTGGCCCATTTTTCCATGGCCTTGGCCTTGGTCTCATCGCTCATCCAGTCCAGCCCTTCCAGGTGGACCTTCAGCGCGTCGCTGAGGTTGCCCACCAGGCGCTCCATCTGCGCCTTGGACTCCGCCGGGAAAGCGACATTCACGTACAGCTGGCCCAGTGCTTCACCGGTCGCGCCCTCGATGGTGTCGAGCACGCGCTTGCCGCGCTCCTTCATCTCCGCCTGGCCGCGCATGGCCTTGCTGTAGAAGTTGAAGTTCTCCTGCACGAACGGATCGGACAGGTAGGGCGACGCCCCGTCCACGGTGTGGAAGCGCAGGTAGGCCTGCCACTGCTCGGCCGGCACCTCGGCCAGCATCTTGCTGACTTCCTCGTGGAAGGCCGGGATGGCCAGGGAGAACATCTTTGGCGTCGCCACGCCCTGGGACTCGAAGAACGTCGTCCACGGGAAATTGGGCGTCAGCTTGTCCGCTTCGGCCGGCGATATGGGGTTGTAGAACAGGGAGACGTCGCGGGACATCTCCTCGCTCGATTTGGACACCTTCGCAAGACGGGTCTCGAAGGCCACCACCTGCTTGGCCTGTTCGGCGGCCTGGGCAGCGTCGATGCCCGACAGTTCAAGCACCTTGGCGACGTGGGCCTGGTAGGCGGCGAGTTTGTCGGCCTTGTCGGCGTCCACGTAATAGGTCTTGTCCGGCAGGCCAAGGCCACCCTGGGCGGCGTAGGCGATGTTCATGTCGGAGGCCTTGAAGTCGGCCTCGGCACCGAAGCCGAACAGGAAGTTCTCGCCCTCGGCCGCGCTGGTGCGCAGGTAGTCGGCGATCTTCTGCTGGTCATCCAGGGCGGCGATGGCGTCCAGGCGCGACTGGATCGGCTTGATGCCCTGGGCGTTGATCTTCTCCTCGTCCATTCCGGTGGCCCAGAAGTTGCCGACGATGGCTTCCACGCCGGTCGCGTTCGTGTCGGCCGCGGCCTGCTCGGCGAGCTGGCGCTGGGCGGCGGTGGAGCGCTCCGACAGCATCTCGAAGGCGCCCCAGCTGGTGCGGTCGCCGGGAATCGGGTTGGCCGCCAGCCAGGTGCCGTTGACGTAGCTGCCGAAGTCGGTGCAGGCGTCCTTGGACTTGTCGAGGTCGGAAAGCTCGAAGCGGTTGACCGGCGGCAGGGCGCTCTCATCCAGCGTCAGGGTCGCGGTGGCGGGTTCCGCGGAAGACGTGGCAGCGGCGGGCGTGGCGTCCTGCTTGGAGCATGCAGCCAGGGCGGTGACGATGCCCAGGCTGAGCAGCAGCAACTGCGGCCTGAAGGCCTGTGATTTGTTCGGGTTCATCTGTGGCTCCGGCGTTGACGTTGGATTGGCAGCCCCGAAAGGCGCTCCTTTCGAAGCCGGGACCGGCTGACATTAGACCCCATGCCTGTGCACCGGGTGTGTCGGAGGTCATGGTGGTGCGTCGCCCGCTACGCGGAAACGGATGCAGGCCGTACCATCTGCAGCTGTTTTGCGGTCGACTTCATGCGTTTTGAGACGCTGTCAGCTTGGGGAAGTGTTGGTGGAAAATATCACGGGCCTGCTGCATCAGTGGCAGGGCGGGGACCTGAAGGCGCGCGAACAATTATTCGAACTGCTTTATGCGGACCTCGTGCTGGTGGCACGCAACCGTCTGTCGCAACACGGCAGCAGTACCCTGCAGCCGGCAGCGCTGGTCAATGAGTCGTTGATGCGTTTGATGGAGAGCGATGCCGGCTACAAGGACCGGACGCATTTTGTCGCCGTGGCCGCGCTGAGAATGCGGGCGGTGCTGGTGGATCATGCGCGCGCGCGGGCGGCGTCCAAGCGCGGTGGCAACGTGGAGATGCTGACCCTGTCGCATGCCGGCGCAGCGCCTGGCGAGCAGGACATGGTCTATGAGGTGCTCGCGCTGCATCAAGCCTTGAATCGTCTGGCGGAACTTGAACCGCGGGCGGCCAGTGCGATTGAACTGACCTACTTCGGCGGTATGAGCCGTGAGGAGATCGTGCTGGTTCTAGGGGTATCGCTGCCTACGGTCGATCGTGACCTGCGGTTCGCCCGCGCGTGGTTGAACCGGCAACTCTCCTGAAGGGGCGCGGACCATGAATACCGGGAAATGGCACGGGGTCCGAGACCTTTTCGATCAGGTGTGCGACCTGCCGCAAGAGCAGTGGCGCGCGCACTTGGCTCAGCTGACCGATGACGCGGAGTTGACGGAGGAGGTATGCGCCCTGCTTCAGGCCCAGACCGTGGGTTTGTCGCGGGTGCGCAGTCGGCTTGACACGATCATCTCGCACGCCCTCACCCCGGAACTGGATGTCGGTCAGCGGCTGGGACCGTGGCGGTTGGTGGACAAGCTGGCGAGTGGGGGCATGGGGACGGTGTTCCAGGCCGAACGTGCCGATGGCCTGTACCAGCGCACGGTGGCGATAAAGCTGCTGCATGGTTTGTCGGGTGCGGCTGAGTCGGAGCGACTGGTGGCCGAGCGGCAGATCCTGGCTGGATTGCAACTGCCCCACGTCGCCCGTTTGTACGACGGTGGCAGTACGCCAGACGGCGCACCGTACCTGGTGATGGAGTATGTGCAAGGGGTGCCGCTTGATCGCTATTGCTCGGAAAACGACGTCGGCCTGAAACAGCGGCTGGGCATGTTCCTGGCGATCTGCGAAACCGTACAGGCGGCACACGAGCGATTGGTGCTCCACTGCGACCTCAAACCCAGCAATGTCCTGGTAGGGGATGACGGCCAACCGGTCCTGTTGGACTTTGGTGTTGCCCGGATGCTCAACGATTCACACCAGTTGCAGGCGGCCGGTTTCTGCACGCCCCGGTACGCCAGCCCTGAGCTGGTGCGCGGCGACACCGTTGGCGTGGCCAGCGACGTCTACAGCCTGGGTGTGATGCTGCTGGAGCTGCTCGGCGGTGGTCCGGTCCCGCGAGAACTGCATGATGCATGCCGGCCCTTGGTTGCACCCAGTGACAACGCCAGCCCCACGTTGGCCTGGCGGCGTCAACTGCGGGGTGATCTGGACGCCATCGCGGCGATGGCATGTCATCCGGACAGCGCCAGCCGATACCAGTCTGTGCACGCGTTGAGCAGCGATATACGCCGCTATCTGGTGCATAAGCCGGTTGGTGCGCGTCAGGGTGGTCGCCTGTATGCCTTGCGGAAGGGAGTGCGGCGGCATTGGCGGGCGTTCTCGGTCGGGGTGGTGGGAACCGGACTTGCCGGTCTGTTCGCTCTCAGCCTGATGCAGGCGCGCGAACAGGCCGAGCAGGAAGCGGCGATCGCCCGCCAGGTCAGTGATTTCCTGATTGGCGCCTTCGAAACCGCAGATCCGCGCAAACGGACCGAGCGCGGAGAGCTGGAGCTCACTGCCCGACAATTGCTCGACAATGCCACGTTCCGGGTAGCGCGGGATCTGGAGGACGCTCCAGTACAACTGGCGCGTATGCGCTCGGTGTTGGGGCAGGCTTACCAGAATCTGGGCGTGCCGCTGCAGGCCGAGAAGCTGTTGCGGGAGGCAGCGGACAGCCTGCTGGACCCGCGGATCGGGCGGGCGGTGGATGCAGCGGCGGTCATGAGCGACTTGTCCATTGAGCGGACCCGCAGTGGCGATGGCGCGGCCGGGCTGGAAATGGCCAATCGCGGACTCGCGTTGCTGGTGGGTCGCGGGGCGAAATTCCAGAAGGCGCAGATATACAACGCCCAGGCCCTGGCGTTGACCAACCTGCAGCAGTTCGACAAGGCCGAGCAGGCGTTCAACCGGTCGATCGAGATCCACAGTGCGCTTCCGGGGCAGGACGGTCCGGCCCGGTTGGCGATGGTGAAGCACAATCTGGGGTTGATGTATTGGCGGTGGGGCAAGCAGGCAGCTGCCGAACAGCAGTTCCGCAGCGTCATCGCAGCATTGCCTCGCCGCGGGACCAGTCTGTCGCACGCCGTGGAAACCCGGCTGGCCCAGATCCTGCGCGAACAGGGACGCTACGCCGAAGCGCTCCCGCTGTTGCAGGAGGGCATGCAGCGGGCCATTGCCCTGTATGGACCGCAGAGCAGTTTCGTGTTGCTACAGCACGAGGCGCTGGCCGATCTGTATCAGGACTGGGGTGATTACCGCAGTGCCGATCAACAGCATCAGGCACGCTTGGCCCTGGGTGAGGTGGTGGAGGGTTTGGACAGCATCGGCCAGGCAATGGCGCTGTATAACTACGGGACTTTGCAGGAGGCACGCGGCGATCTGGCCGGCGCCGAGAGGTTGTATCGCCAGTCGTGGGAGATCCGCAAACAGAAGCTGGGGGTCGATTCACCCATCAGCATGCGTGGTGAAGTCGGCCTGGCACAGCTGCTGACCAGTCGCGGAGAATTCCAGCAGGCATGGCCGTTGATCGAACACGCCGATGCAGGATTGGCCGAATCGCTGCCCGAGGATGCGCCGGCGCGGCTGGAAGCAAGGCTGGTCCGGATCCAATGGCATATCGGTGCGGGGGAAACGGAGGTTGCCGCTGGGCTCCTGGACACCTTGACGATGATCGACATGCCCTATCCCCAGCGTCTCCAGCGGTATGAAGCCGAGGCGCTGCTGGCGGAGGCCGCCGGCGATTCCGCGGCGGCACTGGCGGTCCGGCAGCGCTCTTTACGATTGGCGGCAGCGACTTTTGGTGAGAGCAATCCGGAGTCTGCGCGTCAACGGGTGGGTGTTGCGGGCTGTCTGCTGCTGCTCGGGCGTCGGAGTGAGGCGCAAACCGAGCTGGAGCTGGCCGTACCGGTTCTGCGCGCGCAATTGTTGCCCGGTTCCGCGCTGCTGCAACAGGTGGATGGGTTGCTGGCGCAGGCTGGATGACCCATCGCGGCACGAAATGAGTCCGCTGTTCCAGAACGTTGATAGGAAGCAGTCACTTTCCACGGTACTCCCAATAGGTCTTACATCCTGTCAGGGGGACACCATGAAACAGCTTTTGATCTACGAACGCCCGATGCAGTTGAACCGGGTGGCGCACAAGGATCTGCGTATCCGCGCGACGCAGGGGGACTTCCTGTTCGCCTCGCATCTGAACTCGGTTCCGCTGGCGTGCTCGGAGTTTGCCCGCGCCGCCTGTCACTACCCGATCGTATTTGCAGGCAACTCGCCGGATGCCGTCGTGCCTGCGGCGTTGCTGGGGCTCCGGCCGCAGCAGAACCTGATGGTGGACGAGGCCGGCCAGTGGCAGGCGGATGCCTATGTGCCCGCTTTCCTGCGTCGCTACCCGTTCGTGTTGGCCGAGAAGGATGGTCAGGAACAGGATTTCACGGTTTGTCTGGATGCCGCCTTCAAGGGACTGGTGGAGGAAGGCGATGACGGTGAGCCGCTGTTCGACGCCGACGGCAAGGACACGCCGTTGCTCGCCAATGCACTCAAGTTCCTGCAGGAGTACCAGGTCCATCTGGCACGTACCCGAGCTTTCAGCAGCAAGCTGGCCAAGCTCGATCTTCTGCAGCTCAAGCAGGTGCGGGTGCAGCCGGTGGGCGGCACGGAATTCACTCTCGATGGTTTCTTCGTGGTTGACGAACAGAAGCTGCGGGAGCTGAAAGGCAAGGCATTGCAGGAGTTGGCCAGCAGTGGGGATCTGGGCTGGATCTACGCGCACTTGCTGTCGCTGGTGAACGTCGAGCGTCTGACGCGCCGACTCGACAACCGTCCGGTTGCAGCTGCGCCCCACTAGGTCACATCCGGGGGCGTGGCCCCCGCTGTCATCTGCTTGATATCCGTGAAGTAAAGCCGTGGCTGTCGCCGCGGCGTATCCATATGGCCGCGCGCCAGGAGAACCCATGAACAACGCCCCCCGCCGCTTGAATGCCCGTGATGCCGGTATGCCGTCGACTGATCAGGCCATCCGGTCGGAACGCAACGGCCGCGGAGCGCTGGCACTGGCGATCGCCTCGGCGTTGGGATTGTGGAGCGCGGGCACGGCGCAGGCGGGCAGCAGCACGATCGTCGCCGGCGGGGGCACGCACGATCTGGGCACGGTGGTGGACAACGCCAACGCCGGCGACGTCTATGACATCCGCACCGGAGAAGCGGGGCGGCGTAATGGCAATGCGTTCAACTCGTTCAGCGAGTTCAAGTTGCAGCAGGGCGACACCGTCAACCTTCATCTGGACGGTGCCAAAAACCTGATCAATCTGGTGTGGGACAGCGAGGCCCTGATCAACGGCACGCTCAACAGCTATTTCAAAGACAACGAGATTGGCGGCAGGGTCTTCTTTGTGGATCCGCATGGTGTAGTGGTCGGTGCCAATGGCCAGTTGAATGTCGGCTCGTTGGCGATTGCCACGCCGAGCACGCAATTCATGTCCAGCCTGGTTGGCGACCTGGACGGGGCTGCGGGCGGTCCGCTGGAGTCGTTGTTGACCGGCACCCTGCGCCAGGACCAGTTGTCCACGGCGGGCGTGACTATCAACCAGGGCGCGAGGATCAACGCGCTCAATGATGTTCGGGTCCAGGCGCGGGCGATCGATGTCAGTGGCACCATTTTTGTGGAGGCGCCCGCCGCCGGCCGCAATGGGGATTTCAATCTCGACACCGTGATCGCGGTGAACACCGGCAGTACCACGGTTCCGACGCTGGTCAATGACGGTGGCAGCATCCGTTTGTTGGCCATGGACTCGGTGACAGTGGGGGCGAGCGGGCGCGCGCAGGCTGACGGGGATATCCAGTTGTCGGCGGTCTCGCGGACCTCCGCCCAGGCGGGGTTTGCCGAAGCAAACGCACTGGTCAGTGTCGACGGCACGCTGGGGGGCCGGAACATCGACCTGCAGGCATCGGCGACTGCCGACTCCAACTGGACCGATCCGTCCTCGGATGCCACCTCGCTGCTGAGTGATCTCGGTGACATTGATTCGCTGGTGGCGACGGCGGCCGACCTGGGGCTGGAGCAGGCGCTCAGCGGACAGATCGCGTTCCTGCACACCGATACCAGCGCGAAAGTGGT
This sequence comes from Lysobacter ciconiae, assembly GCF_015209725.1. Lineage (NCBI taxonomy): Bacteria > Pseudomonadati > Pseudomonadota > Gammaproteobacteria > Lysobacterales > Lysobacteraceae > Novilysobacter > Novilysobacter ciconiae. The sequence goes on along the minus strand of NZ_CP063656.1, from coordinate 1,940,886 downwards.
GGTGGGTGATCAGGCGAGGCTCACCGCCTCCGGAGATGTGAATCTGCAGGCGCATACCGCGCAGCTGATCCATGCCACCGCGGCAGGCAAGCAGTACGAGTCGGAACAGGATGAGGAGACGGGCGAGGCCAAGACCCACGTGCTCAGCGTTGGTGCGGTATATGCCGAGGTCAACGCAACCACCGAAGCGATCGTGGCGGGTGGAGCGACGATCGACGCGGCGGGCGCCTTGTCGGTCAAGGCCGGCGCGGATGTCCAGTTGAAGGTTGAGGCCGAGTCGCACGCGGTGAACAACACCACGCTCGGCTTCACTGCAGCGATCTCCAACGTGAACGTCGATACCACTGCAACCATCCAGAGCGGTGCCGGAGCGATCAGTGCGGGGGCGCTGGATGTCGCGGCGATCAATGCCGCGTCGCTGGAAACCTCCGCCACGGCCCGCGCCGATGCCCAGGGTGCGGTGGGTCTGGCTGGCGCCGTGAGCCTGCAGGATATCCATGCAAGTGCGAGCGTCGATCGCAGTGTCACCGGCTTGACCGGGGATGCGGTGGTTCAGGCCGCCAGTATCACGGCGCTCAACAAGACCAACTCACTGGTGGATGCACCGCAGGAAGACGAGGACGACGAGGAAGAGGCGACGTCGTCGGGCAGTGACGGTTCTGGGCTGATGGACCTTGTCCAGGGCCTGGCTGGCAAAGGGATGGCGGCGGCTGACAGTGTGTTGTCGGCAGTCGGTGGCGGCGGTAGCGCCCCGGGCCCGGACCGGAAGCCCTCGCCGTTCCGGTTGGGCGCGGCGATCAGCTTCACCAACGGTAACCACAGCGCATCGGCCACCATCGGCGACGGCGTCAAGCTCGCGACCACTGGCGACGTCGTGATCCACAGCGAAGTGGTGGATGCGCAGATCGGTCACCAGGCCATCAGCAACGTCGAGGCCAAGGGTGACGACGGCGAAGGCGCGAAATTCGGCCTGTCCGGCGCGGTCATCATCTCCTTGCTTGACCATGAAGCGCATACGCTGGTTGGCCGCGATGCGGAGCTCAGCGGCCGTCGGATCGGACTCGGATCGGATGTGCGTCTGCCGCGTGATTTCAGCAAGTTGCAGGCGTCATTGCCCGACTTCAGCAGTTTTGATGCGTTCAAGGACTCGATTACCGCTGCCAAGACGCTGATCGGTGATCCGTCGGATCTTTTCACCAGCTATGGCGCGGCGAAAGGCTCGGCGGATTCGGTCGCGATCGGCGGTGTGGTGAGTTATTTCTCGGCCGACAATACGGCCCGTACCGATGTCGCCAGTGGCGCCAAGCTGACCGCCACGCGGGCGCAGTCCGGTGCATGGCAGGCCGCGCTGGAGGGCGTTGATCAGGCCGGGGATGCGCGCTCGGCCGGGTTCGATGCCAGTGTCGCGGTGCAGGCGGGCGTTGACGTCACTTCCATCCACGCGGCGGGGGATCTGGGGCTCACCCTGGACCGGGTCAGTGTGGGCGATGGCGGTGTGGCCGTGGGCGGAAGCGTCGGCTATATCGACTATGACAACCGGGCTACCGCGATCGTCAACGACGGGGTGCGGATAGACAGCGCGAGTGACGTCGCGATTGGCGCGCAGAATCGCGAAACCCTTGTCTCGCTCGCGTTGCAATCCGGTAGCGGCGGCAGCATCGGCATCAACGGCACTGTGTCCGCGCTGGATCTGAACAGCGTGACCGTTGCGGGGTTGAGCAGTGGCGCCAATGTCACCGCCAATTCGCTGCTGGTCGATGCGGATGAGGACCTGTTTGCGTGGTCCGTTGCCGGTGCCGTGACGATGTCCGACAGCATCTCGGTGGGCGCCAGCGTCGCCTATCAGCAGATGGATACCGACACGACGGCCTTTATCGGCAAGGTATCCGACGAGCTGCGGACCGGCGCGGCGGGTACCGGTGCTGGCCGTATCCAGGCCAATAGCGTGGCGGTGCAGGCGGCAAGCCACGGCCTCGCCGGTGCGGTCGCGGCGGCTGGTGCGGTGGCCAAGAGCAAGTCGCAGCAGCAAGCCGATCTGGAAAAGGAAAAGAACGACAAGAACCCCGGGTTCCTGTCCAAGCTCAAGTCGCGCGCCGACAGCAAAGTCACCGCATTGGAAGGCAAGGCGAGTACGGCGAACGAGGCCAGCGGTGGCGCACTGGACGAGTACTTCGGCAAAGCGCACGAAGCGCTCGGTGCCGGTGACGCGGGCAACCAGAAGCTCAATCAGCCCAGCTTTGGCGTGGCCGTTTCGGGCAGCGCGACCGTCAACCGCATTCGCCAGAACACCCGGGCGCGTATCAGCGATGCAAATATCGTCGCCAAGACCCCCGCGCAGGGTGTGGCGGTGGATGCCTCCGCGCTCAATGACACCCTGCTGGTCAGTATCAGTGGCGCACTGGCGGCGACGATCGCCAACTCCGACAACAATCAGGGCAGCGCGGCCATCGCCGGCGCGGTGGCCTACGGCGATGTGAAGAACGAGACCTCCGCGCGGCTGGATGACAGTGTCGTGTCCAACGCCTCACGCGTGGGGGTCACTGCCGACAACGCGACCGAACAGGTCAACGTCGGCCTCGGCATCGGCATCAATGCCTCCAAGGACCAGAGCACGGCGGCCTCGATCGCCGCTTCGGTGACGCTGGGGATGTCCGAGAACCGGACCGATGCGGTGATCGGCAATACCGATATCACCGGCCGGGCCAGCGGTGCCGACATCGCGGTCACTGCAGCCAACGCATCGCAGATCGCGAACGGCGGCGGCGCCCTGTACGGCGGTGGCAAGGTCGGTATCGGCGCCGCGGTGACGTATGCCTCGATCCGCGACTCCGCCGATGCGGCGATTCGCGGCGTCGGTGCGGACGGGACCGGTATCGCCAACGCCCAGGACGTGACAGTGCAGGCGCTGGATGCCTCGCGCATCGTGGCTGCGGCGGCGATGGGTGGGGTGACCACCGAGCAGGGCAGCTTTGGCGGCGGGGCTTCGGTGGTGGTGAACCAGGTGGCCAACACTACCTCGGCCGCGATCGAGGACGGTGCCAAGGTCGCTTTCGGCGGCAATCTGGACGTGTTTGCCGGCACCGCCACGCTGGCCGATCCGTCGTCCACGTGCAGCTCAGCGGCAGGTGTGGACTACTGCGGCAATGCAAGCACCGCGATCGAGGCCGATGCCAATACCGACGTGGCCAACGCGAGCGACAGCAATGGCACGCAAGTGGCTGCGGCGCAGCGCAACGATGCGGCGAGCTCCATCATCGCGGTCGCCGGCGCGCTGCAGGTGGCGGCCAACGGCAATACCGCCGGCCTGTCATTCGCCTACAACACGGTCGAGAACCAGCACACGGTTACGGTCAACGATGCAACGCTGACGTCCATCGCGCTGGGCGGCAGCCCGGATGCCGGGCAGATCTCGCTGCAGGCCCGCGACGCGACCGACATCCTGTCGATTGCCGCCGGACTCGGTGCCGGTGGCGGCCAGTTTGCCGGTGTCGGCAGTGCGACCTACAACGCCATCGCCAATACCACCGCGGTGGTGGTCGGCAAGACGGTGGATGAGGCGAAGGGCGAGCTCGCCGGTGCGGCGACTTCGGGCCAACGCAATACCCGGATCGACGCCAACGGGCTGTCACTGACGGCCGAGGACGACAGCTACATCGCCTCGCTCAGCGGCGCGGCAACCTACGGCGGCAAGGTGGCGGTCGGCGCTGCGCTGACCATCAACGACATCGGCAACACCACGCTGGCCAACCTTGGCAGCAGTGAGGTGGACGTGGACGGCGCGCTGGATGTCAGCGCCGACAACGCGGCCAAGATCCTGTCTGGTGCGATTGCCGTCGGCGCCGCGGGCAACGTCGCGGTCCAGGGTTCGCTGGTATGGGCCGACATCGGGAACACCGCGGTCGCGCGCGTCAATGACAGCAGGATCGACGCCGGAAGCATTTTGCTGGATGCCGGCAATGCGTCCAAGGCGTACACCCTGGCGGGCGCGGTTGCCGGTGGCAGCACGGCAGCGATCGGTGCGGCGATCAATATCGCGATGATCAAGGACGATACGCAGGCGACCCTCGAAGATGTGAATCTGGATGTCGATGGCACGGTCTCGGTGGCTGCCAGCAGTACCGGTGCCACCAAGAACCTCGCCGTTGCCGGCGCCGTCGCATCGACCGCGGCAGTGGCCGGATCGGCGGCGACCAACACGATCGACAGCCGTACCCGCGCGACGGTCCGGCACGTACGCGGACTCAACGACATCGGTGCGGGTGCGGGCACCGCGGAAGCGGTTGATGCGGCTGTCGGCGCGCTTGATATCCGTGCGGACAACAGCGCATCCGTCCACGCGCTGGCGGGCGCGGTCGGTGCAGCAAGCTCCGCGGCAGTGGGCGCGGCGGTCACGGTGAACCAGATTGGTGGCGATACATCGGCCACGCTTGCCGATGCCTTGCTGATGACCGGGGGTGACATCAACGTCGTGGCGGACAATGCCGCCCGCATCCAGGCGTTGTCGGCTGCGGGCGCCATCGCCCTGGGCGGGGTCGGTGTGGCAGGCAGCAATGCGACCAATATCATCGGCAGCAGCACCCACGCGGGCCTGTCCGATACCGCAGTGCATGGAGATGCGCCGGATATCAACGCGGGCCTGACACGGACCAGTGACGTGACTGTCAGCGCCCACGACGCGCGGCGGATCGATTCGCTGGCCGGTGCGGTGGGTGGCGGCAGTGCCGCCGGCGCCGGTCTGGCCGTCGCTTACAACGAGATTTCAGGCAATACCAGTGCGGAATTGCTGGGCGGACACGGTCGCCAGATCCACGCGCGTAACGTCCTGGTGACGGCCGGCTCGGATGGGGAGATCAACACCATTGCCGCCGGCGTGGGTGCGGGCGGGAGTGTGGGTGCCGGTGGTTCTGCGGCGGTCAACGTGATGGAAGGTGGCACGACCGCCTTGATCGGTGATGGAGCGGATGTCATCGCCGAACACAACGTCGGCGTGCTGGCTGCGCAGCGTCAGCAGATTGACGTTCTGGCCGGTGCGCTGGGCGTGGGTGGCAGCGCAGCGGGAATCGGTCTGGGTACGGTCGTCAACATGATGAACGGCAGTACCTACGCCGGCATCACCGGCAGCGATACGCGAGTGAGCGCGCTGGCGACCGATCCCAACGACACCCTGAGGGTGAATTCGGGCGTGCGCTCGCACCGTGGCAATGTCGCCGGTTCGGGGTTGGGGGATCGCGCCGACTACACCGGCGTGGATCTGGGCACGGGACAGGTCGGTATAACCGGTATCGCGGTCAATGCCGCCACGGCGCAGGAGGTGGCGACTCTCGGTGTCAGTGGTGCCTTCACATTCAACCCGCTGGGCAGCGCCGCCATCGCGGCGATGGTCGGCGTCAGTCAGGTGGGTACGACGACGACGGCGGAAATCCTGGGTGCCGACATCAACCGCCACGACCTGTCGGGCTGGGTGCCGGGCTATACCGTGCCCACTCCGGGCGGTGGCGGGGATGATGCGCCCAGCAGTGGGCAGCCGGTACTGGATGCCGTCTGGTTTGCCGGGGCAGGGCAACAGGTCGATGTACGCGCTTCCAGTCATGTCTCGGCCGCCAGTTTCATCGCCGGCGTTGCCGGTGGTGGCAGCTTCTCCGGCGCGGGTGCCGGTACGACCACTGTCTTCAATACCCGGACGACCGCGCGGATGCTGGACGCCGATGTCGGCGCGGCTGCGGACGTGGCGGTGCAGGCGCTGGCTTCCCAGCAGGCCATCCAGATCGGAACCGGTCTGGCCGGTGGCCTGGTGGGCGGTGCCGGTACGGTCCTGGTCAACATGTTCGACAGCACCACCGGCGCCATCGTATCCGGTGGCAAGGTCAACACCGGCCGTCTGGATGTGACGGCCGACAACGACAGTTCGGCGCTACTGGTCGCGGGGGCGGTCGCTGGCGGCGGAGTGGCCGTGGCCGGAACCACTCTGGTGAATCTGGTCGGCACCACCACCCACGCGGCGATCGGCGAGGCAGGCCACGCGACCACGGTGACAACGCACGACGGCGTCAACGTGCAGGCGGACAACCATGGTGATTACACCGGTGTGGCGGTCAGCGGCAGTGGCGCGGGCGGTTTCGCGGTTGCGGGTATGGCGCAGTTCCACCAGATCAATGGCACCACCCGTGCCGAGTTGGTGAATGCCACGGTCTCCGGATCTTCGGTGGACGTGCAGGCCGCCGATCATCTCCGGATTGGCGCAAATGCCGGTGTCGCGGCTGGCGGCGGCAGCGCCGGTGTGGGTGCGGCCGCCAACATCGTGATGTTGGGCAGCGAGGTTGTGGCGCGTGTGGTGGACAGCAAGGTATCCGCGACGGCGCTGGATGTATCGGCATTGTCCGACCGCGCGGTCGACATGGTGACGATGACCGCCGGAGCCGGCGGCAGCGCCGGTATCGGTGCCGCGGCCGGCGTGTTGTTGACCGGACGGGGCGGCATCGGTGACGCCGCGGGGGAGGTCGCCAGTAGCGACCCGGCGGCGCAGACCAACACCTACGGCAATCTGAGCGACACGGCAAAAAGCGACACGCTGTCCGATGCCGACGTCAACCTGCTCAACACGATGGGCAGCTCCCGCCTGGCGCAACTGCAGACCACCGCGCGCGGCCAGGTGGGCAGTCTGGACGGCAGCACCGACCTGACCCAGGCGCAGATTGCCGGCGGCGAGATCAGCGTGCCGAGCCTTTCGGTGGAAGCCACCTCCCGAATGGCCACCAGCAACCTGGTGGGCGGGCTCGGTGTGGGCGGTATCGGTTTTGGTGGTGGCGTTGGTTACAGCGCGCTGCGCGGCCGGACCAGCGCCCGGATCGACGATGCACAGGTCGAGGCGGGCAACGTCCTGATCAATGCCCGGGCCGGGGACGGCGAAAGCGCTGCGGCGGCGGTGGATGCATTTGCCGGAGGCGCCGGTCTGGTCGGGCTGGGTGCTGCGGTGGCCCATGCCGAAGTTGATCAGCAGGTTGATGCGGCTGCCAGTGGGTCGTTGAAGGGCACCAGCGAGGGTACGTTCGCCATGTCGGCCAGCGACCATTCCAGTGTCGAGGCCGATGCGATGGGAGCCGCCGCGGGTGCACTCGCGGTCGGTGTAGTGGTGGCCCAGGCGCAGCGCAACAGCACCGTCACAAGCCTCCTTGGTGGCGACGGTAATACGACGCTCTCCGGATTCAGTCAGGCGGGCATTCTTGCCGAGCTGGGTGGCACCACCCATGCCGAAGGCATGGGTGCCAGTGCGGGCTTTGCGGGTGCGGGCAGTGCGGTAGTGGTCTTGGCCAGTGAGGACGCCCAAGTCAATGCGTCCGTTGGGGACGACACCAAAATCGAACTCGTCGGGGCATCGGTGAGCGATGACTCGCAGGCGTCCGCGCCAAAGCTGGACGTAGTGGCGCGCGCCGATACCAGCGTGTATGCAAAAGGCATCGGTGCCAGCGTCTCGGCCGGGGTTGCGCTGGGTGCGGTGGTGGTCGATGCGCAAAGCAACGTGGATGTCCGCGCCAAGGTGGGTGACCGCGCCTGGATCGGTGATGGCGACACCCGCATCGCCGCCGAACGCGGCCTCAACGGCGGTGGCGTCAGTGCCACCGCGATCGCCGGTGCAGGAGGTCTTTACCTGGCCGGATCGGCGGCATCGGCAGCGGCCCACAGCGGTGGAACGGTCGAAGCTTCCACCGGTAATGCGGTCGCGCTGGGCTCGGGGAACACCCATGTCGAAGCCAATCAGATCACGACCCAACACGCGAACGGAACCGGCATTGCGGCCGGCATGCTGGCCGCCGGCGCCGTGCTCAGCAACGCGAGCTCCGACACCACGACCCGAGCCTGGCTGGGCGAGCGAAATACAGCCGGAGTGGATACGGCCGGCTTGCTGACGTTTGCTGGTGACATCGTTGTGGCTGCCAACGGCAACGACAGCAATTTCGCCGCATCCATGGCGGGCAGCGGTGGCCTTGTCGCCGGCAACGCGGCAATGGCCAACACCGATGCGAAGGCCGATGTGCTGTCCTCGGTGGGAGCGGGCTCAAAGCTTATTGCCGGCTCCGTCGCGGTCAACGCCGCCCACGATAGCTACTACGGCGGTCAATCGGACTCGACCAACGCGTCATTGGTTGGCGCGAGCGGCGCATCGGCACGCAACAAGGCAAATGCCCGTGTAAAGGCGGACGTGGGTGCCAATACCATCCTGCGGACCGGCCAAGGCATCGATGTCGTCGCTCAGAACCGGTATTTTTCCGACCAGGACACCAGCCGCGTGAGCGCCGCAGCCGGTGGAGTGATCACCGGGAGTGCCGCGCTGATCGACACCCGCCTTGACGGCGACACCCGGGCGGAAATCGGTGCCAATGCCAAGCTGACCAGCGGCTTGCTGAGCGTGGGCGATGCCAATATCAACGTGTTGGCCAAGACCGTGGCCAACGTGAGCGATACCGTCGACCTGTCCACGGGCGGTGCCATTTCCGCAGCTGTCGTGGATGCCAACCTTGTCGCCAACTTCAACAACGCCGTCCGGGTCGGCAACAACGCCTCGCTGCTGAGCAACGGCTATCTCAACCTGGGCACCACGGTCGGCGGTTATCTGGGCACCAGTGGCTACGTGAATACCTGGGGTCTGGCCGCGGTCGGTGCGGCGGATGTTGACGTGGCGGCCAATCTCACCGAATCGGTCGTGGTCGGTCAAAACGTCGACATGGCGTCGCTCTACAACGCCTACATCACGGCTGGACGCAACGGGCTGGGTCTGGAGCAGACCAACCTGACCACCAACGCACAGGCCGAGGGGTATGTGCGCGGTCTGGTGGCGGTGCCGCTGGTAAGCAGCAACACTTATGCCAGCGACAAGGCATCGGTGTCGATCGGCAGCGGCAGCACACTGCTTGGCGCCAGCGATGTCTACCTGGGCAGCTACAGCGAAGGCCTGAGCCGACTGTCGCGCGCGGTGGGCTACGGCTACCAGCTCGGCTTTATTCCGGTGAAAGTGAGCGACAGCAAAACCGGCGGTGCGCAGGACTCGACCAGCACAGTTCGCCTGGACGGGACGCTGACGGCGGGCGCCTACAACAGCTTGAATCTGGATATCACGTCCAATGGCACGGTGAGCGGGGACATCCGCTGGACCCGCCTGACGGCGCGCGATTACATTGCCGCCACCGGACAGGGGCTGGACGACTCCATTTCCGACAGCGACTACGTCTACTGGCTGGAAAACATGTACGCCGCCGGCGGTGACGTGTTCCTGCACGGCGCCAGCATGGGCGGGACGGGCGCAGCGATCGCCAAGGGCGCGCCGACGATCACCGTCAACAACGCCAGCGCCGACCACCTGGCATTCGGAAATATCTTCGTTCCCGATTACGCCGGTGGTCAGGTGCGTTACACCGGTGCCTCGATGAATGCCGGTGGTATCCGGGTAGAGACCGATACGGGTGCGGCGTCGACGATCAGCATCCGCAACACCTCCTCCAGCCCCACCTCCATCGTCCAGAACGGCGATCTGTATGCGATCGCTTCGGATGTGACGTTGTCGACGCTGAGCGGCTCGCTGATCCAGGCCGGTTCGGTATTCGCCAAAACCTACAGCCCGCATGCCCCCAACGGCACGGTCACGTTCCGTGACCGGAGCAGGGACTATGTCGCCGGCTCGTCGCCCGAGGCCGACTGGTTGAACTACATGCTCAACGGCATCAGCGCCAATGAGGCGGCAGGTTACATCGCCAATGTCGTTGCCGGTCCGTCACTCACTTGGCTGGACCTGAATATCAAGTTGCTTCAGCGGCCCGGTGGCACCGGCAAGGTCACCTTCAGGCGCGCGGACGGGAGTACCTACGAACGGACTTTTGCAGGTACCAGTCTGGTGGTCTATGGCTACTGCCTGCCGTTTGTCGACTCGGCCAATTGCAGCACTCAGCAGAACGGCTACCCGTCCTCGCAGTTCTCCTACATGCCGTTTCTGTACAACCACGATAAGAACACCCAATACATGCCGACGGTGTCACAGCGACAGCTGGCCACCAATTACGCCTATGCCAGCAATCAGCAAGCGGCACAGAATGCGGCACGCAGCACCACCAAGGCGAAGGAGATCAACGTCGTCGCCCGCTACATCAACATCGCCTCCAGCATCGAGGCCGGTGCAGGCGTGGGCTGGTCGTTGCAGGTGGAGGACTCACTGGCGGCGCGGAACTGGTTCCAGGCACGCGACCTGGAGGGCGGCATGCACGCGATCCCGCACTCCATGCTGAAGACCATCGGCGCCGACTCCTCGTTGATTTCGGCCAGCTACGACGCCACCAATCAGCGGATTGTCGTCAACAACGTCAATGCCTCCGGTGGCGGCATCGTCAAGTTGGACGGCCATATCGTCAGCACCTCGCCCTACGGCACGATCAATGTCAGTGCCGGCTACGGCAAGGTAGAGGTCAACAGCGATGTCGACCGGGCGGTGCAGCTGGGCAATATCAACGTCGGCACTGGCGGTAAGGGCGTCGTGCAGATCACCGATCGCAACAAGGTCCGCAGCGATGGCCTGGCGTACGAAATCACCTACACCTCCAACCTGGATGGCTCGGTCAATGTGAGCGACAACTGGGGCGGATCGGGTCTGTCCGAGACCAGCTACAACCCGCTGGCAAACCAGCTCTACACGTGGACCCGCCGGGCCTGGGTCAAACGTACGTTGGACAGCAGCGCCAACACGGCCGGCACTTGGACATTTGTCGATGCCTGGGGCAACCCCACCTCGGGAGCGGCTACGTGGAACAAGACCAATGGCGGATTCCGCACGGTCAATGCAGGCCAGATGGTCTCGGGGTTCAAACGGGAAATTGCCGGGGACTTCACTTCCTACCAGAACGAGTACGTCAACTACGGCTGCGGCGAAATCCAGAAGGGATGCAACTTCGGTTTTCCAGGCACTCCCGAGCAGAGCTCCGATGGCAAGCGTATGGAGACGATGTGGCGCTACCGGATGCCGGGGATGGGCTATCTGGATGTCACGGGCACCGTAAAGGCCGACAACGCGATCGGTATCAATTTTGTTACTGGCAAGAGTGGTGTCATTGACGTCGGCGTGACGGGTGACCTGTATCTCGCCGGGACCCTGAACAACGGTGGCGGCACGACCTCGTTGACGACGAGGGCAGGCAACATCGGCGGTGTGGGCAACATCATCCAGGCTGGTGAGCGGGCCAATATCACCACCCGGGATCTGGTCTTGAAGGCGGCGGGCGGTATCGGTGTCGGATCGCTTGGTGCGGTGAAGGCATTCATCCAGGACGGGGACCTGGCGGCAACCTCGACTGGTGGCGCGATCAACTTGGACCTCAGCTCCGGTGCTGCGTTGTCGGTCTCTGCGGCCAATGGTGACCGGGCGGCTGACGTAGTGATCATCGCCAATGGCGATCTGACTGGCATTGATGGCAATGCGGTGGACGTCAATGGTGCGAACGTCGCGCTGACCAGCCGCTATGGAAGCATTGGTTCGGCCGATGGATTGCTGGTGCTGGCAGCGCAGGAGACACAAGGCGCGGACGGCCAGCTCACCGGTGGCGTAGTACGTCTGGATGCATTCAACGATGTGGCCGTTCGTGATGTCGCCGGCGACTTCTGGCTCGATTCCGTGCATGCGCGCAACGGCGACGTTGTTCTCGAAGCGCCTTCCGGTTCCATTCTCGATGCCAGCCGGCGCACCTCGGCCGCTGGCCTGTCGGACGCACAGATCCGCCAGATCCGCGACCGGCTCAAGCTTGATGGCTCCGGTGTCGCCGATACCGTTGCCAGCTACGAGCGCCAGGCGACGGCGCGCTACGACGAGTACTGGAGCCTGTTGCCGTGGGGTGGGGTGTCGGCTGACCGGTTTATCGCGTCGGCCGCGGGTATCGAAATGTTCCGGGCGGCCGCATCGTTGGCCGCCGGCAGCGCGACGCCGGTGGGCGATGCCGAGGTGCAGGCCTATGTGAATGGTCGCTACCAGTCACTGGCCGGACACTTTGCCGAGCTGTACGGCGCTGGCTGGGCCCAAGAGGCGATTTTTGCCACTCACGATGCGGGCTACGCGTTTTCGATCGATCCTGCCAGCGACCTGTACGCGTCGCTGGCCGCCAACGCGCGCTGGACAACCGAGCAGTTGGGCAACGCGATCAATGCCGGTGCCCTGGAGCCTGAGGCACCGAGCATTGGTACAACCGATCCGACCGTGATCGGCCGCAACATCACGCTGACGGCGCGCGATGGCATTGGCCAGGTGGCCGATGCGCTGGAAATTGCCTACGGGGACTTTCTGGCGGGCAATTTGAACGACGCCCAGGCGATGGCATTGTCCTTGGCCAACAGCGCGGGCGATGTGGAGCTGCTTGGCCCTGACGGCCATGTGCTCACGGCTGAGGAGCTGGCTGAGCTGAGCGTTGAGCAGGTGATGAACGGTGCCATCGCACGCATCCGCATCAAGCAGACCTCGCCGTTGTTCCTGGTTGCACAGGGCACGCTCAATGCAACCGCCGGTGGTGGCCTGTTCGTGCAGTCCACCGAGAATCTGAAGGTCGGTACCGTGCGTGCCGGTGATGATTTGCGCGTCAGCGTGGACGGGAACCTCAGCGGTACCTCGATCAATGCGCCTTCGATCATCGTCGGCGGTGATGCGATCCTGGCAGCCAACGGGAACATTGGTGGCGTCGATGGAAACGCCGACGCACTGCTTGGCATTCAGGTGGCCGGCAAGGTGGTGTCGGCCAGCGCAGGCGGAGATCTGCGTCTGCGTCAGCATGGCGGTGACCTGAAGTTCTCCCGGCTGTATGCCGAAGGTTCGTTGGCGGTGGATGTTGTCGATGGAAGCCTGCTGGCTGACAGCGATGACATAGCAGTCAACGGCCGTCAGGTGGAACTCACAGCGCGCGATGACATTGGCGCCGATACGGTCGCTGGCGCGCTGACCCTCCAACTGGCCTCGGACGGACGCCTCAGTGCCGCTGCCGGCCGTGACGTGCGCCTGCACGCAGTGGGTGAACTGACCGCCGACTCGATCGTGGCGGGACGTGATGTCGTACTCGATGTCGATGGGTCACTGACGGCCGGCACGCTGGATGGCGGACGGCTGTTGCGGGTCAATGCCGGTGGCAACCTCGCTATCGACAGTGCCGTCGCATTGGGCCGTATGACGTTGGCCAGTGGTGGCTGGATGCGTCTGGGCAATGTCCAGGGCGACGATGATGTCGAACTGACAGCGGATGGCGACCTGTCGCTTGATCAGGCACGGGCCAGCAATGTGCTGACGGTGACGGCCGGTGGCGTGGCCACCATCGCCGACGGTGGGGCCATGCGTGCCACCACGATTGCGCTCGATGCGGCCGGGTTGGCCATGGGCGCGGGAAGCCGCCTGCACAGCACCGACAGCACGGTATTGACGACGACCGGCGACATGCAGTTGGGTGAAGTCCAGGTGTCGGGTATGCCGGGCAGCGTGCTGGCAATCACGGCCGGTGGTGCTATCGCCGGTAACACCGATGTGCCAGTCCACCTGCAAGTGGGTCAGGACGTTGCCGTGTCGCTGTTGGCCGATGGTGCCATCGGCGCTCCGAATGCCGCGATAGGCATTTCGGGCGGAAGGCTCGAGGCACGGAGCAACACCGGATCGATCGACCTTGCCTTTGCCGGTGATGCCCTGGTTGACCGGATCGATGCGCTGCACGGCGATGTACGAATTGTCGGTGATGGGTCGATCGTTGTTGTGTCTGCGATGGCTGGTGGCGATGCATCGATTGACGCGACTGACGACCTGACGGTTGCATTCCTGGAAGCTGCGGGCAATGCCGAGCTGCAATCGGGCGAAGCGATGGCGATAGCCACGGCCCGCATCGGTGGCGACGCCGCATTCCATGCCGGCACGTCGCTGACAATGGTTGATGGCAGCGTCGATGGTGATGCCGCGCTGACCAGCGGCACCGCGATGCAGATCGACACCCTGGCGGTGACCGGTGCACTGACGGCCGATGCCGGCAGCGTGCTCGCGGCCAACGCATTGCAGTCCGCCGGCGCGATGACGTTGTCCAGCGGCGACACGATGAGCGTGCAGCAACTGGACGGCGGCAGCGATGTGATCGCCACTGCCGGCACCGATCTGCATTTGATCGACGCGACCAGCGCCGGCTTAATGACGCTGACCGCGGGTCACACACTGCAGGTGGATCAGTCCACGGTGGGCACCGACGCCACCTGGCTGGCCGGTACCGATTTGGCGGCAGGCAGCACCCAGATTGCGGGCAACGCAAACCTGCAGTCGGTCGAAGCGATGGATATCGGCACGGCCCGCATCGATGGTGACGCCGCATTCCATGCCGGCACGTCGCTGGTGTTGGTCGATGGCAGTGTCGGTGGTAATGCCGCGCTGACCAGCGGCACCGCGATGCAGATCGACACTCTGGCGGTGACCGGTGCACTGACGGCCGATGCCGGCAGTGTGCTCGCGGCCAACGCATTGCAGTCCGGCGGCGTGATGACGTTGTCCAGCGGCGACACCCTGACGGTGCAGCAACTGGACGGCGGCAGCGATGTGATCGCCACTGCCGGCACCGATCTGCACCTCATCGACGCGATCAGCGCCGATGCCATGACGTTGACGGCGGGTCAGGCACTGCAGCTGGATCAGTCCACGGTGGGCACCGATGCCACCTGGCAGGCCGGCACCGACACGACGGTGGGCAACACCCAGATTGCAGGCAACGCAAACCTGCAGTCCGCTGACGCGATGGATATCGGCACGGCCCGCATCGATGGTGATGTGACGCTCAACGCCGGTACCGACATGACGATCGGTAGTGCGCAAGTTGCAGGCAGCGCAAACCTGCAATCCGGTGAAGCGATGGATATCGGCACAGCCCGCATCGCGGGTGATGCGACGCTCGATGCTGGTACCTCGCTGGTCTTGGTCGATGGCAGTGTCGGTGGTGATGCCGCGCTGACCAGCGGCACCACGCTGCAGATCGACACCCTGGCGGTGACCGGCGCACTGGCGGCCGACGCGGGCAGTGTGCTCGCGGCCAACGCATTGCAGTCCGCCGGCGTGATGACGTTGTCCAGCGGCGACACCCTGACGGTGCAGCAACTGGACGGCGGCAGCGATGTGATCGCCACTGCCGGCACCGATCTGCATCTGATCGACGCGACCAGCGCCGATGCCATGACGTTGACGTCCGGTCACGCACTGCAGGTGGACCAGTCCACGGTGGGTACCGACGCCACCTGGCAGGCCGGTACCGATTTGGCGGCAGGCAACACCCAGATTGCAGGCAACGCAAACCTGCAGTCGGTCGAAGCGATGGATATCGGCACAGCCCGCATCGATGGTGATGCGACGCTCGATGCCGGCACGTCGCTGGTCTTGGTCGATGGCAGCGTCGGCGGTGATGCCGCGCTGAGCAGCGGCACCGCGATGCAGATCGACACCCTGGCGGTGACCGGCGCACTGACGGCCGACGCCGGCAGCGTGCTCGCGGCCAACGCTTTGCAGTCCGGCAACACGATGACACTGTCCAGCGGCGACACCCTGACGGTGCAGCAACTGGACGGCGGCAGCGATGTGATCGCCACTGCCGGCACCGATCTGCATCTGATCGACGCGACCAGCGCCGATGCCATGACGTTGACGTCCGGTCACGCACTGCAGGTGGACCAGTCCACGGTGGGTACCGACGCCACCTGGCAGGCCGGTACCGATTTGGCGGCAGGCAACACCCAGATTGCAGGCAACGCAAACCTGCAGTCGGTCGAAGCGATGGATATCGGCACAACCCGCATCGATGGTGATGCGACGCTCGATGCCGGCACCGACATGACGATCGCTAATGTGCAAGTTGCGGGCAACGCAAACCTGCAATCCGGTGAAGCGATGGATATCGGCACAGCCCGCATCGCGGGTGATGCGACGCTCAATGCCGGCACGTCGCTGGTGTTCGCTGATGGCAGCGTCGGCGGTGATGCCGCGCTGACCAGCGGAACCACGATGCAGATCGACACCCTGGCGGTGACCGGTGCACTGACGGCCGACGCCGGCAGTGCGCTCGCGGCCAACGCACTGCAGTCCGGCAACACGATGACACTGTCCGGCGGCGACACCCTGACGGTGCAGCAACTGGACGGCGGCAGCGATGTGATCGCCACCGCCGGCACCGATCTGCATCTGATCGACGCGACCAGCGCCGGCGCAATGACGCTGACCACGGGTCAGGCACTGCAGGTGGATCAGTCCACGGTGGGCACCGATGCCACCTGGCAGGCCGGTACCGACATGACGATCGGTAATGCGCAAGTTGCAGGCAGCGCAAACCTGCAGTCCGGCGATGCGATGGATATCGGCACGGCCCGCATCGATGGTGATGCGACGCTCGATGCCGGCACCTCGCTGGTGTTGGGTGATGCCAGCGTGGGCGGTGACGCCTCGTTGCAGGCTGGCGGGAACATCTCCGGGGGCACAATCCGGGTCGGCGGTGACGCGCTGCTTACCGCCGGCGGAACGACGGTGTTTAGGACAGTCGAAGCCGGCAACAGCGCTCGGATGAGCGCTGGCACAGACGTGATCGTCGACACCATGAGCACGGTTCGTGGCGATATCACGGTCGATGCGGGTAACGACATCACGATGGGGGCGGTGGTCGCCGGGCGCGATGTCGATTTGACGGCCGGCAATGCCATTGATGTCGGTTCCATGCAAGCGGCGCGCAACACGCGTTTGCAAGCGGGTCAATCCCTGAGTGTCGACACCTTCCTTGGCGGGGGGGATGCCCGGCTGACGTCGTTGCGCGGCGACCTGACCGCTGGCGACCTGATGGTTGGCGGGGAGATCGAGCTCCGCGCCGCCCGTCAGCTCACCGTGGGAACCGCCGAGTCGGGCCAGAATCTGGTGGCCGCGTCCGGTGGGGACCAGCAATGGGGCGACTACTCGGCCGGCGACAACGCGTTCCTCACCAGTGGGGGAAGTATCGCCATCGATCACGGAAGTGCCCATCGCGACCAGCAGATCATCGCCGGCGGAAGCGTGGCCTTCGATACGCTGGAAGCCGGGCGCGCCATCTGGATTGATGCCCGGGACGGCGATGTCACCGGCGCGATGATGAAGGCCAGCTCGGCCGATGTCGCCGCCAGTAGTGGGATTGCGCTCGACTCGGTGCGCGTGGACAACCGGCTGAATCTCGCGGCGACGGACATCCGTGCTGCCGTGGTCCAGTCGGCGACCGCTTCGGGTCCGCTGACCACGACGCTGACCGGTTACGAGAACGGTGTGGCGCGGCGGATCCAGCTGGAAGTCGATGCGCGCGATGCGTGGGTGATCGATCGATTGCAGGCATTGCAGGCCAAGCTGGATACCAACGCCGCGCAGGTCGATATCGAGCAGGGCTGGATCGGGCAGACGCTGGATCTGGGTACCGCCAACGCGAACCTGTGGATGGACAACACCAGTCAGATCCTGCGTCCGGCCGATGTGCAACTCAGCCAGCCCGGGAAGGCCTTCCAGCTGCATCAGAACGGCTTCAATACGTTTACCGATGCGTATGTGGTGCGGTTCGCGGACGGCTACCGGGTTGCCGCGCCGAACTACAACCCCGGTCATCAGTGGGGCGATCTGGACTACCTAGGTGAAAGTGCACTTCGTTACACGCTGCGCATGCTGCAGCCGGCATCCACGATGGAGGTATGGGACGTCGATGCGATGAGCGGCACCGGTACCGGGGACGTCGTGATTGACACGTATGGCGGCGTCAACATGGGCGCGCCGAACTGATGAAGATCAATAAAGGGTGGGCGATGCGTTATTGGACGTTGGGGATGGGGGTGGGCGGCATGTTGCTGCCGCTGTTGGCGATGGCACAGTCCGGCACCGGCGAGGTGCGTGGATCGGGGGAGCGCATCCAGAACTATTACGAGCAACGCCAGAAGCTGGCGCCGGAGGCAGAGGTTGCCGACCCGGTCGTGGCACCAGCAGCGGCGGAAGGTCCCCTCATGGCGGCGGATGCGGGTCTCAGCTTCCAGCTGACGGAAGTCAGCTTCAGCCCGTCGGTGTTCTTGCCGGCCGACGAGTTGCAGGGCTTTGCGGCGCCATTCATTGGCCAGCAGATCGGAATGACCGAGTTGGAGGAGATCGTCTCGGCCGTCAACGCGGCTTACGCGTCGCGTGAGATCACCACCGCGCGTGCGCGGCTGGGAAGCCAGCAGATCGACGGTGGCGTGGTGCATGTCGAGCTGGTCGAAGGGCGGCTGGGACAGCTGGAGATTACGGGCGATGCGCGTGTGCCGGAGCGGTTTGTGCGCCAGCGCATCCGCCAGCAACCCGGCGAGGTGGTGCAGACCAACGCGTTGCGTGAGGATCTGGTGTATCTCAACCGCACCAGCGACCTGACGGTGCGCGCGTTGCTGCGTCCGGGCGAGGCGGTCGGCCAGACCGACATCGTGCTGCAGGCCCAGACGCCTTCACGCCGGGTCGGGGGTGTCTTCGTGGACAACGCCGGTGTCGAGACGACGGGACGCGAGCGGATCGGTGTGCAGGGGCATGTCTGGGGGCTTGCCGGGATCAACGATCTGTTGGCCGGATCGGTGGCCTACGCAGAGGGCGGCCTGGAAGGGCGGGTTTCGTATTCCGGCCTGCTCAACCGGCGCAACGGCCGGGTCGGCCTGAGCGTGTCACGGAACCAGATCAACATCATCGATGGTGCTTACCGTCAACTGGATATCACGGGCGAATCGACCAGCTATTCGCTGGACTTACGGCAGCCCTGGATCGCAAACCAGCACTGGTTGTTCAGCAGCTCCGGCTCGCTGGCGCGCTCCCGGTCCAGCACCGATATCAGCGGCATACGCGTGTCGGAAGTGGAATCCACGATCGTGACCATCGGCATGAATCTGGGATATCGCAATACCGGCTACGAATGGTCCTTGCAGCAGTCCGTGTCGAGGATCAACGTCGACGAACCATTGCGAACCCGCAAGGATTTCACCATTGCCAACGGCGGTTTCACGTGGATGCAGCGGCTCGGCAGTACCGGCCTGCTGTATCGCACCCAGTTGGGCTGGCAGGTGTCTGACAGCGACTTCGCCCCGTCCGGCAATTTGTTCCAGGCCGGTGGTGTGGGCAGCGTTCGGGGCTATGTGCGCGGTGCCATCGCCGGCCCGAAGGGCTATTACGCCAACCTTGAGCTGCACCGCCCCTACAAGGGCAGCCATGACGCCTATCTGTTTGTGGATCATGCCGGCATCCGGGGTGATCAGCCGCGCTCGGCGGATATCAACAGTGTCGGCGTGGGTCTCAGTGGCCAGTTTGGCAGTCGGTACAGCTACAGCCTGGATGTGGGACATCCCCTGGATACCGTCACGGATGACCAGGACAGCGTACGTGCCGATTTCCGTATCGCCGCCACCTGGCGGTAATCAATAAAGGCCCGGGCCATGGTGGCCCGGGCCTGGATCAGCGGCTCACCAGATCACGATCCGATCGTCGCCGTCGCGCACCATCGGCTGGCCGGGCGTGCACGAATAGGCCGCCGCAAACGACGGCATGTTGGACGGGGCGGCCATGGCGCGGAAGTTGGCCGGGGCGTGTGAGTCGGTGGCCAGACGCACGTTGAGCTCCTCGCTGGTGAAGTTGCGACGCCAGACGGTCGCCCAGTTCGCGAAGAAGCGCTGGTCGCGACTCATGCCGTCGGTCATCGGGTCCGGGGTGTCCGCGGTGGCCGCATGCATGGCGTCCAGGGCCACTGCCAGTCCACCCAGGTCGGCGATGTTCTCGCCCAGGGTGAGCTTGCCGTTGACGTACTGGCCGGGCGCGGCCTCGTAGCCGTTGAACTGGGCGATCAACTGGTCGGTGAGCTTCTTGAAGCCGGCGGCGTCCTCTTCGGTCCACCAGTTCTCGAAGTTGCCGGTCGGCCCGAAGCGGCTGCCCTGATCGTCGTAGCCATGGATCATCTCGTGGCCGATCACCGCGCCGATACCGCCGTAGTTCAACTCATCGGATGCGTCGGGATCGAAGAACGGCGGCTGCAGGATCGCGGCCGGGAAAACGATCTCGTTGGCGCTGGAGCGGTAGTAGGCGTTGACCGTCTGCGGGCTCATGCCCCATTCGCTGCGGTCCACGGGCCGGCCGATCTTGCCGACGTTCCACTTGTAGTTGAACTCGTTGGCGGCATGCACGTTGGCGATGTAACTGTCGCGACTGGTGTCCAGGCCGCTCCAGTCACGCCACTGGTCCGGATAGCCGATCTTCGGGGTGAAGCTGGCCCACTTCTCCAGTGCCTTCTTCTTGGTGTCCTCGCCCATCCAGGCGAGGTTCTCCAGACGCGTCTTCAGTGATGCGCGCAGGTTGTCGACCAGCTTTTCCATTTGCGCCTTGGATTCGGCCGGGAAGGCAACGTCGACGTACATCTGGCCCAGCGCCTCGCCGGTGTGGCCGCCGATGGTGTCCAGCACGCGCTTGCCGCGCTCCCTCAGTTCCTTCTGCCCGCGCAGGGTTTTGGCGTAGAAGTCGTAGTCCTGCTGCACGAAATCATCCGAGAGGTACGGTGCCGCGCGGTCGACGGTGCGGAAGCTCAGGTAGGCCTGCCACTCGTCGACGGGCACCTCGGCAATCATCTTGCCGACCTCTGCGTGGAACGCCGGAATCGCCAGCGAGAACATCTCCGGCGCGGCCACGCCCTGGGCGTCGAAGAACTTCGACCAGCCGAACGCCGGGGCGACCTTCTCGGCATCGGCCAGCGACACCGGGTTGTAGCGCAGCTCCGCATCGCGCGACATTTCCACGCGGGACTTGGACGCATCTGCCAGACGGGTCTCGAAGGCGACCACCTGGCCGGCCTGCTCGGCGGCCTTTGCCGCATCCACACCGGACAGCTCCAGCACCTTGGCGACATGCGCCTGATAGGCGGCGAGCTTGTCCTGGTAGGCGTCCTCGAAGTAGTAGCTCTTGTCCGGCAGGCCGAGCCCGCCCTGGCTGGCGTAGGCGATGTTCATCGCCGAGTCCTTGAAGTCGGGGCCGGCGTAGAAGCGGAACAGCACGTTGTCGCCGGTTGCGGCGCTCTGGTGCAGGTAGTCGGCGAGCGCTTCCGGGCTGTCGATCGCAGCGATCGCGTCCAGTTGCGGCTGGATCGGCGCGATGCCCTGGGCGTTGATCGCGGCCTCGTCCATGCCGGTAGCCCACAGGTCGCCGACGATCTTCTCCACGCCGTTGTCGGCATTCATCGCCGCAGCCTGCTCGGCCAGCTGGCGCTGGATTTCGGTGGAGCGCTCGGTCAGCACTTCAAACGAGCCCCACGAGGTGCGGTCGCCGGGGATGTCGTTCGCCGCCAGCCAGGTGCCGTTGACGTGGTCGTTGAATGCCACGCAGGCGTCCACGTTGGGGTCGATGTCATCCTTCGAGAAGCGGTTGACCGGCAGCAGCTTGGACTCGTCGAGGGTCAGCGCGGCGGCATCGCCATTGCTGGTCGGCTGATGGGTATCCGAACCACCGCAACCGGCGAGTGCGAGGGTGACGGCGAGCGGGAGTAGCAGGAATTTGGATTGCTTGAGGATCACGTGGACTCCGGGCGGTCGGGTGAAAGGAACGGTGGCCCCGGACGGGGCGTTGGCAAGTGGAAGCCTGCCCACAAAGGGGTGCGCCGCCCGCCGGGCGTGCCCATGGTCACGGGCATGGCGTCATCGGCATTGCATTCCGGGCATTGCGTCACGGGTGACGTTTTGCCCATGCTGGCGGTTCGTTCCACGTTTAGGATCGTGAAGCCGCTCATTTCGGCCCGACCGCCCCGGTCCGGCCACCCCAGGGGAAATCCATGCTCACCATCCGTGATCTCGGCAAGACCTACGCCAACGGCGTGCGCGCGCTCGACAACATCAGCCTGGACATCCCGCGCGGGATGTTCGGCCTGCTCGGTCCCAACGGCGCCGGCAAGTCCTCGCTGATGCGCACGCTGGCGACCTTGCAGGAGGCCGACAGCGGCAGCGTGGTATTGCAGGGCGAGGATGGCCAGCCGATCGACGTGCTGCGCGACAAGGACACGGTGCGCCGGCAGCTCGGCTACCTGCCGCAGGATTTTGGCGTGTACCCGAAGGTCAGCGCGGAGGATCTGCTGGAGCACTTCGCGGTGCTCAAGGGCCTGACCGCGCGCAAGCAGCGCCGTGAAGTGGTCGATGGCCTGCTGCAACAGGTCAATCTGTGGGATGCGCGCAAACGCAAGCTGGGCACCTACTCGGGTGGCATGCGCCAGCGCTTCGGCATCGCCCAGGCGCTGCTCGGCAGCCCGCGGCTGGTGATCGTCGACGAGCCTACCGCTGGTCTGGACCCGGAGGAGCGCAACCGCTTCCTCAACCTGCTGGCGGAAATCGGCGAGAACGTCGCGGTGATCCTGTCCACCCACATCGTCGAGGACGTGACCGACCTGTGCCCGACGATGGCGATCATGAACAAGGGCCAGGTGCTGCTGACCGGCGAGCCGAACGCAGCGATCGAGGCGCTGCGCAACCAGGTGTGGCGCAAGCAGGTGACCAAGGCGACCTTGGCCGGTTACGAGAGCCACCACACCGTGCTGTCGACCCGGCTGGTGGCGGGGAATCCGGTGATCCACGTGTTCGCCAGTGAGCGCCCGGACGAAGGTTTCGAACAGGTCGCGCCGGATCTGGAGGACGTCTACTTCCAGCGTCTGCGGGAGCAGGCACGACAGGCCGCGCAGCCCGCCAGCGTCGAAGCGGCTTGAGCGGGGTCACGACATGATTCTTGAATTCTTCCGCTTCGAGCTGAAGCAGCAGTTGCGCGCGCCGTTGCTGTGGCTGATGGCGTTGATGTTCGGCCTGTTCGCGTTCGGTGCGGCCAGCAGCGATGCGATCCAGATCGGCAGCGCGGTCGGCAATGTCCACCGCAACGCACCGACGGTGATCATCACTTTCCTCGGCGTGTTCACCGTGCTCGGCCTGCTGGTGATCGTCAGTTTCATCAGCGGCGCACTGCTGCGCGATTTCGAGCTGGGCACCGCCGACCTGTTCTTCTCCAGTCCGATGCGCAAGCGCGATTTCCTGATCGGCCGGTTTGCCGCTGCGCTGGTGGCGTGCTGCGTGGTCTACCTGATGGTCGCGCTGGGTTTGATGTTCGGTCCGCTGATGCCGTGGGTCGATCCCGAACGTCTGGGCGCGTTCTCGCTGGCGCCGTACCTGTGGGGTTTCGGCGTGCTGGTGTTGCCGAACCTGCTGTTCACCGGCGCGTTGCTGGCGCTGTTGGCGGTGACCACGCGCAGCCTGCTGGCGGTGTACCTGGGCGTGATCGGATTCTTCGTGCTGTACGTGATGTCGGGCCGGCTCACGGCCGATCTGGACAACGTCTGGCTGGCCACGCTGCTCGATCCGTTCGGCATCACCGCGTTCCGCCGCATCGTCCGCTACTGGTCGGCGGCGGAGAACAACACCCAGTTGCCGGCGGTGACCGGTTACCTGCTTGCCAACCGCGCCCTGTGGGTGGCGATTGCACTGGGGCTGGTGGCGGCGACGTTTGCGCTGTTCAAACCGCAGCGGACGGGGACCGGCAAAGGCTGGTTTGCGGGATGGTCCGCGCGTCGTGCCCGTCGTGGCGCTACCGCGCCGGCGGCTGCGGTGACCCCGCGCCCCAGCTCGATGATCGCGCCGCGCGTGGCGCCGGCCACCGGCGGATCGGTGGCGTGGCGGCAGTTCCTGCGCCAGTGGCGGTTCGACAGCATCGGTGTGTTCAAGAGCGTGCCGTTCCTGATCATGCTGGCGCTGGCGGTGGCCAACTTCAGCGGCAGTGCCAGCGTCGTCCAGAGCATGTTCGGCACCAAGGTCTACCCGGTCACGTCGCTGATGCTGCAGGCCCTGCAGGGCAGCTTCACGTTCATGCTGCTGATCATCGTGATGTTCTACGCCGGCGAGCTGGTGTGGAAGGAGCGCGGCGCAAAGATCGACGAGGTGACCGACGCGTTGCCGGTGCCCAATTGGGTGCCGCTGGCGGCGAAGATGGCGGCGCTGGTGCTGGTGGTGCTGGTGTTCCAGGCCGTCGGCGCACTGGCCGCGATGGGGATGCAGCTGGGCAAGGGATTCACCGCGCTGGAGCCTGCGTTGTATCTCAAGGCGTCGCTGCTGGATTCGATTCCGTTCGTGTTGATTGCCGGCCTTGCGCTGGTGCTGCAGGTGCTGAGCAACAACAAGTTCATCGGCTACGGCCTGCTGATCGCCTGGCTGGTGGTGCAGGGCACGCTGGGCTACCTCGACTTCGACCACAACCTCTACAACTACGGCAGCGCGCCGACTGCGCCGTATTCGGACATGAACGGCTACGGCCATTTCCTGCCCGCGCGGCTGTGGTTCCAGACGTACTGGGGCGTGTGCCTGCTGGCGTTGTTGCTGGTCGCGGCAGCGTTCTGGGTGCGTGGGGTATCACCCAGCCGGCGTGAGCGCTTCAAGCTGGCGGGACAGCGGCTGACGGGTGGCCACGGTATCGCTCTGGTGGCGAGTCTGGGGCTGTTCGCGTTGTTGGGCGGCTTCATCTTCTGGAACACCAACGTGCGCAACGAATACGTCGCCGGCGATGCCGTCAAGGATCGCCAGCAGCGTTACGAGGAGCAGTGCCGCCAGTACCAGGGTTTGCCGCAACCACGCATCAGCGCGGTCAGCACGCAGGTGGATTTGCGCCCTGAAGACCAGCGCGTGCGCATCCGTGGCAACTACACCATCAGCAATCCGCACGCGACGGCCATCAACGACATCCATATCCAGCTGTATCCGTACACGCAGCTGCACGCGCTGGACTTCGGCGAGGCGGAACTGGTCAGCAACGACGAGCCGGTCAATTACCGCATCTACCGTCTGGCCGAGCCGATGCAGCCGGGCGAGCAGCGCGAATTGAGTTTCGATGTCGAGTTCGGACAGGAGGGTTTCGGCAACGAGACGGCAGCGACCGAACTGGTGGAGAACGGCAGCTTCATCAACTCGCAGATGTTGCCCGCTTTTGGTTACAACGAAGGCTTCCAGATCGCCGACCGCAACGAGCGCCGCAAGCGTGGCATGCCCGAATTGCCGCGCATGGCCAAGCTGGAGGACGAGGCCGCGCGGGCCAACACCTACATCGGCGATGACGCCGACTGGGTCGCCTTCAAGACCACGGTGTGCACGGCGCCGGACCAGATCGCGCTCGCCCCGGGCCTGCTGCAGAAGGAGTATCTGCACGATGGCCGGCGTTGCTTCGATTACGCCATGCAGCGGCCGATGCTGAACTTCCACGCGACCCTGTCGGCGCGCTGGCAGGTCAAGAAGGGCGCCTACAAGACCGGCACACCGGACGAGATTCCGATCGAGGTGTATTACGACGCCAAGCATCCGTACAACGTTGATCGCATGATCGAATCGGTGCAGAAGTCACTGGCCTATTACGAGGCCAACTTCAGCCCGTACCAGCACCAGCAGGTGCGCATCCTCGAGTTTCCCGGGTATAGCAGTTTCGCCCAGGCGTTCGCCGGCACCATCCCGTACTCCGAGTCGATCGGCTTCATCGCCGACCTGCGCGACGAGGAGGCGATCGATTACGTGTTCTACGTCACCGCGCACGAGATCGCGCACCAGTGGTGGGCGCACCAGGTAATCGGCGCGAACGTGCAGGGCGCCACCATGCTCAGCGAATCGCTGGCGCAATACTCCGCGCTGATGGTGATGGAGCACGAGTACGGACGCGACAAGATGCGTCGCTTCCTCAAGTACGAACTGGACCGCTACCTGTCCAGCCGCGGCGGCGAGCTGATCGAGGAACTGCCGCTGTACCGGGTCGAGAACCAGCCCTACATCCATTACCGCAAGGGCTCGCTGGTGTTCTACCGGCTGCGCGAGGAAATGGGCGAGGACGCGCTCAACCGCGCCTTGTCCAAGTTCGTCCTCGACAAGGGCTACCAGCACGCGCCATTCACCACCTCGGCCGAGTTGCTGGAGTACATCCGCGCCGAGGCCGGGCCGCAAAACCAGCAACTGATCACCGACCTGTTCGAGAACATCACGTTCTACGACAACCGGGTCGAATCGGTGGCCGCGCACAAGCGCGACGACGGCAAGTACGAAGTGACCCTGAAGCTGCACGCGGCCAAGCGCTACGCCGACGGCAAGGGCGAGGAGACTGCGGCGCCACTGGACGACTGGATCGAGGTCGGCGTGTTCGCGCGTGGCCCGTCCGGCAAGGAAGCCGACGAGAAGGTGCTGTACCTGCAGCGCCACCACATCACCGAGGACGCGCCGACGTTGACCGTGATGGTGGAGGAGGCGCCGTACGAGGCCGGTTTCGATCCGTACAACAAGCTGATCGACCGGGTCTCGGGTGACAACCGCAAGCGGGTTTCGCTATAGCCGGTTGTGCTGGAACGACGCAGGTTGCGATGCACTGACATCCGCCCGCGAACCGGACGATATTCCGTCCGGTTCGCGGATGCGGCTTGAGCCGTCGCGGCGTGTATGAACGGACCATGGGCATCGCTGGCGCGCGTGGCTTATTTCCCGTAAGATTCGCCTGTTCAGCGCACGGCTGCCTGCCCGCAAGGGTCACGTTTCCCAGGTATGCCCTCGCACGGGTTGGCCAGTCGGCCAAGACCCCCCGCCCAAAGGCGTGGTCCGGTGCGAATATCCCGCACGTCTTTCGTCGCGCCGACACGGCCCGGAGCATCCGGTGCCGTCACCACCAATACTCGCAGCGCGGTTACAGGGAACGCTCCGGGTCTTTACCGCACCTCTGTGCGGTTCTCTATATTCGGAGCTACAACATGTCTTTTGAAAACCTCGGCCTTGCGCCTGCCTTGCTGCGCGCGCTTGCCGAACAGGGCTACACCAGCCCGACCCCGATCCAGGTCCAGGCCATTCCGTTGATCATGGCCGGCAACGACCTGCTCGGCGGCGCCCAGACCGGCACCGGCAAGACTGCCGCGTTCGGCCTGCCGCTCCTCAACCGCCTGTCCAAGCAGACCGGCCCCAACGGTTCGCGCAAGCCGCGCGCCCTGATCCTGGTGCCGACCCGCGAGCTGGCCGTGCAGGTCAACGACAGCCTGCGCAGCTATGCGAAGCACCTGCGGATGAACTTCTGCACGCTCTTCGGTGGCGCCGGCATGGGCCCGCAGGTCGAGAACCTGCGCCGCGGCGTCGACGTGATCGTCGCCACGCCCGGCCGCCTGATCGACCACATCGAGCGCGGTACCGTGAAGCTCGACGAGATCGAGGTGCTGGTGCTGGATGAGGCCGACCGCATGCTCGACATGGGCTTCCTGCCGGCGATCAAGCGCATCCTCGGCCGCCTTCCGGCCGAGCGCCAGACGCTGCTGTTCTCGGCGACGTTCGAATCCCAACTCAAGCAGCTTGCGCTGCAGTTCATGCGCGATCCCAAGCAGGTCCAGGTCGCCACCAACAACGCGATCGCCAACACGATCACCCACCGTGCCCACCCGGTGGACAGCGGCCGCAAGCGCGACCTGCTGATCGACATCATCGCCAAGCGCCCCGGCGACCAGGTGCTGGTGTTTGGTCGCACCAAGCACGGCTGCAACCGTCTGGCCGAACAGCTCGAGGCCGCCGGCCTGCGCTCGGTGGCCATCCATGGCAACAAGAGCCAGGCGCAGCGCCAGAAAGCCCTGCGCGACTTCAAGGGCAACCGTGCCCGCGTGCTCGTGGCGACCGACGTGGCGGCCCGCGGCCTGGACATCCCCGACCTGCCGCTGGTGATCAACTTCGACCTGCCGATGGTGGCCGAGGACTACGTGCACCGGATCGGCCGTACCGGCCGCAACGGTTCCACCGGTGAGGCGCTGTCGCTGGTCTCCCACGACGAGGGTGGCCTCTTGCGCCAGATCCAGCACGTGCTGAAGAAGGACGTGGAGATGGTGGTCGTGCCGGGTTACGAGCCCAGCCGCCCGATACGCCTGGACGTGGCCATCCCGAACCCGCGCAACAACGCCGGTGCCGGCCGTCCGCCGCGCAACAACAGCCCGCGCGCGGCCGCACGTCCGCACGCGGCAGCGCCGCGGCATGCCCATGCAGGCGCGCCGCGCCAGCGCTCGGCCGGTCCAGGCGCCCGCGGTGGCCGTGGCTCGTTCCGCGACGGCTCCAGTGCCTGATCAGTAGAAACTCCCGCGGAGCTCCTTCCGCGGGACAGGCATAACGCAGAACGGCCCGGAAAATTCCGGGCCGTTCGCAATTTGCACGGCTGGCTATTGGCTGGCTGCGATCCAGCGGTCGATCTTGTCCTCCAGCACGTCCAGCGGGACCGACCCGTCCTTGAGCACCTCGGCGTGGAACTGGCGGATGTCGAATTTGTCGCCCAGTGCCTGTTCAGCGCGCCTGCGAAGTTCCCGGATCTTCAGCTCGCCGATCTTGTAGGCCAGTGCCTGGCCGGGGATCGCCATGTAACGCTCCGCTTCGGCGACGGCCTGCGTGCGGCTTTCCGCGGAGTTCTCGAGCATGTAGTCGATCACCTGATCGCGCGTCCAGCCCTTGCTGTGCAGGCCGGTATCCACCACCAGCCGGATCGCCCGCCACAGCTCGTTCTGCAGGTAGCCGAAATAGTCGTAGGGGTCCTCATACACTCCCAGCTCGCGGCCCAGCGACTCGGCGTACAGGCCCCAGCCCTCGATGTAGGCCGTCTGTCCGCCAAAGCGGCGGAACGCCGGCAGGCCGGTCAGCTCCTGCTGCAGCGCCAGCTGGAAGTGGTGGCCGGGAATCGCCTCGTGCAGGAACAGGTCCTCCGCGTCCCAGGTCTTCCGGGTCGGCAAGTCGTAGGTGTTGACGTAGAAGATGCCCGGCCGGCTGCCGTCCTCGCTGGGAGTCATGTAGGAACCGCCGGCCGCCGACTGCGCGCGGAACGCCTCCACCGGGCGGATCTCGAACGGCGACCTGGGCACCAGCGAGAACAGCTCGGGCACTTTCGCGTTGACCTTGGCTTCCAGGCCCCGATAGAACGCGAGCAGCTCGTCCTCGCTGGCGAACTCGAAGCGCGGGTCGGTCTGCATGAAGACGAAGAATTCCTGCAGCGTGCCCTTGAATCCCACCTGGTCCATGACCTCTTGCATGCGTTCGTGGATGCGCGCGACCTCGTCGAGGCCGATCTGGTGGATCTGCGCCGGCGAAAGATCGGTGGTCGTCGACTGGTGCACGCGGAAGGCGTACCAGTCCTGACCGTTGGGCAGGTCGGCCATGCCGGCCGAGGCGCGCGTGTGGGGCAGGTAATCGTTGGCGATGTAGTCGCGCAGGTGCTGGTAGGCAGGCATCAGGACGGTCGCGATCAGCGTTGCGTACTCGTCCTCGATGCGCTTGCGGTCGGCGTCGGAAAAACTTTCCGGCATGTCCGCCACCGGCTTCCAGAACAGCGTCTGCCGCGGGTCCTCCCTGATCAGCGCATCCAGCTGCGGCAGCACCTTTTCCATCAGCGCACGCGGCTGCACGACCCCGGCCTCAATGCCTTCGCCCATGTTGGCGATCGCCTGGTTGAACAGCACCGGCACGTTGCTGGCACGCTCGCGCCAGTTGTCGTAGTCCTGCACCGTCTTGAAGGGCTGCGCGCCGGTGCCCGAGCCGAGCTGCACGAAGGTGGAGGCGATGTTGTAGAACTGGTTGACCGGCTGCATCCACGCGGGGAACCGCTGGCTCGCCAGCTCGTCGCGCGCATCGCGCACGAAGATCTGCCAACTCAGCAGGTCCTGGCCTTCCAGGCCGTCAGGGCCGAGGGATTCGATCTTTTCCAGCCACTCGGTGGTGAATGCGCGGCTGGTGTCGCGGTACTCGCGCGACAGGAAGTTCGGCAGCTGGTCGTTGTAGCGGTTGTCGCCCTGGTAGGTCGCGGCCAGCGGATTGCGCTTGAGTGTCTCCTCCCAGTACAGCGCATACAGGCGGTCCAGGTGCTCCGGCTTGTCGCTGACCGACTGGATGCCGGCGATGGAATCCGTCTCGGCGCTGCCGGTGGCCGTGTTGGGGGAGCAGCCGGCCATCGCCGCGGCGAGCGCGAGGGCGAGCAGGGTGGCAGGCGTGGACGGGCGCATGGTCGGGTCTCCAGGAAGTCAGGCGCGGCCGGGCGAGGGCTCCGCGGTCGGTGACGGTGCCGGGCCGGATGCCGGCGCCGGCGCCGGCGCGGCGGTGCGCGGCGCGGAGAAGGGGATGGTGTCCGGGGAGATCGCGCCTCCCGAGATGATGAAGCCCATCGCCTGGTCGACGCTCCAGTCGGTGGGCGTCAGCTTCTCGATTGGCACGATTTCCAGATAACCCGAGGTCGGGTTGGGCGTTGTCGGCACATATACCGCGGCCAGCTCCCGACCGGTCCCTTCCTCGCGCAGCACCCGGGTCACGAAGCCGACCGATTTCATCTGGTCATGCGGAAAGTCGATCAGCACCACCCGCTGCGTGCCACCGGGCTTGGTCTGCAGGATGTTCAGCAACTGCCGCGCGCTGCCGTAGATGGTGCTGGCAAAGGGTACGCGGCCGATCAGCGTCTCGATCCAGCGCAGCAACTGTTGCCCGAACACCCGGCGCGACATCGCCCCGGTGAACAGGATCAGCAGCAAGGTGGCCACCAGCGCGAGCAGGGTCTGCACCCAGGAGTCGGTCAGCCAGCCCAGGGCCTGCGGGTCCACGCTGGCGATGCGCTGCAGGATCGGCCCCGTGATCGGTCGGCTGATATCCGACAACAGGGCAAAAACAAACTTGACCACGATCAGGGTCAGCCACAAGGGCAGCAGGGTCAGCAGCCCGGTAAGAAACAGTCGTTGCAGGGTAGGTGTGCGCATGCGGCGATTGTAGACGGCGCACCGCGCCCCCACGTGCCGGAAATCGCCCGCGGGATTCAGGGATCGCGCAGCAACCGGAAGCCCACGTCGTCGTAGCCACGTCCTGCATCCAGCATTCGCCTAGCCTCCTGCTTGCGCCAAGAACCGCCCAGCACGGCGCGCTCGCGGCAGCCCTCGCCGCAGTCGAGTTGCCACAGGGCAACCTCGCGTCCGCTGATCTGCGGGGCGATGGATCGCGATTCGACCGCCGTGGGCAGGCGGTAACTGCGGCCGGTCTGCTGGCTCAGCCATTCCGCGTAGGCCTGCGCGTCGGCGAGCGATACGCACAGCACCGGATCGGATCCGTCCTGGTCGAAGCCGGGTCCGCGCCAGTCGCGCGGCGCCAGCATCCGCAGCAGGGACGAGCGCTCGCGGCACAAGGCCGGCTTGCGCGCGGTGGCATCGGCGAAGGCGGCGTACTCGTCGCGGCTGACCGGCTTGGTCGCCAGTGCCACCACGGCACCGGCGGCGCTTCGCGGCGTGGATCCGGTGGGAACCGCGGCGGCGCGGGCCTGCAGCCTGCGAACGGTCTCCGGCGCCAAGCCGAACGGTTCTGCCAGTGCCGCCGCCGCGATCGCCGCGCTGCTGTCGGTGCGCCCGGCCGCCTTGGCAATGCGCGCTTCCAGGATCTTCTCGATGGCGGAGTCCAGGCGTCGCTGGGCCGGCGACTCCAGGCTTGAGGTTTCCGTCCCCAGCAGTCGGATGCGTTCGATCTGCCCTCCTGCCTGCTCGTCCCGCCCGGCGCGCAGGTTGGCGACTGCCGACTCTCCCAGCGCGGTGGTCAGGGTATCGATCAGTTCCAGCACCGCCGGATCGTCCGGGTTGCTGGCCCAGGCGTTCATGAGGCTGGAAAACGCGTTGTCTTCGGCCGGCGTGGTGAGGCGGTTCTGCGCGATCTGCTGGCGCGCCCTGTCCAGGGCGATCTGCAGCGGCGCTTCGGGCAACGGCTGCAGCATGGCCGGGATGGGGTCCTCGCGGCGCGCTTCCTCCGCCAGGATCTCTGCGGCGTGCTCGGCATCCTCGGCCGCTTTGTCCTTGCCTGCCAGCGGCAGGCCGATCGCGAGTGCGGCCACCACGGCAGCCACCAGCCAGACACGCCCGGGGACGCGCGCGGCCGTACGCAGGACGCGGTCGCGCCCCGTCGTGATCCGGGGCCAGCGACCGCGGCGTTCAACCTGGGCGAGCATCGCCAGCATCTGCGCGGTGTCCTGGAAACGCTGGGTCGGCTGCTTGGCCAGCGCGCGGTTCATGAAACGCTGCCAATGGCGCAGGTGCGCCGGAAGTCTGGGGATCGGGTTCTGCGCGTGCATCACCGCCATCGCCAGCGCGTCGCCCGCCTCGTAGGGCAGGTGGCCGGTCAGCATCTCCCAGGCCAGGACGCCCAGGCTGTAGAGGTCGGCGCGTCCGTCCACATCCTCGCCGCGGGCCTGCTCGGGGGCCATGTAGGCGGTGCTGCCAACGGCCAGTCCGGTCGCGGTCACCCGCGGGCCGAAGCCACGCCGCAGGGCGATGCCGAAGTCGGCCAGCAAGGGCTGCTCGGTATCGCCAAACAGGACGTTTTCCGCCTTGACGTCGCGATGCACGACCCCGCGACCGTGGGCGTATTCCAGTGCAGACAGCAACGTCCGTACCGTGGCGATGATGCGCGGCTCGTCGGCCCGGCCGTCTTCGCGCCGGAAGTCGCGCTGGCCCAGGTGACCGCGGGCCAGGTAGGGCATCGTGTAGTAGGGCAGCCCGTCGGCGGTCCGGCCCAGTTCGTGGATGCGTACCACGTGCGGGTGTTCGAGCCGCGCGATGGTGCGCACCTCGTTTTCGAACCGGCGCCGGCTGACTTCGTCCGACAACGCGGTGCCCGCCATCACCTTGATCGCGACTTCGCGCGAGGGAGCGATCTGCTCGGCCAGGTAGACCGTGGACATCCCGCCACGGTTCAACACCCGGAGCAGGCGATAGCCCCGGATGACCGGCAGTGCATGATCGTTGTCGATGTAGTTCGCGCCTGTCATCGCGGCCCCCTGTCGCGAATCTGGGAGCATACCCTCGTCATTCGTTATCCGCGCGTGTCTGCCGCGTTGCTGCGATCGCGGTCACGCTTGCGCCTGACGTACAACTGTTTGCGGACCCGCGCAACCACATCACCGGACGCATCGGTCACCTCGGTGTCGAACCAGCGCAGGACCTTGTCGCCGCCGGCGGTGGCGTGGCGCAATTCGTCCAGGACCGTGTCCGCCAGATCAAAACGCGCATGCACGGTGCCGCGGCCGGGTTTGACGAATTCGATCTCGCCCGCCTTGTCCCAGACGATGAAATCGCCACCCAGTGACTGCATCACCAGCAGCATCCAGAACGGGTCGGTCATCGCGAACAGGCTGCCGCCGAAATGGGTGCGCACGTAGTTGCGGTTCCAGGGGCGCATGCGCAGCTCCACCTGTGCGTGGCGGTAGTCCGCGTCCAGACGGGTGACATGGACGCCGCTGAACAGGAACGGGGGCCAGAGATTGAGGATGTGGCGAAGCAGGCCGGCTTTCATGGCGGGGCAGTTCTAAGAGGGACGGCCAGCCTGCCATACGCGAGCGTATATTCAAGCGCCGCAGCACCCGCCGACGCGCCTCAGCGCTCCAGCAGCGGCAGTTTGCCGGTCATGTCGTCCCACTCGGCCGCGTCCGGCGGCGGGTCCTTGCGCGTGGCGATGACCGGCCACAGCGCCGCCAGCTCGGCATTGAGCGCGACATACAGTTCCTGCCCGCGCGGCACGTCGTCCTCGGGGTAGATCGCGTTGACCGGGCATTCGGGCTCGCACAGTGTGCAGTCGATGCACTCCTCGGGATTGATCACCAGGAAGTTGGGGCCTTCATGGAAGCAGTCGACCGGACACACCTCGACGCAATCGGTGTATTTGCACTTGATGCAGCTCTCGGTGACGACGAAGGTCATGACTCGTATTCCCGGATGTCAGCGCACGAAAAAGAAAGCCCGCGCAGCGATGCGCGGGCTTTCGGTAGATGGTGCTCCCTACGAGATTCGAACTCGTGTTTTAGCCGTGAGAGGGCCACGTCCTAGGCCTCTAGACGAAGGGAGCAGATCCACGCCGGACTCTCACCGTTGCGTGGCCGCACAGTATAGGGACGGCCGAAGCTCCCGGCAACTGGTATCCTGCGAAATTCCCAAAGCGGCGACGCCCGCCTGATGCCTGAACAAAACCCATCTTCCAAGCCCGAACTGCGGATCATCCCGCGCGACCAGCACAACGTCTCCCGCAAGGACATCAGTCCCAATGCGCTGCGGGTGCTGTACCGGTTGCGCGACGGCGGCTTCTCCGCCTATCTGGTAGGCGGCGCGGTGCGCGACCTCCTGGCCGGTCGCCAGCCCAAGGATTTCGACGTGGCCACCAGCGCGACGCCCGAGGAGGTCAAGCAGTTGTTCCGCAACTGCCGCCTGATCGGCCGCCGGTTCCGCCTGGCCCATGTGGTGTTCGGCCGCGAGATCATCGAGGTGGCGACGTTCCGCGCCAACACCGACGACGGCAGCGGCGACCGCGAGCAGCACGAGGGCGGCAGGCTGTTGCGTGACAACGTCTACGGCACCATCGAGGACGATGCGGTCCGGCGCGACTTCACCGCCAACGCGCTGTACTACACGATCGAAGACTTCTCGGTGCGCGACTACACCGGCGGCTTCGAGGACGTGCAAAAGCGGCTGATGCGGCTGATCGGCGACCCGGAGACGCGCTACCGCGAGGATCCGGTGCGCATGCTGCGCGCGGTCCGGCTGGCGGCCAAGCTCGGCTTCGAGATCGAACCGGCAACGGCCGAGCCGATCCCGCGGCTGGCATCGTTGCTCTCGGAAGCAGCGTCGGCACGCCTGTTCGAGGAGTGCCTGAAGCTGTTCCTCTCAGGTCACGCGGTAAGGAGTTTTGAAGGGCTCGAGGCGCGCGGCCTGCTACCGGCACTGTTCCCGGATACCGCGGCGGCTTTGAAGGCGAACCGCAGCGGCGCGTTGCGCAGCGTGGTGATCGATGGCTTGCGCGGGACCGATGAGCGCGTGGCCAACGAGGAGCCGGTGTCGCCGGCATTCCTGTTCGCACTGCTGTTGTGGCCGGCGTATTGCCGCGCGTTGATCGCACTGCAGGCGCAGGGCGTGCAGCCGATCGACGCGCAGCGCCGGGCCGCCGACCGGGTCACGGTGCGCCAGTTGTCCACCGTCGCCCTGCCGCGCCGGTTCTCCATTCCGATGCAGGAAATCTGGCTGCTGCAGTCGCGCTTCTCGCTGCGCCAGGGCAAACGCGTGTCGCGGATGCTGGGCCATCCCCGGTTCCGCGCCGCGTTCGACTTCCTCAGCCTGCGCCTTGCCGCGTCCGATGAGCACGCCGAGGACGTCGCGTTCTGGCGCGAGCAGCAGGAGCGCGTCGGCATGGGTCCGGGTCAACCGAGTCCACGACCGCGCGATGATGAGGACGCCGAGGACGATGCACCGGCGCGACCGCGCCGGCGCAGCCGCAGATCCACCGCAGCCGCCGGCGAATGACCGCCAGCGTTGTGTTCGTCGGCCTGGGCAGCAACCTGGGCGACAGCGCGGCGATCCTGCGCTCGGCCTTCGCGGCCCTGGGTGGCCTGAAGGACACCAGCGTGCTGGCGACCTCCGCGCTGTACCGCACACCCGCCTGGGGCGTGACCGATCAGCCGGACTTCCTCAACGCCGTCGCCATGCTGCGCACCGATCTGGCTCCGCAGGCACTGCTTGACGCCTTGTTGGAGGTCGAGCGCGACGCAGGCCGGGTGCGCCGGGACGATGGCAGCGACCGCTGGGGTCCGCGAACGCTGGATCTGGACCTGCTGCTGTACGGCGATCGCATCATCGACGAGCCCGGCCTGAGGGTGCCGCACCCGCACCTGCACGAGCGTGCCTTCGCCTTGCTGCCCCTGTTGGAAATCGCACCCGACGCCACCATCCCCGGCATTGGGCCGGCGGCCGATGCGATGGCCGGGTTGGTCGGCCCAGACATCGAAGCGTTACCGTGTACCACCGCCGTACCCCCACGCGGCTGATAGCGAGCACTGAGCCATGTATACCTCTCCGTCATCTCCCGTCGAGCGCAAGCCCTGGACCGTGCCGATGCTGCGCGCGGCCAAGGCGGACGGCCGGAAGTTGGCCATGTTGACCTGCTACGACGCGGGATTCGCCCATGCGGTCGAGGCGGCCGGGATCGACCTGGTGCTGATCGGCGACTCTCTGGGCATGGTGGTGCAGGGTCACGGCAGCACATTGCCGGTCACGGTGGACGACATCGCCTACCACACCGCCTGCGTCGCCCGTGGCCTGCAGACCGCGCTGCTGGTGGCCGACATGCCGTTTCAGTCGGATGCCTCGCCGACCCGCGCCCTGGATGCGGCGACCCGCTTCCTGCAGGCTGGCGCGGGGATGGTCAAGATCGAGGGCGCCGGGCCGAAGCTCGAGGTCATCCGCTATCTGGTCGCGCGCGAGATTCCGGTCTGCGCGCATCTGGGTCTGACCCCGCAGTCGGTCCTGCGCCTGGGCGGCTACCGCGTGCAGGGCCGCGACGAGGCGGCCGCCGCCAAGCTGCTGGACGACGCCCGCGCCGTCGCGGACGCAGGCGCGGAGTTGCTCGTGCTGGAGTGCGTGCCCAGTGCGGTCGCCAGCAGCATCAGTGCCGCCCTGGACATTCCGACGATCGGCATCGGCGCCGGTCCGCAGTGCGATGGCCAGGTGCTGGTGCTGCATGACATGCTCGGCCTGGCCGGCGGGCAGCGCCGACCCAAGTTCGTCAAGGACTTCCTTGCCGAGGGTGGCTCGGTGGTGGGCGCCATGCAGGCCTTTGCGGCCGCGGTGCGGGAAGGCTCCTTCCCCGGCCCGGAACACTCCTACGCCTAAACCATCCATGCCGTCCTGTTTGCGGTCGAGAATCCGATGATCCAGACCATCACCGAGCTTGCGTCATTGCGTGAGCGTGTCCGTGGGTGGAAGCAGGCGGGCCTGCGCGTGGGCTTCGTGCCGACGATGGGCAACCTGCATGCCGGCCACCAGTCCCTGGTCCGGCTCGCCCGCGAACGCGCCGACCGCGTGGTCGCCAGCGTGTTCGTCAATCCAACCCAGTTCGGACCGGGCGAGGACTACGAGCGCTACCCGCGCACGGTCGACGCCGACCTGTCCGCGCTGGAGGAAGCGGGCGCCGACGCGATGTGGCTGCCCTCGGTGGAGACGATGTATCCGTACGGCATGGGGGGCGTGGTGGAGATCCGCGCGCCCGGCGTGACGGGTGTTTTGGAAGGGGCGCACCGCCCCGGCCACTTCGACGGCGTCACCACGGTCGTGGCCCGGCTTTTCAACCAGGTGCAGGCGGACGTCGCGGTATTCGGGCGCAAGGATTACCAGCAACTGGCGGTGATCCGTTACATGGTCCGCGACCTGGCATTCCCCGTCGAACTGGTGGCCGCGCCGATCGTCCGCGAAGCCGACGGCCTGGCGATGAGCTCACGCAACCAGTACCTGTCGCCGACGGACCGCCAGACGGCGACCGCGATCCATCGCGCTTTGCAGGCCGCGCGGGATGCGGCAGGCGCCGGTACGCCATTGCGCACGGTTGAGCACGATGCGGCAGCGCAACTCACCGCGGCGGGCTTTGCGGTGGACTACGTCGCCACCCGGCACCGGGACCTGAGCGCGGCTGATTCCGATGCTGCCGGTCCGCTGGTTGCGCTGGCCGCGGCGCGGCTGGGAAGCACTCGGCTGATCGACAACCTCGAGTTCGAACGCTAGACACACCGTTTTATCGCCGCTCATGCTGCAGTGCGCCATCCCCTGATAAACTTGCAATTCCACACGCCGCTGCCGTCCGGTCGGAGTTTTTGAACCATGCAATTGAACCTGCTCAAGGCCAAGATCCACCGCGCCACCGTCACCCACGCCGAACTGCATTACGAAGGCTCGTGTGCGATTGACGGCCGGCTGCTGGATATTTCCGGCATCCGCGAATACGAACAGATCCACATCTACAACATCGACAGTGGCCACCGCTTCGTGACCTACGCGATCCGGGCCGAGGAAGGCAGCGGGATCATCTCGGTCAACGGCGCCGCGGCGCACTGCGCCAAACCCGGCGACCTGGTAATCATCTGCGCGTACGCGCAGTTCGACGAAGCCCAGGCGGCGCAGTTCAAGCCGACCCTGGTGTACGTCGATGCCGACAACGCGATGACGCACACCAACGACTCGATCCCCGCGCAAGCGGCGTGATCCTGCTGGCCTGGTTGCGATATGCGCCGGGCTGATGCAGCACCGGGAGCGAACGCCGCTGGCACCGGGAGCGAATGCCGTTGGTGCGAATGTCCCCCGGCACCGATGAAGCCGGTGCCTCCTCCTTTATTTCGCTCCAACGGCATTCGCTCCCGTCGCTGAAGCACGTGAGCGCAAGCCCGGCCACGTGAGCGCAAACCCCGCTGTGCTTGTCCGCCCACCGCGGCCACCCGTTAGAGGTAGCTGCAGGCGTTCCGGGCGAAATAAAGGAGGAGGCCTCCGCCGCAGGCGGAGGCCGGGGGACATTCGCCCGGAACGTCTGCAGCTATCACGCTCGCGCACCTCAGTCGCCGCTCGCTCACCTCAATTGCCGCGCTCGCGATGGCGCTGCAATGCCCACGTCACGTGTTCGCGCACAAGGTCGTCATCGATGTCCTGGCGTGACTCCAGGGCCGACAGGACTTCCGCAGTTGTCGGTGCGTTGCCCAAGGCGACCGCGATATTGCGCAGCCAGCGGCGGTATCCGCTGCGTCGGATCGCCGAGCCCTCGGTGCGCTCCAGGAACTCCGCCTCCGTCCACGCAAACAGGTCCGCCAGACTGGCCTCGTCCAGGTTGTTGCGGGCGCGGAAGTCCGGCTCGTCGCTGCGCTTGGCGAACTTGTTCCACGGGCACACCAGCTGGCAGTCATCGCAGCCGAAGATCCGGTTGCCGATCGGCTCGCGGAACTCCAGCGGGATCGGCCCGTCGTTCTCGATGGTGAGGTAGGAGATGCACCGCCGCGCGTCAAGCCGGTGAGGCGCGGTGATCGCCTGCGTGGGACAGACATCCATGCAGCGCGAGCAGGTCCCGCAGTGGGAGGTGGCCGGCTCGTCGACGGGCAGCGGCAGGTCCAGGTAGATCTCGCCGAGGAAGAACCACGAGCCGCCGTCGCGGTCGATCAGGCAGGTGTGCTTGCCGATCCAGCCCAGCCCGGCATTGCGGGCCAGCGCGCGCTCCAGCACGGGGGCGGAATCGACGAAGACGCGGTGGCCGAACGGCCCGACCAGTTCGGCGACGCGGTCGGCCAGCCGCTGCAGTCGTTGCCGCATCAGCTTGTGGTAATCGCGCCCCAGGGCGTAGCGGGCGACGTAGGCGCGCTCCCCATCGCCCAGGGTCTGCCACGCCTCGGCGTCATCGCGGCGCCCGTAATCCAGGCCCACCGAGACCACGCGCAAGGTCCCCGGCACCAGCTCGGCCGGGCGCGAGCGCTTCTCGCCGTGGCGGGCCATCCATTCCATTGATCCGTACAGGCCCTTTTCCAGCCAGTCGCGGAGATGCCCCTCGTCCTCGCCCAACTCGATGCCGCTGATGCCGCAGCGCTGGAAGCCGAACTCCGCCGCCAGTTCACGGATACGCAGCGCGAGCACGGCCGGGTCGGCGTCAGCGCTATCGGGCAACAGCGTCACGCTGATGGCATCGGGGGAGGGGCGGGGGGGATGGGTCACGGCACTGCAAGTATAGAATCGCCGCATGTCGCCTGCCGTCCTCCATACCAGCGCTGCCTTGCGGGAAATCGAGCAGCGCGCTGCCCTCCGGTTCGGTGATCCGTTCGAACTGATGCGCCGTGCCGGTCGCGCCGCGTGGCAGGCGGTCATGCAGCACTGGCCGCACGCGCAGTCGCTGCTGGTGATTTGCGGTCCGGGCAACAACGGTGGCGACGGTTACGTGCTGGCGACCCTGGCGCGGGCTTCGGGTCGCCGGGTGCAGGTTTGCTGCCTCCCCGACCACGAACCGCGAACCGACGAGTGCCGCCGGGCCAGACAGGAATACGTCGATGCGGGCGGTGAGCTGGTCGCTGGGGACGGAGCCCTGCCGGCTGCCGACTTGCTGGTGGATGCGCTGTTCGGCATCGGGCTGACGCGCGAATTGCAGGGTCCGGTCGCGGCGCTGGTCGAGCGGATCAACGCGCTTTCCGCCCCGGTCCTGGCGCTTGATGTGCCCAGCGGCGTGGTCGCAGACACAGGATCGGTGGGATCAGTGGCGGTGATGGCCGACCTCACCCTGGAGTTCATTGCGGCCAAGGCCGGTTTGCGCACCGGCGGGGCGCGGGATTTCACCGGTGGGCTGCACGTAGCCGATCTGGGCCTGGAGCCAACGGACCTGCGCTCGGCACAGGCGGACGTGGCCTGGCTGAGGGCGCCGGACCTGGCGCACTGGCTCCGCCCGCGTCGGCGTGACAGCCACAAGGGTAGCAACGGACGACTGCTATGCATCGGCGGCGACCACGGGCACGGCGGCGCCATCATGCTCGCGGCCGAGGCGGCGCTGCGCGCGGGCTCCGGACTCGTCGATGTCGTCACCCGGGAGGCCCACGTCGCGCCGCTGCTGACCCGGCTGCCGGAGGCGATGGTGCACGGCGACAGCGACGGCGAGGACAACAGCAACAGCAACGGCGACAGCGGTGGCACGGCGTCGTCAGGGCTGGACTCGCTGATCAGCGATGCCTCCGCCATCGTGATCGGGCCGGGCCTGGGTCAGGGCGCGTGGGGCAGGGAACGGCTGCGCGCGATCTGCGCATCCGGCCTGCCGGTGGTGCTGGATGCGGACGCCTTGAACTTGATCGCCGCCGGTGTCGTCGCGGCACCTGCCAATGCCGTACTCACGCCGCATCCGGGCGAGGCGGCGCGGCTGTTGCAGACCGGGATCACTGAGGTGCAGCGCGACCGCTTCGCCGCGGCGCGCGCAATCGCCTCCCGATACCAGGCGGTGGTCGTGTTCAAGGGGGCCGGCACGATCGTCTCCGAACCCTGCGGCAACCTCAGCCTCATCGACGCCGGCAATCCGGGCATGGCCGTCGGCGGCATGGGCGACGTGCTGAGCGGGGTCATCGGTGCCTTGCTGGCGCAGGGACTCCCGCTGCGGGACGCCGCGGTATGTGGCGCCCTGCTGCACTCGGTCGCCGCGGACTCGGCGGCTGCAGATGGCGGCGAGCGCGGGCTGCTGCCGAGCGACCTCATGTGCTGGCTGCGATGCCATGCCAACCGGGGAGCCCGTTGATGAAGGTGTTCACGCTCGCCGACAGCAGCCGCACGGACCGGTTGGGGCAGGCGCTTGCGCGGACCCGGCCGCAGCACGCCGTGGTTCACCTGGAGGGTGACCTGGGTGCGGGCAAATCGACGCTGGCCCGTGCGCTGCTGCGCGAACTGGGCGTGCGCGGCGCCATCCGCAGCCCGACCTATACGCTGGTCGAGCGTTACCCGCTGGCCGGCGGCGGAGAGGCGTGGCATCTGGATCTGTACCGGATCGGCGATCCGGCCGAGCTGGAATACCTCGGCCTGGACAGCGCGGATGTGACCCTGTGGCTGGTGGAGTGGGCGGATCGCGGTCGTGGGGGTCTGCCACCGGCGGATATCCAGGTCCAGCTAGAGATCGAAGGGGATGGCCGTCGCGCCCAATTGTCGGCGCGCAGCGATGCCGGGAGGGTGTGGCTGCGGCGGCTTGCCGGGGACGACGCTATCGCCGACGTCTCCTGAACCTTTTGGGAGGAAGATGCGGCAGGTATCGGATTAATAAGGGAAAAAGCGCTTGCAATACGTGGGTTGCGATGGTTGACTACCCGGCATGCGAGTCCAATCCCCCAGTCTGTGCCGCCTGCTGCTCGGCTCCACGTTGATCGTCGCCTGCGTGGGCGCGGTGGCGCACTCCAGTGAAATCAAGGGCTTGCAGCTCAATGCGGGCGCCACCGGCACCCGCGCCGAGATTGCGCTGGACGCGCCGGGCGAGTTCAAGGTCATCAGCCTGGCGGGTCCGGACCGTCTGGTGATCGACATGCCGGCGTCTTCCGTGTCGCCCACCCTGTCGGTTCCGGCCGGTGCCGGCGTGGTGAAGTCGGTACGCACCGGCAAGCCGGTGCCGGGAACGGCGCGGATCGTGTTTGACCTCTCGCAAACCATCACCGCGCTCAAGCCACGCATCGAACAAAGCGGCAAGGGACCGGTGCTGGTGGTCGAGTGGCCGGGCGACGGTGCTCCGGCGTCCGTGCCCGCAGCCGCGGTCGCGACGTCGGTCACTCCGGCACAATTACCGAGCGCAGACTCGACCGCTGCCGCGGCGCAGATGATGGCGCCGGTTACCGCCCCGACACAGATCCGCACCCCGACCCCGGTGGACACCGCGGCCTCGGCGGAAGCCACCAGCCGGCTCATCTCCCAGATTGCCGCGGCCAATGCCGCCGCCTCGGCCAAGGAACTCGCCAGCCGCCCTTCAGCACAGGACGCCATGCCAAGCATGGTTGCGGTGGCTCCCGCACCCGTGCGTGCGACACCGCCGCCCGCGTCGGCGCCGCCTGCTGCGACTGCGCCAGTCAAGACCATCCAGCAGGTCATGCAGGGTCAGGGCATGCGCCCGCTGGTGATCGCGATCGACCCCGGCCATGGCGGCCAGGATCCCGGCGCGATCGGCAAGGGCGGCACGCGCGAGAAGGACGTGGTGCTGGCGATCAGCAAGGAGCTGGCGCGCCAGATCAATGCGACTCCCGGGCTCAAGGCCTACATGACCCGCGAGCACGATGTCTTCATCCCATTGAACAAGCGCGCCGCGCTGGCGCGGGCCGCCAAGGCCGACATGTTCATCTCCATCCATGCCGACGCGGCCGAGAACCGCAGCGCGGACGGCTCCTCGGTCTACGTGTTGTCGCTGCGCGGCGCGTCCTCGCAGCGCGCCCGCTGGCTGGCGGACAAGGAAAACTCCGCTGACCTGATCGGTGGCGCGCGCA
Organism: Lysobacter ciconiae; assembly: GCF_015209725.1. Taxonomy (NCBI): domain Bacteria; kingdom Pseudomonadati; phylum Pseudomonadota; class Gammaproteobacteria; order Lysobacterales; family Lysobacteraceae; genus Novilysobacter; species Novilysobacter ciconiae. The sequence continues at coordinate 1,898,051 of NZ_CP063656.1, read as the reverse complement.
TGTCCGCCAACACGACGTTGGCCTCCGTGCTGCTCGACCTGACCCAGAGCGGGCACATGAAGGCCTCCGAAGATGCCGCCGGGCAGATCCTTGACGGGCTCAAGCGCGTGGGCAATGTCCACAAGCCAAGCATCGAGCGCGCCAACTTCGCGGTGCTGCGGACCTCGGACATGCCGGCGATGCTGGTCGAGACCGCCTTCATTTCCAACGCGACCGAAGAGATCCGGCTCAGGGATCCCGCGTTCCAGCGCAAGGTCGCCGGCGCTGTGCTGGACGGGGTCAACACCTTCTTCACCCGCCAACCGCCTCCGGGCACGATGTTTGCTGCCCGCGCCGCGGCACTGGAAACCGCCTCCGCATCGGTCACCGCCGGCGGCAGTCCCTGAACGAGTGATGTTGCGCCGGGTGTCGGCGATCGCCTGACTCGGTCGTACATCCCGCGTTCGCTATGATGGCCGGTCAGCCTTGCAGGACCCGCCGCTCCGTGTCGATCCGCCCGCTCCCGGATACCCTGATCAACCAGATCGCCGCCGGCGAGGTCGTCGAGCGACCGGCGTCGGTGGTCAAGGAACTGGTCGAGAATGCGCTCGATTCGGGCGCCCGACGGGTCGACATCGATCTGGAGGAGGGCGGGGCGCGGCTGATCCGGGTGCGCGACGACGGCTCCGGCATTGGTCCCGAAGAGCTGCCGCTGGCGGTGTCCCGCCATGCCACGAGCAAGATCTCTTCCCTGGACGATCTCGAGGGCGTGCTGACCCTGGGTTTCCGCGGTGAGGCACTGCCGTCGATCGCCTCGGTCAGCCGCTTCGTGATGACCTCACGGCCGGCCGATGCCGAACACGGCTCCTCGCTGGAAGTCGGCGGTGGCCAGGTCGGAAGCGTCGCGCCGAAGGCGCATCCGGTCGGGACCACGGTCGAGGTTCGCGATCTGTTCTTCAACGTGCCCGCGCGGCGCAAGTTCCTGCGCGCCGAGCGCACCGAGCTGTCGCACATCGAGGAGTGGCTGCGGCAACTGGCGCTGGCCCGTCCGGACGTCGAGGTGCGGGTGTCGCACAACGGCAAGCCGTCGCGGCGCTGGAAGGGCGACGCGGACATCCTCGACCAGGCCGGCCTGTCGGATCTGCGTCTGCACGAGACCCTCGGCGAGGAGTTCGCCAACAACGCCATCCCCGTCGACCACAGCGGCGCGGGTTTGCGCCTGCACGGCTGGATTGCCGAGCCCTCCTACAACCGCGCTTCGACCGATCAGCAGTACCTGTACTGCAACGGCCGTGCGATCCGCGATCGCAGCGTCGCCCATGCGGTCAAGCAGGCGTATTCGGACGTGCTGTTCCACGGTCGGCAGCCGGCCTACGTGCTCTTTCTCGAGCTGGATCCGCGGCGGGTGGATGTCAACGTGCATCCGGCCAAGCACGAGGTGCGGTTCCGCGACTCGCGGCTCATCCACGACTTCGTCTATCGGACGCTGCAGTCGGTGCTGGCTCGCACGCGTGCCGGCCAGCCGGCCGCGCTGCACGCTGGGCAGCCGGCCGAGCACGCGGGCGGACCGGACACCATCGATGGGCCATCGCAACCGGGCAACCCGTACCCCTGGCACCGCCCGCAGTCGCCGCTGGGGCTGCAGGTCGCCGACCAGCGCGCGGGGCTGGCGCAACTCTATGGTGCCCCGGCTTCGGCAGAACGATCCGATGGCGCTTCACCTGACGGGCCCGCTACTGCACACGCGCCGCTGCCGGCGAGCAGCGAAGCCACGCTGCCGCCACTGGGCTACGCCATCGCCCAGTTGCACGGCATCTACATCCTTGCCGAAAGCAGCGCCGGCCTGATCGTGGTCGACATGCACGCCGCCCACGAGCGCATCGGCTACGAGAAGCTCAAGCGGGCGCACGACGGCGAGGGCTTGCGGACCCAGCCGCTGCTGGTCCCGGCGACGCTGGCGGTGTCCGAACGCGAGGCGGAAGTCGCCGAGCGCGAAGCGGAGGTGCTCGCGACCCTGGGCTTCGAGGTCACCCGTTCCGGCCCGCAGTCGGTGACGATGCGCTCGGTACCCGCGCTGCTGGCGCACGGCGACGTGGAGGCGCTGCTGCGCGACGTCCTGGTCGATCTGCGCGAGCATGGCGGTGCGTCGCCGCTGGGGGGCATCCGGGTGTCGGCAGCGCGCGACGAACTGCTTTCCACGATGGCCTGCCATGGCGCAGTGCGCGCGAACCGGCGGCTCACGGTGCCGGAAATGAATGCGTTGCTGCGCGAGATGGAAGTCACCGAACGCTCCGGCCAGTGCAACCACGGCCGGCCGACCTGGGCGCATTTCAGTCTGTCCGAAATCGACCGCTGGTTCCTGCGAGGCCGTTGAGATGAACTGCGCACCGGGTCGTCGCTCTTCGGTCGCCGCGCTCGCGCTGGCCGCAGGTTTTCTTTTCGCCGTGGCTGCCTGCGATGGCAACCGGCTTTTCAACGCCAAACAGGAGTCCGATGTGGCCGCGCAGGAAATCGATTTTGCTGCCGACCAGCAATCCTGGCGCGAGCAGCGCCGCGCCGCGCTCGTGGCGCCGGACGGCTGGACGAGCCTGGTGGGGCTGCACTGGATCACGCCGGGGGCGCACTACGTGGGCAGCAATCCCGGTAACGGCATCCAGCTGTCGATGGGCCCGGCGCACCTGGGCATGCTGGACCTTCGCGACAGCAAGGTCCGCTTTGTGCCCGAGACCGGCGGCGACCAGAGCGTGGACGGTGCGCCGGTAAGGGGACCCGTCGTCCTGCGCAGTGACGACGACCCCGCCGGCCCGAGCGTGCTCGGCTTTGACGGCGGCCGCGGACAGGCGACGGTGATCCTGCGCGACAAGCGCCACGCCCTGCGCGTTCGCCACGCGGATGCCCCCACCCGGACGGGTTTTGGCACGCTGGAGTACTGGTCTGCCGACCGTAACTGGGTGATCCAGGGGCGATTCATTCCGCATCCGCCCGGGCAGACGATCGAGATCGCCAACATCCTGGGCTCGTTCGACGCGATGCCGAACCCGGGGTTGGTGGAGTTCGAGCGCGACGGCGAGAGGTACCGGCTGGACGCGATCGATGACGGCAGCGGTGGGCTGTTCCTGGTGTTCGCCGACGCTACCAATGGCCACGGCAGCTACGGCGCGGGCCGCTTCCTCGACGCGCCGATGCCCGATGCCGACGATGGAGTCCTGTTGGACTTCAACCGCGCCTACAGCCCGCCGTGCGCCTTCTCCGACTTTGCGACCTGTCCGTTGCCGCCACCGCAGAACCGGCTCGACCTGGCCGTCACCGCGGGCGAAAAACTCTACGTGCCGCCGACCTCGTCCCGATAACCCGCCACCTGATGCAAGACAAGACCATGCGCAAGACAAGAGTCCTGATTGCAAGCCTCGTGCTGCTGTGCGGCACCGCACTGGCGGTGGTCTCGCCCGACCGCTGGACGACCAGTGACCACGCCGACACTACGCTAGCTGCGCTCGCACAGGCCGAGAGCCCGCCCCACGTGCCGCCGGTGCCGCTGCTGTGGAAGGTCTCGGACCGGAACAATGCGGTGTACCTGCTTGGCTCGATCCATCTGCTGAAGGAAGACGATTACCCGCTGTCGGCCGATGTGGATGCCGCTTTCGATGACGCCGCCCGGGTCGTATTCGAGGTGTCCCCGGAAGAGCTCGGCAGCCCGGAGGCCAGCGTGCGCTTCAGGCAGGCGGCCAAACTGCCCGAAGGCCGCACGCTGTCGGACCTCATCTCGCCGCGGTTGCGGGAGAAACTGCATCGTCTGCTGGCGCGTCAGGGCGGCTCCCTGGACCAGGTCAACCGCTACAGCCCGTGGTTTGTGAACCTGTCCCTGATGCTTGGGCTGTCGCACTCGCTGGGCTTCAGCCCCGAACTGGGTGTGGATCAGCACCTGATGCAGCGCGCCCTGGAGGCGGGCAAACCGACCGCGGGCCTGGAGACGATCGACGACCAGTTGCGCGCGCTGGCTGACTCGCCGATTGGCGAACAGATCATCGGGCTGGAGGACTTCCTCGACCGCCCGCAGGAGATGCCGGGCGAACTGGCCGATCTGCACCAGGCGTGGCGCGCCGGCGACGTGCCGGGGCTGGAGGCGATCGCGCTCAGCGAGATGATGGTGAGGACACCGCGCACCTACCAGATGGTGAACGTCGACCGCAACCGGGCGTGGCTTCCGCTGCTGAGGGAGATGCTCGACGGGCGCGGCCGGGACAACGTGTTGGTCGTGGTGGGAGCGATGCATCTGCTCGGCGACGACGGTCTTGTGGCCTTGCTGGAGCACGCCGGCTACACGGTGGAGCGCATCTGCAGCGCCTGCGGACCTGGGGATCAGGCGTTTCCAGAGCGTCCCGTGCTTGAGGATGCCGCGGGACCGGTCAGCCTTCCGATCGGACGCTGAGCGCCAGCGGCGGGTCGCCGCCGATCATGTCGATGCAGTCCACCGGGCACGCCGGAACGCACAACTCGCACCCGGTGCACAGTGACGCCAGCACCGTGTGCATGTGTTTGGCACCGCCGATGATCGCGTCGACGGGGCAGGCCTGGATGCACTTGGTGCAGCCGATGCAGTCCTCCTCGATCACCAGCGCGACCAGGCCGGGGTTGTAGGCGCCGCGACTGCGGTCAAAGGGCACCGCGCGCGTCCCCAGTGCCAGCGCCAGCGCCAGCGCGCCGGCGTCGCCACCGGGCGGGCAGCGGTCGACGTCAGCCTCTCCGCGCGCCATCGCCTCCGCGTACGGAAGGCAGCCGTCGTAGCCGCACTGGCCGCACTGCGTCTGCGGCAGCAGGCGGTCGAGGCGCCCGGTCAGGCTTTCGGCGTCGTCCGCGGGCTGCATCGCATCACCGTACCGGCATCCCCGCACTCGCGCCGCTGTCGGTACCCAGCAGGGCGAGGGCGCCGGCATCGAAGCCGGCCGACAGGATCATCCCCTCGCTCATGCCGAAGCGCATCTTGCGCGGCGCCAGGTTGGCAATGAATACCACGTTGCGGCCGACCAGCGCCTCCGGGTCGGCGTAGCTGGCGCGGATGCCGGAGAAGATCTGCCGCTGGCCCAGTTCCCCGGCATCCAGCAGGAACCGCAGCAACTTGTCGGAGCCCTCGACAAACCCGCACTCCAGTACCTTGCCGACCCGCAGATCGAGTTTTGCGAAATCGTCGATGCCGATGGTCGGGGTCGACGATTCGGCGGGGTTGGACTCGGCCGGCGACGGCGGGGCGCCGACACCCGCGGCCGCCGCGGGCTTGGACGTGGCGGGAGCCGCGGTGGGCTGCAGGGATTCCTTGCTGGCTTCGGTCATGGCGTCGATGAGTTTCGGGTCGATTCGGGTGAACAGAGGGGTATAGGGCTGGATCCGGTGCGCGGTGAGCGGCGTCGCCAGATCGTCCCAGTGGTTGACGGGCGCGTTGAGGAAAGTCTCAGCCTGGCCGGTGACCCGCGGCAGCACCGGCTTGAGCGCGGTGTTGAGCACGCGGAACAGGTTCAGGCCCTGGCTGCAAACGGCCTGAAGTTGGGCGTCGGAGCCTTCCTGTTTGGCGATCACCCACGGCTTGTGGTCATCGATGTAGCGGTTGGCCTCGTCGGCCAGGGCCATCGTAAGGCGCAGCGCCGTGGCCGCCTCGTTGCGCTGGTACGCCGCGGCAATGGGTGCGAGCTGCGCGACGAAGCGCTCGTACATCGCCGGATCCGGCAGGGCATCGGCGAGCAAGCCGTCAAAACGCTTGCTGATGAAGCCGGCGCAGCGGCTGGCCAGGTTGACGAACTTGCCGACGATGTCGGCGTTCACCCGCGCGGTGAAGTCGCCCAGGTTGAGGTCCACGTCGTCCACGCCGCCCGAGGTCTTGGCAGCGAAGTAATAACGCAGCGCCTCCGGATCGAGCCCGGCTTCCAGGTAGGTCCGCGCCATCACGAAGGTGCCGCGCGACTTGGACATCTTCGCGCCATCGACGGTCAGATAGCCGTTGACGTGCAGCCGGGTCGGGGCGCGGAATCCTGCGCCATGCAGCACTGCCGGCCAGAACAGGCCGTGGAAGTTGACGATGTCCTTGCCGATGAAGTGATGCAGCTCGGCGGCGCTGTCGGGTGCCAGGTAGCTGTCGAAATCCAGCCCTTCGCGCTCGCACAGGGCCTGGAAGCTGGCCAGGTAGCCGATCGGCGCGTCCAGCCAGACGTAGAAGTACTTGCCGGGATGGCCGGGGATCTGGAAGCCGAAATACGGTGCATCGCGGGAAATGTCCCACGCGCGCAGTCCGCCCTCGGCGTCCAGCCATTCCTTCAGCTTGGCCTTGACGCCCGGGATGGCGACATCACCGCTCAGCCACTGGCGCAGGAAATCGCTGAAATCACCGACCTCGAAAAAGAAGTGCTCCGACTCGCGCAGCTCCGGCTCCGCGCCGCTGACCACCGAGCGCGGCTCCTTCAGCTCGGTCGGCGAATACGTCGCGCCGCAGCTCTCGCAGTTGTCGCCGTACTGGTCGGGCGTACCGCAGTTGGGGCAGATGCCCTTGACGAAGCGGTCGGGCAGGAACATCCCCCGCACCGGGTCGTACAGCTGGGCGACGGAGCGGCGCTGGATGTGCCCATTGGCATCGAGCGCGCCGTAGATCGCCTCGGTCAGCGCCTTGTTGCGCGGCGAGTGGGTCGAGTCGTAATGATCAAACGCCACGCCAAAGTCGGCGAAATCCCGCTCATGGCTGGCCTGGATCCCGGCGATATAGGCCTCGGGGGTCGTTCCGGCCTTCTCCGCCGCCAGCATGATCGGCGTCCCGTGCGTGTCGTCGGCGCAGACAAAATGGGCGGTGTTTCCGGCCAGGCGCTGGGCGCGGGAAAACACGTCGCCCTGGATGTAACCCACCAGATGACCGAGGTGCAGCGGGCCGTTGGCATAGGGAAGGGCGCAGGTGACGACAAGCTCGCGGGACATGGATATGGCAGTAGCGACGGAGCCGGTGAGTATCGCATGCGTCGCCCGCATCCATGAGCCGGGCGGCGTGGCCCGCCATAAACGGCGACGGCCCGCTGATGCGGGCCGTCGGGGTGGCGCGTGCGAACCTTTCGATCCGCGAAGAGCGCTTAGCGGCGCTGCCAGGTCTGGGTCTTGCCCAGCAGCGAGAAGCCCATGAAGCCGCGGACCTCCAGCTTCTGGCCGTTGTCGGCCAGGCTCATCTTCACCGAGTAGACCTTGCCGGTGGCCGGATCGAGGATCTTGCCGCCCTTCCACTCGTTGCCGGTGCGCGCCACGTCCCACAGGATGACCATGCCCTTGATCGGCTGGTCCTTGCGGTCTCCCTCGCAGTCGCTGCACACGGGGTTCGGACCCTTGTTCGACTGCAGCACTTCCAGGACCTTGCCGGCGAGGCTGCCGTCCTGGGTCTCGTAGATCTCCACGACCGACTTTGGCTGGTTGGTCTTGTCGTCGATCGTGGTCCAGGTACCGACCGGGGACTGTTGGGCAAGCGCGGCCAGCGGCGCGGCCATCAGTGCCACCGCCAGTACCAGCAAGATGGAGATTTTCCTGTGCATGTTTCCCTCCGGAAGACAGTGTAGGTGCCAGGGCGCGAGGCGCTGGGGCTGGTTCGTTATACCGTATCCATGGACATTGGGGCGATTGCTGAATCCGGCAAGAAGGCTGCCGGTCAGGCCCCTTGCCGGTGCGCTGCCAGCGATAAAAGCCATCCCGGCCGCCGCATTGATCCAGGTCACCCCCATTGCATGGCTCCGCTGCGACAATGATGGCCCCGCATTGTCCGCACGAGGAACGCCGTGACCGATTCATTGCAAGCCCTGATCGGCAGCGTGCTGCTGCCCGGCACTGATACGTCCCTGGCAGCGACGCAGGCGCGGATCCGGGTGGCACGCGACGGGTCCAACGTCGCCCTGTCAGTGGACGTCGGCGTACCGGTGGAAGGCATGCGCGCGGAGCTTGAGGCTGCGATCCGTGCGGCGGTCCAGGCCGAAGGCTCGCAACTGGCGCGTCTGGAGCTCGGCCAACGCATCACCAGCCATGCGGTCCAGCCCAAACTCTCCCCGCTGCCGACGGTGCGCAACGTGATCGCGGTCGGTTCGGGCAAGGGCGGTGTGGGCAAGTCGACCACGGCGGTGAACCTTGCGCTGGCGCTGGTCGCTGAAGGCGCGCGCGTCGGGGTGCTGGATGCGGACATCTACGGCCCCAGCATTCCGATGATGCTGGGCCTGTCGGGCAAACCGGACAGCCCGGACGGCAAGTCGATCGAACCCATGCGCGCCCACGGCGTGGAGACGATGTCGATCGGCTTCCTGGTAGAGCAGGACACGCCGATGATCTGGCGCGGTCCGATGGCCACCTCGGCGCTGACCCAGCTGCTGAACGACACGCGCTGGGGTGACCTGGATTACCTGATCGTCGACCTGCCGCCGGGCACGGGTGATATCCAGCTGACCCTGGCGCAGAAGATCCCGGTGGCTGGGGCGATCATCGTCACCACGCCGCAGGACATCGCCACCCTGGATGCGAAGAAGGCCTTGAAGATGTTCGAGAAGGTCGAGGTGCCGGTACTTGGGCTGGTGGAAAACATGGCGGTGCACGTGTGCAGCCACTGCGGCCACGCCGAGCACATCTTCGGCGAAGGGGGCGGGCAGCGCATGGCCAGCCAGTACGACGTGCCCCTGCTGGGCAGCCTGCCGCTGCAGCGCGAGATCCGCGAACAGGGCGATGCCGGCGTCCCGATCGTGCTCGCCCAGCCGGATTCGGCGGCCGCGGCGGCCTACCGCGACGCGGCCCGGCGGATCGCGGTGGCGTTGGCCGGGCGGCCGCGGGTGACTCCATCGATATCGGCGTCGCTGCTCTCGTAGGGGCCTCGTGGACCACTGCGGCTGCCACCCGCACCGCCGCGGTCTACAATCGAGCGCTTTCCGCCGGGAATTCCGCCCGGCCGGAACCGATCGCATCCGGGAACCCAACGCATGAGCATCAAGTCCGACCGCTGGATCCGCCGCATGTCCGAAAAAGACGGAGGCATGATCGAGCCGTTCGAGCCGGGCCAGGTGAAGCACGTCAATGGCGAGCGCATCGTCAGCTACGGCACGTCCAGCTACGGCTATGACGTGCGCTGCTCGCGCGAGTTCAAGATCTTCACCAACATCAATTCCACGATCGTGGATCCGAAGAATTTCGATCCCGGCAGCTTTGTCGACGTGGAGGCGGACCAGTGCATCATCCCGCCCAATTCCTTCGCGCTGGCACGCACGGTGGAATACTTCCGCATTCCGCGCGACACGCTGGTGATCTGCCTGGGCAAGAGCACGTACGCGCGCTGCGGCATCATCGTCAACGTGACACCGCTGGAGCCGGAGTGGGAGGGCCACGTGACCCTGGAATTTTCCAACACCACTCCGTTGCCGGCGCGGATCTATGCCAACGAAGGGGTGGCGCAGATGCTCTTCTTCCAGGCTGCGGCCGATGACATCTGCGAGACCTCCTACGCCGATCGTGGCGGGAAGTACCAGGGCCAGCGCGGCGTTACCCTGCCGCGTACCTGATCAGGCGCGGGCTCCGAAAAGCAGGCGTGCTCAGTCGGCTAGAGCGGCCTGCAGGAGTTCGATCCGCTTGATCAGCAGCTCGGGCTTGTAGCGCAGGGCGGTCGCGCTGCCCCAGACCGGCCGCGGCCAGGCGATGTCCTCGCGGTAGCGGGCGATCACGTGGATGTGCAGTTGCTCGACCTGGTTGCCCAGCGCGGCGACGTTGAGCTTGTGCGGCTGGAACGCGGTGCGCAGGGCGCGGCTGCAGCGATCGATCTCGCGGGTCAACGCGGCTTGCTGCTCCGCGTCGAGGTCGATCCATTCCACCGCGTGCTCGATGCGCGGCACCAGGATCAGCCACGGGTGGTTGGCATCATCCATCAAGCGCAGCTCGCTGAGCTCAAGGTTGGTGACCGGGTGGGTGTCGTCGGCGAGGCGTGGATCCAGCCGCCAGCCGAGGTCGCGCGGCGGTCTCATCGCAGGTTCTCCTCGAAGAAGTCGATGCTGCGCTGCCAGGCCAGGGCCGCACTGGCGGCATCGTAATCGGCGCGCGGTTCGCAGTTGAAGCCGTGCCCAGCGGGGTAGACGTGCACGGTGGCGGTCGGGTATTTCTCCCGGTGCAGTTCGACGTCAGCTGCCGGGATGCTGCGGTCCTTGCTGCCGAAGTGGAACATCATCGGTGCGCGCAACGGCTCGTCCAGGAACTGCACGTTGCGGCCGCCGTAATAGCTCACCGACGGCAGTCCGAGACGGGTGTTGGCGAGCAGGGCGATGCTGCCGCCCCAGCAGAAGCCGACCGCGCCGGTTCGCAGCCCCTCGGCCTGAAGGAGTGTCGCGGCGGCGTTCGCAATGTCCACCGCGCGGTCGATGCCCAGCGCGCGCGTGAGCGCGAGTCCTCGGGCGACGCCGGAAGCGTCGTATTCCAGCTCCACCTCGCGCTCGACCGGGTCGAACAGCGCGGGTGCCAGCGCCACAAAGCCGGCCTGGGCGAAACGGTCGGTGACATCGCGGATATGCGCGTTGACCCCGAAGATCTCCTGCAGCACCACGACGGCGCCGCGCGACGGCCCGGTGGGCTCGCTGCGCCAGGCGCGGATGGAGCCGTGCGGGGTTTCCAGATCGGTCCAGCGGTTCATGCGGCGCTCCGTTCAGCTGTCCGGCAGTTTGGCCAACGAGTTGATTCTAGCGCCAAGGCTATAATTGCGGCTCCCGAATACCGCGATCGCTCCCGGCACCCGTGCCAGGAGCGTTGCGCTTTTTCCGCTGACTGGTCACGCCATGCCCGTGCAAGACACTTTGTCCAAAAATCCCAAAGTCGGTTTCGTCAGCCTTGGTTGTCCCAAGGCGCTGGTCGACTCCGAGCGCATCCTCACCCAGCTGCGGGTGGAGGGCTACGATCTTGTGCCGCGCTACGACGATGCCGACGTGGTGGTGGTCAATACCTGCGGCTTCATCGATTCGGCGGTGGCAGAGTCGCTGGACGCCATTGGCGAGGCGATGGCCGAGAACGGCAAGGTGATCGTGACCGGCTGCCTGGGCAAGCGCGCGGAAGTCATCCGCGAGGCGCACCCCGGCGTGCTCTCGATCAGCGGTCCCCAGGACTACGACAGCGTCCTCAGCGCGGTGCATCTGGCCGTGCCGCCCCGGCACGACCCGTTCATCAGCCTGTTGCCGGACATGCAGATCGAGGGCGTCGGCATCAAGCTGACGCCGAAGCACTACGCGTATTTGAAGATCTCCGAGGGCTGCAACCACCGTTGCAGCTTCTGCATCATTCCCTCGATGCGCGGCAACCTGGTGTCGCGGCCTATCGACCAGGTCCTGCGCGAGGCGGAGAAGCTCGCCATGGGCGGGGTCAAGGAGTTGCTGGTCATCTCGCAGGACACGTCCGCCTATGGCGTGGATGTGCGCTACGCCGAGCACGAGTGGCGCGGCAAGACCTACCAGACTCGCATGAAAGCGCTGTGCGAGGGCCTGGGCGAACTGGGCCTGTGGACCCGCCTGCACTACGTTTATCCGTATCCGCACGTGGACGAGATCATTCCGCTGATGGCGCAGGGCACGATCCTGCCGTACCTGGACATTCCCTTCCAGCACGCCAGCCCGCGCATCCTCAAGCTGATGAAGCGACCCGGGGCGATCGAGAAGACGCTGGCACGGATCCAGAGCTGGCGCGAGGTCTGTCCGGAGCTTACGATCCGCTCGACCTTCATCGTCGGCTTTCCCGGTGAGACCGAGGCCGAGTTCGAGGAGTTGCTCGACTTCCTCGACGAAGCGCAGCTCGACCGCGTCGGCGCATTCGCCTACTCGCCGGTGACCGGTGCCAAGGCCAACGAGCTGCCCGATCCGGTCGACGAAGCGGTCAAGCAGGAGCGGCTCGGGCGCTTCATGGAGCGCCAGGCGGAGATTTCCGCGCAGAAGCTCGAGGCCAAGGTCGGCAGCGTGCAGCGCTGCATCATCGACGCGGTCGACGGCGAGCTGGCCATTGGCCGGTCGATGGCCGACGCCCCGGAGATCGACGGCGTCGTGCAGATCCAGAACGGCTACTTTGCCGGCCTCAAGCCCGGCGACTTCGCCGATGTCCAGATCATGGGCAGCGACGAGCACGACCTCTACGGCGAGGTGTCGTTCGAAGATTGAGGTCGAAAGCCTCAGCCCTCGTAGGACACATCGACGATGGCAAAGCGGTTGCTGCCGCCTGGCAGCTCCGCGTCGAACTCGTCGTCCACGCGCTTCTTGAGCATCGCCCGGGCCAGCGGTGAGTCGATGCTGATCCAGCCGCGGCCGGCGTCGGTCTCATCGGGACCGACGATGCGGTGGGTGCGGATCTCGCCAGTGGCGATGTCCTCCACTTCCACCGTTGCCCCGAAAAACACCGCGCCCTCTTCCGCCGGCGTGGAGTCCACCACCCGCAGCGCCGGGATGCGCTTGCTCAGGTAGCGCACGCGGCGGTCGATCTCACCGAGCTGCTTCTTGCGGTAGGTGTACTCGGCATTCTCGGATCGATCGCCCTCGGCAGCGGCGGCCGCCAAGGCACGGACCACCTCGGGACGCTTCACCCGCCACAGCTCGTCCAGCTCGGCCTTGAGCGTCTCGTGGCCGGCGCGGGTGATCAGCGCGGTGCTGGCCGCGACCGGCGGGCGCCAACGACTCATCGTCGACTGCGCAAGCTTATTGCGCGCCCTGGCGCGTCAGGCCGTGGTCCAGCCCCGAGTCCGGTTTCTTGCCGTCCGCGTCGAGCATGACGATGCGCTCCCTGGACTCGATCCCGTACAGCTGGTCCTCTTCGGTCTTGCTGTTGGGGTCCAGGCGGATCACGGAGTCGTTGGACTCGACCGACCAGTGGCCGTCGATGGACCAGGTCCCGTCGGGGCGTTCCTGATAGACGTGGGTGGTGCGGTAGGTGCCGTCGGGCTCGAGCACCAGCGTGACGTCCATGCCCGGGCAGTCCGCGCACGGCAGCGTGCCGGCGAACGACCCGGCAAACTCGCGCTGGTCGAAGGTGGAAGCGGGGCCTTCACCGGTGGGAATGACATCCACGGCGGCTGGCTGGGTCGCCTCCGCGGGGGCTTCGTTCGCGGCTGTGTCAGTCGACAGTCCGGCGGGCTCCCGGGAACAGGCGGCCAGCGCCAGTGTTGCGATGCAGGCGAGGGCGATCAGGTTTCGGGTCATTGAATGGGCTCCTTGGGTTGCCGGTAAGTCATTTCGGATGATTCATTTCTTGCCGCCGAACAGACCGCCCATGACGCCGCGCAGGATCTGTCGCCCGACCTGGTTGCCCACGGTCCGGGCGCTCTGTTTGGCCATGGTCTCGACCATCCCCTGGCGGCGCTTGGTACCGAAGACAATGTCTCGGATGGACTGGCCGAACCCGCCGGCCTCCCCGGTGATGGGCTTCGCATCGGGAGCGTTCGCCTCGCTGGCGGCGGCGTCGGCCTTGCGCGCCAACAACTCCATGGCCGATTCGCGGTCAATGCGCTTGTCGTATTTGGCACCGATCGGGCTGCCTGCGCGCACCTGGTCGCGCTCGGCATCGGTGATCGAACCCATGCGGCAGCGGGGCGGCGCCACCAGCGTCCGCTCCACCGGCATCGGTACGCCCTTGTCCTGCAGCGTGGATACCAGCGCCTCGCCGGTACCCAGCCCGCCGATCGCCTTGGCCACGTCCAGCTCGGGGTTGGCGACAAAGGTCTCGGCGGCCGTGCGCACCGCTTTCTGGTCGCGCGGAGTGAAGGCGCGCAGGGCGTGCTGCACGCGGTTGCCGAGTTGGCCGAGGATGTTGTCTGGCACGTCGTCGGGAAACTGCGAGCAGAAATAAACGCCCACGCCCTTGGAGCGGATCAGCCGCACGACCTGTTCGACGCGCTGGCGAAGGGCAGGCGGTGCGTCGTTGAAGAGCAGGTGCGCCTCGTCGAACACGAACACCAGCTTGGGCTTGTCCAGGTCGCCGACCTCAGGCAACTGCTCGAACAGTTGCGACAGCAGCCACAGCAGGAAACTGGAATACAGCCGCGGCTTCAGGATCAGACTGTCAGAGGCGAGGATGCTGATCATTCCGCGGCCATCGATGTTGGTGCGCATGATGTCGGAAAGCTCCAGCGCAGGCTCGCCGAAGAAGTGGTCGCCGCCGTCGGACTGCAGGCGCAGCAGGGCGCGCTGGATCGCGCCGATCGATGGGCTGCTGACTAGGCCGTACTCGGTGGAGATCGTCTTGCGCTCGGCCGCCAGCAGGTTGAGCATCGCGCGCAAGTCGGGCAGATCAAGCAGCAGCAGGCCGCGGTCGTCCGCGACCTTGAACAGGATGTCCATCACCCCCGACTGGGTGTCGTTGAGCTCGAGCATCCGCGACAGCAGGGTCGGGCCGATCTCGGTGACCGTGGCGCGCACCGGATGGCCAAGCTTGCCGAACAGGTCCCAGAACAGGGTCGGGCTGCCCTCGCTTGTGTAGTCGTCGACGCCGATCTCGTCGATCCGCGCCTGCAGCTTGTCGTTCATCGAGCCGGGCACCGCCAGGCCGGCGACGTCGCCCTTCACGTCGGCCAGGAACACCGGCACGCCGATCCGCGAGAACCCTTCCGCCAGGGTCATCAGGGTGACGGTCTTGCCGGTGCCAGTCGCTCCGGCAACCAGGCCGTGGCGGTTGCCCAGCCGTGGCAGCAGGAAGACCTTGCCGTCGGTTTCTGGCAATGACTGCGGCGTGGTGACGGCCTTGCCGACGAGCACTGGCGGAAGAGTGGGCATGCGGGTTTCCAGGGCGGGACTGCGGCTGATTCTATGGCCTGACGGGCGGCGGTGCAGGCGGTCGATTGCGGTGCCTGCTCGGCACAGACTACCCTGCATGCCGCTTCCCCTTGCCTGATCCCATGCCCGCACAACACTGTGTTCCCCGCCTGCTCGCCGCTGTTCTCGGCGCCGCCCTGCTGACGATGTCCGTGGATGCCACCGCCCTGTCGCGCCGCGACCAGGCCGCGGTTGATGCCATCACCGCCCGCATGGAGGCTGCCGAAACCGCCTACAAGCAGGCGCTGGTGAAGATGGGCAACGCCGATCCGGCCGGCAGCGGCGAGGCCGACAAGGCACTGGAGGACATGGAGGACGTCGTCGCCGCCTGCTCGGGCCAGCGCGGTTGCTCGGTGCCATCGCTGCTGAGCACCTACAAACGGCTGCTCAAGCTGACCGCCGACATCGAGGGCAGCGACCTGCTGTTCGACGAACTGCCGCCGGGTACCGCCGGCCACCACATCACCTCGTTCGCCGAGGACGTGCCCGAGGCCGCTCGAGCGGCAGCCCTGCTGGACGACGACGGCCATCGCTTCGACCGCATGGTCCAGTACAACCCGGCGGTGCAGGAAGGCATCCGCCGCTGGCTGACGGACATGCGCGGCGCGCTGCTGACCAGTTACGAGAACTACCAGTACATGCGCCACCTGATGTGGCCGCAGTACGAGCGCGCCGGACTGCCGGAGGCCTTGTTGTTTGGCATCCTGGCCAAGGAATCCAACGGACGCGTCCATTCGACCTCGCGCGCCGGCGCCGCCGGGCCGCTGCAGTTCATGTACGCCACCGGCAAGCGCTTCGGCCTGGGCGACGACGGCACCGGGTTTGATACCCGTTACGACGCCTACGCCGCCTCCGAGGCCAGCGTCTCCTATCTCAACGAGCGGATGCGCGAGCTCAACGGCAACATCGAACTGGCCCTGGCCGCCTACAACGGCGGCGAAGGGCGCGCACTGCGGGTCTACCAGGGGGCGGGTGGCAAGGGCTTCTGGGATGCGGACGTGTACGCGCAGTTCCCGCCGGAAACCCGCGACTACGTGCCGATGGTGATCGCGGCGGCATGGCTGTTCCTGCACCCGGACGAGTACGGCCTGACGCTGCCCAAGGTCGATCCCAAGCCGGTGCAGCTGCGTCTTGAGCAGCCGGCGTCGATCTACCAGTTGACGATCTGCCTGGGCAACCGTGGCGTGCGCGAGGGCTACATGCGCGCGCTGCGCAATTACAACCCGCGCTACCAGGCCGACGATCGTCTGCCTGCCGGCACGATCCTGCAGGCGACCACGCGGATTGCCGGCCTCTACAAGCGCCAGTGCATTCGCGGGCCGCGCGCGGACATGGCGCGCGAGCTGGTCGCCAGCGAGCCGGGAAGGGCGATCAGGTAAGGCCGCGCAGGCCCGGTTCGCCGGGCCGCACAGTCAGCGTCGCAGGGTGGCCAGGGCCTGACCCAGCTTGACCGGCGCCTCCGGGCCCAGGCCGGGCGCGAGGTCGGCCACGCCCGCGGGCAGCAGCACGATCACGGTCGAGCCGTAGTTGAAGCGGGCCATCTCCTCGAAGCGCTCCACCGTGATGTCATCGCCCCGGTAGTCCTTGACCGTGGTGGTCGTGCCGTAGGCCGGGATTTCCTCGCCGCTCCAGACAGTCTCCACGCCCGAGACCAGCAGCGCGCCGACCATCACCACGGCCATCGGGCCGAAATCGGTATCGAAGTGGCACACCAGGCGTTCGTTGCGGGCAAAAAGCCGCGGCACGTGCTGCACGGCCGCCGGGCCGACGCTGAAAAGACGGCCCGGCACGTGCACCGTCTCGCGCAGGCGTCCCGTCCAGGGCATGTGCACGCGGTGGTAGTCGCGCGGTGACAGATACACCGTGGCGAAGATTCCCCTGTCGAATGCGCGCCCCGCGTCGGCATCGCCCAGCAGTTCGGCGGTGGTGAACGACTGGCCCTTGGCCTGGAAGATCCGGCCGCTGCCATCGGCATCGGCGGTGATCGCGCCGCATTGGCTGACGCGTCCGTCCGCCGGCATCACCAGCACGCGCGGGTCCGGGTCGGCAACGCGCGCGCCGGGTTTCAGCGCCCGGGTAAAGAAGGCATTGAAGGTCGGGTAGTCGGCCGGATCGGACTTCGCCGCCTCCGACAGGTCAACGCCGAAACGCTGGGTGACCGTGTCGATCAGCCAGGCGCGCAGGCGCGGGTTGTCGGAGTAGGCGAGGCGGCGCGCCATCGACGAGAGCAGCCGGTGCGGCAGCACATAGGTGAGTCGGGTGGTGAGGCTCATGGGACTCTCAGGGCGCGCTGGCGGCGGTCAATGCGGCAAGGTCGGCGGCAAGCGCGGCCGGGTCGAAGGGCTGCTGGACCACGCCGGACATGCGGCCCTGCGGATCCAGCACGGCCATCGTCGCGCTGTGGTCGACCGAATACTGGTCCGCCGGTGCGCCGTCTTCCGGCGGCGCCTTGGCGAACACCAGGCTCAGCGAACGGGCGAACCGCTCCAGCGAGGGAATGTCCGCCGTCGCCGCCAGGGTGTCCTTGTGGAAAGCATGGGCATACTCGCCGATGCGGTCGGGCGTGTCGCGCTCCGGATCCACCGAGACGAACAGCACGCGCGGACGCACCGCGTCGGGAATCGACTCCCACTGCTGCTGCGCCTGGGCCATCTGCGAGAGCGTCAGGGGGCAGATGTCGGGGCAGTGGGTGAACCCCAGGAACACCAGCGTCCAGTGCCCGTTGAGTTCGCCCGGGACCAGCTGGGTGCCGTCGGACTGGCGCAGGCTGAAGTCCGGCAACGGCCGCGGCGGATCGAACAGCTTGACCGCGCTCGTCTGCGGCCACGCCGATGGCGCCGACTTGCCGAAGAAATGCTTCGACGCGAGCAATCCGAGCCCGGCGGCCAGGGCGATGAACAGGATGACGAGGGTGCTGCGGTTGAACATGGACAGCCCGGTGGTGGAGCGGATCAGCGGCCATGATAGCCGCCCGCTGCCGCTATAATCGCCGATCTTCCGCAGAGCCTGCCGCCATGACCGTCGACCGCGCCGATTTCGGCTCCGCCCAGTTCGAGCAGATCTCGATCATCGACCTGATCCGTTTCGGCGGCAGCCGCCTGGGTGAGTCAGGCCTGGCGTTCGGCCACAGCTACGACAACGCCCTGGACGAGGCGACCCAGCTGGTCCTGCACGCGCTGTCAATGCCGCATGACCTCAGTCCGGTCTATGGCGCCTCGCGCGTCACCGCCGACGAGAAGCAGCGCGTGATGGGCTTGCTGGAGCGCCGCATCAACGAGCGCATCCCGGCCGCCTACCTGACCGGTGAGGCCTGGTTCGCCGGGCTGAGCTTCAAGTCCGATCCGCGCGCGCTGGTGCCGCGTTCGCCGATCGCCGAGCTGATCGAAGCCGGTTTCGAGCCGTGGCTGGGCGGGCGCGAGGTCAGCCGCGTCCTCGATCTGTGCACCGGCTCGGGCTGCATCGCCATCGCCACAGCCCACTACCACCCGCACTGGCAGGTCGACGGCGTGGACATCGACGACGACGCGCTGGCGCTGGCGGCGGAGAACCAGCAGCGCCTGCTGGCCGACAACGTGCGCCTGCGCAAATCCGACCTGTTCAACGATCTGCAGGGCGAGGTCTACGACCTGATCGTGACCAATCCGCCTTACGTCACCCACGACGAGACCGATGCGCTGCCGGCCGAATACGCCCACGAGCCCGAGCTCGGCCTGCGCGCCGGCGAGGATGGACTGGACCTGGCCCTGAAGATCCTGCGCGACGCGCCGGAGCACCTGTCGACCGATGGCCTGCTGATCTGCGAAGTTGGCGAGGCGGAGCGCGCGCTGGTCGAGCTGCTGCCTGAGCTGCCACTGGCGTGGGTGGAGTTCAAGGTGGGCCAGATGGGGATCTTCGTCGCCGAGCGCGCCGATCTGGTCGCCCATCATGCGAGGATCAAGGACCTGGCCGACGCTCGCGGCTGAATCAGTACCGGGTGCGGCCCCGGCCCGGCCGTCGCCCCGTGGAGGCACCAATTTGGCCAGCAACACATACGGAAAGCTGTTTGCGGTAACCACCTTCGGCGAGAGCCACGGGCCGGCGATCGGCTGCGTGGTGGATGGTTGTCCTCCGGGCCTGCAGATCGATTCTGCGGACTTCCGCCACGACCTTGAGCGCCGCGCGACCGGCAAGTCGCGGCACACCTCGGCGCGCCACGAGAGCGACGAGGTCGAGATCCTTTCCGGCGTTTACGAGGGCCGCACCACCGGCACTCCGATCGCCCTGCTGATCCGCAATACCGACGCGCGCAGCCGCGACTACGCGAAGATTGCCGAGCA
The DNA here is from genome assembly GCF_015209725.1 of Lysobacter ciconiae. Lineage (NCBI taxonomy): Bacteria > Pseudomonadati > Pseudomonadota > Gammaproteobacteria > Lysobacterales > Lysobacteraceae > Novilysobacter > Novilysobacter ciconiae. The sequence goes on along the minus strand of NZ_CP063656.1, from coordinate 1,878,952 downwards.
GTTCCGGCCGGGCCACGCCGACTACACCTACTGGCACAAGTACGGCATCCGCGACCCGCGTGGCGGCGGGCGCTCGAGTGCGCGAGAAACCACGATGCGCGTCGCCGCCGGGGTGATCGCCAGGAAGTGGCTGGCGCAGCGCCATGGCATCCGCATCCAGGGCTTCCTCTCCCAGCTCGGAGACATCCGCCCGGCCTCGATGGACCTGTCGGTGGTGGAGGACAACCCGTTCTTCTGGCCCGACGCGGCCCAGGTCCCGCAGCTGGAGGCGTACATGGACGCGCTGCGCAAGTCCGGCGACTCGGTGGGCGCACGCGTGGATGTCTGGGCCGACGGCGTTCCGCCCGGCTGGGGCGAGCCGATCTACGGCAAGCTCGACGGCGAACTCGCCGGCGCGCTGATGAGCATCAACGCGGTCAAGGGCGTGGAGATCGGTGCCGGTTTCGGCGCCATCGGCCAGAAGGGCAGCGAGCATCGCGACGGGCTGGGCCCGGACGGTTTCGCGTCCAACCATGCCGGCGGCATCCTGGGCGGCATCAGCAGTGGCCAGCGCGTGACCTGCTCGGTCGCCTTCAAGCCGACCTCCAGCCTGCGCCTGCCGGTCGACAGCCTGGACATCCATGGCAATACCGTTGAAGTGGTCACCACCGGTCGCCACGATCCGTGCGTCGGCATCCGCGCGACGCCGATCTGCGAGGCGATGGTGGCTGCGGTCCTGATGGACCAGGCGCTGCGGCACCGCGCCCAATGCGGTGATGTCGAGGTGCCAACCCTCCCCACCCCACAGCAATTCCCGGATAGCCCTGTCATGAGCAAGCCCGTCAACGTCGCGATCGTCGGTGCCACCGGCGCGGTCGGCGAAACCCTTCTGGCGATCCTCGCCGAACGCCAGTTCCCCATCGGAGAACTGCACCTGCTGGCCAGCGAGCGCTCGGCGGGTGAAAAGCTCGAGTACGGCGCGCGCAAGCTGGTGGTGCTGGATATCGCCGGGTTCGATCCCGGCGGCGTGGACATCGCCCTGTTTGCTGCCGGCAGCAGCGTGTCGCGCGAGTACGCGGCAAAATTTGCCGCGGCCGGCGCCGTCGTCATCGACAACTCCTCCGAGTTCCGTGGCGACCCGGACGTTCCGCTGGTCGTCGCCGAGGTCAACCCCGACGCACTGCGCGAGCGCCCGCGCGGCATCATCGCCAACCCGAACTGCTCCACGATGCAGCTGATGGTGGCGCTGGCGCCGATCCACCGCCGCGCGACCATCGAGCGGATCAACATCGCGACCTACCAGTCCGTATCGGGCACCGGCCGCGCCGCGATGTACGAGCTGGGCAAGCAGACTGCCGACATGCTCAATTTCCGCAGCGTCGAGTCCAACGTCTATCCGGTCCAGATTGCGTTCAACGTGATCCCCCACGGCGGCGACTTCATCGACAACGGCTACACCACCGAGGAGATGAAGCTGGTCTGGGAAACGCGCCGGATCCTCGGCGATGACCGCATCGGGGTGAACGCCACGGTGGTCCGTGTGCCGGTTTTCTACGGCCACTCCGAGGCCGTGCACATCGAGACCAGGGACAAACTCACCGCCGAAGAAGCACGCGAACTGTTGCGGGCGCAGCCGGGGCTGGAAGTGGTCGATGAGCACATCGATGGCGGCTATCCGACCGCGGTGACCCATGCCTCGGGCAATGACCCGGTCTATGTTGGCCGCATCCGCGAGGACATTTCTCATCCGCGTGGCCTGTCGCTGTGGGTGGTGGCCGACAACATCCGCAAGGGCGCTGCCCTGAACGCGGTACAGCTGGCCGAACTGGTCGTGGCGGAGCGTCAATGACGTTCCCGCGCGCGCATTGCTGCGCGCTGCCTGCGCCGTTAGAGTCCCCGGCAGGGGAATCGAGGGGGGTGCCTGTGAATCCATTGATGCGCGCCGCGCTGGCGCTGGTCCTGATGCTTGCCAGTGGGGCCGCGGCGGCGCTGGGGCTGGGCCAGATCCAGTTGAAGTCCAAGCTGGGCGAGCCGCTGCTGGCCGAGATCATGATCGTGTCCAGCGATCCCTCCGAGCTGGAAGGCCTGCGCGCCGGCCTCGCCTCGCCGGAGACATTTGCCCGCATCGGTCTGGATCTTCCGCAGGGCGCCGTTGCGGACCTGCAGTTCACGCCGGCGCTCAACGATGCGGGTCGACCGGTGATCCGGGTCACCAGCGTGGCGCCGATTGAACAGCCACTGCTGAGCTTCCTGGTCGAGGTCGACTGGGGCCAGGGCCGGCTGGTTCGCGAATACTCCACGCTGATGGACGCGCCGCGCACGCTGGCTGCGTCGGCGCAGCCGTCCATCCAGGCGCCGACCCAGGCGCCGAGCAATGCGATTGTCCGCGACGCTGTGGCGGAGCAAACCCGGCCGTCCGCGGCCGCCGATGTCGATGCCGGCGACGAGCGCCCGTTGGAGGCGAACGATCCGGTGCCCGCCATCCCGACGCCCGCGCAACCGGCGTCACCACCGACCCGCTACGGCGCGGTGCAGAGCGGTGAACACCTGTCGAAAATCGCGGCGGGTCTGGAAATGGACGGCAACCTGCAGCAGCGGATGATCGCCCTCCTGCAGGCGAATCCGGACGCGTTCATCGGCGGCAACATCCATATGCTCAAGCAGGGCGCGGTCTTGCGGATTCCAGCCGCCGATGAGGTTGCCGCGATCACCGCCGCGCAGGCAGCGGCACAGGTGCGCGAACAGACCAGCGCGTGGCGGGTCGCATCGCAGCCGGTCCCGCAGCCGCAGGTGGCGGACGCGGCTGGAGACGCTTCCCAGGATCCGGGCGATACCGCGGCCGCCGCGCCGGCGGTCGCGCCCGCCGACGGTGCGCGACTGGAAATTGTTCCGCCCGGCGCCAGTGATGCGTCGCGCGCGGGTACCCAATCAGGCCTCAGTGCCGGAGGCGAGGGCGACATGGTGCGACAGGAATTGCAGACGACCACGGAAACCCTCGCGGCCCGGGACGCGGAGTTGGCCGACCTCAAGAGTCGCATCGATACCCTCGAGCAACTCCAGTCCGACCAGCAGAAGCTGCTCGCGATGAAGGACGCCGAGCTTGCATCCGCGCAGGAGCAATTGGCCCAGGCGCAGTCCGCCCAGTCGACCGCCCCGGCGGACGAGGCAGGTGGCTCCGCGGTGCCATGGCTGGTGGGCGGGACGCTCCTGGTGCTGGCACTCGTGGCTGTCTGGTGGTGGCGCCGACGCGTGGACTCGGTACCGCGCTTCCGGGCGCCGGTGGCGCCCGCGTCCTCGACCCCGGCGCCGGGTTTTGCTGCCGGTTCCGCTGTCGGCGCTGCTGCGACTGCGGATCCGGAAGTCAATGCGCTGACCCCGAACTTGGCGCATCCGGCGGCCGCGATGGGCAAGTCAGCGGGCGATGATCTCCCCGACGCAAATCCGGCCGTGCCATCGGGCCGGGAAGCAGCATCCCCATCCTTTGCGGAATCGCCCGTGCCGACGTCGGAGGACGCGGATTTGACCGCGGCCGCTGCTGCTACGGCCCCCGCGTGGCACGGGGCCGCCGCGACTGCGGCCGGCGACGAGCCCCCGCGTTCGGCCTCCGCGGCGATTGCCGATGCATCGCATGACGAGCCTCGCCCGCCGGCAGTCCGGCCGTCAGCGCCCCTCGGTGGCGACGATGCGCCGGGCATGGAACGCCTCGAACTGGCGCGTGCCTACCTCGACCTGGGCGATGAAGACAGCGCCCGGCAGTTGCTGGGCGAGCTGGAGGTCAGCGGCAGTCTGGAGGCGCGACAGCAGGCCACGCGCCTGTTGCGGGAGCTGGGATAAGCGGTGCCAACAGACAACGGCACGTTGCCGGACCCGGTCCCGCACGACCCGCGGGCTGACGCGGACGCGCAGACCCCGCCGGCAGAGCGTCGCTGGGTGCTCGGCGTGGAGTACGACGGCGGCAATTTCTCGGGCTGGCAGCGGCTGAACAGGCGCGACGAGCCGGGGCGACGCAGCGAACCCACCGTGCAGGCAGCGGTGGAGCATGCCGTCAGCATCGTCGCGGGCCGAAGCATTGGCGTGGTGTGCGCCGGTCGCACCGACGCCGGTGTGCATGCCGCGACCCAGGTGGTGCATTTTGATGGCCCGGCGCAGCGTGACCCGCGTGGCTGGGTACTGGGCACCACCAGCAACCTGCCGCCGTCGGTGTGCGTGAAATGGTGCGTGCCCACGACCGACGAGTTCCACGCCCGGTTTTCCGCCCGTGCGCGGCGTTACCGCTACACCATCCTCAATCGCGCGATCCGGCCTGCCCTGCAGCACCAGTACCTGAGCTGGGTGCGCAAACCGCTGGATGCCGACGCGATGCACCAGGCCGCGCAGGATCTGCTCGGCGAACATGACTTTTCCGCGTTCCGGACCGTGCACTGCCAGGCGCCGCACGCGCGCCGCGATCTGCACCACATCGCCGTAACGCGCGAGGGCGACCTGGTCACGGTGGAGGTCCAGGCGAACGCCTTTCTCCATCACATGGTGCGCAATATCGTCGGCAGCCTGCTGCTGGTCGGGCAGGGTGAGCGTACGGCCGGCTGGCTGCGCGAGGTGCTGGACGGGCGCGATCGCAGCCGGGCCGGCCCGACGGCGCCCTCGGCAGGACTGGTGTTCATCGGCCCGCGCTACCCCGCCCACTGGCAGCTGCCCGCTGAAGTCACCCTGTGAGCGGCGCGACGCGCGCGTGCTTCCGGACTATATTCATGGGCCCGCCAAGCGCGGAGCGGCCGGAACGTCCGGCCATCAGGAGCAAGTGTTGAGGACGTTGTCTTGAAGCGGACCCTGTTTCGCACCCGGATCAAGTTCTGCGGTTTCACCAGGCCGGGCGACGTGCGGCTTGCCTGCGAGCTGGGCGCCGACGCGATCGGTTTCGTGTTCGCCCACGGCAGCAGCCGCCGGATCGCCCCGGCGGAGGCGCGCGCCATGCGCCAGGCGCTGTCGCCGATGGTGGATTCCGTCGCCCTGTTCAGCGACAACCCCGCCGAGGAAGTCCGCGAAGTGGTGCGCCAGATCCGTCCCAGCCTGCTGCAGTTCCATGGCAGCGAGGATGATGCATTCTGCCGAGCGTTCGGCGTGCCCTACCTCAAGGCCATCGCGATGGGCAGCCCGATCGCGAACGAGCACCCTGCTGCCTTGCAGCAGCAGTACCCCAGCGCTGCCGGCTTTCTTTTTGACAGCCACGGCGCCGGTGGCAGCGGCGGCAGCGGCAAGGTATTCGACTGGTCGCGCATCCCGGCGGGCGTGCAGAAGCCTTTCGTGCTGGCCGGCGGCCTGACCGCGGACAACGTGTTCGATGCGATCATCGCCACGATGCCTTGGGCGGTGGATGTCTCCAGCGGCATTGAAAGTGCGCCCGGCTTGAAGGATGGCGACCGGATGCGCCGCTTCGTCGAACAGGTGCGCCGCGCCGACTGCCACGTGCTGGACTGACGCGTCCAACCCACCGCTCTGCCGATACGGCCCCGACACCGCGCGCGGCAACTGCCGCGGTCGCCAAACCTCCCCCGGTGAAACCGAGTCATGACTTCCCCATTGCCATCCGATACCCCCATCGATTACCACGCGTACCCCGATGAAAACGGGCACTTCGGGCGCTTCGGCGGCCGATTTGTTGCCGAGACCCTGGTCGGGCCGCTGCAGGAGCTGGCCGACGCCTATGACGCCGCACGCGTCGATCCGGCGTTCATCGCCACCTTCGAGGACGACCTGGCCCATTACGTCGGCCGGCCGAGCCCGATCTACCACGCCCGCCGCCTGAGCGAGGAAGTGGGCGGCGCGCGCATCCTGCTCAAGCGCGAGGACCTCAACCACACCGGTGCGCACAAGATCAACAACACCATCGGCCAGGCTTTGCTGGCCAGCCGCATGGGCAAAACCCGGATCATCGCCGAGACCGGCGCCGGCCAGCACGGCGTCGCCAGCGCCACGGTTGCCGCGCGCCTGGGCCTGGAATGTGTGGTGTACATGGGCGCGACCGACATCGAGCGCCAGAAGATCAACGTCTACCGCATGCAGTTGCTGGGCGCCCGCGTAGTGCCGGTGACCAGCGGCTCGGCCACGCTGAAGGATGCGCTCAACGAGGCGATGCGCGACTGGGTGACCAACATCGCCGACACCTTCTACATCATCGGCACAGTGGCCGGCCCGGATCCGTATCCGCGCATGGTGCGCGATTTCAATGCCGTGGTCGGCCGCGAGGCACGCGCGCAGATGCTCGCCGAATACGGACGCCTGCCCGATGCGGTGACCGCCTGCGTCGGCGGCGGCAGCAACGCGATCGGCATCTTCCATGCCTTCCTCAATGATCCCGCGGTCCGCATCGTCGGCGCCGAAGCGGCGGGCGAGGGCATGGACAGCGGGCGCCACGCCGCCTCGCTGGCCGCGGGTCGACCCGGGGTCCTGCACGGCAACCGCACCTACCTGCTGTGCGATGACGATGGCCAGGTCATCGAGACCCATTCGATCTCCGCCGGTCTGGACTACCCCGGCGTCGGGCCGGAGCACGCGTTCCTGAAGGACGCCGGGCGTGCCGAGTACGCGGGTATCACCGACGAGGAAGCGCTGGCCGCGTTCCACCAGTTGATCCGCACCGAAGGCATCCTGCCGGCGCTGGAGTCCAGCCACGCGGTGGCGCAGGCGGTAAAGCTGGCACGCGGGTTGCCCGCCGATGCGATCGTCCTGTGCAACCTCTCCGGTCGCGGCGACAAGGACGTGCACACGATCGCCCAGCGCGAGGGGATGGTGCTGTGAGCCGCATCGCCGCCCGTTTCGCCGCACTGAAAGCACAAGGCCGCAAGGCGCTGGTGCCCTTCATCACCGCTGGCGACCCGTCGCTGGAGGCCACGATGCCGGTGATGCACGCCCTGGTCGCCGCCGGCGCGGACGTGATCGAGATCGGCGTGCCGTTCTCGGATCCGATGGCCGATGGCGCCACCATCCAGCACAGCTCCGAGCGCGCGCTCGCCCGCGGCGCCGACATGGACTACGTGTTCGAGACCGTGCGCCAGTTCCGCGAGGACAACCAGGACACCCCGGTGGTGCTGATGGGCTACCTCAATCCGGTCGAGATCCGCGGTCCGGAAGCGTATGCGCAGCAGGCGGTTGCCGCCGGTATCGACGGTGCGCTGCTGGTCGACCTGCCGCCGGAGGAAGCGGTCGAGTACCGCGAGGCCTTCGACCGCCACGGCCTGGCGCTGATCCTGCTCGCCGCGCCGACCACGTCGGCCGAGCGGATGCAGCGCCTGCTCGCGCTGGCCACCGGCTACCTGTACTACGTGACCTACGCCGGGGTGACCGGCGGCGACCATCTGGACACCGGCGCCGCCGGCGAGCGCCTACGCGCGATCCGCGCGCTCGACAAGGTGCCCGTCGTCGCGGGCTTCGGGATCAAGGACGCCGCCAGCGCCGCGGCCATGGCCGTGCACGCCGACGGAGTGGTGGTCGGCAGCGCGCTGGTCGCCGCCATGGCCGACGCGCTGGATCCCGCCGATGCCGCGCGCAACGCTGCCGCGTTCCTGCTGCCACTGCGCGAAGCCCTCGACCGCCTGCCCCAGACCTGAGGCACGGACCGGCGAACGCCTGCGGTAAACTGCCGCGTTCGCCGACGCTACCGGCACCGTCCGTTGCCATTGAATGGCCGCGGGCGGACACAGACACTTCCGGATCATTGCACCGGACCAATTACAGGGAATCCGCAACGCATGTCCTGGCTCAAGAAACTCATGCCTTCCGGCATCCGGACCGAGACGCCCGTCGCCAAGCGCCGCAGCGTGCCCGAAGGGCTCTGGGAAAAGTGCGATCGCTGCGGCGCGGTGCTCTACCGTCCCGAGCTCGAGGAAAACCTCGAGGTCTGCCCCAAGTGCAGCCACCACCGCGCCATCCGCGCGCGGGCCCGCCTTACCGCCTTGTTGGACGATGGCAGCACGACGGAAATCGGCGCCGAGCTCGGCCCCACCGACGTCCTCAAGTTCCGCGACCAGAAGCGCTACTCGGACCGCATCAAGGCCGCGCAGAAAGCCACCGGCGAGCGTGACGCGCTGATCGCAATGAAGGGCGAGCTGAAGCAGCGCCCGCTGGTGGCGTGCGCGTTCGACTTCGCGTTCATGGGCGGATCGATGGGCTCGGTGGTCGGCGAGCGGTTTGCCCTGGCCGCCGAATCGGCGCTGGAGGCAGGCTGCCCAATGGTGTGCTTCACCGCCACCGGCGGCGCGCGCATGCAGGAAAGCCTGTTCTCACTGATGCAGATGGCTAAGACCTCCGCCGCGCTGGGCCGCCTGCGCGCCGCGGGCCTGCCCTACATCGCGGTGCTGACCCATCCGACCACCGGCGGCGTATCCGCGTCGCTGGCGATGCTGGGCGACATCAACATCGCCGAGCCTGAGGCGCTGATCGGCTTCGCCGGCCCGCGCGTGATCGAGCAGACCGTGCGCGAGACCTTGCCGGAAGGTTTCCAGCGCAGCGAGTTCCTGTTGGAGCACGGCGCCATCGACCAGATCTGCGATCGCCGCGAGATGCGTGACCGGCTGGCGGACCTGCTCGCCATGATGATGCGCCAGCCGCAGCCAGCGGACGACGCCGGGGAGAACGGGTAATGGGACGTCGTTATTTCGGCACCGACGGCATCCGCGGGCGGGTAGGCGAGGGCGCCATTTCCGCGGACTTCCTGCTGCGCCTGGGCAACGCCTACGGCCACGCGCTCAAGCGCTCGGTCGAGTCCGGGCGGGCCTGGCGCAAGCCCGTCGTGATCATCGGCAAGGACACCCGTATCTCCAACTACATGTTCGAGGCGGCGCTGGAAGCCGGCCTGGTCGCGGCCGGCGTGGACGTGCAGCTGATGGGTCCGATGCCGACCCCGGCGGTCGCCCACCTGACCCGGTCCATGCGCGCCGACGGCGGCATCGTGATCTCCGCCTCGCACAATCCGCACTACGACAACGGCATCAAGTTCTTCTCCGCCGAAGGCGAGAAGCTCGACGACGCCACCGAGCTCGCGATCGAGGCCGCGCTGGACGAGCGCTTCAGCACCGTGCCGTCCGCCGAGCTGGGCAAGACCGCACGCACCCGCGACGCGATCGGCCGCTATGTCGAGGCTTGCAAGACCTCGGTACCCAAGGGCTTTGACCTGGGCGGCATGCACATCGTGCTGGACTGCGCGCACGGCGCGACCTATCAGCTCGGCCCGCTGGTGCTGCGCGAGCTGGGCGCCAAACTGGACACGATCGGGGTGGATCCTAACGGGCTCAACATCAACGACGGCGTGGGCACGACCCATCCGGAGGCATTGGCAGAGCGCGTGCTCAGCACCGGCGCCGACCTGGGCATCGCCTTTGACGGCGACGGCGACCGGGTGATGTTCGTCGACGCCGACGGGACCGTGCACGACGGCGACGACCTGATCTACGTGCTCGCCAACGACTGGCGCGCGAGCGGTCGGCTGCAGGGCCCGGTGGTCGGCACGCTGATGACCAACTACGGCCTGGAGCGCGCCTTCGAGCAAAGTGGAATCGACTTCCTGCGCGCCAAGGTCGGCGACCGCCACGTGCACCAGAAGCTGGTCGAGCATGGCGGCGTGCTGGGCGGCGAGGCGTCCGGCCATCTGCTGTGCGTGGACCGCACCAGCACCGGCGACGGCATCGTCAGCGCGCTGCAGGTGCTGGAAGTGCTGCGCTGCCGCGGCATCAGCCTGAAGCAGGCGCTGGCCGGCCTGGACCGGGTGCCGCAGAAAACCGTGAACGTGCGCTGCACCGACGGCGTCAAGCCCGCCGAAATGCCCTCCGTGCAGGCCGCCCTGGCCGAAGCCCAGCAGGCCGTCCACGGACGCGGCCGCGCGTTCCTGCGCGCGTCCGGCACCGAGCCGGTGGTCCGCGTCACGGTAGAGGCCGATGACGATGCCCTCATGCAGTCGACCCTGGACCGCCTGGCCGGCGCGGTGCACGAGGCGGCCCAATAGGCCGCAGCCGGCCACGACCGGATCCCGCTACTTTCGATGAGGTTGCAGACGCCATGAGCACGACCCGTATCCCGATCTTCGACATCAGCCGCTTCGACGATCCCGTCCAGCGCGACGCGTTCGTGGCCGAACTGGGCGCCGCCTATCGGCAGTGGGGTTTCGCCGGTGTGCGCGGCCACGGCATCGGGCAGGCGCAGGTCGACCGCAGCTACGACGTCTTCCAGCGCCTGTTCGCGTTGCCCGAGGACGTCAAGCGGAAGTACCACGTCGCCGGCGGCGGTGGCGCCCGCGGGTACACCCCCTTCGGTATCGAGACCGCCAAGGGCGCGCAGCACTTCGATCTGAAGGAGTTCTGGCACGTCGGCCGCGAGATCCCGCGCGACTCGCGCTACGCCGACTCCATGCCCCCCAACGTATGGCCCGAGGAACTGCCGGAGTTCCGCGAGGTCGCCTACGGCCTGTACCAGTCGCTGGACCGACTCGGCGCCAAGGTGCTCAGCGCGCTGGCCCTGCACATCGGCCTGGACGAGCACTGGTTCGACGACAAGATCGACAGCGGCAACTCGATCCTGCGTCCCTTGCACTATCCGCCCATCACCAGCCTTGAAGTGCCCAACGAGCGCGCCGGCGCGCACGAGGACATCAACCTGATCACCCTGCTGGTCGGCGCCAGCGCGGAGGGCCTGGAGGTGCTTTCGCGCGCGGGCGAGTGGGTGCCTTTCACCGCCGACGCCGACACCATCGTGGTCAATATCGGCGACATGCTGCAGCGGCTGACCAACCACGTCTATCCGTCCACAACCCACCGCGTGGTCAATCCGAAGGGCGAGAAGGCGCGCCAGCCGCGCTACTCCACGCCGTTCTTCCTGCATCCCAACCCCGACTTCCTGATCGACGTGCTGCCCGGCACGGTGACCGCCGACAACCCGAGCCGGTACCCCGAGCCGATCACCGCGCAGGGATACCTGGAAGAGCGGCTGCGCGAGATCAAGCTCAAGTAGTCGTCCAGACCCCTCCCGGGCGCCGTGCGGTAGAATCCCGGCTTTCACACGCGGGGATAGGCATGGCACGTCGCAGGATTGTCGCTGGTAACTGGAAGTTGCACGGGGATCGCCGATTCTCCGCCGAGCTGCTGGATGCGGTCGCCGCCGAAGCTGCCCCCGGCGTCCAGCGCATCATCATCCCGCCGGCGGTGTACCTGGCCGAGTTGATCGCCCGTTTCGCCGACAAGGGTCTGGAGTTTGGTGCCCAGGACGTCAGCGAGCATGCGAGCGGCGCCTACACCGGCGAGATCTCCGCGCAGATGCTCGCCGATGTTGGCGCTGGCTACTGCCTGGTCGGCCATTCCGAGCGCCGCCAGTACCATCACGAGAGCAGCGAACTGGTTGCCGCCAAGTTCCGCGCCGCCAAGGCGGCAGGCATCGTTCCCATCCTGTGCGTGGGCGAAAGCCTGCAGGAGCGCGAGGACGGCCAGACCGAGGCGCGCCTGCAGGAGCAACTGGCGCCATTGCTGGTCGACGGCGCCAAGGCGCTGGACGGGGCCATCGTCGCCTACGAGCCGGTATGGGCGATCGGTACCGGCAAGACCGCCAGCCCCGAGCAGGTGCAGTCGGTGCACGCATTCATCCGTAGCGGAGTCGCTTCGCAGGATGATAGAATCGCTGGCTCGCTTCCGATCCTGTACGGCGGCAGCGTAAAGGCCGACAATGCCGCCGCCCTGTTCTCACAAGCGGATGTCGACGGCGGCCTGGTAGGCGGCGCGTCCCTGGTGGCCGCCGACTTCAACGCCATCGCAGCCGCGCTGGCATCCTGACCTGTTCCGGGCCTGGCCCGGGCAACTGACCAAAGAGTCTTCCGATGCTGTTGTTCCTCAACGTCATCTATGTGCTGATCGCCGCGTCCATGATCGTGCTGATCCTGATGCAGCGCGGTTCCGGCGCGCAAGCCGGCGCGGGCTTTGGCGGCGGCGCCTCCGCGACGGTGTTCGGCGCGCGCGGCGCGTCGAGCTTTCTGTCAAAGGCCACCAAGTGGCTTGCGATCTCCTTCTTCGTGATCGCCATGTTCATGGCCTGGCAGGCGACCCATCTGGCCGTTGGTCCGACGACTGCCGGTCAGGGTCTGGGTGTGATGTCGCAGGTGCCGGTCGATCCGGCGTCCAGCGCGCCGGCCGTCCCCGAAGCGGCTCCGGCGCAGCCCACCGCTCCGGCGGTGGCGCCGGATGTCCCGGCGGCCCCGGCAGCGCCCGAGGCGACGGATTCGGCACCGTCCGATCCGGTCAAAAACTAGGTCGGTCGCGATAAGATAGTCAGTCACATCCGGCAGGGATGCGCGGGTGTCCGGTCGTCATGACCGGAAGCCGGGTCCACCGCACGCGGTTGGATCCGGAGCAGGAGGCGTAGCGCTGGAGGATGTGCCCAGGTGGCGGAATTGGTAGACGCACTACCTTGAGGTGGTAGCGGCTTAGGTCGTGGGGGTTCGAGTCCCCCCTTGGGCACCACTCCACAGTTTTACCGACAACGGCATCGGCCGCTGCCCACGGCAGCGATGGTGCCGCCGAGCCAAGGCCACGCGAGAGCGTGGTGTAGCCGAGAGAACAGAAGTGCTGGGCGAATATCTGCCGACCTTGTTGTTTCTTATCGTCGCCAGCGGCATTGGCGTCGCCCTTCTGGTGGTGGGACACCTGCTGGGGCCCAAGCGCCCGAGCCTGGCAAAACTGTCCCCGTACGAATGCGGCTTCGAGGCTTTCGAAGACGCGCGCATGCAGTTCGACGTGCGCTATTACCTCGTGGCCATCCAGTTCATCATCTTTGATCTGGAAATCATCTTCCTCGTCCCCTGGGCCACGGTATTCCGCGACCTGGGTGTGGTCGGTCTGGTCGAGATGGGAATTTTCGTGAGCATGCTGCTGCTCGGCTTCATCTACGTGTGGAAGAAGGGAGCGCTGGAATGGGAGTGAGTGAGACCATCTCGGGCCTGATGCACAACCCGGTGCCGGAAGGGCGCCTGGACGACATCCTGCTTCCCGGCGATGACAACCCGCTGCTGCAGCAGGGCTTTGTGACCACCAGCCTGGACGCGCTGTGGAACTGGGCGCGCACCGGTTCGATGTGGCCGGTCTCGTTCGGCCTGGCCTGTTGCGCGGTGGAAATGATGCATGCCGGCGCGGCACGGCTCGACCTTGACCGCTACGGCGTCATTTTCCGCCCCTCGCCGCGCCAGTCCGACGTGATGATCGTGGCCGGAACGCTGGTCAACAAGATGGCGCCCGCGCTGCGCAAGATCTACGACCAGATGCCCGAGCCCAAATGGGTCATCTCGATGGGCAGCTGCGCCAATGGCGGCGGCTATTACCACTACTCGTATTCGGTGGTGCGGGGCTGCGACCGCATCGTGCCGGTCGACATCTACGTGCCCGGCTGCCCGCCCACGGCCGAGGCGCTGGTGTACGGCATCCTACAGCTGCAGAAGAAGATCCGCCGCGGCACCAACTTTGGCGACAACAAGACCGGTGTCCGCGATGAGTGAGTCGATCACCGCGTACGCCGATCGCCTGCGCGCGCGCTTCACCGACTGCACGGTCACCGTCGCCGAGCCGCGCGGCGAGGTCGGCATCGAGGTCGAGCCCGCGCAGTGGCTCGCCACCGCACGCGCCCTGCGCGACGAGTTCGGCTACGAGCAGTTGACCGACGTCAGCGGCGTCGACTACCTGACCTGGGGCAGCGACGAATGGAACACCGAGCCGTCCTCGGAGGGCTTCTCGCGTGGCGTGGAAGGCGCCGGTCCGGGCCGCTTCGCCTGGGGCCAGCTGCCCAGTGGCGTCGCCGATGCGCCCAAGCGCCGCTTCGCCGCGGCGGCCCACCTGTTGTCGTTCCAGCACAACCAGCGCCTGCGCGTGCGCACCTTCGCCCCTGATGACGAGATGCCGATCGTGGACTCGCTCACCTCCGTGTGGGCCGGCGCCAACTGGTTCGAGCGCGAG